>DASXZK010000001.1:0-4099 GCA_036501965.1 Solirubrobacteraceae bacterium
CAGGCCGAGGCGCTCAGCGCCTAGTTGGGGCCGGCAGGGCGTGGCGTCGCGCGGCGTGGCGTGGCGCGGTGTCGCGCGGCGCGGCGCGGCCCGGCGTGGCCTGGCGCGGTGTCGCGCGCCGTGGCCCGGCGTGGCGTGGCGCGGTGTCGCGCGGCGCGGCCTGGCGTGGCGTGGCGCGGTGTCGCGCGGTGTGGGCTGGCGTGGCCTGGCGCGGTGTCGCGCGGCGTGGGCCGGCGCGGCCTGGGCGCGGTGTCGCGCGGCGTGGGCTGGCGCGGCCTGGGCGCGGTGTCGCGCGGCGTGGCCTGGCGCGGTGTCGCGCGGCATGGGCTGGCGCGGTGTCGCGCGGGGCGGCGCCGCTGGCCGTGCATATCGCGACAAACCGTGCGCCCCGACCTCACCGTGTCACGAACTGCATGACTGTGAGGCTGTCGCGAAACCCGGTGCGTTCGGGGCGCGGGTTGTGGAATGTGACAGTCCGCGAGTGCCCTGGATCTGTCCGGTTCGTTTGGTAAAAGTACCTCCTGAGCAGGGCTTTTACGGCTGAGTGGAGCAGCCGGGGCCTGCGTCAGGAGGTGATGTTGGATGATGACTGGTGAGGCGGCGGAAGGCGAGGCTGCTGGGGTTGGTGGTGGGTCGGCTGGCGCGACGCGGTCGTATCTGTGCCCGGCGCGGGATCAGTTGTTCTTGTTGCCGGTCTCGATGCGGGAATGGCTGGATGAGGGGCATCTGGCGTGGTTCGTGCTCGATCTGGTCAAGCGGTTGAACACGACCGCTCTGCATCGTCGTCCGGGTGGTTGTCCGGGTCGCCCGCCGTATGAGCCGGAGATGATGGTCGTGTTGTTGCTCTACGCGTACTGCTGTGGGATCCGTTCGAGCCGGCGGATCGAGGCGTCGTGCCGGACCGATGCGGCGTTTCGGGTGATCTGTGGGGGGTTGGTGCCTGATCACGCGACGATCGCCCGGTTCGTGGTCGAGCACGAGCGGGCGCTGGAGGGGTTGTTCGTGGAGGGGTTGCGGTTGTGCGCGGCGGCCGGGTTGGCGGATCTCTCGGTGGTCGCGTTGGACGGGACGAAGATCGCCGCGGACGCGTCGCTTGCGCGGAATCGTGACGGTGCCTGGATCCGGCGGGAGGTTGCGAAACTGATGGCCCTCACCGGCGAGCACGATGAGCAGCCCGCGACCGCCGGGACCGATGCCTTACCGGGCGTCGAGCCGGTCGCTGAGATCTCCTCGCCGGCCGGTCGCTTGGTCAGGTTGCAGGCGGCGCTGGCGATGGTCGAGGCCGAGGACGCCGCCGCGCAGGCGCAGGCGGCCCGCCAGGCGCACGCCGCGGCCGAGCAGGCCGAGCAGGGACGTCAGATGACCGGTCGCAAGCCCAGCAAGCAACCGCTCGTCGTGCTCGCGCGTGCGGAGATCGAGCACCGCGTCGCGCGCGAGCGTGTTGAGCAGATGCAGGCCGCGCGAGCGGCGAAGCTCGCCGCAGCGGCGCCCGGCCAGACGCCCAAGGGCCCGCCCTTCGCATGCCGGATCCGGGCAGCGACCGAGACGCTACGCCGGGCCGAGACCAGGCTCGCGGCGGCCCGCACGGCAGCCGAGGAAGCTCACGCCGTGGCCGGCCGGGCGAACATCACCGATCCTGAGAGCCGGATCATGACCACCAAGGACGGCTGGGTGCAGGGCTACAACGCCCAGGCGATCGTCAACCCCAAGCAGATCGTGCTCGCCTGCGAGGTCAGCCAGAACGCCGGTGACATCCAGCTCTATGAACCGATGAACGACAAGCTCACCCAGACGCTTACCGCCGCCGGGATCACGGCCGAGGTCGAGCTCGAGCTCGCCGACGCCGGCTACTGCTCAGAGCACAACCTCACCGCCCCCGGCCACGACCGGCTGATCGCCACAACCAAAGATCACAAACAACGCCGCGCCGCCCGCGAACTCGGCCACACCGACGGTCCGCCACCCCCCGGCCTTACCGCAACCGAGGAGATGGAACACCTGCTCCGCACCCCCCAAGGCGCCGCCGCCTACAAGCAGCGCTCCTGCCTGATCGAACCCGTCTTCGGCGACCGCAAACACAACCGCCAGATCCGCCGCTTCCGCCGCCGCGGGCTGAACGCCGTCCGCAGCGAATGGGCGTTCATCAACCTCGCCGGCAACATGCTCAAGCTCTACCAGCACCACGCCGCGCAACTCGCCTGACGCACAGCCGACCGCGCCCCCTCCCCAACGCTGACACCCCGGCCGAGACCCCGGGGCTGGAGGCCACCTGCAGACGGGACCACCGCCGGCCACCGACGGCCGGCGCATCGGCACCGGCGAGGCTCGCACCCCAACCGCGCACAAGCTCACCTGGCCATCGTCACGCACTCCGATCCCCGCCTTACTCACCAAACGTTTTGCGACAGCCTCCTGTCATGCAAAACGAGGCAAACCGCCGGGCGCGGCGCTGGTTTGTCTCATTTTGCAGGTGGTCTGGCGCACCGCCGGCCGGGGGCGCCCGTCTGGCCCGGCATGCGTCGCTTCATCCGGGGGCGCCTGTCTGGCCCGCACCCCAGGCCCGACCCGTCCGTCGCGTCCCACAGCCCAGGCGCGACCCGTCCGTCCGGCCCGCTCCCCACACCCGCGCCCAGGCCGGTCCGTCTGACCCGCCCCCCGCGCCCAGGCCCGACCCGTCCGTCGCGTCCCGCATCCCTCGGCCCAGGCCAGCCCGTCCGACCCTTGATACAGGATTGGCACACATTCTTTGCACCCCCGGCACGAATAGGCCTTGTTCCGTTTCAGGGCCCGCGTCTAGCGTGTCGTTCTGTCCGCCGCCCGTCTTAACGTGATGGGTTCAACGCGCATCAGACAAGGAGCCGAAGCGAGCATGAGCGAGAACGAAAAAGGAGCAAACGGCGCGTCTGACCGCAAGTCCGACGCCAAGCGGCAGGCTGCCCTGCAGGGCGCCCTTACCCAGATCGAGCGTCAGTTCGGCAAGGGGGCCGTGATGCGGATGGGTGACCCGGGCGCGCGCGTGGCCGTGGACGCGATCCCCACCGGGGCGCTGTCCCTGGACCTGGCGCTGGGCATTGGTGGCGTTCCCCGCGGGCGCATCGTCGAGATCTTCGGACCCGAGTCCTCGGGCAAGACGACGCTCGTCTATCACTTGATCGCCGAGGCCCAGAAGCTCGGTGGCGTGTGCGCGTTCGTGGACGCCGAGCACGCGATGGACCCGCTGTACGCGCAGCAGATCGGCGTCGACATCGATGAGCTGCTGGTGTCCCAGCCCGACTACGGCGAGCAGGCGCTGGAGATCGTCGACATGCTGATCCGCTCGGGCGCGGTGGACCTGGTGTCGGTTGACTCGGTCGCGGCGCTGACGCCCCGCGCCGAGCTGGAGGGACAGATGGGCGACCAGACGGTCGGCGTACAGGCGCGGATGATGTCCCAGGCCATGCGCAAGCTGACCGGCAACCTGAACCGCTCCCAGACGCTGTGTGTGTTCACCAACCAGATCCGCGAGAAGGTCGGCGTGATGTTCGGTTCCCCCGAGACCCAGCCGGGTGGTCGTGCGCTGAAGTTCTATGCCTCCCAGCGGCTCGACATCCGCCGGATCGAGACGCTCAAGGACGGCACCGAGGCGGTCGGCAACCGGGTGCGGGTCAAGGTCGTCAAGAACAAGGTTGCCGCGCCCTTCAAGCAGGCCGAGTTCGACATCGAGTTCGGCAGGGGAATCTCGACCTCGGGCTGCCTGCTGGATTACGGGATCGAGCACAACATCGTCACCAAGTCGGGATCGTTCTTCTCCTACGGGGACGAGCGACTGGGCCAGGGTCGTGGCAACGCGAAGGCATTCCTGGACGAGCATCCCGAGATGGCGGCCGAAATCGAGAGCAAGGTCTACGAAGCGCTCGGACTCAGCCGTGATCTGGTCAAGGAGATCGAGCACGACAAGGAGATCGAGCCCGACGAGGCACCGCTGGTGGCCGTCGCTTCGGCTGAGGATCGCGCCGCATAAAGGGGATCGGTCGACCGCGAACCGCTGTGCCAGACACGAACCCTGTGCCAGACGCGAACCCTGTGCTAGACGCCGGAGCCGGCCCCAGCAACGACGAGC
>DASXZK010000002.1:0-1654 GCA_036501965.1 Solirubrobacteraceae bacterium
GGAAGGTCTCCGACCACGCGTCCTCGGCGTCATGGACGCCGAGGACGACCCGGCATACCCGCAGCACTGTCCCGCCGTGCTGCTCCACGACCTGCTCGAACGGCTGCTTCATCACCATGCCCTTCCTCATCGGGAAGACGCCCCCAGCATGCCGAACGTGAGATGCGGCCGGCGAGTTAGCCGGTGCGCATCGAGAGCTCGACGTCTTCGGCGAACGGCACCGAGGTGTACCCGTCGGCGGCGGACCGGACGCGTCGCAGGTAGTCCGGGCTCCGGTCGGCGTTGTCGGCAACGATGAGCGCGCCGGGCTTCAGGTGTTCTTCGAGGAGCGCCAGGACGGGTGGGTAGAGGCCCTTGGCGCCGTCGAGCAGCACGAGGTCGATCCGGCCGGGCAGGTCGCGGGCGAGGGTCTGCAGCGCGTCCCCCTGCCGCAGCTCGATGAGATCGGCCAGTCCGCCTGCGGTGAAGTTCTCCCGCGCCCGCGCGGCCTTGGATGGCTCGAACTCGGTGGTGATGATCCGCCCGCCGCCGTTGTCCCTGAGCCCGGCCGCGAGATGCAGGGTGGATACACCGAAGGAGGTGCCGAACTCGACGATCGAGCGCGCGCCGGCGGCGCGCACGAGCATGTACAGCAGCCTGGCGGTGTCGCGTGAGACGGCCAGGTAGTCCTCCCTCGCCAGACCGTAGAACTTGCGGTAGTCGGCCTCGTCCGTGCTTGCGCTCAGCCGGCGGCGCTCCTCCGGCGTGAGCTGCGCGAGGGCGGCTCTCACCTGAGGCGAGGCCGGTGCTTCCGCCTCGGCGAACATACGGTCCAGCAGCGGGGCAAGCGGTGCGGTGGTGAGTGTTGTCATGGTGGCGTCAGGCTCCCGTGTCAGTTGTCAGCGTAGGTCCGCCCAGGATGTCCTCGACCAGGGTCGGCCAACTGCTTCCTCATAGGTCACCACTGTAGACGCAACGGTGCGTCTTGACAAGACGCACCGTTGCGTCTCTTATAGATGTGACGAGACGCCGCGTTGCGCTACGATAGGCGCCGAGATGTCAGCTGAGACACGCCCTGCCAAGGGACGCGCTCCGCACCGGCGGGACGAGAATGCGCGCCTCGCGGTGCTGCACGCCGCCGACGACCTGCTCGTCGAGCGCGGCTTCGGCGGCGTCACGATCGAGGGGATCGCGGCACGCGCCGGCGTCGCCAAGCAGACGATCTACCGCTGGTGGCCCTCCAAGGTCGACGTGCTGCTCGACACCCTGGTCGACGACGCGAGCCGTCAGCTGGTCGTCCCGGACACGGGCTCGGCGATCGATGACACGCGCCGCTACCTACGGGTCCTCGCGCGGTTCCTGACCAGGGAGCCGGCCGGGAAGGTGCTGCTCGCCCTGCTCGGCGAGGCTCAGCACGACGCCGAGATGGCCGGTGTCTTTCACCACCGCTACCTCGACCCGCAGCGCGAGCGGGAGCGGGAGATGCTCAAGCGCGGGATTGCCGCCGGGGAACTGCCGGCAGCGCTCGATGTCGATGCCGCCCTCGACGCGATGAGCGGCCCGATCGTCTACCGCGCGCTGACGGGAGCGCCGATCCCGCGGAGCTTCGTCGACGGGCTGGTCGCCGACATCCTGGACCGGCACCGCGCCTAGCGTCGCAGGGTGAACCCTGATC
>DASXZK010000003.1:0-86455 GCA_036501965.1 Solirubrobacteraceae bacterium
AGCCTCTCCTCAAGCCCGGTCCAGAACGAAAGCGGTGGGAATGGATCGTGAGTGGTGGACATTGATCGCGGTGTGTACTGGCACGTTCATGCTGCTGCTCGACGTGACGATCGTCAACGTCGCGCTGCCGGACATCCAGTCCTCGCTGCACGCCGACTTCTCCGACCTGCAGTGGGTGATCGACGCGTACTCGCTCGTGCTCGCCGCGCTGCTGCTCACGACCGGCTCGCTCGCCGATCTCTTCGGCCGGCGTCGGATGTTCACGATCGGGCTCGTCGTCTTCACCGTCAGCTCGCTCGGGTCGGGCCTCGCGCAATCGCCGCTCATGCTCAACCTGTTCCGCGGAGCCCAGGGAATCGGCGGGGCGGCGATGTTCTCCACCTCGCTCGCGCTGCTCGGCAGCGCCTTCCAGGGCCGTGAGCGGGGCACCGCGTTCGGTATCTGGGGAGCGATCACCGGCCTGGCGGTGGCGATCGGCCCGGTCGTCGGCGGCGCGCTCACCAGCGGTCTGAGCTGGCGCTGGATCTTCCTCGTCAACGTCCCGATCGGCATCGTCGCGCTGTTCCTGACTCAGCTGCGCATCGAGGAGTCCCGCCAGCCCGGTCATCACCGCGTCGACCCGATCGGGGTGCTCACCTTCAGCGGGGCGCTGGGAGCGCTCGTGCTCGCGCTGATCAAGGCCAACCAGAAGGGCTGGGGCTCGACGTACATCCTCGTCCTGCTCGCCGCCGCCGGCGCCGGCATGGTGCTGTTCCTGCTCGCCGAGCTTCTGCAGCGGGACCGGGCGATGTTCGATCTCAGCCTGTTCCGCAAACCGACGTTCACCGGGGGGGCGATTGCGGCGTTCGCCCTGTCGGGCGGATTCTTCGCGTTGTTCCTGTACCTCACCCTGTATCTGCAGGACATCCTCGGCTACTCGGCGTTCCAGACCGGTCTGCGCTTCCTGACGCTGTCCGGCGGGATCCTGCTCACCTCGACGATCGCCGGGCGGCTCACCGCACGCGTGCCGATCCGCCTCCTGATCGCACCGGGGCTCGCGCTCACCGGAGTCGGCCTGCTGCTGATGCGCGGGCTCAGCAGCGGAAGTGGCTGGGAGCACCTGATCCCCGGCTTCATCATCGGTGGCGCCGGGGTCGGGCTGATCAATCCGCCGCTCGCCTCGACGGCGATCGGCGTCGTGACGCCGGACCGCGCGGGCATGGCATCGGGGATCAACTCGACGTTCCGTCAGGTCGGCATCGCGACCGGGATCGCGGGGCTGGGCGCCCTATTCACCCACACGGTCACCACGCACATCGTCTCGCTGCTGCGCGCCGCCCACGGGGTGAGTCCGGCGCTGGCGCGCTCGCTTGCGCACGCCGTGTCCCAGGGCGGCGGTGCCTCGAGCGGCTTCGGCCGCGTGCCCGCCGCCGCTCGGGCGGCGGCTGTGCATGCGGTGCACGCCGGATTCACGGCCGGTCTGAACCAGGTGTTCCTGGTCGGTGCGCTCGTCTCGTTTGCCGCGGCGGGGTTGACGCTGGTGCTCATCCGCGGCAAGGACTTCGAGGCCTCCGCAGCCCGATCCGGGGGCGGGGCGCCGGCCGCGGACGGCGCGGGGACGGCGACGGAGGGTGCGGGCGCCGGTGCATAGACGCCTGCCGGCTCGACGCTCCGGCTCCTGGGAGCGCTACATCCGGAAGACGCCGTAGCGGACGTCCGGCAGCGGCGCGTTGGCGGCGGCGGACAGAGCGAGCCCGAGCACGTCGCGTGTCTCGCGCGGGTCGATGACGCCGTCGTCCCACAGCCGGGCGGTCGCGTAGTAGGGGCGGCCCTGCTCCTCGTATTGCTCTCGCAGCTGCGCGCCGGTCTCCTCCTGCCCGACCTCTCGCATCACGGTCGCCGCCTGCTCGCCGCCCATCACCGAGATCCGCGCGCCCGGCCACATCCAGAGCATGCGTGGTGAGAACGCCCGGCCGCACATCCCGTAGTTGCCCGCGCCGAACGAGCCGCCGAGGATCACGGTGAGCTTCGGCACGCGCGCGGTGGAGACGGCGGTGACCAGCTTGGCGCCGTGCTTGGCGATACCGCCCGCCTCGTAGTCGCGTCCGACCATGAAGCCGGTGATGTTCTGCAGGAACACGAGCGGGATCCGGCGCTGGTCGCAGAGCTCGATGAAATGCGCGCCCTTCAGCGCGGACTCGGAGAACAGGATGCCGTTGTTCGCGAGGATCCCGACCGGATGGCCGTGGATGTGGGCCATGCCGGTGACGAGCGTCGACCCGTACAGCTCCTTGAACTCATGCAGCCGGGAGCCGTCGACGATCCGCGCGATCACCTCCCGCACGTCGTAGGGCCGGCGCAGGTCGGCCGACACGACGCCGAGCAGCTGCTCGGGGTCGACCGCGGGCGGCTGGGTCGCGATCCGCTCCCAGGGCACCGAATTCGAACCCCGCCCACCCGCCAGCGTGGCGACGATCTCCCGGACGATCTCCAGCGCGTGCCCGTCGTCGTCGGCGAGGTGATCGACCACCCCCGACCGGCGCGCGTGCAGCTCACCGCCCCCGAGATCCTCGGCGCTCACCGTCTCGCCGGTCGCCGCCTTCACCAGCGGCGGCCCGCCGAGGAAAATCGTGCCCTGGCCGCGCACGATCACGGTCTCGTCGCTCATCGCCGGGACGTACGCGCCACCGGCGGTGCACGAGCCGAGCACGGCCGCGATCTGGGGAATTCCCTGGGCGGACATCGTCGCCTGGTTGAAGAAGATCCGCCCGAAGTGCTCGCGGTCGGGGAACACGTCGGCCTGCTCGGGCAGGAACGCGCCGCCGGAATCGACCAGGTAGATGCAGGGAAGCCGGTTGTGCAGCGCGACCTCCTGCGCCCGCAGGTGCTTCTTGACCGTCATCGGGTAGTAGGTCCCGCCCTTGACGGTCGCGTCGTTGGCGACGATGACGCATTCCCGGCCCGACACGCGCCCGATCCCGGTGATGATGCCCGCCCCGGGGGAGTCGTCGTCGTAGAGGCCGAGCGCCGCCAGCGGCGAGAGCTCGAGGAACGGCGCGCCGGGATCGAGCAGCCGGTCAACTCGGTCCCGCGGCAGCAGCTTGCCGCGGCCGACGTGGCGCTCGCGCGCGCGCTCGCCGCCGCCGAGCGCCAGCCGCGCCTGCGTCGCGCGGAGGTCCTCGACGAGCGCACGGTTGGCCTCGAGGTTGGCCCGGTACTCCTCGGATCCGGGGTTGGCGATGCTGTGGAGGACGGTCATGTTTCGGGCTGGTCGCTGTCGATGCGAGCGAGCGGCTGATCGGAGATGACCGCATCGCCGGCGGCGACGGTGAGCTCGGCGAGCGTCCCGTCGGCCGGCGCCGAGAGCGTGAGCTCCATCTTCATCGATTCGATCACCACGATCGGGTCGCCGCCGGCGACCGCGTCGCCGACCGCGGCCATCACCTGAAGGACGTGGCCGGGCATCGGCGCGCGCAGCTGGCCGTCGACCGCGCCGCCGGCGCTTTTTGCGGCGGTGACTGCGCGCACCGGCCAGGCGTTGCCGCCGTGGCCGATCCACCAGCCATCCTCGTCGGCGGCGAGGTGCCATTCACCGCGGCCGTCGACCGCAAAGCGCCCGGGCGCGGTCCGGTGGGCCATCGCCGCCCATTCGGCAGGGACGTCGACCTCCTGGGGCTCGCCGCCGGCGCCCACGGCCAGTCGCCAGTGCGATCCGGCCCGCCGCCCGCCCAGCCGCCAGCCGTCGCGCCGGCCGAACGGGTCTCCGTCGAGTGCCGCGTCGGCGGCCCCATCGGCCACGAGCAGCATCCCGGCCGCAGTGGCCACTCCGGCTGCATCCATCGGGCCCGCGAGCGGCCCCAGCCGCTCGACCAGGCCGGTGTCGAGCTCGCCCGCGATCACCTCGGGTCGGGTGATGAGCTGCCGCAGATAGCCCACCGACGTCGTCACCCCGAGGATCGTGGTCTGGGCGAGCGCGCGCTCGAGGCTGCGCAGCGCCGACGCACGGTCCTCGCCGTGTGCGATCACCTTGGCCATCAGCGAGTCGTAGTCGGTGTCGATCACGGTGCCGGTCTCGATCGCGTCGTCGACGCGGACCTGAGGGAAGCGTCGTGTATCCGGGCGGACGTAGGAGAGCACCCGCCCGGCCGTCGGCAGGAAGCCGCGGTCGGGGTCCTCGGCGGTGACCCGGGCCTCGACGGCGTGGCCGCGCAGCGCGATCTCGTCCTGGACCAGCCCGAGCGGTTGGCCGGCGGCGACCCGGAGCTGGAGCTCGACGAGATCGAGACCCGTGACGAGCTCGGTGACCGGGTGCTCGACCTGGAGCCGCGCGTTCATCTCCAGGAACCAATGGCGCCCGGGGTCGGTCGCATCGGCGATGAACTCGACCGTGCCCGCACCGACGTAGCCGGCCGCGGCGGCGAGCGACACCGCCTCGGCGCCGAGGCGGGCGCGCAGCGAGGGCGAGACGACGGGGGAGGGGGCCTCCTCGATCACCTTCTGGTGGCGGCGCTGGAGCGAGCACTCCCGCTCGCCGAGGTGCAGCACGGTGTCGTGTGTGTCGGCGATCACCTGCACCTCGAGATGGCGGGCGCGCGGCACGAAGCGCTCGATGAACACGCGATCGTCGCCGAAGCCGGCCTGGGCCTCGCGCCGCGCGGACTGTAAGGCCGCATCGAGCCCGGAGGGATCGTCGACGACGCGCATGCCGCGTCCGCCACCACCCGCCGCGGCCTTGACGAGCAACGGGTAGACGTCGCCGCCGGCCTCCCGCGCCTCCTGCTCGGAGAACGTCTCGACCGTCGGCACGCCGGCCTCGGTCGCGGCCTGCTTGGCCGCGAGCTTGTCGCCCATCAGCGCGACCGCCTCGGCGGGCGGGCCGACGAACGCGATCCCAGCCCGCGCGCATGCCCGGCTCAGCTCCGGGTTCTCCGACAGGAAGCCGTAGCCGGGATGCAGGGCCTGTGCCGGATGCGGGCTGGAGGTGGCGGCGGCGATGATCGCGTCGAGGTCGAGGTAGCTCGGCACCCTCACGGCGACGGTCGCCTCCCTGACGTGCGGGCAGGCGCTGTCGGCGTCGGTGTAGATGGCGACCGAGGCGATCCCGAGATGGTCGAGCGTCCGGATCACGCGCCGGGCGATCTCGCCGCGATTGGCGATCAGGACCGCGTCGAACACGCGCGCCCTCAGGCTCCGAGCGCCCGTGCGATCACCATCTGCTGGACCTCGTCGGTCCCCTCGCCGATGGTGAGGATCTTCGCGTCGCGGTAGAAGCGGCAGACCGGATATTCCTCGATGAACCCGTAGCCGCCGTGGATCTGGACCGCCTCCTCGGTTGCGCGGACCGCCAGCCGGCCGGTCTTGAGCTTCGCCTGGGCGGCGGTGAGTCCGAACTGCTTGCCCTGATCCTTCAGCCAGGCCGCCCGGTAGGTGAGCAGTCGCGCGGCCTCGATCTCGGTCGCGATGTCGGCGAGCTTGGCCTGGATCGTCTGGAACTTGGCGATCGGGCGCCCGAAGGCGCGGCGTTCCTTGGCGTAGGCGAGCGCCTCGTCGAGCGCACCCTGGGCGAGTCCGACGCCCATCGCGGCGACGCCGATGCGACCGATGTCGAGCACCTGCAGGAACTGCTTGAAGCCCGCCCCGCGGGGACCGAGCAGGTTCTCCTCGCCCACGCGGCAGTCGGCGAACGACAGCGGTCGGGTGTCCGAGGCGTTCCAGCCCATCTTGCGGTACGGCTCGCCGGGCTCGTAGCCGGGCGTGCCGCTCGGGACGATGAGGTTGGAGATCTCGGGTTGCTGGCGCGGGGTGGTGGGATCGGAGTCGGTTCGCGCGGTGATGCACACCACCCCCGAGATCTCGGTGCCGGCGTTGGTGATGAACTGCTTGGCGCCGTCGATCACCCAGTCGGAACCATCGAGCCGCGCCCGGGTGCGGACGTTGCCGGCGTCGGAGCCCGCCTCCGGCTCGGTCAGCCCGAACGCACCGAGGATCTCTCCCGCGCACAGCCGCGGCAGCCACTCCTGCTTCTGCTCGGGGTTGCCGAACAGGTAGATCGGCTGGGTGCCGAGCGAGGTGTGGGCGCACATCGTGATCGCCACGCTCGAGTCCGCGCGGGTGAGCTCCTCGACCGCGATCGCGTACTGCAGCGACGTGCCGCCGGCGCCGCCGACCTCCTCGGGAAAGGGAATCCCCATCCAACCGAGCTCGGCCATATGGGCGACGATCTCGTAGGGGAAGGAGTGGGTGCGGTCGAGCTCCCCGGCGGCGGGGGCGACCACCTCTTGCGCGAACTGGCGCACGGTGCGCTGCAGCAGCGCGGTCTCGTCGTCGAATCCGAAGTCCATGGCCCAGGAGCCTACCGAATAACTGTTCGAAGTTCGAATCGCGATTCGGTACAGTGCGGTCGGCGATGCCCGCGACGAGACCGACGCGCCCGGCGCTGCGCGAGCGCTACGACCGCCGCCAGGACGAGCTGGTCGCCGCCGCCGCCCGTGCGTTCGCCACCCGCGGGTACGACCAGACGACGATGGCGCAGCTGGCGGAGGCGACCGGGCTGGCGACCGGCGCGCTGTACCACTACTTCGGCGCCAAGGAGCAGCTGCTGCGCGCGATCTGCGACCAGCTGATGGAGCCGCTGCTGGCGCAGGCCCGGGCGCTCTGCGACGGCGGCGCGGCCCTCGATGCACGGGAGCGGTTGCGTGAGCTCGTCCGGCTGTGGGTCGCCCACGTCTGTACCCACCGCGACCACATGCTCGTGTTCCAGCAGGAGCGCCACCAGATCGAGTCGGGCGAGCGCTGGCGGGGGGTGCGCGCCTCGCGCAAGCAGTTCGAGCGGCTGATCGCGCCGGTGCTCGAGGAGGCCGGAGCGGAAGGCCCGCTGCCGCTGCTCGCCCTGCTCGGCATGGTCAACCACACCGCGCAGTGGTACCGCCCGCGGGGGCGGCTCACGCCCGAGCAGATCGCGGACGGCTACGTGGCCCTCGTGCTCGGCTGACCGCCTGCCTCTGGCCGGCTTTGGTGGGTCTCATTGTGGGCTTCGATGAAACCGACCACAGCGCGGGTCCGGTCAGCCGCCCTGGATCGGCAGCACCGGCGAGCAGACGGGCGCCTGCGCCGTGGCGGGATCCAGCGCGTTCAGCATCTCCCGGAGCGCGATGTGGTCATAGACGACCGACAGGTGCTCACCCTGGTCCAGGGGGCAGACGCTCTGCAGCAGGATGTTGTGCACCGTCGCGCCAGGCCCCGCGGTGAGGAACTGGTGCGTGTAGGGGGTGACCACCTCGTCGTTGCGGGAGACGATCGTGGTGTAGCTCACTCCGGGCACGGTGTCCCCGCCCTGATCGAGCTCGGTGTTGACCTGCGAGCCGACCTCCTGCTCGGTCGCCGCCGGGAAGCCGGCCGCGTTCAGGCCCTGGTCGGCGACGCCGACCAGGCCGAGGTCGTCGAGCAGGGTCTGCAGCCCCGAGATCGTCGTGCCGTGGTTGGACGGGGCGAGACCGACGAGCACGCTGACCTTCGAGGCGCCGCCGTCGTACTTCAGGTACCAGCGCGGCAGCACGCCACCCCCCTGGGAGTGGCCGACCAGGTCGACCTTGGCCGCGCCGGTCGCGGCGAGCACCTTGTTCACGACCGTGACCAGTTGGGTCGCCGTGGTGGGGATGTCGCCGATCTGGGAGAGGTAGTCGCCGTAGTCCGTCTGGCCCAGGTTGTCGGTGTACACGCAGTAGCCGTTGTCGGCCAGCAGCGGCGAGACCGCGGCGAAGTCGTCGGCCTGGTTGGCCCAGGTGCCGCCGACCAGCACGACGGGATAGGGGTGGCTCGCGGAATGGCAGGAGGCGGCAGCCGCCGAGGTGTTCCAGGTGACGTACTGGGATCCGGCCGCCGGCACGTCGGGCGTGAGCGCGTGGGCATAGCCGAGCAGCCCGTTGTAGAGCACGGGGTAGTTCGGGTTCGCGGATGCCGCCACGGGCGACATCGCCAGGCAGCCGGCGGCGATCGCCAGGTAGGTGAGCAGGCGGGTGCGCATTGGCCTCTCCTCGTGTCGGTCGCGCCTGGGCGGGCGCCCACGGAACGTGACCGTACCACAGTTGGAGACAGCCATGTGTCTGAGCGTCGGCCGGGCTTCGGGCGGGGCGAATTTCGGGCGGGGGTCGATCTTGTAGGCCTGTCGGTGCACTTTTGTCGCGAATGCGACGGCCGGCCGCATGTGGTGGCGTTCGCCCGCTCCGGGGCGCCGGCGGGCGGGCCGGGTGGTCGCGCGGTCGCGCTCTCGATCTCGTGGTCCTGTCGGTGCACTTTCGTCGCTCGCCAGGCTGGAGTCCCGCGGGCGCGGGGTTCTCGGCGCATGCCGCCCAGGCCTCTGTGCCGCCCCGGGCTCAGGCCGCGGAGACGGTCTTGCCCGGGTTGAAGATCCCCTCGGGATCGAGCGCGCGCTTGATCGCCTGCATCATCTCGATGGCGGCGTCGCCGTGCTCGGCGCGGAGGAACTTCGCCTTCCCGTAGCCGACGCCGTGCTCGCCGGTGCAGGTCCCCTCCAGCGCGAGCGCTCGCCGCACGAGCCGTGCGTGGAACGCCTCGCCGCGCTCCACCTCCTCGGGATCGTTCGGGTCGAGGATCAGGCAGGTGTGGAAGTTGCCGTCGCCGACGTGCCCGACGATCGGGGCGAGCAGTCCCTCGCGGACGATGTCCTCCTGAGTGGCGACGATGCATTCGGCGAGCGCCGACAGCGGAACGCACACGTCGGTGGTGAGCGCCGCATACGGTCCCCGCCCACCCCGCAGGGCGCGAGCCGCCTCCATCGCTCCGTGGCGGGCATGCCACAGGCGGCGCCGCTCGGACTCGTCGGCCGCCCAGGCGAAGTCCGAGCCACCGTGCTCGGCGGCGAGTTCGGCCACCTCGCGCGCCTGCCCGGCCACCTCCTCCTCACTGCCGCCCTGGAACTCGAGGAACAGCGTCGGTGCGACCGCGAAGGAGGTCTCGAAGTGGCGGTTGATCGCCTCGATCTGCGGCTGGTCGGCGAGCTCGATGCGGACCACCGGGATCCCGTACTGGCTGACGGCCATCACGCAGTGCACAGCGTCCTCGATCGACCCGAACGTGCATTGCGCCGCCGCGGTCGCCTCGGGGATCGGATGCAAGCGCAGCGTCGCCTCGCAGATCAGCCCGAGCGTGCCCTCCGAGCCGATCATCAGCCGCGTGAGGTCGTAACCGGCCGAGGACTTGCGGGCGCGCGAGTGGGTGCGGACGATCCGGCCGCGGGCGTCGATCATCGTGAGCGCGAGCACGTTCTCGCGCATCGCGCCATACCGCACCGTCGTCGTGCCCGACGCGCCGGTGGCGATCATGCCGCCGATCGTCGCGTCGGCGCCGGGGTCGACCGAGAAGAAGACGCCCTCGGGACGCAACCGCGCGTCGAGCGCGCGGCGGGTCGCGCCGGCGCCCACGACGACGTCGAGGTTCTCCAGCGACGGGCGGCCGATCCAGGCCATCTCGCGCATGTCGATCGACACCCCTCCCGCGAGCGCGGCGACGTGGCCCTCCAGCGAGGTGCCCGCGCCGAACGGGACGATCGGCACCCGGCCCGCGGCGCACGCCTCCACGACCTGCGCCGCCTCCTCGATCGAGCGCGGCAGCACGACCGCATCGGGCGCGGCGGCCGGGTGAAACGACTCGTCGTGGGCATGCTGGGCGAGGACGTCGGAGCCGGTGAGCACGCGGTCGGAGCCGAGCCGGTCGCGCAGCGCGCCGAGCGCGGCCGAGAGCGCCGCGTCGGAGGGGCGCTCGAGGACGCGCGGGGTGCTCATCGCCACGACGCCGCCGCCGGCTTGAACCGAGCGAGCGCCGGATACAGCGCCTCGTAGCGCTCGCGCTCGGCCGCGTAGGTCTCCACCAGGGCGGGATCGGGCGTGACCTCCCCGGTGACGCGCACGGTGGCGCTCGCCGCGGCGCCTGGGTCGCTGAACACGCCGCCCGCGACGCCGCCGAGCAGGGCCGCGCCGTAGGCGGCGCCGGCCGACGCGGAGGCGGTGTGCTCGAGCGGTAAGTCGAGCACCGCGGCCAGGATCTCGCACCACAGCTCCGAGCGGGCGCCGCCGCCGGAGATGCGCGCGCTCGCGGGCCCGGGGTGGGTGGGATTCGTTTCCTTGATGAGGTCGAGGCCGTCTCGGAGCGCGTGGGCGACCCCCTCCAGCACCGCACGGACCATCGCCCCGCGGTCGTGGCGCAGGCCGAGCCCGACGAAGCCGCCGCGGACATCGGAGTCGGGGTGAGGGGTGCGCTCGCCCGAGAGGTAGGGCGCGAACAGCAGGCCCTCGCAGCCGGGTGGCCAGGCGGCGGCCTCCTGCAGCAGCGCCGGGATGCCGTCACCGTGCCCGACCGCGGAGTCCAGCCAGGCGAGGGCCCCCGCGGCAGCGAGGATCACCCCCATCACGTGCCAGCGGCCCGGCAGCGCGTGGCAGAACTCGTGGAGCCTGCCCTCGGGATCGGCGGCATAGGCGTCCTGGGCCGCGAAGATCACACCTGAGGTTCCGAGCACCAGCGACGCCGGGCCGGTGGAATCGACCACGCCGACGCCGAGGGCGCCGGCGGCCTGATCGCCTGCACCGGCCGCGACCGGGACGCCCGCGCCGGTGCGACCGACCACGGCCGCCGACTCGTGGACCGGTGGCAGCCACGCGAGGTCGACGCCGAACACCTCGCACAGCTCCTCGCTCCAGCGCCGGTGCTCGACGTCGAGCAGCAGCGTTCCGGACGCGTCTGTGACCTCGCACGCTGCCTCGCCAGTGAGCCGTAGCCGCACGTAGTCCTTGGGCAACATGATGCGGCGGATGCGCTCGCGCAGCTCCGGCTCGTGCTCGGCGAGCCACAGCAGCTTCGGCGCGGTGAAACCGGCGAGTGGACGATTGCCCGAGAGCTCGACCAGCCGCGCGACGCCGACCTCGCCCAGTAGCGCGTCGACCTGGGGCTGGCTGCGTCCGTCGTTCCACAGGATCGCCGGCCGGAGCGGGGCGTCGCTGCCGTCGAGCGCGACCAGGCCGTGCATCTGTCCCGACAGGCCGATCCCGTCACAGCGATCGGCCCCAAGCTCCTCGAGCGCGGACTCGCAGGCCTCCCACCAGAGCGCCGGATCCTGCTCTGACCAGCCGGGGTGGTCCATCGCCACCGGATAGGAGCGATCGGCGCTTCCCACCACCGCGCCCGCCTCGTCGACGGCGATCGCCTTCACCGAGGAGGTGCCGACGTCGATCCCGATGACCCTGTTGTCACTCACGACCTACATTGTGTGACATGGCGAATTCGAACGCACGCTTCACCTTCGGACTGTGGACGGTCGGCAACCCTGGGCGCGACCCGTTCGGCGAGCCGGTCCGCGCCCCCGTCGATCCCGTGGACAGCGTCCACCGCCTCGCCGAGATCGGTGCCTGGGGCGTCTCGCTGCACGACAACGATCTCGTCCCATGGGGCAGCTCAGCCGCGGAGCACGACCGGATCGTCGCCCGCTTCAAGGAGGCGCTTGAGCAGACCGGTCTCGGCGTCGGGATGGCGACGACGAACCTGTTCACCCACCCCGCGTTCAAGGACGGGGCGTTCACCTCCGGCGACCGGCGGGTGCGCCGGGCGGCGATCGGCAAGGCGATGCGCTCGATCGATCTCGGCGCGGAACTCGGGGCCGAGGTCTACGTGTTCTGGGGCGGGCGCGAGGGCACCGAGGTGCAGACCGCCAAGGACCCGCGCGACGCGCTGGAGCGCTACCGCGAGGCGATCGACCTGCTCGGCGATTACGTGCACGACCAGGGCTACGACCTGCGATTCGCGATCGAGCCCAAGCCGAACGAGCCGCGCGGCGACATCTTCCTGCCGACCGTCGGCCACGCCCTGCACTTCATCTCGATGCTGAAGCGCCCGGAGATGGTCGGCGTCAACCCGGAGTTCGCCCACGAGAACATGGCCGGGCTCTCCTTCCACCAGGGTGTCGGGCAGGCGCTCTGGGCGGGCAAGCTGTTCCACATCGACCTCAACGCCCAGCGGATCGGGCGCTATGACCAGGACTTCCGCTTCGGTGCCGAGGACCTCAAGGAGGCGTTCCACCTCGTGCGCCTGCTCGAGCGCTCCGGGTACGAGGGCCCGCGTCACTTCGACGCGCACGCATACCGCACCGAGGACGCCGAGGGGGTCTGGGACTTCGCTCGAGGCTGCATCCGGACCTACCAGGCGCTCGCCGAGAAGGCGGCGCACTTCGACTCGCTCCCCGAGGTCCAGGAGGCGCTCGCCCAGGCCGGCGCCACCGGCCTGTCGGAGCCGTCGACCGGGTCCGACGACAGCGCGGACGCGCTCAAGGCGGAAGGCCTCGAGTTGGACGCCCTGGCAGCGCGCGGCTACGGCAACGAGCGCCTGGACCAGCTCGTCATCGACGTGCTGCTCGGCCTGCGCTGAGCTCTCACCCGGGCGAGACCGCCGCGGCGATCGCGTCGGCGACCACCGCGGCTCCCGCGCGGCCCATCGCGATCGTGTAGTGGTTGCAGTCGGGGATCGGCACCGCGCGCCGCAGCTCCGGTTCGCCGGCGACCCAATCGGCGACGATCTCCGGCGGCTGCATCGGCGGCGGCTCGCCGTTCAGCCCGCGTGGTGCATGCAGCTCCACGGCCTCGCACCGCAGGTCGGCCGCGTCGCGGGCGGTGAGCACGTCGGTTCCGTCGACCTGGACGACCTCTGGCCGGACCGATGAACGCAGCCGCGGCGCCTCGCCGCAGAGGTCGTAGTCGGCGTAGTCGCGGAGCAGCTGCGGGTCGATGTCGCCATCGCCGAAGGCAGGATGCTCCGCCCACCAGGCACGGTAGGACTCGCGGTCGGGGAACTCGGTGCGCAGTCGCGCGACAACCGGCCCGAGCAGGGTCGCGGGGTCAGACCCCGGCGGCAGCCCTGGGATCGGCAGGCCGCCGTCGACGAGCACCAGCGAGGCGACACGGTCCGGATGGCCGGCGGCGAGGCGGCACGCGATGTAGGCGCCGAGCGAGTGGCCGGCGATGACCGGGCGCCGGAGCTCGAGGAGGTCGAGCAGAGCGAGCACGTCGTCGGCGTGAACGGGAATCCCGAACGGCGGTCCGACGGGCGAGCTGGCGCCGCGGCCGCGCAGATCGAGCGCGATCAGCGACGCGCGGTCTCCCAGTGCCTGCGCGATCGCCGACCAGGCGCGGCTGGTCGAGGTGATGCCGTGGATCGCGACGACCTCGGGGGCGCCGTCCGGCGCGTCGCCGAGCCTCCACGCGGCGAGCGTCCCGTCCGCGACGGGGACCTGGATCCCCTCGATCCTCACCGTCGCGACCGTATCACCCGCTCAGTTCGTCGACCCCGATCACCGGTGGCTCTGCGACCATGGCTTCTTCGGCGATCCCGGCCCCGTTCGTCGCGTCGGCCGGAAGCCGCTGCCACGGACGCGCGTAGACCAGCCACGCGCCGCCGCCGGCCAGCAACGTCGCGCACAGCACCCAACCGAGTGTCTGGGTCGGCACCTGGACGTACTTCAACCCCGAGGCGAAGATCGCGAAGGCGATGACTGGGCGCACGTACTTGTCCGGAACGCTCGAGGAGAGCAGCGACCCGAGGAACACCGCGGGCACTGAGCCGATGATCAGCGAGCCCGTGATGCCGAACTCCACGTGTCCGAAGATGAGCGCCCCGCAGGCCGCGGCGAGCGTGAGCGGGACCGCCTGGGTGAGGTCGGTGCCGACCAACTGGTTGGCGCCGATCATCGGATACAGGAACAGCAGCGCCACGACCATCAGCGACCCCGAGCCGACCGATGTCATGCCGACGATCACGCCGCCGATGATTCCGACGAACAGCGTCGGGATCGGCCGTGCATTGATCTCGGTGATCGAGGCGTAGCGGCGCCCGCCGCCGCGGCGGTCGATCACGAAGCGCAGCGCCATCGCGGCGGCGCCGATCAGCAGCGCCGCGCCCAGGAAGTACTCGATGTTCTTCTGCGCACTCGAGGAGTCGTGCATCACGTGCAAGAGGTAGGAGCCGAGGAACGCGGCGGGCACCGAGCCCGTGACCAACCACCGCACGAGCTTCCAGTTGACCGTGCCCGCGCGCATGTGGACGATCGCTCCGAGCGGGCGCATCAGCACCGCGGCCACGAGATCGGACGAGATCGCGCTCGAAGGCGTGACGTTGAACAGCAAGATGAGCATCGGCGTCATCAGCGCGCCGCCGCCGGCACCGGTCATGCCGACGAGCAGCCCGACGACGGCGCTGCCCAAGATGATGTAGGGGTCGAGATGCATATCGACAATGATGAGCGATTGGCTTCAGATTCGCCAGCACCACGCCTGCTCGCCGGCCGGGACCGGAGTGCGGCGGGTCAGGCCGCCGATGCGCCGTTGTCCGCGAGCTCACCCGGCGGCTCGCCGGAGAGCAGCCAGCCCTCCGGCACCGATTGCACGAGGCCCTCGCGCCCGAGCTCGGTGAGCGCGCTCGTCACCGTCGGACGGCGCGCGGCAACCAGGTCGGCGAGGATCGCATGGGTCAGCCGCAGCGGCACGAGCACGCCATCGGAACGGACTCGCCCCCATCTCCCGGCCAGGTGCCAGAGCAGCATGTGGAGGCGCACGTCGACCCGGGCCTGGTGGACGATCGCCATATTGACGGCGATCTGACGCGAGCGCAGCACCGAGCGCCCGAACAGCCGTCCCGCCAGCCGCGGGAAGACGGCGAGCTGGCGCACGAACCGCTCGTCGAGCACCGCCAGGCGGGCCGACTCGAGGATCAGCCAGGCGGTCGACATCGCCAGCGGGGAGAGGCCCTCCTCATTCACGTTGCGCAGGATGTCGCCCTCACCGAGCAGCTCGGCGCTGAAGCGCCCGCCGATCCCGACCCTGCGCACCAGCACCCCCTGGAGCACCAGCAGGCCGACGCCCCCGTCGATCGCCAGCGCCTCGCCCGCCCATGCTCCGGGCGGAATCTCCAGCTCCCGGGCGGCGAGCGCCCCGATCGCCGCGGCCCGGTGCCCGGGATCGATCGCTTCGGCGAGTTCCGAGTCTTCCTGCAGCGGGTAGCAGACGCTGGCCGGGGTCCCGGCCATCAGCCTGCCACCTCCGTCGGCGCGGGCGCGCTGTCGGCGGGGCGGAGTCCCGTGAGCAGCTTGCGCAGCGCGCTCGCGACCTCGTCGGGGCGCTCGAGCGGTGACATGTGGCCGGTGCGATCCAGGACGGTCAACCCTTCGAGCGAGGGTAGTGCGCGCGCGATCCGCTCCGCGTGGACCGCCGGCGTGAGCCGGTCGGAGTCGCCCGCGATCACGATCGTCGGCACGTCGATGCGCGCCGCGGCCTCCAGCACGTCGAGGCCCGAGAGGGTGATCCCGACCGCGCCGCGGACGCCGGCGTCGGTGCTCATGAGCATCCGCTCGTAGAAGGCGACGGTGCCGGCGCTCGCGTCCGGACCGAACGCGACATGACGCGCGATGGCGAGCGACAGCGGGGTCGAGACCGGCAGCATCGGCCGCCCGGATCCGAGCAGCCCACGGGCCAGCCACTCCGGCGCCAGGCGCGAGCCGAGCTCCCCGAGCACCAGCGCGCCTCCGAGCAGGCTCGACAGGCCCGTGTTGATCATCGCCGCCGCGCCGATCCGGTCGCCGACCTCGTGGCGCTCCGCCCATGCGGCAATCGACATCGCTCCCAGCGAGTGACCGGCCACCGCGGTGCGTGCGGGATCGCCGCCGGTCGCCTCGAGCACCGCCGCCAGATCCTCCCCGAAGCGATCGAGGGCATAGTCGCCGTCCTGGGCGAGGTCGCTGTGGCCATGACCGCGCAGGTCGTAGGCGACGAGCGACAGTTCCTCGGAGGCCAGCCGGCGGATGACCGGGCCCCAGTACGGGATCGCCTCGGTCCAGCCGTGGGCGAGCACGAGCGTCGTCGCGGCCTGCGCCGAACCGAAGCGCTCGGCGTGGAGCGCGGTACCGTCGGCCGACTCGATCGGAAGCACCGCGTGCTCGGAGACAATGTCCGACAGCGGCGCGCTCAGCGCCTTGAAGTCATCATCGGCGGCCAGCGCCTTCAGGTGGCGCCGCTCGGCCAGGGCGCTCGCCGCGATACCGCCCACCACCGTGGTCGCGACCAGGGCAGGGTGAGTGATCCGGCGTGTGGGGGAACGTCGGCGGTCAGGCATCGGGGAACGGAACCGTACCGCGCTGTGAGGGTGACGTGTACGTGAGATCGCTGTCCGCCGCCGGGCGTCTTCGTAGGATGGCCGTCGATGCGACTGGGTCTGCTCACCGGCGGGGGCGACTGCCCGGGGCTGAACGCCGTCATCCGCGGCGTCATCCGCAAGGGCATCGACGGCTATGGCGACTCGTTCGTCGGCTTCCGCGACGGGTGGCGCGGGGTGCTCGACGACATCGGGGAGGAGCTCACGATCGAGTCGACCCGCGGCATCCTGCCGCGCGGCGGGACGATCCTCGGCAGCTCGCGCACCAATCCGGACAAGCGTGAGGACGGCCTCGGCGCGGTGCGGGCGACGCTCGAGCGTCGCGGCCTCGACGGGCTGATCGTGATCGGCGGCGAGGACACGCTGGGGGCCGCCCACAAACTGGGCGAGGCCGGGATACGGGTGGTCGGGGTGCCAAAGACGATCGACAACGATCTGGGCTCCACCGACCAGACGTTCGGCTTCGACACCGCGCTGCAGATCGCCACCGAGGCGATCGACCGCCTGCACACCACCGCCGAGAGCCACCACCGGATCCTCGTCATCGAAGTGATGGGCCGCCACGCGGGCTGGATCGCGCTGCACTCCGGGCTGGCCGGCGGGGCCGACGTCATCCTGATCCCCGAGATTCCGTTCGACATCGAGGAGGTGTGCCGGCTGATCAGCCGCCGGCACAGCCGCGGCCGGTACTTCTCGATCGTCGTCGCCGCCGAGGGCGCGCTGCCTCGCGAGGGCACGATGTCGGTCACCACGGGCCAGCTCGACGAGTTCGGCCACCCGCGGCTCGGCGGCATCGGAAACGCGCTGGAGCGGGAGATCGAGCAGCGCACCGGCTACGAGACCCGCGCCACCGTGCTCGGCCACGTACAGCGCGGCGGGACGCCGACCGCATTCGACCGCGTGCTCGCCACCCGCCTCGGGCTCGCTGCCATCGACGCCGCCCACGCGGAGGAGTGGGGTTCGATGACCGCGCTGCGCGGTACGCAGATCGAGCTCGTGCGGCTCGGCGACGCCGTTGCCCAACTACGGGTCGTGCCGCTCGAGGAGTACGAGCGCTACGGAGTGTTATTCGGGTAACAACTGGCTGGCCACCCCGGACTATCCTGCAGATGACGACGGGGAACCCCGACATACGGAGGCGTAAGCCACGATGAGTACGACTGAAGCGACCAGCGTGAATCCCAACCTCCGCGCATTGGCTGAGGCGGGAACCAGTCCCTGGCTCGATCTGCTCGGACGCTCGCTGATCCAGTCCGGAGAGCTCGCTCGGCTGATCGCCGAGGACTCGCTGAGAGGCGTCACCTCGAATCCGTCGATCTTCGAGAAGTCGATCCTCGAGTCCGACGACTACGACGAGCAGCTCAAGGAGTTGCTCGACGGCGACCAGAACCTCTCCGGCCAGGAGCTCTACGAACACCTCGCGATCCGCGACGTCCAGGACGCCTGCGACGTGATGCGCCCGGTGTGGGAGGAGCACAACCATCAGGACGGTTTCGTCTCGCTCGAGGTCGCGGCCGATCTCGCGCATGACACGGAGAAGTCGATCAACGGCGCGCGTGACTTCTGGAAGCGCGTGAACCGCCCGAACGTGATGATCAAGATCCCCGGCACGCGCGAGGGGTTGCCCGCGATCGAGCAGGCGATCTACGAGGGCATCAACATCAACATCACGCTGCTGTTCGCCGTCGATGCCTACGAGGCGGTCGCCGAGGCCTATCTGAAGGGTCTCGAGCGCCGGCAGGCCGAGAGCCTGTCGCTCGACGTCGCGTCGGTGGCGAGCTTCTTCGTCTCGCGCATCGACTCCAACGTCGACAAGCGGCTGGACGGCACCGGCCACGATGAGCTCAAGGGCACCGCGGCGATCGCGAACGCGCGCAACGCCTATCGCAGCTTCGAGCGGATCTTCTCCGGGCCGCGCTGGGAGGCGCTGCATCACGCGGGCGCGCACGTGCAGCGGCCGCTGTGGGCGTCCACCAGCGTCAAGAACCCCGACTACAAGGACACGATGTACGTGGAGGATCTCGTCGGCGCGCACTCGGTCAACACGATGCCGCGCGCGACGCTCGACGCGACCGCCGACCACGGGAAGATCTCGGGTCCGACGATCGAGCACAACCCCGAAGCGGCGCTGACGGCGCTCGCCGACGCGGGCATCGACCTGCAGGCGGTGACCGACGAGCTGCTCGAAGCCGGTGTGGTGCAGTTCGAGGAGGCGATGACTCGGCTGCTCGACGGGATCGAGAAGAAGCGCGGCGCGTGAGCGCCGCGGAGCCGGTGATCCTGCCCGGCGGCGAGCCGGGCGAGAACCCGCTGGTCGAGGGTCTGGAGCGCACGCCGGTTCATCCGACGTCGCTGGTCATCTTCGGGGCCACCGGCGATCTGGCCCACCGCAAGCTGCTGCCCGCGGTGTACAACCTCGCGCACGAGGGCCAGTTGCCAGAGCGCTTCGAGGTGATCGGCGTCGGCCGCCGAGATCAGGAGCACGAGGACTTCCGTGACACCCTGATCGACTCGGTCGGGCGGTACTCGCGCCGCCGGCCGGACGCCGCGGTGCTCGAGGAACTCGTCAAGGACAGCCGCTACGTCCAGGGCTCGTTCGACGACGACTCGATCTACGACGAGCTCGGCTGCACGATGCGGGAGTTCGACGAGCAGGCCGGATACCCGCTCGATCGCGTCTTCTACCTCTCGACCGCGCCGGAGTTCTTCCCGCTGATCGCCGGCAAGCTCGGCGCCGCCGGCCTGAACGAGGTCGAGGGCGCCCAGACGCGGATCGTGATCGAGAAGCCGTTCGGGTACGACCTCGCGTCGGCGCGTCAGCTCAATGCCGAGCTGCTCGAGGTGTTCGACGAGAGTCAGATCTTCCGGATCGACCACTACCTCGGCAAGGAGACCGTCCAGAACCTGATGGCGGCGCGCTTTGCCAACGTCCTGTTCGAGCCGGTCTGGAACCGCAACTACATCGACTGCGTGCAGATCACCGCCGCTGAGGAGATCGGAATCGGCACGCGCGCCGGCTACTACGAGCACTCAGGTGCGCTGCGCGACCTCGTCCAGAACCACATGATGCAGCTGCTCGCGCTGCTGGCGATGGAGCCGCCGACGGCGTTCACCGCCGACCGTGTCCGGGACGAGAAGCTGAAGGTGCTGGAGGCGATCGTGCCCGAGGCGGTGAGCGCGGTGCCGTCGATGGCCCTCCGCGCCCAGTACTCCTCCGGCGTGGTCGGTGGCGTGCGGGTTCCCGGATACATCGAGGAGTCCGGGGTCGCGCCCGACTCGCGCACCGAGACCTACGCCGCGCTGCGGCTGAACGTCTCGAACTGGCGCTGGTCGGGCGTGCCGTTCTACCTGCGCACCGGCAAGCGGCTCGCACGCAAGCTGACCGAGATCGCGGTGATCCTCAAGCCGGTCCCGCACGTCGCGTTCCAGAGCTCGGGGTCGGTCGGCGTGCAGGCAAACCAGATCATCTTCACGCTGCAGCCCGACGAGGGCATCTCGGTCTCGATCGGCGCCAAGATCCCCGGGTCGCGCATGCGCATCCGCCCGGTGAACATGGAGTTTCGCTATGGGACCTCGTTCGTGTCGGAGTCGCCGGAGGCCTACGAGCGGTTGATCCTCGATGCGATGCGCGGCGATCCGCTGCTGTTCACCCGCAACGACGAGATCGAGGCGCTGTGGGGGGTCATCGACCCGATACTCGAGTCCTGGCGCAAGGACACCTCGTCGCCGATGGCGCGCTACGAGTCAGGCTCCACCGGTCCTGCCGAGGCCGACGGGCTGCTCATGCCGGGGCACCGCTGGCGGCGGCTGTGACCGAGGACACCTGGTCGGCGCGCGACACCACACCAGAGGCGATCGAGGCGGCGCTCCGCGAGATGCTGCGCGAGCAGCACGCGGCGAACGCGACGCTTGCGCCGGCCCGGGTGCTCAACCTGATCGTGATCGTCGACCGGGAGTGGAAGGGGGAGGTCGCCAACCGCCTGGAGCGCGTCGGTCGATACCACGCGTCGCGGACCGTCGTGTGCGCCGTGGAGGCCGGGCGCACCACGTTGGACGCGCGGGCGACGATCAGCCACGAGGATCCGCACGACGGCCTGTCGGTGGTGCGCGAGAGCGTCGAGCTGGACATCGGCCCCGATCACCTGATCGCGCTCACCACGCTCGTCGATCCGGTGCTGGTCTCCGAGATCCCCACCGTCTGCTGGTCGCCTCACGGGCACACCGAGGTCGTCAAGGCATTGCTGCCGGTGATCGACGTGATCATGCTCGACTCCGACGCCGAGAGCGATCCCGGAGCCGCGTTCGAGCGCGCCGAGCGCGTGCGTGAGGACGTGTACGTGGTCGATCTCGCCTGGCTGCGCACCACGCCGTGGCGCGAGCGGCTGGCGGCCTCCTACCACCTCGGCTCTCGCCGCGCGCGGCTCGGGCGGCTGTTGTCGGTCGAGATCCGCCATCGCGAGGGCTCGACCGCCAGCGCCCTGTTGCTCGCCGGATGGCTGTCGTCACGGCTGGGCTGGGAGCGGGTGCCGCTCACGGTCGGGCGCAGCGAGATCGATATGGAGGGCGCGCAGCTGCGTCCCGGCGGCCAGGTCGCGGTCACGCTGCGCCGCTCCGCCCAGGAGGCGCCCGGCCTCGCCGGCGTGACGGTCTCCTCCGAGCACGGCAACTCGCTCTCGCTGCAGCGCAGCCTCGGAGGCCTCGACGCGGTCGAGAACCTCACCGGCGGGGGGCGCAAGGCGTGGAAGATCCTCGGTGCCTCGCGTGGCGAGGCCGGCATCCTCGGCGAGGGGATCCGGCAGGCGCTGCTGCGTGAGCCGACCTATGGTCCGGCGCTCCACGCCGCGCGCGAGATGTGTCCGCGGTGACGTGGATGCGATGGCTGTGAGACCGAGACGCGGACAGAGAGGGAGCGGGAGGCGATGAGCGTAAGCTTCGAGGTGGTCGAGGACCCTGCGCACGCGTGCGCAGCGCTGATGGTGGGCGTCGCCAGCGGTGGTGGTGACATCGTGCTGGCGGGCGGCTCGACGCCGAAGGCGGCGTACGGGCACTTCGTGGAGGCGGTCCAGCGGGTCGGCGTCGGGCTGGAGGGCACGACGCTGTGGCTCGGCGACGAGCGGTGCGTGGATCCGAGCGACGAGCGCTCGAACTACCGGATGATCCGGGAGTCGCTGATCGACCCGCTCGGTGAACGGCCGGACCTGCCGGAGATCCACCCGATGCACGGGGAGCTCGGTCCGGAGGTCGGTGCCGCCGACTACGAGCGGCTGCTCACCGAATCGACCCCGCCGCGATTTGACCTTCTGTTGCTGGGGATCGGACCGGACGCCCACACCCTCTCGCTGTTCCCGGGCCAGGCAACGGTCTCCGAGCGCGAGCGCCTGGTCGTCGGCGTCCCGGAGGCCGGCCACGAGCCGTTCGTCCCGCGCATCTCGATGACGCTGGCCGCGGTCGCGCTCGCCCGGCAGGTCGTGCTGCTCGCCACCGGGGAATCCAAGGCCCACGCGATCGCAGCCTCGTTCGGACCCGATGCCGGGCCGGATCCCTCGGTTCCATGCTCGCTGCTCCCCGACGCCGCCAAGGACCTGATCGTCCTCATCGATGCGGCGGCTGCCTCCCAGCTACCGGACCAGGGCGCCTCGGCGTGAGCGGTTCCGGAGGGCGGGAGGTCATCGGCGTCGACGTCGGCGGAACGAAGATCGCCGCCGCGTGCCTCTCGGGGAGCACGCTCGGCGAGTCGGTGATGGTCTCGACAGACCTCTCGAGCGCCGACCAGATCATCGAGCAGCTCGTCGAGGCGGTCTCGAAGTGCCGCGGCGAGCAGTTGGACGGCGTCGGGCTCGGGTTGCCGTCGGTGGTGGACTTCGAGTCCGGGCGGGTCGTCTCCTCGGCGAACATCCCGCTCGCCGACGTGCCGCTGCGCGAGGTGCTGGGCGAGCGGTTGGGCGTCCCGGTGTTCGTCGACAACGACGCGACCGTGGCGGCCCTCGCCGAGGCGCACGACGAGAACCTGGAGATGGTGGCTCGTGACCTGGTGATGCTCACGATCGGCACCGGCGTGGGCGGCGGCCTCGTCCTCGGTGGGCGCATCTACCGCGGTGCGACCGGTGGGGCGGGCGAGCTCGGGCACACGATCGTCGGCATGGACATGGGCTCGGCGGTCCCCGCCGCCGGCCAGTTCCCGCAGCCCGGCTCGCTGGAGGGGGTCGCCGCGGGGCACGCGCTCGACGAGCTGGCGCGGATCTGCGCGCGCGAGAACCCCGACTCGGCGCTCGGCCGCCGGTTCGCCGACGGCACGAAGGTGACCGGGGCCGACCTCGTCCAGGAGGCGCACGACGGTGACCGTGAGGCGGCCCGGGTCGTCGAGCTGTGGGGCGAGCGCCTCGGCATCGGGATCGCGAACGCCATCAACACCTTCGACCCCGAGGAGGTGGTGATCGGTGGCGGCGCCGCGCGTGCCGGTGAGGTGTTGCTCGAGCCCGCGCGACGGACGGCGGCCGCCTACGTGCTGCCCGGCCTGGGGCGCCGCACGACGATCCGGGCAGCCCGCCACGGAGTCCGGGCCGGCGTGCTCGGCGCGGCCCTGCTGGCCGTTCACGAGCTGTCCGAGGGACCCGGGCCCTCGCCGACCGAGCGGGGCGGCTCGGCCGCGCTGTCGGTTTCGGAGGAGGGTCGGGGGTGATCGTCGCCTGTGGCTTCGATCACGCGGGTTATGTGCTGCGCGAACGTCTGCTCGGTGTGATCACCGCCGCGGGCCACGAGGTGCTGGACTTCGGCACCGATCGCCCCGATCCGGTCGACTATCCCGACAAGGCGCTGGAGGTCGGACGCGCCGTTGCGGACGGACGCGCGGAGCGGGGGATCATCGTGTGCGGCTCCGGCGCCGGGGTGTCAGTCGCCGCGGGCAAGATCCGTGGCGTCCGCGCGGCGACGATCCATGACACGTACACGGCGCGACAGGGCGTCGAGCACGATGCGGTCAACGTGCTCTGCCTCGGCGGACGGGTGGTCGGCTCCGAGGTCGCCGCCCAGCTGGTCGCCACGTTCCTGGCGGCCGGGGTCTCCGGCGAGGAGCGCCATGTCCGGCGGCGCGCGAAGGTGGAGGAGATCGAGCGCACGATGGGGGTGGCGGACTGATGGCCTCCGAGGTGTGGATCATGCGCCACGGCGAGACCGAGTGGTCGCGGGTGGGCAAACACACCGGGAGCACTGACATCCCGCTCACCGAGCACGGTCGCGAGCAGGCGCGGCGGGCCGCCGGGGTGCTTGCGGGGGTCGGCTTCTCACTCGTGCTGTGCAGCCCGCTGCTGCGCGCCCGGGAGACCTGCCGGCTGGTCGGCTTCGAGCAGGCCGCCGAGCTGTGCGACGACCTGCACGAGTGGGACTACGGCGAGTACGAGGGGATCACCTCGGCCGAGATCCACGAGACCCGGCCCGACTGGGATTTGTGGCGCGACGGCTGCCCCGGCGGCGAGACCGGTTCTGAGGTCGGTGCCCGGGTCGACCGCGTGCTCGCACGGGCGGAGTCGGTCTCCGGCGAGGTTCTGTGTGTCGCCCACGGCCACGTCCTGCGGGTGCTGACGGCGCGCTGGCTGGGGATGGACGTCTCGGCGGGAGCCCACTTCGCGCTCGCCACCGCGGGGGTCGGGGTGCTCGGGCACGAGCACGAGACGACGCCCGTGCTGTCGCGCTGGTCGATCTGAGCGGTCTGGCGGGGCCGGCGAGGGCGGGCGGGGGCTTCGAGGGCTTCGGTCAGGTCGCGGGTGGCTGTCGGCCGCGCCGGCGTCCTGCGACAGCCCACACGGCCGTTGCGGAATTCGTCGGCCGCGCGCCCGCGGGGACGACGCTCCCGACGAAATCCGCGGATACCGCGGGAAACGTCGGGTCCGTCCTCTCGGCGCGGATGCTCCCGACGAAATCGAACCTCGGGCACCGCTCCCGTCCGCGACCGCTCCCGCCCGCCGACTGCGGCCACCCACACACCCAGCCCAAACCCTGACAACTGTCACCTGTGATTCCGGTCGCGCGCCACTTACCGCGCCCCAGCCCCGTCCGTAGGCTGGCCGCATGATCCAGTCAAGGGAGTCAGAGCGAGTCGCCGCGGCAGGTCACGACCTCGCCCCCATCGCCATCGAGGCGCGCGGGCTGCGGAAGGCCTACGGGCAGCTGCAGGCGGTCCGCGGGGTCGACATCACGGTCCGGCGGGGGGAGGTGTTCTGCCTGCTCGGCCCCAACGGCGCGGGCAAGACGAGCGTGGTGGAGATCCTCGAGGGCTACCGCACGGCGAGCGGCGGCGAGGCACGGGTCCTGGGGATTCCGGTGGGCGGCTCGACCGCGGCCTCGCGGGAGCTGCGCGAACGGGTCGGCATCGTGCTGCAGTCCTGCGGGGTGCAGCCGGACCTGACGGTCTCAGAGTTGGTCGAGATGTACGGCCGCTACCACCGACATCCGCGCCCGGTCGACGAGGTGCTCGAGCTGGTCGAGCTCGAGGCCAAGCGGGGCGAGCGCGCCGGCGAGCTCTCGGGCGGCCAGCGCCGCCGGCTCGATCTGGCGCTCGCGCTCGTCGGCGACCCGGAGCTGATCTTCCTCGACGAGCCGACGACCGGCTTTGATCCCGCGGCGCGCCGCCAGGCGTGGTCGGCGATCCGGTCGCTGTGCGAGCTCGGCAAGACGATCTTCCTCACCACGCACTTCATGGACGAGGCCCAGCACCTGGGCGACCGCGTCGCCGTGATGCGCGCCGGCGAGATCATCGCCGAGGGCGCCCCGGACCAACTCGGCGGCCGAGATCGCCGGCCGGCGGAGATCCGCTTCACGCTGCCCGAGGACGTCTCGCTCGACGACGTGCCCGAGGTGCCCAGCGAGCAGCGCACGCTCGACTCGGGCCACGCGCTGGTGCTCACGCGCGATCCTGTCCAAGCCGCGCACCTGATCACCGGCTGGGCGCTCGAGCGCGGGATCGCTCTCGGCTCCTTCCAGATCGCGCAGCCGACGCTCGAGGACATCTACCTCGAGCTCACCCGCGGCGACGGCGCGGAGACGGCGTCACAATCAGCTCCGGCACACGAGGAGATCCCCGCATGAGCCTCCACACCGAGACCCGCTCTGGGCTGGCCCGTGATCTCGGGCTGGTCGGCTGGCAGATCCGCTACGAGCAGCGCTCCTACTGGCGCAACCGCGGCCGTGGGCTGTTCACGTTCGCGTTCCCGCTGATGTTCCTGGTGATCTTCGCCAGCCTCGACAGCTCGGCCCACATCAAGAGCCTCGGCGGGATCTCCTATGACGACTTCCTGGTCCCGGGGATCCTCGCCTACGCGGTGATCACCACGACGTTCGTCAACCTCGCGATCTCGACCGCGATCCTCCGCGACGAGGGCGTGCTGAAGCGGATGCAGGGCACCCCGCTGCCGCGCTGGGCGTACGTCGCGGCACGGATCGGCTCGTGCGCGCTGGTGATGGCCGCGATCACGATCGTCGTCGTGCTCGCCGGCGTCATCTTCTGGGGGCTGACGCTGCGGCTCGAGGCGCTGCCGGCGATCGCGGTCACCCTGCTGCTCGGCACCGCGGCGTTCACGACGCTCGGGATCGGCATCCTGCGGTTCGTCAAGAACGCCGACACGGCGCCGGTGATCGTCAACCTGTTCGTGCTGCCGCTCACCTTCATCTCGAACATCTGGTTCCCCACCAACACGTTGCCGCACACGCTGCGGTCGATCGCCTCCGCGTTCCCGATCAAGCCGCTGGCGAGCTCGCTGCAGTACGCGTTCGATCCGCGCCATCACGGCGCCGCGTGCGACTGGGGCTCGCTGCGCACGCTGCTCATCTGGGCCGCGGTCGGGACCTTCCTGATGGTGCGCTTCCTGCGTCGGCCGCTGGGAGACGACGTCCCGTGAGCCCGCGCCTTCGGTTCGCACCCGACGAGGGGCACGATGGCCGGCCCTGGCGCTCGGGCCCGGTGCGGACCGCGATGCTCGCGGTCTGGCTGGCGTTCGTGGTGTTCCCGCCGGTCAACGCGATCACGAGCAGGAACGACGGCGCGCGGTACTGGCTGGCCATCGGGGGCGCGCTCCTGTTCAGCCTGCTCTACGCATGGCTCGTGCTCATCTGGGCGGACCTGCGCGGAGGCGCGAAGGAGATCGGAATCTCGATCACCCTCGCGCTCATCGCGCTTGGACTCACGCTCGAGGTCAACTCCAACTGGGGGTACCTGTTCACCTACGTGGCGGCATGCGCGGCGCTCACCACCCCGTCGGCGTTCGGGTTCCCGACGGTACTCGCGTGCGCCGCCGTCGGCACCGGCGCGGCGCTCGCAGCGGGCGGCCACGGCGGCTCGATCGGCATCGGCGCGAGCACGCTCGGGGTCGGGCTGCTGCTCACGCTGATGCGGGATCTGCGCCAGCGCAACGCCGAGCTCAGCCGCGCCCGCGCCGAGCTCGCACGGACCGCGGTCGCCGCGGAACGTGAGCGCTTCGCACGCGACCTGCACGACCTGCTCGGCCACAGCCTCTCGGTGATCGCGATCAAGGCCGAGCTCGCCGGGCGGCTGCTGCCCGACGCACCAGACCGTGCCGCCTCCGAGGTCGCCGACCTGGAGACGGTCGCCCGCTCCGCCCTGCGCGAGGTGCGTGATGCGGTGAGTGGATACCGCCGACCGACGCTCGAGGGCGAACTGGAGGGCGCGCGGATGGCGCTCGCCGCGGCCGGGATCATCGCGGCGATCGAGCACGCGACCGACTCGCTCTCACCTGAGGTCGAGGCCGTCCTCGCGTGGGCCGTGCGGGAGGGCGCGACGAACGTGATCCGCCACAGCGGCGCGCGGCACTGCGAGGTCCGGGTGCACGGAGGCACCGGCGAGGTTGAGGTCGAGATCCTCGACGATGGCCGCGGGGTGGGGGAGGCCGCTCGGTGCGGGAACGGCCTGGAGGGTCTGCGCGAGCGCGCCACGGCCGTGCGCGGGCGGCTCGAGGCCGGCGCCGGTACGAGCGGCGGCTTCCGTCTCGCCGTCTCGGTTCCGCTGACGGCCGCGGAGGCCGCGCCATGATCCGCGTGCTGATGGCTGAGGACCAGGGGATGGTCCGGGGTGCGCTCGCAACGCTGCTCTCGCTCGAGCCCGACATCGAGGTCGTCGCACAGGTCGCCCGGGGCGACGAGGTCGTGGCCGCGGCGCTGCGCGAGCGCCCTGACATCGCGCTGCTCGACATCGAGATGCCCGGGGCGACCGGCCTGGAGGCCGCCGAGTCGCTCGCCACCGTGCTTCCGGAGTGCCGCATCCTGATCCTCACCACGTTCGGCAGACCGGGCTACCTGCGCCGCGCGATGGAGGGCGGCGCCGCCGGGTTCCTGCTCAAGGACTCACCGGCATCCGAGCTTGCCGCGGCGATCAGGCGGGCGTTGTCCGGAGACCGGATCGTCGACCCGGGGCTTGCCGCAGCGGCGCTCTCGCAGGGCGAATGCCCGCTCACCCCGCGCGAGCGCGAGGTGCTGTCGGGCTCGCGCGACTACGCGACCGTCGCCGAGCTCGCCCAGGCGCTCTACCTGTCGCACGGGACGGTCCGCAACCACCTCTCCTCGGTCATGCAGAAGCTCGACGCCCGCAACCGCGCGGAGGCGGTGAAGATCGCCGAGGAGAACGGCTGGCTGTGACCGCTTGAACGCGAAAGCCCCGCTCGCCGGCGGGGCTCCCGGTCACGATGCGGCTGAGAGGACTCGAACCTCCACGGGCGCAAGCCCACACGGACCTGAACCGTGCGCGTCTACCAATTCCGCCACAGCCGCCTGTGGACCCGGTCAGGCTAGCAACTGACGGCGCTCGCGACACGGTTCTCCCGACGCCGTCAGACTCTCGGCGCAATGACGCGCCTCACGCAGACCGGCATCCGCGGCGCCGGGGCCTCGCTGGTCGTCGCCGTGGGGCTGCTGGCCGGCTCCGCCAGCGGCGCCGCCGGCCGCGACACGAGCCCGGTCGCCACCGGCCGCGCGGTCACGGTGAGCGCCGCTCAGGCGCGAACCCTCCCCGGTGAGTCGGTCGAGGTCGGCCGGGCGCCGCACGGGCGGAGGCGGCCCACCGCGTTCCTCTCGATGTCGTTGCAGTACCGGACGGTGGGCCAATGGGGCGCCTTCGTCAGCCCGCTGCTCGTGCAGCTCGTCGACCAACTCGATCCGGCCGGCGGAGAGGTGCTGCGGCTCGGCGGGCAGGGCGGCGACCGGGTGTGGTGGCCGATCCCGCGCGTGCGGCGCCCGGGCGGGGTCAGCGACACGCTCTCCCCGCGCTGGATCCGCGCGGCGCGGCGACTGGCCAGGGCGTTGCGGGCTCGCTACGAGCTACAGGTCAACCTGGAGGCGAACAGCCTCCGGATCGCCCGGGTCGAGGCCGACCACCTCTACCGCGGGATCGGGCGCTCGCTGATCGCGGAATGGGAGATCGGCAACGAGCCCGAGCTCTACAAGTCGATCCCCTGGTATTGGGAGATCGACGGCAAGCCGCTGCCCTGGTACGCCGATCGCGGCACTCCGCTGTACGCCCGGACCTATGCGTACGGCGCCGAGCAGTTCCTCGCCCAGTGGCGGCAGTGGGAGCAGATGCTGCCCGGGCCGATCCCGGTGGCCGGGCCGGATCTGGTCGAGGCGGGCTGGCTGCCGAGCTTCGCGTCGATGCTGAGCCCACACTCCCGCCTGCGCGCGATCGATGTGCACGCCTACCCGGTGATCAAGTGCGTCACCAATCCGGCCTCGCTCAAGTACCCGTCGATTCCCCATCTGCTCACGCTGCCGGCCTCCCGTGACCTGCTCGGCGGGACCGCGTCCTACATCGGCCGCGCCCACGCCGACGGCGCGCGCTTCGTGCTCGACGAGGTCGGTCCGGACAGCTGCGGCGGCAACGCCGGGATCAGCAACTCCATGGCCTCCGCGCTGTGGACGATCGACATGCTGTTCTCGATGGATCACGCCGGCGTCGACGCGGTCGACCTGCACAGCCTGCCGGGGACCGTCAACGCGCTGTTCGACCTGGACCGCCGCCATGGCCGCTGGCGCGCCCGGGTGTTCCCGTTCTATCTCGGCGCGCTCCTGTTCGCCCAGGGGGCGCCCGCCGGATCCCGGTTGCTCTCGGCCACCGACGATGACCAGACCGCGCTGCGCTCGTGGGCGACCGTCGGCGCCGATCACACGGTGCGCGTGACGCTCATCAACGACGGCGGCGCTCGTGTCGTCACCATCCACCCGCCCGGGGGCTCGACACCCCGTCTCGCGCAGCTCGAGGTGCTGCGCGCCCGCGGGGCCGCGTCGACGGGCGGGTTCGTGCTCGCCGGCCGGCGGGAGGGAGTCACCGAGACCGGCGCGGTCGGGCCGAAGCGCGACGAGCTGGTGGCGCGCCGCAGCGGCGCATACCGGTTCGTCATGCGGGGCGCGAGCGCGGCGGTGCTCACCCTGAGCGCGCCGCCCGCCACCACGACGAGGTGAACCCAGAAGGTTCACAACGCTCTCACTGCGGCTTCATTCGCGCCTGGAAGGTTCACGTGCCATGCGCAGACTCCTCCCGATCACCATCTCCGTCCTCCTGCTCGCGGCCGGCATGGTCACCGCGACCGCCGCGGGCGCCGCTCACCGACTCGCTCGTGCGGCCTCCGCGCCGAGGGCGGCCGCCATGTTCACCGGTCACGTCTTCGCCTCAGGGACGCGGATCATGCACCGGACCGCAAAGGGCCGCGTCGCAATCACCCAGCCCGACGACATCACCAAGCTCGGCACGCACATCTATGTCGCGTTCCAGAACGGCGTGGGACCCCAGGGACAGCCCAATCCGGCAGGCAACGGTGCCAGCACCGTCGTCGAGTTCGATCGCGCCGGCCATGTGGCCGGGAAGTGGGACATCACCGGCAAGTGCGACGGCCTCACCGCAGATCCCGCCATGCACGGCGTCATCGCGACCGTCAACGAGGACGCTCACTCGAGCCTGTACGTGATCGGGCACCCGGACACGCCGCCCGTCCACTACGCCTACAGCCGGCCACTGCCCTCCAAGGGCGGCACCGACGCGATCTCGATCTATCACGGGATGGTGCTGATCTCCGCCTCGGCGCCGGGGACGACCGGGGCTGCCGCCCCGCGCCCGTCCTACCCGGCCGTCTACCGGGCGACGCTCCACGCGGCGGCGCACACGGTGACGATGCACGAGCTGTTCGGCGATGAGGCGTCCGCGACGGTCGCCAACACCGGCGCATCCCAGGGCTCGACAATGCACCTGGCGCTCACCGACCCCGACTCCAACGAGATCGTCCCGGCGTTCGCGCCGCGGTTCGCGGGGGACTTCATGCTCACCAGCCAGGGCGAGGAGGAGCAGATCTTCCGCAGCCCGGCGGGCGCCCTGTCGGTTCTGAAGCTGACCGCGTCGGTCGACGACACCGCCTGGCCCTCGGCGAAGACAGGGACGCTGTACGCGGTCGACAACGGCGCGGACACGATCGATGCGGTGACCGGCCCGTTCGTCCGAGGATCGGTGATCGCCGCGGTTACCCCGTGCGACGAGAACGACGCGCCGAGCGCGTGCCCTGGACCCGGGTTCCCGGCCAACTATCTCGGCTCGATCGATCCGCAGACCGGTCAGATCACACCGCTGTCGGTCACGGGCCACGTGCCCCAGCCGCAGGGGCTGATGTTCCTGCCCTGAGCTCGCGCTAGTCTCTGATCCCGCGCCCGCGCGCGCTATCCCCGCCGCTATCGTCTAGGGGACTAGGACGCCGCCCTCTCACGGCGGAAACCCGGGTTCGAATCCCGGTAGCGGTATTGAACCAAAAGCCCCGCAAAATTGCGGGGTTTTCTTCTGTCATCGGCCGTGTCGCTGCCACGTCCGCAGTTCGCCTTGCGCCCTGCGGTGTCATCGGGGATCATCGGTCGCCAGCGGCGCTCCCTCGATCCCGAGGAGCGCGAAACAGCGTGGAGACATCGGGGGGTGACCATGCAGAGCGGGCTCATGTTCGGCCGCGGCCGTGTCGGCACTCTTTCAACCTCGGTCGTCGCCCTGCTTATCGCCTTCGTGGGAGTGGCGCTGCTGGTTCCTGCGGTCGCTCGTGCTGCCGCGCCCTCGCTTGCCGCGTCGCCGACGAGCGGCTCGCCGGGGACCGGACTGACGGTGAGTGGATCCGGGTGGCCCGCGGGCGCGACCGTGTTCGTGCAGATCGGTAGCGCGTCGTTCGACACCGACGTGGTGTGCGTGCTGACCGCCAACGCCAGCGGCGCCATCTCCGGTACCCAGGCCGCCAATGGCTGCGTCGTGCCCAACGTACCCCACGGCTCCCAGCCGCTGGTCGGCATCGACGAGCAGAGCATGACCACCGTCAGCCACGGCACGTTCGCGGTCACGGCCGGGTTCGCGATCACCCCGGGCCAGGGGCAGCTCGGATCGCCGAGCAGCCCGGGCACGACCGTGTCGGCGGTCGCGCACGGGTTCGCGCCCAACTCGACGATCTCCGGCTTCAAGTTCGACGGCACGGCGCTGAGCACCACGCCATCGAGCGTCACGACTGATGCCAATGGCAACGCGACCAGCGCCGTGACGTTCACCATCCCCGCAACGGCGACCGCCGGCACCAACACTCTGACCGCGACCGACGCCAAGGGCAACACCGGAACCCAGAACATCACGATCTTCCGTGCCACGGCAACCGTCACCCCAACCTCAGGGTCGCCCGGAACGGGGCTGAAGGTAACGGGATCGGGATGGCCCGCGGGGGCCACCGTGTTCGTGCAGATCGGTAGCACGTCGTTCGACACCGACGTGGCGTGCGTCCTCACCGCCAACGCCAGCGGCGCCATCTCCGGTACGCAGGCCACCAATGGCTGCGTCGTGCCCAATGTGCCCACTGGCTCCCAGCCGCTTGTCGGTGAGGACGAGCAGGACCTCGGCGTCGTCAGCCACGCCACCTTTTCACCGTGAAGTAAGTCGCGCCACCTGTGCGATCGTCACGTCGCCGGACGGGCGGTGTCAACCAGCAGATCCCGAAGGGCGCGGGCACTGGGCGAGAGCCAGCGATCCGGACGGGAGAGGAGTCCCACGGTGCGGATCAGCGGGCGGGAGAGGGGCACTGCGCGGACTCCAGGCGGGGCGTGCCGAACGGTCGACTCGGGGACGAGCGACACTCCGAGCCCCTCGTTCACGAGCGCGATGAGACGGTCGAGGTTGCCAGTCTCGAGCGCGACTCTCGGGGAGAAGCCGGCCTCATGAGCGGCGCGCTCGGTGATCGTGCGCAGCCCGGTCCCTGGCCGGAACAGCACAAATCGATCGTCGCGGAGCAGCCCGAGCTCGATCGCCGATCTGCTCGCGAGCGGGTGTAGACGAGGCAGCGCCACGAGCACCGCCTCCGTGACGAGCACTCGCGCGCTCAGATCGTCGGAGACGGCGACGTCGAGGGCCGCGATCGCGAGGTCGAGCCGGCCGTCGAGCACGAGCTGCTGCATGTGGGCGGTCGAGTCCTCACTCAAGGTGATCTCGATTGCCGGGTGCTCGCGGTGAAACCGCGCGATCGCGCCCGGGAGGTCGAGCCGACCGAGAGCCTGCATCGCCCCGAGCCGCACGCGTCCGGTCTCCAGACCTGTGATGGCCGCCAGTTCCTCGCGTCCGGCGGCAAGCTCGGACATCGCACGTCGGATCCGGGGGAGAAGGATCTCACCGGCTTCGGTGAGGCTCACCCCCGCCCGCGAGCGATGGAAGAGAGCGACGCCGAGTTCCTGCTCGAGGCGTTTGATCTGGTGGGAGAGCGCCGGCTGGGCGATGCCAACCGCGGCCGCGGCCCGCGTGAAGTGCCGATGGGCCGCCACGGCATCGACGCAGATGAGCTGCCGAAGTTCGATAAGGATCCACGATTGAAGCAGGTCAAACATGTCTTGGACACATGGGAGCGAATGCGCAAGCCTGTGCGAACCCCGTCGACTCCGAGGAGAGCCGCAATGCCCCACATCAGCTACGTGGACCCGGACACCGTCACCGACCCCGAACTACGGGCGATCATCGAGCGGGCGCGGACCTACGGGACACCGCGCCCGGAGAGCCAGGCGATCCGGTTGCATCACCCCGAGGTGATGAAGGCCTTCAACCAGGCGTGGGAGGTGTTCTTCCGCCAGGGCGTGACCGACCATGCGATCAAGGAGCTGTGCCGGCTGTACATCTCCAAGTCGGTGCAGTGCGAATACTGCGGCGGACAGCGCTCGGTGCTCGCGCGGGAGCAGGGAGCGACCGAGGCCCAGGTGGACGAGATCCTCGAGTTCGAGTCCTCGGATCGCTTCGATGAGCGTGAACGCGCGGCGCTCGAGTGGGCGATGGCGATCGCATGGGATCCGACCCTGGCCGCGGACGATCTGTGGGAGCGGCTGCACCGTCACTTCAGTGAGGCGCAGCTGGTCGAGCTCGGGCACTTCATCGCGCTGACGCTCGGCCAACAGCGTTTTCTGAAGACGCTCGGGATCCGCCACGGCGAGGTGCTCGCCGACACCGATGCCGGCCTGGCTCCCGACGAGGCCGAGCGGGTGCGCGCCGCCGCCGGACGGTGACGCCGCCCGGCCCGGCTCAGGCGGCGACGCCGAGCCTCGAGCGGACGCTCTCCGCGATCGCATCCGTCTCGGGCAGAAACGCGTCCTCCAGGGTCGGGCTGTAGGGGATCGGCGTCTCGGCGGTCGTCAGCAGCCAGGCATCGTCGAGGTCATGCAGGCCCTCGGCCGCGACCGCGCCGAGCAAGCCCGCCGCCCAACCGCCGGTCTGCGGGCCCTCCTCAACGGCGAGGATCCGGTTGGTGCGGGCGACCGACTCGAGCACCGTGGCGACGTCGAGCGGCCGCAGCGTCCGCAGATCGACGACCTCCGCCCCGATGCCCTCGGCGGCCAGCACGTCGGCCGCGGCCAGCGCGTCCGGGACGCCCTTGCCGACCGAGACGATCGTCAGGTCCTCACCGGAGCGGGCGATGCCCGCTTGCCCGAGCGGCAGTGTCTCCAGACCGTCGGCCGGCGGCGGGCCCTTGACCGAGTACAGGCGCTTGTGCTCGAGGAAGATGACCGGGTTGTCATCCCGGATGGCGGCCTTGAGCAGGAGCTTGGCCTCGGCCGGAGAGGACGGGAAGGCGATCTTCAGGCCGGGCACGCCCTGGAACCAGGTGGCGTGGATCTGGGAATGGATGGCGCCGAAGCGGCCGCCGGCGCCGACCGCAGAGCGCACGACGAGTGGCACGGTGCCCTGCTCGTGGCTGATGTACCAGAACTTCGCCGCCTGGTTGACGAGGCTGTCCATCGGCAGCGCCATGAAGTCGCCGAACATCACCTCGAACACCGGTCGCAGGCCCGTCACCGCGGCGCCGTAGGCGGCGCCGGCGAGCGCCAACTCGGAGATCGGTGTGTCGAACACGCGGTCGGGTCCGAACCGCTTGTACAGGTCGGGCGTGGCCTTGAACACACCGCCCGCCGCAGCGATGTCCTCGCCGAAGAAGATCACGGACGGGTCGCGCTCTATCTCCTCGGCGAGGGCGTCGCGGATCGCGACCCGGAACTCGAGCGTGCTCATCCCGCGTACTCCGTGGCGGCGTCGACGGCCGGGTCGGGGTACGGGGCGGCCAGAGCGCTCTCGATCGTCCGTTCGATCAGCGCTTCGATCTCCTCCTCGACCGCGGCGATCTCCGCTTCGCCGGCGCCGGCGTCAGCGAGCCGCGCGCGGGCGATCGTGAGCGGGTCGCGGGCGAGCCACTGCTCGACCTCGTCCTTGGTCCGATACGGCGCCGGATCGCTCTTGGAGTGGCCGAAGTGCCGGTAGGTCCGACATTCCAGCAGGGTCGGCCCCTCGCCGGCGCGAGCGCGCGAGACCGCGCCGGCGGCCGCCTCCTGTACCGCCCAGAGGTCGTTGCCGTCGACGACCGCCGCGGGCACCGCGTAAGCGGCGCCACGGCCTGCGATGTCGGCGCCGGCGGTGACCTCGGCCATCGGCGTGAACTCGCCGTACAGATTGTTCTCGCATACGAAGATGACGGGGAGCCGCTGGACGGCTGCCATGTTGAGGCACTCGTGGAAGTAGGCCTGGTTGCTCGCCCCATCGCCGAAGAAGCACACCGACACCCGGCCCTGGCGCTTGGCCGACAGACCTGCGCCGAGCGCGGCCGCAATCGAGCCGCCGACGATGCCGTAGCAGCCGACAAGGCCGTGCTGGAGGTCGATCACGTTCATCGATCCCGCCCGGCCGCCGCAGACGCCGGTCGCGCGGCCGAGCATCTCGGCCATGAGCGGCTCGGGCTCGGTCCCCTTGGCGAGCGCGTGGCCGTGGCCGCGATAGGTACCGGCGATGTAATCGTCGGGCTCCAGCGCCATGCAGACGCCCACCGCGACGGCCTCCTGGCCGGCGTACAGGTGGGTCGTTCCGTGGACCTCTCCTCTGAGGAAGAGGCGGTGCATCGCGGCTTCGAACTGCCGGATGAGCTGCATGCGCGCGTACGCCTCGACGTAGGCGCCGACGGCCTGGTCCTGCTCCTGAACCTTCGCCATCCGGTCTCCTTCCACGTCGGCCTTCGGGTGCGTTAGGATGCTACCGCAATCGTTTGCAAAATGCACCGCCGGAGGAGGTTCAGTGGCCGTCGACATCGTCATGCCCCGCCTGTCGGACTCCATGGAGGAGGGGACCGTCCTGCAGTGGTTCGTCGCGGAGGGCGCGCCCGTCGCCGAGGGCGAGCCGCTCGTCGAGGTCGAGACCGACAAGGCGAGCGTCACGTACGAGTCCGAGCACGACGGCGCCCTGCTGAAGATCCTCACCGGTCCTGGCGAGAGCGCCGCGGTGGGTGCGGTGATCGCCGTGGTGGGCGACGCCGGCGAGTCGGTGTCCGAGCCCGATGGGGAGCGTCATGCGCCGGCGAGCGCGGGGATGGGGGAGCGAGCACCGACGGGAGCGGCGGAGCGAGTCCCTGCCGAGCCGGCGCAGACCGTCCCGCCGCCGCGAACCGGCACCCGGGTCAAGGCATCGCCGCTGGCGAGGCGCATCGCCGGCGACCTGGGCGTCGATCTGACTGCGCTCGTCGGCTCCGGCCCGCAGGGCCGGATCATCCGGGCGGACGTGGAGCGCTCGGTCGCCGACGGCCACAACGGCGCGGGCGACGACCGGCCGGCGGCTGAGCCGGCCGACGGCGGCGCCAAGGGTCAGGTCCACCGTGAGCGGCTGTCGCGACTGCAGCAGACGATCGCTCGCCGGATGGCCGAGTCCAGGGCGACGGTGCCGGACTTCGAGCTCCGAGCCGAGGTCGACATGAGCGCCGCGGTCGCGCTCCGGGGGCAGTTGCGAGAGGTGAGCGATCCGGTCCCCTCCTACAACGACTTCCTGGTCAAGGCCGCCGCGCTGGCGCTGCGCGAGTTCCCGCGGGTCAACGGCGCCTTCCGCGAGGGCGAGTTCGAGCGCTACTCCCGCGTCAACGTGGGGATCGCGGTCGCCGGGGAGGACGCCCTCGTCGTCCCCACGATCTTCGACGCCGACCGGCGCTCGCTGCGCGAGATCGCGGGATCGTCGCGGGAACTGGCCGCCAAGGTCCGCGACGGCTCGATCACTCCGGCCGAGCTCGCGGGCAGCACGTTCTCGGTCTCGAATCTCGGCATGTTCGGGGTCGACAGCTTCTCGGCGGTCGTCAACCCGCCGCAGGCCGCGATCCTCGCGGTGGGAGCGCTGAAGCCGCGGCCGATCGTCGACGACACCGGAGCGATCGTCGCCCGGCCGACCGTCCAGCTGACGCTCGCCTGCGATCACCGGATCCTGTACGGCGCCGACGGCGCGCGCTTCCTGGTCCGGGTGCGCGAGCTGCTCGAGTCGCCCGTCTCGCTGCTGCTCGGCTGAGCGGCGACGCGACGCGCTGCCCGGTCCGGGCCGCCACGGCTCGCCGCCGGGAGCTAGTGCGCCACGGTCCCGCGCCCCATGACCCGCGACGGATCGTGGCCGAGGTCGGTGAGCATGACGATCGCGGCGTTACGGCCCGGTCCACCGGTGACCGAACCGCCGGGGTGCGTCGTCCCACCCGTCTGATACAGCCCGGGGATCGGCATGCGGTGGGCGGCCCAGCCCGGTGCCGGGCGCAGCGCGCCGGAGTACGCAGCCGAGCGGTCGCCCCCGTGGAACGTCCCGTGCCACATATGGGGGTTGGACTGCTCCAGATCGACCGGCGAGACGATCAGCTCCGCCAGGATCGCGTCGTCGGTGAAGTTGGGGGCGGCGCGGCGTAGGTGCGCCAGGTGCTCGGCGGCGATCTGCTCGCGCAGCTCTGCCCAGCGCTCCGGCCCTCCACCCGGGTCGTAGGGCTGCATGCCGAGGATCTTGACCGTGTGCTGCCCCGCCGGCGCCCGGGACGGATCGGCCGCGGTCGGCGTCGGGAACAGCAGCCAGGCACCGTCGTGGACGAGGCGGCCCTCACGCACGTCGCGTCCCATGCGAAGGATGTCCTCGGGCCAGCCGCTGACGCCGGCCGAGACGACCTCCAGCTGCTCGCCGGAGCGGGAGGTGTAGCGCGGCGCCCGCGCTGCGGCATAGTGGGCGGCAAACGCGGAGACGCCCTCGTCATAGGTGTCGATCGCGTCGCGGAAGTCCTCGCCCCAGGCGTCGGCCGGCGCCATCGCCACGAGATCCTTGACGTGGATCGTGGAAAGGACGGCCGACCGGGCGCGGTGCTCCTCTCCGTCGGCGGTGACCACGCCAACGCATCTTCCCGACTCCACGATCAACTCCACGACGCGGCGATCGCACAGGACCTCGCCACCGCCCTCGGTCACGACGTTGGTCAGCGCCTGCGCGAGCTCGCCGGAGCCGCCCTGGGGAATCGCCCAGCTGCGTCGCTGGCGCCCGAAGATGAGCGAGTACGCCAGCGGCCCGGATCCCGTCGAGCCGACGGGCTGGCCGGTCTGAAAGGCCATCCAGAGCATGAACGCCCGCACGTGGCGGGACTCGAACTCGTGACCGACGACGTCCCAGGCGCTCATCAGCACGCGCCGTTGCCACCGCGCGGCGCCGGGGCGCCCCTCGAGCATCTCGGCCAGGCTCGGACCGAAGCCGACCGGGGTGAACCGCTGGCGGCCGAACGCGTCCTTGACGGCGTCGTACTCGTCGAGCATCCGCCGGTAGGCGCGGGCGTCCGCCGCCGAGAAACGAGCGATCTCCTCACAGGTGCGCTCCAGGTCCAGCCACATCGTCAGCGACTCCCCATCCGGGAAGACGACGTGCGCCACCGGGTCGGGCTCGATGTAGGTCAGGCCCTGCTCCCCGACCAGTCCCAGCTCGTCGTCGAGGATCAGCGGGTTGGTGAGCAGGATCGTGTGGCCGGTGGAGCAGGAGTCCAGGCGAAAGCCCTCCAGCAGAAGCTCCTCGGACGCGACTCCGCCGCCGGGAACGCTGCGCGCGTCCAAGACCCGGCAGCGGTATCCGGCGCGGGTCAGGTAGGCGGCCGTGATCAGGCTGTTGTGGCCGGCACCGGCGACGACGATGTCGGCGACGGGGCTCACCCCGCGGAGGACTCGGCGGACACGTCGCCACCGAGGTACAGCGCGGCGATCTCGGGGTGAGCGAGGACCTCGCTGCCGGTCCCGGTCAGCCGGACCATCCCGTTCTCCAGCACGACCCCCTGCGAGCTCAGGCGCAGCCCCGCGCGTGCGTTCTGCTCGACGAGCAGGATCGTCTTGCCCTGTTGCGTGTTCATCAGCGCCACCATGTCGAACACCATCTGCCGGGTGTGGGGGTCAAGACCCATCGACGGTTCGTCGAGCATGATCAACACGGGGTCGAGCATCAGGCAACGCGCGAACTCCACGAGTCGCTGCTGGCCGCCGGAGAGCGACCCGGCCTTCTCGTGGGCGCGGTCTGAGACGATCGGGTAGAGCTCCTGCACGGCCGCCAGGCGGTTGGCGACCAGGGCCCGGTCAGAGACGGTGAACGCTCCCATCTCGACGTTCTCATGCACGGTCATGTCCGGGAACAGGCTGTGCGCCTGCGGGATCTGGGCGACGCCGCGGCCGAGGATCTCACGAGGGGACCGGCCGGAGATGACCTCGCCCATGAAGCGCACGTCGCCGAGGCGGGGGCGCAGAAGCCCGCTCACCGTCGCCATCAGCGTCGATTTGCCCGCTCCATTGGGTCCGACGATGCAGGTGATCCCTCCCTGAACGACCTCGAGGGTCACGTCCTTGAGGATGTCGCCGCCCCCGTAGCCGGCGGTCACACCCGACAGGGTGAGCAGCGCCGGGCTCTCGGCCGGCGCGGGCGGCCGCGCCTCAGCCGCGGGAACCACCGATACCTGACCGCGGCCGTGGCTCAGTGCCTCGTCGGCCAGCTCCTGCTGGGTGTCCGGGTCGTCCTCGCCGCCGAGATACGCATCGAGCACGCCAGGATCGGAGCGGACCTCCGCAGGGGTGCCGGAGACCAGCGCCGTGCCCTGGGACAGGACGGTGATACGGGAGCACAGGCCCATCACGAACTCCATGTTGTGCTCGACGATCAGGATCGTCTTCCCCGCGCGGTTGAGCTCCTTGATCCGATCTGCGAGATGACCGATCAGCGTCGGGTTGACGCCGCCGGCGGGTTCGTCCAGCAGCAGAATGGCCGGATCGGCGACGAGCAGCGAGGCGAGCTCCAGCAGCTTGCGCTGGCCGTAGGAGAGGTTGCCCGCGGGCTCGTGGGCCAACCGGGTGATCCCGACGAAGTCGAGCAGCTCCATCGCGCGGCGCTTCTCCCCGACCGATGCCGCGCGGCGCATCACCCCGCGCAGCCAGCCCTCCTGGCGCTGCGTGGCGACGAGCATGTTCTCCAGGACGGTCAGGCGGGTGAACAGGCGTGTGAGCTGGAAGGTGCGCCCGACGCCGAGCTTGAACACGCGATCGGGCGGGGCGTTGGTGATGTCGTTGCCCTGGAAGCGCACCTGGCCGCGCTGGATGCGCTCGTAGCCGGTGATCACGTTGAAGAGCGTCGTCTTGCCCGACCCGTTGGGCCCGATCAGCCCGTTGATCGCTCCTTCACGGACCTCCAGGTCGCAGAGGTCGAGCGCCTGGACGCCGCCGTAGGACTTGCAGACTCCGGCGACCTCGATCAGGTTGCCCATCAGGCCGCCCCCGCCACGCCGCCGGGCATCGGGGTGTCGCGGCCGTCGGCGTCGCGTTCTCCGGTGTAGGCGTGGACCGCGCGCGTCCGTCGCCGCTGCACCAACTCGCTGATCCCAGGAACGACCCCTCGCGGCAGCACGAGGATCACGAGCAGGAAGAGGACCCCGTAGGCGATCAGGTAGGTGGCGTCGCTGGAGAACGTCTGGGTGAGGTACTGCTGCAGCGATTCGAGCACCAGTGCTCCGAGCAGCGGCCCGACGATCGTCCCCAGGCCGCCGAGGAAGGTCATCAACGCGATCGACAGGTCGAACAGCGGGTCGAAGGCGAAGTTCGGATAGATCTGGCCGAGGAAGTAGAAGTAGAGCCCTCCGACCATGCCGACCGGGACCGCCGAGATGGCGAACGCGGTGAGCTTGACCCGGCGGGTCTGCACGCCGAGCCCGAGGGCTCGGTCCTCGTCGTCGCGGATCGCCAGCAGTTGCAGCCCGAACCGTGAGCGCCGCACGCCCCAGGAGACGACGATGGTCAAGACCAGGATCGCGAGCGCGACGTAGTAGAACGGCTGGTTGTAGTTGGCCGCCGAGAACGGGGCGAACGGCAGCGTCAGGCCTGAGGTGCCGCCGGTGAAGCCGAGGTTGTACGCCGCCAACTGGAAGATGAAGAAGATCGCGATCGTGACCACGACGAACGTGTGGCGGCGGGTTCGCAGCGCGACGAGCCCCACCGGAATCGCGACGAGTCCCGCCACCAGCCCGCCGAACGGGAGCAGCGCGAACACCGGCCAGCCGCCGGCGACGTGCCAACTGTGGGCGGCCATGGCGACCGCGTATCCACCGGTCCCGAAGAACACGGCGTGGCCGAGGGCCAGGTAGCCCGAGTAGCCGCTGAAGATGTTCCAGGAGGAGGCGGCGACCATGAAGACGAGTGCGAACACCGCGATCGAGGTCGTGCTGGGGTCGGTGATGACGAGCGGAAAGCCGAGGAACAGCACCGCCACCACGGCGATCGCCCCGACCTTGACCCGGCGGGCGGCGGGCGCCGCCGTCGGCTCCCCCGGCGCCCCGGCTCCGTCCGCTCCTCCCGTCGAATCGACGCTCATTGGGCGCGCACCGCCGAGCGGCCGAACAGACCCTGTGGACGAACCGACAGGACCAGAACGAGCGCTGCGAAGTAGACGAGCGGCGCCCACGTCGGCGACCAGGCGACGGCGACGACGTCGTTGATGACGAGCAGGAAGATCGCGGCCGCCATCGCGCCGCCGATGCTCCCCATGCCGCCGAGGATGACGATCGCCAGCAGCCGGGAGATCAAGTCGTAGCCCGTGTTCGGGTTGAACGAGTTCGTCGCCCCGAACACCATCCCCCCGACCGCGGTGACCGCCACCCCGATCCCGACCGAGAGCGTCCGCACCCGGTTGACCTCGATACCGATCAGGTCCGCGGCGGTCCGGTTCTGCAGGGAGGCGCGGACCGCGCGGCCGAACTTCGTGCGGTAGAGCAGGTAGTAGAGCGCCGCCAGCAGAAGCACGGCCAGGGCGAACCCGATCAGGTAGATATCGGGCAGGTAGAAGCCGAGGAAGTGCACCGAGGAGGTGACATAGGAGGCGGACAGCTGCTGGTAGTTGACGCCGAAGATCGCGGTCAGCACGCCCTCGATGACGATCGCGACCGCGTAGGTGACGAGGATCGACATCTGCGTCCGGTCCTGATCACGCAGCCGGCGCATGAAGAAGTACTCGATCGCGATGCCGACCAGGAACATCGCGGGTGCGGTGATCAGCAGGCCGGGGAGGAGCCCGATCCCGACGTGCACCGACAGCTCGAAGCTGAGGTAGGCGCCGAGGATCACCATCACGCCCTGGGCGATGTTGATGATGTCCATGACCCCGAAGATCAGCGTCAGGCCGGCCGCCATCAGGGCGTAGACCCCTCCGGTGAGGATCCCGTCGACGATGGCTTCGATCAGGGCGGTGGATGACAATGGTCAGGACCCCCATCCAGGCTTGGGGAACAGCGGCGCCACGGATCCAGCCGCGGACTTGGGCAGAGTCTGCACGAGAGTTCCCTTCTGCCACTGGAACACGAGCGAGCTTCCAATCGTGTTCTCACCCTTGGCGTCGAACTTCGCGCGTCCGATGACCGTGTCGAAGGTCGCTCCGCTGTGCAGGTAGGTGATCAGCTTGGCGTTGTTGAGGCTGTGCGTCGCCTGCACCGCCTGCGCCATGACCTGTCCGACGGAGTACGCCTCGGCGACGTCGGCGTTCACGTCCGAGGCCGAGCCGCCGTACTTGGCGATGTACTCCTTGACCATCTTCTGGCTGGTCGCCTGGTGGTAGCCGCCGTACCACAGTCCGGGCACGAAGATGCCGTTCTCGTTGCCGCTCCCGACCGCCTTGACGAACTGCGAGCCCTGGTCGGGTCCCGCCGTGGCGATGAACGCCGGGGGGCTGTAGTGCTGCTGAATGAACACATGAGTGAAAGCGGAGACAGTCGGCACGTCGACCGAGCCGAGGATCACGAGCGCCGCTTTCGAGGAGGCGACCTGGCCGGCGATCGCCGTGTAGTCGGTGACCTCCTCGGGGAAGACCTTGTTGACGACGGTCTTGACTCCCGCCGCCTCCAGGATCTTCTGGGCCACCGGCAGCTGGGGCTGGGTGAACGGGTCGTTGACGGTCACGTACGCCGCGGTCTTCGGCCGCTGCGACGCCGGCAGCGCCGCAATCCACTTGGCGAAACTGACGAGCTCGTTGACGATCGGGATCTGAACCGAGAAGACGTTGTGCAGCCCGGTGCCGAACACCGCCGGCCCGGCGCCCGCCCCTTCGACGAACGCGTATCCGTAGCGCGCGGCGACACGCGCCGAGGGCACGGTCAGGAGCGTGGAGAACGGCCCGAACACGAGCTGATCATGGTTGGAGCCGATCAGCTTCTGATAGTTGCTGACGACCTGAGCCGGGCTGGAGGAATCTGAGAGCACGCTCAGCTTGATCTTGTGACCGAGCAGGCCGCCCTTGGCGTTCTGGTCGGCCGCCCAGAGCTCGTAGCCGCGCTGGAACGCCTGGCCGTCGGCCGCGAAGTCGCCGGACAGAGATAGCGAGGTGCCGATCGTGATCGGGCTTTTGCTCGCTGCCCCTGAGCCGGTGGATCCTCCGGACCCGCCGCCGTTCGACGATCCTGAACCGCCGCACGCCGCAAGCGCCACCGATACGCCTCCGGCGAGCCCCGCAGTGACGCACCTTCGAAGGACTCTCATCCTCTCGCTCCTCCTCGCTCTCTCCTCGAACCGGCGGCTTGCGCCCAGTACTTCAATCGTTTGCAGAACGTACATCCACACCTGGACGGTGTCAACCGCAATCGTGTGCAGACCGCGTTAGGAATCGCGGCGAGACGGGTCGAGCTCGAGCCCCGCGGCCTCGGCCTGGACCGCGAGCATCGCCGCGAAGTCCGCCTCTCCATAGCCGGCGTCGATCGCCGCCTGGACCTGCGCGCGAACGGCTGCGGTGACCGGCAGCGGGAGCTCGATCCCCGCGGCTGCCGCGAGCCCGAGGTCGAGGTCCTTGCGCAGCAGCGTGGTGGTGAAGGTCGCGGTCCAGTCGAGGTCGACCAGCGCCGGGGTCTTGTAGCCCGAGAAGGCAGAGCCCATCGGGCTGTCGTTGATGAACTCCAGATACGCGCGGCGCGCGACGCCCGCCCCCTCCATCAGCAGCGAGGTCTCGATCAGCGACTGGATGACCGCCCCGAGAAACAGGTTGTGGGCGATCTTGACCAGCCGCGCGGTGTCCTGCTCACCGATGTAATGCGCCCCGCGGCCCAGCATCTCCAGGTATGGGCGCACGATCTCCACCTCGGGCCGGGGGCCGGAGACGGCGAACAGCGCGCCCCCGGACGCAACGTGTCTGCCGTTGCCGCTGACCGGCGCGGCCAGCAGGGTGGCCCCGCGCCGCGCGGCCGCCGCACGAACCGCCGAGGAGGCCTCCACGGAGATGGTGGAGCAGTCGACGATCACGCGGGGGGCGCCCGCCGAGTCGCTCAGCAACGCACCCGGCCCGTCGAGCATGACCGCGGTGAAGTCCGCGGGTCCGGCGACGGTCGAGAAGACGATGTCGCGGTCGGCGAGACCGCGCGGCTCGTCGACGATCTCGGCGCCGAGCTCGCTCAGGGGCTCGGCGCTGGCTCGGGTCCGGTTGTAGACGGCGACGTCGCAGCCTGCCTGGAGCAGCCGGGTGACCAGCGGGCGACCCATCCGCCCGACACCGATCCAGCCGATCCGGTGGCCGTGTGTGGTCTCGGGCACGCGCCTCTCCTCTGGCTCCGGGACGACACCGTGCGCCCGGACGTTGACAACGGGTGGACGCGCTCATACTGTCACGCAGGTGCGAACGATTGCAAAATGGTCCACTGCGGGCATACTCCGCGGCCCGGCAGTGAGCTGGCCGGTGCCGCGGGCATACTGGAAACGGTGAAGGTTCACGGAGTGTCGCCCTCGGTGACCCTGCGGGAGGTCGCGAGACATGCCGGCGTCCATCCGGCGACGGTGTCCCGCGCGCTGAACCCCGAGACCCAGCAGATGGTCAACGCCGACACGCTCGAGCGCGTGCTCGCGGCCGCGCGGGAGCTCAACTACCGGACCAACACGATCGCCCGCAGCCTGCGCACCCAGCGATCGCTGGCGGTGGGGGTGGTGATCCCGGACATCACGAACCCGCTGTTCCCACGAATGCTGCGGGGCATCGACGACGCGCTGGAGAAGGTCCAGTACACCTCGTTGGTCGCCTACACCGACGGCCGGGACGAGCGCCTGCTCGACCGCTTCGAGCTTCTGCGCCAGCGGGGCGTCGACGGCCTGATCGTGGCCACGGCGAGTCACGACGATCCCACGCTCGACAGCCTGGAGGCGACCGGCGTCCCCGTCGTGCAGATCAATCGTCACTCGCGGAACGCGGCGATCCCGGCCGTGACCGCCGACGATCGGGGCGGCGTGCGGACCGCGGTCGAGCACCTCGTGTCGCTCGGCCATCGCCACATCGCCCACGTGGGTGGGCCCCAGACGCACAGCACGGGATGGTCTCGGCTCGCCGGCTTCCAGGCCGCGATGCGGCGGGCTCGCCTCGAGGTGCCCGCGGGCTACGTGCAGCTCGGCCAGTCGGTGACGCTGGAGGAGGGCGCTCGGGCGGCCACGGCGCTGCTGGCGCAGCACCCCGAGGTCACGGCGATCGTCGCGGGCAACGACCTGGTCGCGCTCGGCTGCTACGACGCCGTGCGCGCTGCCGGTCTCTCATGCCCACGAGACGTGTCCGTGGTCGGCTTCAACGACATGTCGTTCGCCGACCGCTTCGATCCGCCGCTGACGACCATCCACTTCGACCACTACGAGATGGGCGCGGTCGCAGCGCGGGCGCTGCTGGACCGCCTCGGCTCGTCGGCGGGGGACCCGGTCACCCAGCTCGAGCTGGAGACCACGTTGGTCGTCCGCGCATCCACCGCTCCGCCGCGCTGAAGCGGCGTCCAGTCGTCCGAGCCAGCGGCCACGCACCTCTCTTGCAATCGTTCGCAGGGATGGTCACAATGAGCGGCCCCGGCCTGGTGAGCCGGCCGTCGAGGGCACTGGCAGGCGCCGCTGAGGACTGCTGGCCTGAACGCTGAACAGGAGGCATCAATGGGCGTGACCACCGGTCCCGTGACGACGAGCATCGACCCGGCGACGGGGGAGGTGCTGGCCGAGTACCCCGTCAGCACCGCCGGAGAGATCGACGGGGCGCTCACCCGTGCGCGGGAGGCTCACCGCGCGCTGAGCAGCTTCACCTTCCCGGAGCGCTCAGCACTGCTGCGGGCGATCGCGCGTGAGCTGACCGCCGCGCGTGAGACCCTGGCGCAGCTGATCACGGCCGAGATGGGCAAGGTGATCGGCGAGTCCCGCGCGGAGATCGACAAGTCCGTGTGGGCGTGTGAGTACTACGCCGAACACGGCGCCGCGCAACTGGAGAGCGAACCGGTGGCGACCGACTGGACGGATTCGTACGTCGAGTTCGTCCCCCTCGGCGTCGTGCTGGCGGTGATGCCGTGGAACTATCCGATCTGGCAGCTCATCCGTGCGGCGGCTCCGGCGTGGATGGCGGGCAACGGGGTCGTGCTCAAGCACGCGTCCAATGTGACGGGCTGTGCGCTGGAGCTCGGGAGGGTCATCGCGTCGGCGGCGGGCCGGCCGAGCCCCCTGGAGGTGGTGGTGGTTCCCGGCGGTCAGGTGGCCGAGCTGATCGCCGATCCGCGCGTGGCGGCGGTGACCCTCACCGGCTCCGAGGCGGTCGGGGTCCAGGTGGCGACGGCGTGTGGCCGGCAGCTCAAGAGGTCGGTTCTCGAGCTCGGCGGAAGCGACGCGTTCATCGTGCTCGGCGACGCCGACGTGGAGGCGGCCGCCCGCGGTGCGGTGTCTGCGCGGTTCCTGAACGCGGGTCAGAGCTGCATCGCCGGCAAGCGGTTCATCGCCGAGGAGTCGGTCGCGGACGCGTTTGCCGAGGCGTTCGCCGCCGCCGCCCTGAGGCTGCGGATGGGCGATCCGCGCCAGGAGGGTTCTGATCTGGGGCCGATGGCCCGGGCCGACCTGCGCGACGAGCTCATCGACCAGGTGCGACGCGGCGTTCAGGATGGAGGGCGGATCATCGCCGGCGGGACGCACCCCGACGGCCCCGGCGCCTACTTCGCGCCGACGATCGTCGACGGAGTCCTGCCGGGAAACGTGCTGGCCCGCGAGGAGACGTTCGGACCGGCAGCCGCACTGCTGCGAGCGCCCGACGCCGCTGCCGCGATTGAGATCGCCAACGGTTCCCCGTACGGGCTCAGCTCGAGCCTGTGGACCACCGATCTCGACCGCGCTCGCCGGCTCGCTCCCCAGATCGAGGCCGGTGCGGTGTTCGTCAACACCCACTCGGCGTCGGATCCACGCATGCCGTTCGGAGGTGTCAAGCGCTCGGGCTGGGGGCGCGAGCTCGGCGCGTTCGGAATCCGGGAGTTCGTCAACGTCCAGGCCGTCACCGTCGCCCCGCGCGTCGGCTGATCGATCGAACCAGCCATCAGCACGGATCGACCCAACCCGCCAGCCGAGGAGACCATGCCCGAGAGACGGTTCGTCCCCACTCCCGAGCTCGACGAGTACGCCGAGCGGTTCCGGGACTTCTTCACCTTCGAGCGCCGCGCCGACGGCGTCCTGCTGGTCCGCGGTCACACGCGCGGCGGCTCGATCAAGCTGAGCGTGGAAGACCACCGGGCGCTCGGTCAGATGCTCAAGACGGTCGGCGCCGATCCCCACAACGAGCTGCTGATCCTCAGCGGCACCGGTGAGGAGTTCATGATGGAGGCCGACGAGGACGGGTTCGCGCTGGAGGAGCAGGACCTCGCCCACTGGGCGTATGAGTACGCCTTCAAGGACGGGCGGATCAACGTCAGCGCGCTCGTCAACGATCTCGAGATCCCCACCATCGGCGTGCTGAACGGCCCCGGGTTCCACACCGAGATCTGCCTCATGTGCGACCTGTCGATCTGCAGCGATGACGCGGTGATCTTCGACCTGCACTACGACATCGGCTCGGTGCCGGGCGACGGCATCCACAGCTGCTTCCAGGAGCTGCTCGGGGTCAAGCGCGCCGCGTATGCCCTGTTGACCGGCGAGGCGATCGACGCGCGCAAGGCCCTGGAGTACGGGATGGTGAACGAGATCGTGCCCCGAGTCCGGCTGCTCGATCGGGCCTGGGAGCTGGCTGACCACGTCATGAGCCAGCCGCGGACGATCCGCCGACTGACCACGCAGATCGTGCGCCGTCCCTGGCGCCAGCGGATCACCGACAACCTCGACGGCGCGTTCGGGATTCAGATGTTCGGCCACGTCGCCGAGAAGGCCAACGTCCACGGAGAGGGCCACATCAAGGGCACCGTGGACTACGTCCGAGAGGGCCGGAGAAACGGATTCGATCGATGACCGAGCGATCGCTCGCGGAGCTCGCGCGCCGCATCAAGCTCGATGCCCTGGAGATGGTCGCCATCCGCGGCTTCGGCTACCTCGGTCAGGCGCTGTCGGCCGGCGAGCAGTTCGCGGTCCTGTTCGGATCGGCGATGCGCCACGGCCGGGACCGGTTCGTCCTCTCGCCCGGCCACTATGCCGTCGTCTACTACGCCGCCGCGGCGCAGCTCGGGTTGCTCGAGCGCGGCGGGCTCGCGGCCTACGGCGACGACGGAGCGCTGCTGGAGGCGATCTCAACCGAGCGCACCCCCGGCCTGGATCTCACCTGTGGATCGCTCGGCCAGGGGCTGTCGGGGGCGATCGGCCTCGCCCTCGCCGACCGCCTTTCGGCGCAGGACCGGCGCACGTTCGTGTTCCTCAGCGACGGTGAGCTTGAGGAGGGACAGGTGTGGGAGGCCGCGATGTTCGCCGCCCACCATCGACTGGGCACGCTCACGGTCGTCCTCGATGCCAACGGGTCGCAGGTCGACGGGGCGATCGCCAGCGTGACCACGGTCGAGCCGATCGCCGACAAGTGGACGGCATTCTCCTGGCACGTGCAGGACGTCGACGGCCATGACGTCGACGCTCTCGACGAGGCCTTTGCGTCGGCGAGCGACTCCGAGCGCCCGTCGGTGATCGTCGCCCGGACCGACATCCTCGGTCGGCTGACGTCGATACCGACCACCGCCGACGGCCATTTCCTCAAGCTCGACGACGACCTCGTCCGGGCGATCCGATCCGAGCTCGAGCAGGGCATGGAGGTGCGCGGATGATCCACCGGCCGCCGTATGAGACGGTCCTGAAGCCGTTCGGAGAGGCGCTCGTCGGTCTGGCGGGCCGCCGACGCGACATCGTCTGTCTCGGTGCCGACCTCACGCGCCAGACCGAGACCGACCTGTTCCGGGACGCGTTCCCCGATCGCTTCTTCAACGTGGGGATGGCGGAGGCAAACGCGATCGGGATCGCCGGAGGGCTCGCGCGGGCGGGGCACGCCGTGTTCTTCGCCACATTCGGCGTGTTCGCAACCCGGCGCTGCTTCGACCAGCTTGCGATGGCGATCGCGTACCCGGGCTGCCGAGTCACGATCGCCGGCTTCATGCCGGGGCTGTCCAGTCCCGGCGGTCCGAGCCATCAGGCGATCGAGGATGTCGCCCTGATGCGTGCGCTGCCGAACATGACGGTCGTCGACGTCGCGGATGCGACCGAGACCCGTCAAGCGGTCGAGGCCGCCGCCGAGCGTCCCGGCCCGGTCTACCTCCGCCTGGGGCGGGGGGAGATCCCAGTCATCTTCGGCGACGATCACGCGTTCTCGCTCGATCGCGCCCAGGTGCTCTCGCGCGGGCGAGAGCTCGTCGTGATCGGCTCCGGGATGATGCTCGGCGCCGCGCTGGCGGCCGCGGAGACGCTCCGTCTCGCTGGGGTCGACGTCGGAGTCCTCAACGTCCCGGTGATCAAGCCGCTCGACGCCGACACGATCCTGTCCGCGTGCGATGGCGCCCAGGGGGTGATCACGGCGGAGAACCACTCGGTGATCGGCGGCCTGGGGTCGGCCGTCGCCGAGGCGCTGGCCGAGGCGGGCGCGGGCGCCCGGTTGAGCCGCGTCGGGATCGAGGACCGGTTCGCGGAGTCCGGTAGCCGCCCGTTCCTGTTCTCCCGCTACGGGCTGTCGGTGCGACGCATCGTGGCCGAGGCCTGGCGCATGCTCGGCCGCACCGACCGGCCGCCGGCGGTGAGCGAGATCGCCGCCGCGGAGGGCACCTACGCTCCGGTGTGAGCGCGGCCCCACCGTCTGCGGCGCCCCCGACGGGGTCTCCGCCGGCCTCTCAGCCGGTGGCACGCGACGGAACGGCACTCGCGGCGCCGTTCGTGCCCGGGGCCAGCGGCGAGAGCCCGTCGTCGACCTCGACGTTCTCGGGCTTGAGCTCCAAGCCCGCCGCGGCCGCGGACAGCTCGAGCAGCGCCGCGAAGTCGACCTCGTTGCCCTTGATGCCCTCGAGCGTCTGGACGATCTGCTCGGTGGCCGCCGCGAGCGGCATGGGGACGTCGAACGCCCTCGCGGCCTCGAACCCCAGATGGAAGTCCTTGAGCAGCAACTCGGGGGTGAACGTGGGGGAGAAGTCGAGGTTGACGTACGCCGGGCTCTTGTAGCGGGTGAACGTCGAGCCCATCACGCTGTCGTTGAGGAACCCGAGGAAGTCCGCACGGGAGACGCCGCCCTTCTCGGCGAGCACCGTGATCTCGGCGAGGCACTGGGCGACGACGCCCAGCATCAGGTTGTGGCAGATCTTGACCAGCCGGGCGCGCTCGCCCTCGCCACAGTAGGTGACACCGCGGCACAGCACCTCGAGATACGGCCGGGCACGCTCCCAGGCCTCGGGCGGGCCGGACGCGACGATCGTCAACCGACCGGCGGCGGCGACCTTGGGGTTCCCGCTGACCGGCGCGGCGAGCATCGCGGTTCCGCGCTCGAGCGCCCGCTCCCGGATCACCTCGGCCGCCGACGGCGAGATCGTGGTCGAGTCGACGATCAGCCCGGGGTGGGCGTCCTCACGCGACAGGATCCCCCGCGGCCCGAGAATCACCTCCTCGACGTCGGAGGAGCCCGCCACCATGGTGAAGACGATGTCGCGCGTCGCAAGATCGGCGGGCGAGTCGACGATCGTCGCGCCGGCGCCCTCCAGATCGAGGACCTTCTCGCGGGTCCGGTTGTAGACGGCGACATCGTGGCCGGCGTCGAGCAGGCGCATGACGAGTGCGCGACCCATGCGCCCGACGCCAACCCAGCCGAGACTCGTCGTTTCCGGGGCGTCCATGGCTCTAGCCGATCCTCCTGGTGCAAACGATTGCGATCTGTGAATCGTATTCTTGCGCCGCCCGATCGTCAAGTGCCGTAAGCTGGCTGCAATCGGTTGCAAGAACGATCGGAGGCGAAGCGGTGGGCCTGCACAGCTACGGAACGATGGGCGTCGACTGGGAGGAGCGGGTCCGCTACGACCGTCTGCGCGAGGAGCGACTGGCCCGGGTCAACGAGCGCCTGGCATCGTCGGAGCTCGGCGCGTTGCTCTGCTTCGACATGAGCAACATCCGCTACATCACCGCGACGCACATCGGCACCTGGGCGGCCGACAAGCTCAACCGTTTCTGCCTGCTGCCGCGCGGCGACGAGCCGATCATGTGGGACTTCGGCTCGGCGGCGCGCCACCATCAGCTGTACAACCCGTGGCTCTCCGACGGCCGCTCCCGCGCCGGGATCTCGACGATGCGCGGGGCGATGTCGCCCGAGGCGGGCCGGGCCGAGGACGTCGCCGCCAAGATCCGGGTCGAACTCGAGCAGCGCGGCCTGCTGGGCGAGCCGGTCGGCATCGACGCGATCGAGCCTCCGGTGCTGTTCGCGCTGCAGCGGGAGGGCATCCAGGTCGTCGACGGCCAGCAGCTGATGCAGGAGGCGCGGATGATCAAGACCCAGGACGAGATCACCCTGCTGAACATGGCCTGTGGGATGGTCGACGCCGCCTACGAGGAGCTCTACCGCGCGATGCGCCCGGGCTTTCGCGAGAACGACTGCGTCGCGCTCGTCAACCGGGTCCTGTACGAGATGGGCTCCGAGTTCGTGGAGGGGGTGAACGCCATCTCCGGCGAGCGCTGCAGCCCCCACCCGCACGTCTTCACCGACCGTGCGCTCCGCCCCGGAGACCCGGCGTACTTCGACATCCTCCACAGCTACATGGGGTACCGCACCTGCTACTACCGCACGTTCGCGGTCTCGAGCGCGTCGCGGCCGCTGCTCGACGCCTACAAGCGCTGCCGCTACTACCTGGACGCCGCCATCGCCCTCATCCGTCCTGGGGTGAGCACCGCCGATGTGGTCTCGTTGTGGCCCAAGGCCCAGGAGTTCGGATTCCCGGACGAGGAAGCGGCGTTCGCGCTCCAGTTCGGTCACGGCGTGGGCCTGACCATCTGGGAGAAGCCGATCTTCAGCCGGCTCGTCTCGCTCGACCATCCGGAGGTCATCCAGGAGGGGATGGTGTTCGCCCTGGAGACGTTCTGGCCGGCGAGCGACGGGTGGTCTGCGGCGCGGATCGAGGAGCAGCTGATCGTCACCGCCGACGGCTGCGAGGTGATCACCCGCTTCCCGGCCGAGGATCTCGTGATCGCCGGTAAGCCGTACTACACGGTTGGCGGCACGCTGTCGCTTGAGCGCGACCGCCAGTCCAACCTGAACACCGAGATCGACACCGACGCGCGTCAGGCCGTGCCGCGCGCCGCCAGCACCGCGGCGACGATCCCCTCGTAACCGGTGCACCGGCACAGGTTGCCCGACAGCTCGGTCCGGACCTCGCGCTCCGAGACCTGAGGCCGACGGCGCAGGAGGGCCTCCGCCGTCATCAGAAAGCCGGCGGTGCAGAACCCGCACTGCAGCGCGTGGTGATCGGTGAACGCCTGCTGTAGAGGTGAGAGCTCGCCGCCAGGGCTCGCAAGGCCCTCGACGGTGCGCAGGGCCCGGCCGTCGGCCTGGGCGGCGAGCATCAGGCACGAGCGGATCGGCTCGCCGTCGAGCTGCACCGTGCACGCCCCGCAGACCCCGTGCTCGCAGCCGACATGGGTGCCGGTCAGGCGCGCCTGGTGGCGGATGAAGTCCGACAAAAGGGTGCGAGGTTCGACCTCGCCCTCGTACCTCGTCCCGTTGATCTCGATCGCGATGTTCATGCCCACGTCGTCTCGCCGGTGCCGGCGCCGGCCCGTTGCAGCGCGCGGCGGGTGAGCACCCGTAGCAGCGCGCGCCGGTAGGGATCGGCAACGCCGCCCGCGGCGAGCTGCGCAGCCTCCGCCGGGCCCGCCCCGTCTCGGAGCGCCCGCTCGACCGCTGTGTCGGTGACGGGGCCCGGCCCGGCGCCGAGCAGCGCGACCGACGCGTGGCCGCCCGGCGCAAGCACCGCCGCCGCGCCGGCAAGGGCGAAGTCCCCGTGGGTGCGGCTGTGCTCGGCGAAGCCCATCCGCGCGCCCGGCGGCGGAGCGGGCACGTCGACCGCGACCAGCAGCTCGCCGGGCCCGAGCGCCGTCGACAGGGTTCCGGTGAAGAACTCCCCGGGAGCGAGCGTCCGGTCACCGCAGGCAGCGCGGACGCGGAAGCGGGCACCGAGGGCGGTCAGCGCGACCGGCAGTTCGGCGGCGGGGTCGGCGTGGGCCACCGAGCCGCCGACGGTCCCCCGGTTGCGAGTTGCGGTGTGTCCGACGTGGACGATCGCGTCGGTCAGCAGCGGCCAGCCGCGCGCGACGAGCGCCGAGCGCTCGAGCGCGGCCTGCCGTGTCATCGCACCGATGCGCAGCGCGCCGTCGACCTCCTCGATGCCCGCCAGTTCGGCGACCGGGTTGAGATCGATCAGCAGCTCGGGGAAGGCGAGACGGAAGTTCATCATCGGGATCAGGCTCTGGCCGCCCGCGAGCGGCCGCGCCGCGTCGTCCTCGAGCGCCTCGAGCGCCGCGTCGATGGTCGTCACGGCCCGGTAGGCGAACTCGGCGGGCTTCATCGGGCCGGACGGGGCTCGTCGCCGTGGAGGGCCTGCCAGAGCCGCTCGGCGCTGAACGGGAGCGCCCCCCGCCGGCCCCCCAGGGCGTCGGCGACCGCGTTGGCGATCGCGGGAACGGTTCCGACGGCGCCGCCCTCCCCGGCGCCCTTGGCACCGAGCGGGTTGAGCGGTGAGGGGGTCACGATCTCGCCGGTCGCGATCGGCGGCACCTCGGCTGCGGTCAGCAGGTTGTAGTCGAGGAACGATCCGCTGCGCAGCTGACCGGCGTCGTCGTAGACGGCCTCCTCGGTGAGGCACTCGCCAAGGGCTTGAACGATCCCCCCGATCACCTGGCCGCGAGCGAGGAGCGGGTTGATGAGCGTCCCGGCGTCATCGACCGCCACGAGCCGTCGGACGGTCAGCGTGCCGGTCTCGGAGTCGATCGCGACGTCCGCGGCGTACGCGCCGGACGAGAAGACGTTGGCCGACTGAAAGCGGGCTTCGGCGCGCAGCCGGGGCAATCCGTCCGCTGCGAGCTCGGCCCAGGTCATCGCCCGCCGGATCTCACCGTGCGGCGCAAACCCGGCCGCGGTCAGCCGCACCACCGGGGGCTCGACCCCGAGCCGCCGTGCGGCGCGCTCGGTCGCCCGTCGCACGAGATCGTCGGCGGCCAGCGCGACCGCCGACCCCGCCTGCGAGACCGAGCGACTGCCGAACGTGCCGACGCCCGGGGGCGAGGTGGCGCTGTCGCCGAAGGACAGCTCGACGGCGTCGGGAGCGACGTGCAGCCGGTCGGCCGCGATCTGGGCGAAGGTGATGTCGTGCCCCTGGCCGTGCGGGCTTGAGCTCGACGCAACCTCGAAGCGCCCGCCGGGCGCGAGCTCGATCCGCGCGCTCTCCCACCCGCCGCCGGCGCGTTCGACGTAGAGCGCGATCCCGGTCCCGGGCACGGCGGGAGCATCGCCGGGGTCTGCGACCGCGAGGGCCCCCTCGCCGGCGCCCGCGGCGCGCGCGTCCTCCAGCATCGCGAGCGCGAGGTCGAGGCAGCTCTCGAAGTCCCCCGAGTCGTACTCCAGTCCGGTCACCGTCCGGTAGGGAAAGGTGCGGATGAGGTTCCGGCGGCGCAGCGCGACCCGGTCGATCCCGGTCTGGCGGGCGGCGTCGTCGATGAGCGCCTCGATCATGTACGCGGCGTCCGGACGGCCCGCCCCGCGGTAGGGACCGGTCGGCACCTTGTTGGTCTGGACCCCGGTGACCTCGACCCGGGCGGCGGGAATGTCGTAGCAGCCGGCGATGAGGGTGGCCGCCGTGTGCGGCGGCACCGGCGTCGTCGTCAGCAGATACCCGCCCAGATCGGCCCACAGGCGCGCCTGCAGCCCGAGGATCCGGCCGTCCGTGTCGAGCGCGAGCTCCAGCTCACCCTCGACCCCGCGTCCCTGGTAGGTGCCCACGAGGTTCTCGAGCCGGTCCTCGGCCCACTTGACCGGTGCCCCGAGGCGGATCGCCGCGGCGGCGACGGCGGCCACCTCCGGAGCGATCACGCCCTTGCTGCCGAACGCTCCGCCGACGTCCGGAACGATCAGGTGGATCGAGTCAGGCGCGCGGCCGAGGATGTGCGAGAGCTGAGCCAGCGGGCGGTGGACGTCCTGGGCCGAGCACCACACGGTCAGCCGGTCGGCCTCCGGTTCATGCTCGGCGATCACGCCGCGCGTCTCCATCGGCGCCGCCACCAGGCGGGGCAGCGCGTAGTCGCCGCGGATCACGTGGCGCGCGGTCGCAAACGCGGCGGCCACATCGCCGCTGCGCCGGGCCCAGCGCATCATCGTCACCGGAGCGGTGCGCGGGTCGAGTTCGACCGGCCGCGGCTCGTACTCGACCTCCACCGCCTCGGCGGCGTCCTCGGCGAGCGCCCGGGTCGGTGCCGCGACCAGCGCAACCGGCTGCCCCACATAGCGGACCTCGTCACCGGCCAGCACGGGGTGGGCGTGCGTCTCCGCGATCTCGCAGCCGTCGGGACGCATCACGGGGAACGCGCTCAGATCGCCGAGATCGCCCGCACGGAGCACGGCGACGTCCGGGGGGAGGTCCGGGATTGTCATCTCCGTGATCGCGGCGTGCGCATGTGGGCTGCGGACGAAGGCTGCGTGGACCTGCCTTGGCCGGTCGATGTCGTCCAGATACCGTGTCTCGCCGCGGAGAACGCGGGCGTCCTCCCGGCGAGGCAGCGCCTCGCCGATCACCCGAGCCGGCTCCGGATCCAATCGGCGACGAACGGCCGGTAGCGGGCGGGGATGTTGTTGCAGACGTGGGTGCCGTCCTCGTAGAGGACCCACTCGGCCCCGGGCACGGCGTCCGCGATCCGCTTGGTGTTCTCCCAGGAGATGACCTGGTCGAGCGCTCCGGTGAGGACCAGGCAGGGCCGGCGCACGCGCTGGGCAACGCCGTCGAGATCCAGCTCCTCGGCCCGCCGGCGCGCATCATCCGCGCTGCGTGCGCCGGAATGGTGCGCGACGGTCTCACGGGTGAGCTCGGGCATCGTCTCCCAGTCGGCGCCGAACTGAAACGGCCCGCTGACCCCGGCCAGCGCACGGATCCGCGGCTCGAACGCCGCGGCGCGCACGACGTAGTAGCCGCCGAGGCTCACGCCGACCGCGCCGACGCGCGCCATGTCGAGCTCCGGCCGGTCGGCGACGGCGTCGAGCGCCGCCGCGACCGCGACCTCGTAGTCAGGGCGGATGTGCGTCCGCCAGCCGGTCTCTCCCTGCCCGGGGCCGTCGAGCGAGAGCGTCGCCATGCCGCGATGCAGGAACACCTCCTCCCAGACGAAGAACTCCTCCTTCGTCGAGTCCAGGCCGGGGATCAGCACGACCAGCGGCACCCGGCCACCCGCTTCCGAGGGGCGGCGGAGGTTGGCCGCGATCGCGGCGCCGTCGGCGACCGCCTCGACCCGCTCGGCGGTTGGGTCCAGGCGCTCGTGGGCGGCGTACATGCAGGCGATCGCGGCCTCGGTGTTGCGACGGTTGCGCTCTGGATCGACCACCCACACGAACTTCGAGAAATGAAAGGCGACCGCCGCCAGCAGGTAGGCCTCGCCGGCGCTGCGCCGATGACCGGCGGCGGCTGCCTGTTCAGCGCGCTCGCGGTGGCTCTCGGCGACGGCCGTCCAGGCCGGCAGCCACTGTGCCCAGGTCTCGATCGCCGCGGTGGTGCGGGCGAAGTCGTTGTAATCGACGCCGTTGGCGATGAACCGGCCGGCCCAGTTGCGGATCGCCGCCGCCAGTCGTTCGTCGGGCATGGACGCGGGTCTCTCTCTCGTCGTCGGGGGTGAGCCGTCGGGCAGCCTAGCGGGAAGATCGACATCCTGCAATCGTGTGCAGTAGCCTCCCAGGATGAGGATCGTCGCGACCGAGGAGCACTTCGTCGCCGGCGCGGTCGCGGCGGCGTGGAGCGAGATGGACGCAACGGCGCGCGCTGACTCTCGCGCCGGCATCCCGCCCGGCGAGCTCGGCGAGCGGCTCCAGGAGGTCGGCGAGCGGCGGATCGCCGCGATGGATGCGGCAGGGGTCACGGTCCAGGTGCTGTCACTCAACTCGCCGGGGCTCCACCCGCTGCCCGGCGCGGTGGCATGCCCGCTGCAGGCTGAGACCAACGACGCGATCGCCGAGCTGGTCGCCGCCCGCTCCGACCGGTTCCAGGGTTTCGCCACGCTGGCGCTGCCGGACCCGGAGGCGGCTGCCGCCGAGCTCGAGCGCGCGGTGACCGGGCTCGGCCTGCAGGGAGCGATGCTGTTCGGGCGCACCGGTGAGCGCAACCTGGATCACCACGACAACTGGCCGATCTTCGAAGTCGCCAACGCCCTGCAGGCACCGCTCTACCTCCACCCCCAGATCCCGCAGCCGGGCGTCCGCGACGCGCTCTACTCGGGCTTCGGCGGCGCGGTCGACGCCGCGTTCGCCAGCCACGGCATCGGATGGCACTACGAGACCGGTGTCCAGTTCCTCCGGCTGGCGCTCGCCGGGGTGTTCGATCGGTTCCCGGATCTCCGGATCCTGCTCGGTCACTGGGGCGAGGTCGTGCTGTTCTACCTCGACCGCGCCGACGCCCTCGCGACGGGCGCCGGCCTGGATCGCACGTTCTCCGAATACGTCCGCCACCACGCATACATCACCGCCGGTGGGGTGTACAGCGAGCGCTACCTGCGCTGGGCGGTCGACCTAGTCGGCGTCGAACGGATCCTGTTCGCGACCGACTATCCCTACCGGCCGGCTCCGGAGGGCGGCGCCGAGAGCTTCCTGCGGCGCGCAGGCCTCGCCGCGGCCGAAATGGAGATGGTCGCCTCGGGCAACTGGGATGCGCTGATCGCCTCGATCCGTCGTTGACCGTGCCCAGGGCCGCCTGAGGCTGCGGGCCTCAGGCGCTTGCAGTGGGCGGAATCGTGCAGCGCAGCGCCACATTCGCAGCCTTCTGCACGGGCTTGCCCGGGCCATCCTGCGCACTCGCGCAGTGCAAACGCCCCAAATAGCGCACTTTGCTTCGCTTCCGCGTGGCTCGCCGGCGCGGTTGTCGGGGTAACGGGTCTTGACGTGCGGGCGCAGCGAAAGCGGGCCCGCGACCGAGCTTCCAAGTTGCTGGTCGCGGGCCCTTGCGCGCGTCGTGGGGGCGCAGGACGCGCGCGCAAGCTGTAGATACCCCGAAGAGGCCTGGATACCTTCACCCGGGTCCACATTCGTTCACATGCGGCCGCGGGCGCCTACCTGTACGTGAAGTCCCCGGTGGTCGTCCCGAAGCCGGCGCCGGTGAAGTAGTCCGCCGCGGTCTCCACCGACACCGGCACCGTGCCCGTGGCGTGGGCCGGGGAGGTCGAGGTCACCGCGGTGAATGAGCCGCAGTCCAGGAAGGTGGGCGGGTTGGACTGGGACGGCGCCGGGGTGGTGCCGAAGTCGACCGCGATCGCGCACCCGAGGTTCTGGCCGCCGATCTTCACCTTCGTGCCACCCGCGGCCGGGCCGGCGCTCGGGGTCACCGAGGCCACCTGCGAGGTGCCCGGTGGGTAGAGGATGAACTCGTCGGCCGTCGACTTCTCGGTGCTCGTCGCCGTGCTGCAGCCGGTCACGGTGCACGCCTGGACGTCGACGGTGGCCGGATTCTGGGCGAGCGTCTGGGTGGTCACCCGCGTGTTCGAGGCGACCGAGTAGGTGAACTGGGTTCCCAGGGAAAACCCGCTGCCCGAGGCATCGGTGAACGTGATCGGGGCGATGAGCTGACCGGCGAAGCCCGCGCCATGGATCGCCAGCGGCGTGCCGCCGGTGTCCGGCCCGCCGTACACACCGTCGAGCGTCGTGCTGTTCTGCGTGTTGACGACCGAGGTCACCGCCGGGACACCAGCGAACTGCGCCGCGACCGAGTTCGACAGGCCCGCGAGCGACTGCACGCTGAACGGAACCGAGAGGACATCCGTGGTCAACGGTTCTGCCGGTCCCTGGACCTGCAGCTCGGTGCCGGAGGCATAGACGATGTTCAGGTCCTGGGAGGCCGCCTGCGAGGGTGGCCCGAAGTCCGTCCACTCGAACGAGTCGTTGTTGAACCCGGCACCGTGAACGGTGATCACGGTGCCCCCGTTCTCGTCCGCCAGGTCGGCGGGGCCGCCCGACGTCGAGATCGAGCTGACCGCGGGCTTCGGCACGTAGTCGTACTCGGTGGCGGCGGGTGAGATCTCGCAGCCGCACCCGGGCGCGACCGGAACACCACCTGGTCCGTAGTTGATCGGCCCCTCCAGCGGGGGCAGGATCGTCGCGGTCGCGCTCCTGCCGCCGGGTCCGGTCACCCGGACCTGGATCTGGCAGATGTCGTTGGTGGCGGTATCGCCCGCGTACGGGCCGGTGCTCGGCAGCGGCGCGCACGCCGTCGCCGAGGAGTAGGGGGCCGGCGTGGCCGTGATCTGGTTCGCGCTGTTGATCGCGAACGAGGCGGCGGGCACGCCGCCGAAGGTCACCTGCGTGGCACCGGTGAAGCCCGAGCCGTGGATGACGGTCGGCGCCGGGCCCGTCTCGGAGCCGGCCGACGGCCCCACCGCGGTCACGTCCGGGACGGTCGAGCCGCCGCTCGTATCGACGTACTGGAACGTCGAGCCCGCGTTGGGCGCGCTGCTCGCGCCGTTCTTCAGCGTCACGAGGACCTGCACGGCGCCGCCGCCATCGTTGCCGGAGTCGGGCGGCAGGGCGTCGGCGGCCGGCGGAATCGTGGCCGTGATCGTCGTGGCGCTCTGCACGGTGAACGCCGATGGTTTCAAGGCATCCGTGCCGATCTGCACGCCGGCGACCTTCGAACCGGCCCCCTTGAAGCCGGTTCCGGTGATCGTGATCGTCTCTCCGCCCGCGACGCTGCCCGACGACGGGCTGATCGAGGTGACGGCGGGTCGCGGCAGGTTGCCCGCCGCGGCGGAGCAGACGTAGTAGGCGAGGCCCGCGGTCCCCCCGGAGTCGGTGAGGCGCGGCGAACCCAGCCCGGTCGCCAGGTCATAGCCGGTCCGGGCGGGGAAGGTGAGCCCGTCGTCGAGGCCGTAGATGTCGTTGTTGCCGCTCGTGATGTCGTTGAACGAGGCCGCGTATTCGGCCGGGTTGGAGGCGACCTCGTAGAGCAGAGGCGCAGCAAAACCGACGCCGCCGGGCGCCGAGGCCTGGCAGGTCGCGGACTCGTTGATGTCGGCGAACAGCGCCGCCCAGATCGGCGTCGCCGACGAGGTGCCGCCGAACGTCGTCCACCCATCGGGCGTGAAGGAGGTGAACGACTGGCTGAAGACAGTCACCGCGCCCGTGAACTCGTCGCCCTGGGCGGACACGTCGGGCTCCAGGCGGCAGGCTTCACCGGCGTCGCCCGCGGGCGCGGTCGACTCGCAGAAGTTCTTCGGGTAGCCGAATTGCTGCTCGACCTTGTTCGCCTGCGTGTAGTCGGCGCTTCCGGGCAGATCGATGCCCGGAACGGTCGCGTCGCGCTGCCAGTCTGGCATCGGCCACGACTGCGAGATCCCGCCGCCTCCGCCGCCCCACTGCGCGCCGTCGTTCCAGACCTGCTCCTGGGCCGGGACTGTCGCTGCGTCGGTGATCGTGGTTCCGCCGACGCCGACCGCGTAGGGCTGGCTGCCCGGATCCTCCACCGAGATCGGGTTCTGGCCGGCCGGCGGAATGAGGGCGCGGTCCTCGTTACAGGTGTCCTCGCCGGTGTCCTGGGAGTCGGCGAACAGCGTCTGGCCCTGCGCGGCGGCCTGCTGCAGGATCTCGTTCTCGGCCTGTTGCTCGCCGGGAGCGTCGGACTGCAGGTCCTGCTCGCACAGCCCCCAGCTGGAGGTGATCTCCTGATCGGAGTCCTGGCTGACGATCCGCGCGTATTCATCGGTGCCGGCGAGGTTGGTGTTCGGTGCCTCGTAGACGTCGATCGTCGCGCCCGGTGCCATCGCCGAGACGTCCTCGATGTCGAGCAGCGACTCGCCGCTGCCGAACCCGGCGGGCTGCCCGCCGTCGACCGGGATGATGTGCAGGCGCTTGGCCATCGCCGCGGCTCCGGAGGCGCCGAAGTAGCACGTGTCGAAGGTCGAGATGTCCGAGGGGGCAAACGGCTCCAGCTCGTACACCGCGATGTGCGCTCCCACACCGAGGTCGCCCTGCCCGTAGAGGCCGAACGCACCGTAGGCGTTGGCGATCTGATCGTCGCTGAGCCCGCCGTTGGTGTTCGCGTCCTTGGTGGCGTCGCTGCAGGCGTTCGGCGAGCCGGCGGGGTGGGGGAAGGAGCCCGTCTTGGCGGCCGCGTGTGCGGCCGCGGCGGACGCGCTGCCGTGCAGCGCCCCTGACTGAGGTGAGACGGTCGTGTCCAGGCCGATCACCGCGGAGGCGTCGGCGGCGATCGAGGCGGGCAGATGGACGGCTGAGGTGGCGGCGTGCCGGACGGCGCCGCCGGGGAGCTTGACGTTCTCCAGATGCGTGCCCAGCGCGGAGTCGACGGTACCCGCCGATCCGCTGAACTCGACGAGCAGCCCGCCATCGGCGGTTCCGGTGACCGTCAGCCCTTTGGCCCTCAGCGCGGAGCTCACCGTCCGGACCGTCGCGTGGCTGGGGCCGAACTGACGGGCGTACTGCCCGGGCGCCAGGAACTGGCGATACCGATGCGAGCTGGCGTCGGTGATCGCCTGAAGGCGACGACTGAACGCTGCCGGGTCTCGAGGCTTGAGCACCACCGCACCGGCGACCGACGTCCCGCTCGGTGTCGCCCCGACCGCTGTCGCGTCCCGCGGCAGCTGCGCCGCTGCGGTCACCTGGACGGGGGCGGGCGGGCCTGCCGACGCCGTCGCCGACACGATGGATCCGACTGCGATCATCACCCCGAGCAGCAGGCCGATCGCCCAGCGCCTGGGGACGAACCGACTCCCGGCGCTCCACCGCGTCCGACGCTCACCAGCTTGCGACATGGTGCCTCCTCCGCCTCTCGCGTTTGCCGGCCGGCGTGGCCCCAGGTCGCGCCGCCAGCGGCAACGTACCGCCACCGCGGAGGGCGGTCAATGTCCGGGCTGCTGATTTTCGACGACCCGGGGCTGTCGCTCAGGACGCGGCCCAGATGCCGCCGTCGACCGGGATCACGGCGCCGGTGACGTAGGAGCCCGCCCGGCTGGCGAGGTAGACGGCCGTGCCGGCCATGTCGTCAGGGCGGCCGATCCGGCGCAGCGGCGCGGCGGCAGCGATCATCTCGCCGAACTGATCGAGCGTGGCAGCCATCATCTTGGACTCGAACGGCCCCGGGGCGATCGCGTTGACCGTGATCCGACGGGGGCCCAGTTCAGCCGCGAGCACCTTGGTGAGTTGATGCAGCCCGGCCTTGCTGGCGGAGTAGGAGTAGGTCGGCAGGCCGGCGACGCGCAGACCGTCGATCGAGCCGAGGTTGATGATCCGCGAGGGATCGTCATGCTCGGCGCGCCGCTCGAGCAGCGCCAGGAACGCCCGCGTGCAGAAGAACGGGGCTTTCAGGTTGAGCGCGAGCACCTTGTCCCACGCGCTGTCGGGAAACGTCGCCAGCGGCTCGCCCCAGGCCGCCCCCGCGTTGTTGACCAGGATGTCGACGTGATCGTGGCGCGCTCCGACCTCGGCCGCGAGCCGCTCGCATTCGGACTCTGTGGAGAGGTCGGCCGGGATCGAGACGACGTCACCGTCGGCCGCGAGCTCGGCCGCGGCGCGCTCCCCGGCGTCGGCCTTGCGCGAGCTGACCACGACTGTCGCGCCCGCTTGCAGTAGCCCGCGGGCGATCATCAGGCCGATCCCGCGCGTCCCGCCGGTCACGACGGCGACCTTGCCTTCGAGCGAGAAGAGGTCCATCGAGACGCGCAGCCTACCGACCGACCGGGAAAGGCCGCGGCTGGCAGTAAATTCTCCTCGCGCATGACTGACCAGACCGTCCCGACGGACCCGCTCGGGATCATCGACGATGTCCGAGCGCGCGCCGGCGAGACGCTGGCCCTCGCTTCGCAGCACCTCGACCCGTCGCTCGTCGACGTGCTGTCGATCATCGGCTACGACTACGACTACACGACCGCGCGCGGGAGCCTGATCTACGACACGGCCGGCCGGGAGTTCCTCGACTTTCACAGCGGCGAGGGGTTTGCCACGCTCGGCCACAATCACCCCGACATCCGTGCGGTGATCAAGGCGACGCTCGACGAGGAGCTGCTCGACGGGGTGCAGATCCAGTACTCGCCGCTGGCCGGGATGCTCGCGGAGGCGATCACGGCACGCCTGCCGAGGTCGCTGGACGCGGTGTTCTTCGGCTCCACCGGGGCCGAGATGGTCGACTCGGCGATGAAGTTCGCGCGGGCGGCGACCGGCCGCAAGGAGATCGTCTCGACGATCGGCGGCTACCACGGGGTCACCTACGGCCCGCTGTCGATCGTCGGCGAGGACTTCTTCAAAGAGGGGTTCGGACCGCTGCTGCCGGGCTGCCGCAGGGTCCCGCACGGCGACCTCGACGCGCTCGAAAAGGTGCTGAAGAAGCGCCGAGTGGCGGCGTTCATCGTCGAGCCGATCCAGGGCGTGGGGGTCAACCCTCCGCCGCCCGGATACCTGGAGGGCGTCCAGGAGCTGTGCCGTCGATACGGGACCCTGTTCGTGCTCGACGAGGTGCAGACCGGCCTGGCCCGCACCGGCCGCTGGTTCGCGCTCGAGCACTGGAACCTCGAGCCGGACATCGTCACGCTCGCCAAGGCGCTGTCGGGCGGCTTCATGCCGACCGGCGCGATGATCACCCGGCGCGAGATCTTCCAGAAGGCGGTGGGCACGCTCGAGCGCTGCTACGTCCAGCAGTCGACCTACGGCCGCAACCGGCTGTCGATGGCGGCCGGGCTGGCCGCGATCCGCGTGATCGAGCGCGACCGGCTCGTCGAGCACGCCGCGCGGATGGGGGAGCGGTTGCGCGACGGCCTCTACACGCTGCGCGATCGCTACGAGATGCTCGACGACGTCCGCGGCATGGGGCTGATGTGGGGGATCGAGCTCGCCGCCCCGTCGGGCCGGATCGCGAAGGTCAACTGGCACCTGATCCATGCCGCCAGCGGCGGGCTCTTCCCGCAGCTGGTCGTCATCCCGTTGCATCGTGACCACGGCGTGATCACGATGGCCTCGGGCAAGAACGATGTGGTCAAGCTGCTGCCGCCGATCACGGTGAGCCCCGAGGAGATCGACCGCTTCCTCACCGCACTGGACGCGGTGCTCGCCGATCTGCATGGCTCCTCGAGCCGCAACTGGGGGGTGGTGCGCGAGATCGCCACCACGACGCTGCGCCGGCACCTCTCCCGACGCGATCCTGAGGCGACAGGCCTGGCCCCGTTCCGAGGCACGCCGGTCGACACCACCCGGGGCGACGTCCATCTGGTGACGGGCGCAACCGGGTTCATCGGCGGCCACCTGGTCGAGCGGCTCGCCGCCGACGGCAAGCAGGTCCGCTGCCTGGTCCGGGCCGGCAGCGACACGGCGCGTCTGGAGACGCTCGGAGTCGAGCTCGCCCCGGGCGCGCTCGAGGAGCCCCGGTCGGTGGCACGAGCGGTCGAGGGCTGCGACTACGTCGTCCATTGCGGCGCGATGGTGAGCGACTGGGGTACGGTCGAGGAGATCGAGCGAACGAACGTGACCGGGACCCGCAACCTGGTGCAGGCGGCGGCGGCCGCGTCGGTGCGTCGCCTGGTCCACGTGAGCACCACGGACGTCTACGGCTACCCCGGGGTCGCGGGGGTGGAGGAGGGCGCCACCGCGCAGGGGTTCCGTAACTGGTATGCCCAGACCAAGCTCGACGGGGAGCAGGAGGTCCTGCGAGCAGGACAGGCGCTCGGCCTGGAGACGGTGGTCCTCAGGCCGGCGACCGTATGGGGGCCGCGGTCGGTCTCGGTCGTCGGTGAGATCGGCGGCGCGATCAAGGGCGGCTACATGCTGCTCGTCGACCACGGCCGCGCGAACGCAGGCCTCGTCTACATCGACAACCTCATCGACGCGATCGTGCTGGCGCTCGAGCACGGCGCCGCGGCCGGCGAGGCGTTCAACGTGACGGACGGCCTCGGCGTCACCTGGCGCGAGTTCACCGACGGCCTTGCCGACGGGCTCGGGGCTCGCCGGGCCCGGCTGTCGATGCCCTACCTCCTCGCCAGCGGCCTTGGCAGCGCGCTCGAGCGGGGCTACCGGGGCGTGCGGCGCGCCACCCACCTGCAGACACCCGCGCTGCTCTCACGCCAGGCGGTGCAGATCATGGGCATCGACCAGGACTTCTCCAACCGCAAGGCGCGCGAGGTACTCGGCTGGGAGCCGCGCGTGGATTACGCAGAGGGCATGGAGACCACCGTCGCGTGGCTGCGCGACGAGCACCTGGTCGGACGATGAGCGCGGCGAGGGCACTGCGCCGCACCGTCGGGCTGATCGCGGCGGTTGGCGGGCTGCTCGGCTACGGAGCCGCGGTGGCGTCCGCAGATCCGGTGCGGGTCGGCGTCGACCGCGCGACGCACAGTGCCCCATTGCCGACGAGCTTCCTCGGGGTGGCGCTCGAGGTTTCGACGATCCCGAAGTGGGTCGGGGACGCGACGACCTCCGCCCAGGTCAACCCGGTGCTCGTGCAGTTGCTGCGCAATCTCAACCCGGTCGGCTCCCCTTCGATCCGGATCGGTGGCCAGAGCACCGATCGCTCGTGGTGGCCGGTGCCGAAGCTCAACGACCCGGTCGGAGTTGACTACGCGATCGGGAGCTCGTGGGCGAAGGCGGCGTTGCTGCTGGCCGAGCGGATGGACGCCCGGTACGTGATGGGCGTGAACCTGGAGGCGAATTCGACCCGGATCAGCCAGTACGAGGCCTACCAGTTGCTCGACGTGATCGGCGCCAAGTACATCAAGTACTTCGAGATCGGCAACGAGCCCGACCTCTATACCCACACGCCGTGGTATCGGGTGCGCGGGGGCAAGCGCGTGCCCTGGTACATACGATTCGGGACGCCGTACTTCGCACGTCCCGCGGATTTCGACGAGGCCGACTTCCTCGCCGAATGGCAGCAGACGGAGGCGGCGCTGCCGCCGAAGGTGCCGATCGCGGGGCCGGATGCCGCGAGCGCCCAGTGGGTCGGTCCGTTCGCCTCACTGATAGGGCAGACCGGGCGGATCGGCATGCTCGACTCCCATGCCTACGCGCTGTTCAGCTGCGTCACCGATAAGACGAGCCCGAGGTACCCGACGATCCCGAATCTGCTCGCGCAGTCCGCAGCAACCCGCGTCGTGCGGGGCGCCACCGAGTTCGTCCCGACGGCCCGCCAGGCCGGGATCCCGTTTCGCATCGACGAGCTGGGATCGGTGAGCTGCGACGGCCGGAAGGGTGTGAGCGACACGTTCGCGTCCGCGCTGTGGGTCACCGACGCGCTGTTCGAGGCCGCGCGGGCCGGCGTCACCGGGGTCAACCTGCACAGCTTCCCGAACTCGAGCAACGGCCTGTTCGATCTGTCGGGCACGTCGAGTGGCTGGGTTGCGGACGTGCATCCGCTCTACTACGGAGCGTTGATGTTCGCGCAGGCCGATCCGGAGGGCGCTCGGCTCCTCACGCTCTCCTCAAACGCTCCCTCGCCGATCAGAATCTGGGCGACGATCGGCCAGGACCATGTGGTGCGCGTGCTCATCATCAACACGGGGCGCCAGCGCTTGGTGACGATCCACGCCCCCACGGGCTTCGGTTCGCGCGATGGCAGCGTCGAACGGCTGCAGGCACCGTCGGTGTCGGCCACGACCGGCGAGACGATCGGTGGCCAAACGCTGGCGGGCACGTCGACCGGGAACGTACCGACACCGACGGTGCAGACCGCGACGCCGCGTTCCACCGGCTACACGATCGCCGCGCCGGCCGGGTCCGAGACGCTGCTGACGCTGCGCTATCGGCTGCCGCCGGCGGGCAAGACGAAGCCCGGGACGGGCAGCGGCACGACGACCACCACGACGACCACCACGACGGCTGCGACGACGACTACGACGACGACGACGACTGCGCCGGCGACGACCGGGGGTGTGAGCCCAGCACGATCCAGCGCCCGCCGCGAAACCGCGCACCGCACGTCAGGTCACGGACGATCATGAGCACGATGAACCCCGACCAGACCCCGATCAGCCCCCAGTGCAGCAGCAGCGCGGCGACCGCGACCGCGACGTACGCCGCGCCGGAGGCGATCATGCTGCCGGCCAGGAACGTCGTCTCGCCGGCGCCGAGCAGGATCCCGTCGAGCGCGTAGGCGACCGCGCCGACCACCTGGAGCAGGCACAGCAGCGGCCACAGCACCGCCGCACGATCCAGCACGCGAGGGTCGTCGGTGAATGCGCGCGGGAGCAGGTCACGCAGCGCGTACAGGATCGCCCCGAGGACGATGCCGCCGAGCAATGAGAGCTCGATCATCCGGCGGGCGATCGCCCGGGCCCCTGGGCCGTCACCGGCGCCGAGCCGGCGGCCGACGATCACCTGACCGGCGATCGCGATCGCATCGAGCAGCAGCGCCAGGAAGCCGAACAGCTGCATGCCGATCTGGTGGGCGCCCAGCGACGCCGCCCCGACGCGCGCGACGACGGCGGAGGCGACGATGAACGCCCCGTAGAGCGACGCGGTGCGCAGGACCAGCGCGCCGCCCATCTGCAACAGCGGCCGCATCCGGGCCCAGTCCGGGCGCCGGGCCGCCTCGGCGCCCGCGGCCCGCCAGAGTGCCGCGGTGAACGCGGCGCCCATTGCCGACTGTGCGATCACGGTACCCCACGCCGAGCCGGGAAGGCCGAGACGCAACCCGTAGACGAACCACAGCTCGAGCACCACGTTGAGCACGTTGGCGGCGACGACCACGATCAACGGGGAGCGCAGGTCTCCGGTGCCGCGCTGGTAGCCCTGGCCGGCGAGCGCGATCAGCGCGAATGGGAGCCCGATCGCGCCGATCCGCAGGAAGTGCGTGGCGAGCACCGCGACGTGGCCGTGCCCGCCGAGCAGTGCGATCAGCTCGGGCGCGGCCCCGGCGGCGATCGCCGCCACCGCCAGCCCGACCGCGAGGGCGACCCACAGTGCCTGGACGGCGAGTTCCCCGGCGCGCTCGTGCTCTCCGGCCCCATGCAGACGGGCGACGTGCGCCGTGACGCCGTAGGTGAGGAAGTTGCAGAAGGTCGCGAGCGCGTCGAGCAGAGTCGACGCGAGCGCCAGCGCCGCCAGTTGGGCGGTGCCGAGGTGGCCGACGATCGCGGTGTCGGCCAGCAGATACAGCGGCTCGGCGGCGAGCGCGCCGAGGGCCGGCAGCGCCAGCGTGAGAATCTCCCGGTCATACGGGCCGGGCTTCCAGCGAGATTGCATGGGACGGTTCCGGCCAGGTCGCGGCCGTCACGCGCGGTCAGCTCGAGGCGCTGGGCGCGTGCTCCTCTGTCTGCGTCTCATCGTCGGCGCACAGCCCGCCCTCATCGGTCGTGAGGCGAGGGGGATCGACCCCGGTGAGCGTATGGCGCAGTCCGACGAATGCGATCGAGCCCAGGATCGCGGGCACCGCCACCTGGAAGACCCGGTAGGCGAGCACCGCCGCGGTGGCCGTCGCCAGGGGGCTGCCGTAGAGAACGAGCGCGCCGATCAGGCCGCCGTCGGTGCCGCCCACACCGCCCGGCAGCGGAATGAGCCCGCCGAGCTGACCGATGATGTAGCCGAACACGATCGGTCCGAGCGTGTGGTGGGAGCCGAATGCGGCGAACGCGACGAGCAGCGCGCCGATGTCGAACACGAGGTACCCGAGGGCGCCGAGGATCGCCTTCCAGCGGCGCTCGCGGATGAGCGTGCCAACGTCTTTGATGCCGCCGGCGAGAGAGACGATGACGATCCGCAGCTTTCCGGTCCGGCGCCCCTGGAGGCGGTTGTGGGCCAGGCGGCGCAGGATCAGCGGGAGCAGCGCGGTGAGCGCGCTCGTCACGACGGCGAGTGCGGTGAACACGACCGTCCACACCACGGGATCGGTGCCCGTCAGCAGATGGAGCAACAGCAACGGTCCGATCACGACCGTCAGGGCGAAGTTGGGCAGCGAGGTGAGCACGAAGAAGGCGACGCTCCGCCGTCCGATCGCCTCACTCTCCATGCCGCCCTGATGCAGCGCCCACGCGCCGAGCGCGAGACCGCCGGCCCCGCCGGTCGGGAGCAGGACGTTGGTCGCCTGCTCTGCCATTCCCAGCTGATAGCTGAAGCGCCAGCTCATCCGCCTGCAGAACACATCGCGGAAGGCGACGATGTTGGCCAGGCAGGAGGCGAGCTTCAGCGCCGCGATCGCGATCAGCAGCCGCCAGTCGACGACGCTGAAGCGATGACGCAGGCTGCCCAGGCCCGGGAGCGAGATGACCGCGATCGCCACCACGGCGATCAGGATCGCGAAGCCGATCAGGCGGCGGACGATGTGGCGCGAGTCGAACTCGTCAGGGATGTCGTCGCGCGGCTGATCCGGTCTCGAGGTGGCCGCCATGCTTCAAACTTATCTCGCTCTTAGGCGTTTGTTCAGGCAAATCTCACGTTGACGTCCGACTTTCGTCCGATCCGAGCGGCTGGAGGCGGTCGAGCGGGAGCCCGTGAGCCCCGTCTCCACGGGCAATCAGGACCTGGTACACGGAGATCTCGCCGGCGTCGAACGCCCGCGGCTGCGGACGACGAGTGTCGGCTGCGCGTCGCCGGCTGGGGGCGGTGCGGGTTCGAGTACGGAGCCGTCCCAGAAGCGGACGGCGCCCGGCAGATGGGCGAGGCTCCCACCCGCGACCTTCTCGAGCGCGGCGCGGGCCAGCTCGGAGACCGGTCGGCGGCGAAAGACACGGCGCAGACGGGCCGACAAGCTCACCACGTCTCGCAAATGTGTGTCGCGGGGGCGGTTCCTCAGCGTCGGCGGCGCCGCGCGCGCAGGAGATGGACGGTCACGGCGAGCAGCAGGCAGGCAGCGATCGGCACCACGAGCGAATGGTCGCGCAGCAGAGCCTGCGCGCCGGTTTCCGGCTCGGCGGCCACGGGGTCCGGCGCGGCCGCCATCGACGCACGCAGCCGCTCCGGGTCGAACAGGTCGCCGGTCGCCGCGGCGGGGGAGAAGGTCGACAACAGATCGGGCGCGGGCTCCGCGGCGGGCGCCGGGTCCGGACGCGGCGGGGTGACGCCGGCAGCCAGGGGCGGGTCGGCGACCGCGACGGTGGCGGCTGGGCGCTCCGCGGCGGCGGCGACGGCCGGCTCGGCGGCGGGGAGCTCAGACTCGGTCGGCTCGGTGGCGGGGAGCTCGGTGCCGGCCGGCTCGGCCGCGACGGGCTCGGCGACGACCGGTGGGGCGGGGACCGGCTCTGGGTCGGCTGGCTCCGCCACCGCGGGCTCTGGCGGGATCGCCTCGGTCGCGGCGGCCTCTGAGTCGGCCGGCTGGGGGTCGATCGGCGTGGCGGTCTCCGGCACGGGGATGTCGAACCGGCTGCTCGGCAACGGACCCGGGATGATGGGCAGCGCGGTCGGCTCGGGCTCGGTGGCGGTCGACTGGGGCTCAGTGGCGGCCGGCTCGGGCTCGGTGGCGGTCGGCGGGGGCTCGGCCTCGTCGCTCGTCGCAGGAACGGTCGCCGTCGTCTCGGGCTTGACCGGCTCTGCATCGGCGTCCGGCATGCGGATCGGACGGGCGCGGAAGGGTGACAACGCCGACGCTCCGTCAGAGCCGGACGATCCGGCGCCGCGGCGCGCGGTCGGGACCGCGACCATGATCAGCATGATGACGAGCGCGCCGCCTCCCGCGATCACGAGCGCGGTGATCGTGTCGCCGCCCACCGCGGCGACCGGTGTGGCGGCGGAGGCGACCGACGGAAACACGGCGCCGAGCAGGGCGAAAAGGAAAAGTGGAGCGGCGATCCGCACGTGCCCATGGATAGCACCTCGTCTACCCAAAGGCCAGAAAACCTTCACAAAAGTTGTGAACGCGCGCGAATGCATGACCACGTGCAAAAAACGCGGTCAGGTGCCCCAAACGTCCGCGGCGACGGAGACGATTAATTCGAGCTTGGCGCGCTCCTCGTCGATGGTGAGGCGGTTGCCCTCCTCGGTGGATGAGAAGCCGCACTGGCCCGACAGGCACAGCTGGTCGATGTCGACGTACCGGGACGCCTCCTCGATCCGGCGCTTGAGCATGTCGGCATCTTCCAGCTCTGGGCGCTTGGTGGTGACCAGACCGAGCACCACCTGCTTGCCGGGCGGGACGTAGCGCAGCGGCTCAAAGCCGCCGGAACGCTCGTCGTCGAACTCCAGGAAGTAGCCGTTGACCTGAAGGTCTCCGAACAGCGCCTCGGCGACGAAGTCGTAGCCGCCCTCGGCGGCCCACATCGACTGGTTGTTGCCCCGGCACAGGTGCGTGGTGACGACGAGGTCGTCCGGCTTGTCGGCCAGCACGCGGTTGAGGTTGGCGATGTACTGCTCGTGCAGGTGCTCGGGATCGCCCCCGATCTGCTTGATATGGGCGCGCTGTGCGGGATCGTTGATGTAGGCCAGGCTCGTGTCGTCGAGCTGCAGGTACCGGCAGCCGAGCTCGTAGACCCCGTGCATCTGAGCCTGATAGGCCGCCGCCAGGTGCTCCCAGAAGAGCGCCGGATCGGGGTAGGCCGACGGGTCCAGCGCGGAGTTCCCGCCGCGATAGTGGACCATGCTCGGCGACGGAATCGTGAGCTTCGGCGTCTGCGCCTCATGGGCGTGGTCGCGCAGGAACCCGAACGCCTCGGCGAAGATCGTGCGCGGCAGCGTCACCTGCGAGGTGATCGCCATCGCCGGCGGGGCGTAGTCGTACGCGCCCTGCTCGTCGCGGAACTGGACGTGGAGAGACTCTCCCGCGACCTGCTCCACGCCGCCGAGCTGGTAGATGAAGTCCATGTGCCACGAGGTCCGGCGGAACTCGCCGTCGGTCACCGTCTGCAGCCCGGCCCCGCGCTGGAGCTCGATGACGTCGAGGATGGCGGCGTCCTCGGCCCCGCGGAGTGTCTGCGCATCGATGCCGCCGACCTTGAACTCCGCCCGAGCCTTCATCAGCTCGGGCGGGCGCAGCAGGCTGCCGACGTGGTCGGCGCGGAACGGGGGGAGCGTGCGGCGGGACATGTCGCTCTAGAACAGCTCGAGGCCGACTTTGGTGTCGAGCCTCGGAGACGCATGACGGGAGTAGGCGCGACGCGAGTCGATCTGGAGGTGGTACTCACGATGGTGCGGCGTGGCCGGGTAGAGCCGCGCGTGGGCGGTGAGCAGGCCGCACGGGCCCTTCGCCTTGCCGAAGCTCTGGCGGGCGACGGTCTTCTTGCCGTAGATGTAGTGGGCGTAGATCGACTTCCCCACGGGGAAGCCCGAGAACGTCCACTTCGTCTTGAAGGTGAGCGCGTGCAGGCCGTGCGCCCGCTTCGTCTTGTTGGCGCTCGCGCCCAGGAACGAGAGCTCTGTCTGCGCGGTGCCGACGTATTCGTTGCCGTTCTCGTTGTAGTCGGTGGCCGTGATCGCATCGGCCTTCTCGCCCGGCTTGCTGAAGAAGGTGACGGGCGCGGGCGCCGAGGCGGTGATCGCGCCGGTCGCATCGGCGGTCACGTTCTCGTCGAAGGAGCCGGTCGCGTCGCTGACGTTGACGGGATCTCCCGGGATGTATCTGGTGCCGGTGACGACCATCGTCGGCCGGGCCTTCCCGACCGTGACGTAGCAGGCCTGGTTCACGGTCAGAGTGGCCGGAACCGTGGCCGCGGCAGCGGTCCCCACGAGGCCCAACGACGCCCCCGCGGCGACGATCGCGGCAGCCGCCGCTCGCTTGCCCTTGTCAGACATCGACATACAACACTTCCCCTTGCACTTGTGGATGGCCGCGCGCTCAGTCTACGGACTGCAACTGGTTGACGAAGCCTGATACGGCGTGCTCTGGCCGAACGGGCCGACCGGCCCTTCAGGCGGCCGGCCAGGTGGAATCGAGCCGCTGCACCTGGTATCCGGCACCCTCGAGTTCAGCGACGATCGTGGCCCCGTGCTCGGGGCCTCGCGTCTCGAGGGTGATCTCGACCGCCGTCTCCCGCACGTGCAGCGCGGCGGCCTCGCGGACGTGATCGGCGTGCACGACGTTGCCACCGCAGTGTGCGATGGCGGTCAGCAGGGCCGCGAGCGCTCCGGGCCGGTCCGAGATGCGCGTCAGCAGTCGCAGGCGCCGCCCTTCCGTGACCTCATGCCGCTGCGCAATCTGAGCGAGCAGCCCGGCGTCGACGTTTCCGCCGGACAGGATCACGCACGTCGCTCCGTCCGCGGCGGGCGGGACCGCTCCGAGCAGCAGCGCCGCGACGCCGACCGCTCCACCGCCCTCGACGACGAGCTTGGAGCGCTCGAGCAACCACACCATCGCGTCCGCTGTCTCGTCCTCGTCGACCACCACGATCTCATCCACCCACCGGCGCACGAGCGCGAGCGTCGTCTCGCCGGGCCGTTTGACCGCGATGCCGTCCGCGATCGTGGCCGCCCTTGGCGTGATCGTCTCCGGCGTCCCGTGGTCGAGCGACGGCGGGAACGCGGCGCACGCTGCCGCCTGGACGCCGACCACCCGTGTGTGCGGGCGCGCTTCCTTGATCACCCCGGCCACACCCGAGATGAGGCCTCCGCCGCCGACGGGGACGATCACCGTGTCGAGATCCGGTACGTCCTCCAGCAGCTCGAGCCCGAGGGTCGCCTGTCCGAGGATCACATCCGGGTCGTCGAATGGATGGACGAACGCCGCCCCGGTCTGCTCGGCGCGCTCGATCGCCCGCGCCACCGCCTCGTCGACCGATTCAGAGTCGAGGTCGACGGTTCCGCCGAACGCCTGCACCGCGGCCACCTTCGCCACGGGGGCCTCGCGCGGCATGAACACCTCGCACGGGATCTCTCGCGCCCGCGCGGCGTAGGCGAGAGACTGACCGTGGTTGCCGGCACTGCCGGCGACGACGCCGCTGGGATCCACGAGACGGGCGATCCGGTGCGCGGCGCCGCGCAGCTTGAACGAGCCGGTGCGCTGGAGGTTCTCGGCCTTGAGGACGACCTGACCTCCGCACGCGTCGGAGAGGCCGCGCGAGGTGAGCAGCGGGGTGCGCCGGGTCAGCTCGGCGATCAGTGCCGACGCTTCGTGCGCCTCGCCGGCGACGATGCGGCGAACGACCTCTTCCGCCCGCTGTTCACCCACGCCCGCGCACCGTGGGGCAGACAGTAGAGCTCTCAGGCGGCGGCTGCGGAGAAGACCGTGGTGCGGTCGCGGCCGGCGCGCTTGGCGTCATAGAGGGCGAGATCCGCCTCGGCGAGCAGCGCGGTGATCTCGCTGGAGGGCTCGCCGACACGGACACCCGCGCTCAACCGCACCGCCGGCAGCCCGCCGGTGCGGCGAACGAGCGAATCACGGACGCGGTCGGCGAATCCTTGGGCTCCGTCGATGTCGGCGTCGGGCAGCAGCGCCACGAACTCCTCGCCACCGAAGCGCGCGAGGATGTCGCCGTCCCGGGCCTGCTCGCGCAGCAGGTCGCCGACGTGGCGCAGGACCCGGTCGCCGACGTCGTGGCCCCACTGGTCGTTGACCAGCTTGAAGTGGTCGATGTCGAGGATCACCAGCGCGAATGGACGAGAGTCACGGACCGCCGGGCCGAGCTCGGCGGAGGCGCGCTCGTCGAAGCCGCGCCGGTTGAGCAGGCCGGTGAGCGGGTCCACCCGCGCCTCCATCGCGAGAGTGGCCAGCAGGCGCTCGTTGCGGCCCTCCAGCGCGGTGACCACCAGCGCGATCGCGGTCGTTGAGACCATCACGTCGACCCAGCGCGCGGGATAGCCGTAGCGGCCGAGCGCGTGCAGGGCGAGCGCCTCGCCGGCGGCGACGAGCAGCAGGATGGCGACCGCGCCGCGCCGCCCGAAGAACAGAGACTGCCAGAGCACCGGCAACGCGAACAGCACGGCCGAGTCGGAGGCGGTCACCTTCGTGGTCGCCAGCGCGTAGGAGACGAGCGCGACGCCGATCGGGCCGTTGAACATGATCACCCGCCGCGGCAGGCGCGGTCCGGCGAAGAACATGAATCCCGTCATCGCGGCGACGACGTAGATCGGCAGCAGCGAGAAGCTCGGCACGTTCGGCAGCAGTATCTCGATGCCGCCGTCGAGCGCCGCCGCCGCATACATCGCGGCGGCGCAGTAGGCCATGATCCGGCGGTTGTGGCGGATGCTCTGGTCGTCCACGAGGACTACATCGGCCGTGGTTTGGCCCGTCATGACGTTTGCAGAAGGCCATGGACGGCTGCGGTCTGTGTTGAGACCCGAACCGCGGCGCTCAGTTGAGCGCACCCCGGGCCACCGCCAGGCACGCCTCGCAGCGCGGCCAGGGGGGATTCCAGGGGTAGCCGGTCACGTCGACGCCGCAGAGCGCGGTGTCGGGGTCGGCCTCGGTGACGAGGTGGCAGAGCTCCTCGAACCCCTCGCGGCTGCGTCCGGGGACGTTGATGCAGTCCGGATGGACGTTGGGGGCGCGGGTCGGGGCGGGCGCCGGGCTCACGGCGCGAGCATATCCGCGCGCGGGGGGTCTGTCAGCCGCTTTCCACGCGGCCGCCCATGACCGCGCGCAGGTGGGTGAACGGCCGGCCGTCACGCAGCTCGCGGATGACCGCGTCGACGAGGCCGTCGGACTCGACCATCCGTCCATCGGTGACCGCCGTGACCGTCGCCCGCTTGGCCTGGATGAGCCGCGACATCGTCTCGTCGATCGTGTCGGCCGCCAGCAGGTACCAGGCGGTGACAGCGTCCCGCTGGCCGATGCGATGGCAGCGGTCCTCGGCCTGATCGTGGATCGCCGGCGTCCACTCCAGCTCGAGGAAGGCGACGTTCGAGGCGCGGGTGAGCGTGATCCCCTGCGCGGCAGTCCGGGTGGCGCAGACGATCAGGGGCGGTCCCTCGTGATCCTGGAAGGCGGCGATCGCGCGTTCGCGGGAGACCAGGGAGTCCTCGCCCAGCAGGTGCAAGGCGTCGGGGAAGCGGGCCACCACGGCCTTCTGGACCTCGATGTGGCGCGCAAACACGACGAGCGCCTCGCCGGAGGCCAGGAAGTCCTCGATCCATGCCAGCGCCGCGGCGAGCTTGCCACGCGCCGCCAGCCGCTGCAGCGTCCCGAGCTGGGCCAGGCGCTCGGCGCGCAGCGTGGCGGAGATCTTGGCGTTCAGCTCGGAGAGGTCGAGCGGCTGGGTGCGCAGCCACTCGATCACATCTCGCTGGGCAAGGCGGTACTCCGACTCGTTGGTGAGGGCGATCGGCACCACGACCTGGCGCTTGGCCGGCAACTGAGGGAGCACCTCGGACTTCAGCCGGCGCACGAAGCAGTGCCGGCGCAGGTGCCAGTGCAGCCGCTCCTCCGAGACGCCGCCGATCCGGCCGCGGAACTGGTTGGAGAAGCGGGCCCCGGACCCGAAGTCCTTCAACCGGTCGATCACGCGCAGTTGCGCGATCAGCTCGTCGGGGTGGTTGAGCACCGGAGTGCCGGTGAGCGCCAGCTTGAGCCCGCGCGGGGGCAGCGTTCCGGCGAGCGACCGCACCGCATGGGTCCGCTTGGCGCTCGGGTTCTTGCAGTAGTGAGCCTCGTCGACCACGAGCGCCCGCAGGCGCCGGCGGGCCAACGCGTCGCGGTGGGCGGCGACGATCTCGTAGTTGAGGATCGTCACATCGCCGCTCGGCGGCACGGCGACGCGGCCGTGGACGACGGCGACGCTGCGATGGGGCAGCCAGCGCTCGGTCTCCCGCTGCCAGGTGAGCTTCATCGCCGCAGGACAGATGACGACCGCCGGGAACGCGCCGTCGGCCTCGAGCGCGGCGAGCGCCTCCACGGTCTTGCCGAGGCCCTGCTCGTCGGCGACGAACGTCGCGCGTGCCTGCAGCGCGTACCGGACCCCGGCCCACTGGAACGGGGCGAGCTCGCCGCCGAGCCGGCCGGCGACATCGTCGATCGGCTCCGCCGCGGTGGCGCGGCTGCGCGCGACGGCGTCGGCGGCCCGGCGGTGCTCCGCTCGTAGATCCTCGAGCACCTCACGCGCGGTCGCGGTGATGGCGAGACGGTGCTGGACGATGAACGCGTCGAGCTGCTCGACGACCCAGGGATCGACGGCGACCGCGCGGGTACCGCCCGCACCCGGCAGCTGTTCGAAGGCCGCGCCGATCCCCGGATCCCAGCCGACCTCCAGCCGCAGCTCCTCGCCCTCGACGCCGCGATGAAACGCCAGCCGAGCCGCCGGCGGGACCTCGCCGTGCTCGATCGCCTGCAGTACCCGCTCCGCGGGGGCGTCCAGGCGGGCGGACCGCTCGCCACGCAACGCCTGGGCGACCTCGGCAGTGAGGGGGGCCAGCGTGCGTCCATCCTCGGTGGTGACCGCACGAGCGGCGACGTCGTCGGGCAAGGGGCCGGCACGCGTCTGGAGCACGAGCCAGCCGAGCCCGTCGTAACGGGTGGTGCTGACCGTGCCGATCCAGCGGCGCCGCACCCCGCGTAGCCACTCCTCGACGTCGGCGGCCGCCTGGAGCTCGGGATAGCGCTCGAGCATCTCCTCGACCTTCAGCGCCGCCCAGTCCGACGCGGGTGCGGACCACTCGCGCGAGTCCCAGTCGAAGCGTCGGTGCGGGATCGACCGCGCCATCTCGACCAGCGTGCGCTCGTACGGGAAGGACAGGACGACCGTCTCCTGGCCGTCCGCCTCGTGGCGCAGCTCGACGTTCGGCCGGCGGTCGACCAGCTTCATGGCCTCGACCTTAGAGTGGCCCGAGGCGGCGAGTCAGTGGGCGACGAGGCGCGCCTCGGCGTTCGGGGGAGACGCCGCGGCGGTCTCCTCCTCGATCGTCTCGGCGGCGCGCTCGGCGGTCCGGCGTGCCCAGGGCGTCGTGGTCGCGAACCCGATCACGAACAGCGTGACGCCGATCCCGACCGCGAGCCACCATGCCGCATGGGTCGCAGCGGCGAAACCAGCGGAGACACCCGTGATGCCCCGGCTCCCGGCGAGCACGCCGAACACCGCGACCCCGAGCGTTGAGCCGCCCTGCCGGGCGGTGGAGGCGACAGCCGCCGCGACGCCGGCCATCGAGGGCGGCATACCCGACACGGCGGTGTTTGTGATCGGCGGGTTGAACAGCCCCATGCCGAGCCCGATCAGCACGTAGGCCCCGAACAGGTAGGCCATTGACGTCGTCGCAGTCAGCTGGGTGAGCATCAACCCGCCCGCGGTGGTGGCGACCGCGCCGGCGAGCAGCGGGACGCGGGCACCGTGGGTGCCGACGAAACGGCCGGTGATTGGCGCCATCACGAGCAGTGGGAGCGCCATCGGCAGCGTGTCGAGGCCGGCGTGCAGCGGGCTGAAGCCACGCGACTGCTGCAGGTAGAGCGTGTTGAGGAACAGGAAGCCGCCCTGGATGGTGAATACCCCGACCGCCAGCGCGGTCGCCCCCGAGAACGGCGCGCTGCGGAAGAACCGCATCTCGATGAGGGGCTGGGACACCCGCTTCTCGTATCGGATCAACGCGGCGAGCGCGATCACGCACACGCCGCCGAGCGCCAGCGTCTGCGCCGACAGCCAGCCGGCCGAGGGCGCCTCGATGATCGCGTAGACGACGCTGGCGAGCGCGACGATCACCAGCAGTTGGCCGACCGGATCGACACGGCGCGGGCGGTCCGCGCGCGATTCGGGCACGAACAGCGCCGTGAGCACGATCGCGAGGATCCCGATCGGCACGTTGACGAGGAACACTGCGCGCCAGGAGAACGTGTCGACGAGCAGGCCGCCGACGACCGGGCCGAGCGCGATCGAGATGCCGATCATGCCGCCCCACACTCCGATCGCCTGTGCGCGCTCCCGCGGATCGGTGAAGACATTGCGGATGATCGACATCGCCACCGGGTTGAGCATCGAGCCGCCGATCGCCTGCAGCGCCCGCGCCCCGATCAGCAGGCCCAGATTGGGCGCCAGCGCGCACATGAGCGAGCCGAGCGAGAACAGCAGCAGCCCGATCTGGAAAACGCGACGGCGCCCGACCCGGTCGGCCGTCGACCCGGACAGCATCAGCAGGGTGGCGATCACCAGCGTGTAGGCGTCGATCGTCCACTGCAGCCCCGACACGCCCGCGTGCAGCGAGCGGTGGATCGCCGGCAGCGCGACGTTCACGATCGTCACGTCGAGCCCCACGATGAGCAGGCTCATCGAGCAGATCAGGAGCACGATCACCCTCCGGCGGCGGTCCGGAACGGGGGACGGGTGCGAGTGCGGCGGAATGGCCATTCCGCTCAGCTTAGAACGGTCGACGACCCGATCAGGGCAACTCGACCGCCCAGGCCTCGATCAACCGGCGGGCCGCTTCGACGTCGGGCGCGAGCGGCCGGTCTGCCAGATCGGGATCGAGCGCCTCGGCCGCGGCCCGCCAGAGCACGCGGTCCCCGGCGGGCTCGAGGTCCGCCAACCGCAGCGCCCGGACCGCGACCACGAGCTCACAGGCGACGGCGACGCGGAGCGCATCGAGGGTCTCACGCGCGCGCCGCACGGCGGTCGGCGCAAGGCTCGAATGCGATTCCACCCCGCGAGACACCGACACCGTCTGCGCCGCCACGGGCGTGACCAGGGACCGCACCTCGGCCACCGCGGCATGGGCCGTGTATTCGAGCACGAGCGCGCCCGACTCCGCGCCCGCCCTGCCGGGACGCGTGAGGAACGGAGGCAGCCCGGTCAGCCCGGAGTCCAGCAGCGTCGAGACGCGAGCGGCGATCAGAGCCGCCGACGAGGCGAGCGCGGTGCGCAGGCCGTCGATCGCGGCGGCCAGCGGGGCAGCATGCGGGTTGCCGTTGGGCAGCGCGACCCCGTCGACGATCAGCGCGTTCTCACCGGCGAAGTTGAGCTCGTGGCCGACGGTCACCTCAAGCGCCGCCAGCGCGTCGTGCACCGCACCGTCGACCTGCGGCTGGGCGCGGAAGGGATACGGGTCCTGGACGGGAACCGGCTCGTCCCCATCGAGGGCCGCCGGATCCCGCCGTCGCCGTCCGACCATGCCACCGAGGAGCTCACGCATCCGCGCGGCGACCGCCGACTGACCGGGGCGATGGTGGGGCGAATGAATCCGCGGGTCGAGCACCACCGTGTCGGCGCCGGCCGCCTCGAACGACAGGGCCGCGACCGACAACCAGGCATCGAGCAGGCGGCGCGCGTCGACGACGAGCAGCGCCGCGGAGCCGACGGCGACCGCGTTGGAGCTCATGAACGCAAGCCCGTCGCGCGGACTCAGCACCGCCGGCTCGATCCCGGCGTCGCGGAGCGCCGAGGCGGCGTCGATCAGCTCGTCTCCGCGCCACACCTCGCCCTCACCGAGCAGGCAGAGCGCGATGTCGGCGAGGTTCGTGAGATCGCCGGTGCCGAGTGAGCCGAGCTCGCGGGTGAACGGCGAGAGACCCGCGTTGAGCGCCTCGACGAGCGCGTCGAGCAGTTCCTCGCTGACACCGGCGCCACCGGCGGCGATCTGGTTGGCGCGCGTGGCCATCGCTGCGCGGACGAGGTGGGCGGGCAGTGGCCGCCCCGCGCCGCCCGCGTGGCTGCGCAGCAGCGCCAGTCCGGTGCCGGCCTGATCGCGGGGGTCGACCGGGTGCTGACGCAGCGCGCCGACTCCGGTCGAGAAACCATAGAGCTCGGCGCCGGACTCGATCAGCGCCGCGAGCGTGGCCCGGGCGGCGTCGTTGCGCGCGCGCGCCTGTGGCGCGAGCTGGGCCTCGGCGCCCTCACGCGCGATCAGCGCCACCCGGCCGGGGGTGAGCGTGTCGCCGTCGAGCACGACGGGATCCGGGTGGACGACGGCGTCGGGGGGATCTGCGGGGCGTGTCACGGGCGCAGTATCGTCGCTCGCCCTGCCTCGTTGTCCTGAGGGCCAGCAGCCGCCGCGGCGAGGAGACTGAACCATGGCCGACCCCGTCCTGATCACCGGCAGCGATCTCGATCCCTCCACGCTCGAGGCGATCGCCCGACACGGCGCGCCGGTGGAGATCGATCCGGGGGCGCGGGCACGGATGGCCGAGTCAGCGGCGATCCTCGAGCGCGCGGCCGCCTCCGGGCGCCCGATCTACGGCGTGACCACCGGCTTGGGGTCCCGCGTGACCGACGTCGTCGCGCCGCGCGAGAGCTCGGGGTACCCGCTGCGTACGATCCGCGGCCGCGCGACCGGCGTCGGCGAGCCGCTTGCGCGTGAGCTCGTGCGGGCCGCCATCGCCGTCCGCGTGAATGGCCTGTGCACCGGCGGCTCCGGGGCCCGCCCGACGCTTGCCGACGGGCTCGCCGAGCTGCTCAACGCGGGAGTCCATCCCGCCATCCCGCGCAGCGGCTCGATCGGCGCCTCTGACCTGTGCCTGATGGCCCATGTCGGCCTGGCGCTGATCGGTGAGGGGCGCGCCGAGCTGGAGGGCGAGTGGATGGACACCGGCGACGCGCTGGTGCGCAGCGGCCTCGGCGTGGTCCCGCTCGGGCCTCGGGACGGACTGGCGATCTGCTCGAGCTCGGCGATCGCGATCGGCGCCGCGACGCTCGCCCTGCGCGACGCCCGGGCTTGTCTTGACGGGGCACAGGTGTCGGCCGCGCTGTCGATGGAGGGGTTCCGCGCGAGCCTCACCCCGCTTGATCCGCGCGTGGTCGCGGCCCGCCCCGCGCCCGGTCAGGCGTGGGGGGCCACCGGACTATTGGCGTTGCTGACCGGGAGTGCGCTCATCGAGGTGGAACGCCCGCGGCGGCTGCAGGACCCGTTGAGCTTCCGTTGCGCGAGCCTGGTCCACGGTGCGCTGCACGTGGCACTCGACGCGCTGGAGGCGGCGATCGCGCCCGAGTTGACCGGCGCGGCCGACAACCCGCTCGTGCTGGCGCAGGGCGCGGGCGACCGGGACGGCGAAGGTGAGGCGGAGATCCTCTCGACCGGCAACTTCTCCTCGCCGGCGCTTGCGCTCGCGCTCGACGGGGTCGCGCTCGCGTGTGCACACGTCGCGCATGCGATCGCCGAGCGCCAGGCACGGCTGAAGGAGACGCGGCTGAGCGGGCTGCCCTCCAATCTGGTCGAAGTCGATCCCGATCGCGCGGCCAGCCGCTCCGGGGTGGCACCGCTGTCCAAGACGGCAGCGGCGCTCGTGCTGGAGATCCGCCACCTGGCGGCTCCGGTGTCGATCCTGCAGGGGGTGACCGCCGATGGGGTGGAGGACGACATGACGGGGGCGCTGCAGGGCGCGCTGCGCCTGCGTGAGCAGCTGAGCCGGCTGCGACTGCTCGTCGCGCTCGAGCTGCTCGTCGCCGCACAGGCGGTCGACATCGCGCACCCCTCCCGGACGACGAACGGCGGGGACGGTGCGCCGCTGGGCGTGGGCACCGGCGCCGCCCATCGTGCGGTGCGCGAGCTCGTCCCGCCGCTGCGTGAGGACCGCGCGCTCGGGCCCGAGGTCGAACGCCTGGCCCACAATCTGCTCGCGAGCGGCGTCCTCAGCGGCCGTGTGCGTGCTTCGGACGGCGTGGTGTGAGTCTCGAGCTCACGTATCTGAACGGCCCCGCGGTCGCGCAGCTCGCCCTCGCCGACGAGGAGATCCTCCAGTCGGTGCGGGCGGTGCTCGCCGCCCAGGGACGCGGCGAGACCGTCGGCGAGCCGCGCATGCATCTGTTCCCGCACGGAGCGGCGGGCCACTTCAACGTGCTGCGCGGCGCCACGCCCCGGTTCGCCGGGGTCAAGGTCGTCGGCGACTTCGTCGAGAACCACCGGCTCGGGCTGCCCTCGGAGCTCGCGATGCTGCTGTTGATGGATCCGATGACCGGAGTGCCGCGCGCCGTGATCGACGCGACCGCGATCACCGAGATGCGGACGGGCGCGGTCACGGCGATCGGCGCCGAGGCGCTCGCCCGGCGAGACGCGCGCGTGCTCGGACATATCGGCGCGCGCGGGACCGCGTACTGGAACGTGCGCCTCTGCCGCGCGGTTCTCCCGGAACTCCGGGAGGTGCGTGTCCATTCGCGCCGGCCCGAGAGTCGGGAGTCGTTCGCGGATCGACTGCGGCGTGACCTCGATATCGAGGTGATCGTGTGCGAGGACTGGGAGTCGTGCGTGCGGGGCGCCGACGTCGTCGTCGAGGCCAGCCGGCTGACCCAACCGGAGCCGCTGCTGCGGACCGAGTGGATCTCGCCGGGCGCGCTCGTCGTGCCCTACGGCACGGTGAGCGCGGTCGAGCTCTCGCTCACCGACGGAATGGACAAGGTCGTGGTCGACGACTGGGTGCAGGCCCAGGCCGGCCCGCTTGGGGCGCTGCGCGTCCATGTCGACTCCGGCCGGGTGACCGCCGAGTCCCTGCACGCGGAGCTCGGCCAGATCGTCGCCGGGCTGCGACCGGGACGCGAGCGCGACGAGGAGACGATCCTCTTCTGGCACCGCGGCCTTTCGATCACCGATGTTGCGCTCGGTCAGGCGCTGCTGGACAAGGCGACCGCGTCGGGTCTCGGCGCAACGCTGCGGTACCGCGACTGAGCGCGCCGCGCAAACCGTATCTCCGTCCGGAATACGGTGCACCGGCTTCGGGCGTTCGCCGTCGCCGCCGACGTCCCGGAACATGGCTCGTGTCCGCCGGCTCCTCACCGCGGCGCTCGTGGCGCTGCTGCCGCTGGCCGTCCCGCGGACGGCACTCGCAGCTCCCACTGCCTCGCTCCCGCCCGCGGGCGTCGTGCGTGGGAGGATCGTCTCACTTGACTGGTCTGAGCTCACTGTGCAACGCGCCGGGCCCCGCATGTCGGTCATCGGCGGGCTCACGCACGCGGCGAACGTCGTTGCCGCCGGGGACTATCCGTATGTCTGGGGCGGCGGCCACGCGTTCGCTGGAACTGCCAGCACCGGCATGCGGGGGGGCCCGGGCTACAACGGGCGTCGGATCGGCTTCGACTGCGCGGGATCGGTCACTGCGGTGCTCGCCGGCGCCGGCCTATGGCTGCCCGGAACCGGCGTGCCCGGGGACGCGGGCGTGATCGCCGAGCTCCGCCAGGCACACCTGATCGTGCACGGCCCCGGGACCGGCGCGCACAGCGTCACCCTGTGGGACGACTCCGGCGTCCACATCTTCATCGAGATCGGGGAGCAGTTCTTCGGAACCTCGGACGGAGGGCCGCCGAGTCCGGAGAACCCACAGGGCGGCCCGGGCTGGCTCGACGACGGCGCGCCCGACACGCTCGACCACCATTACAGGCCGTGGCATTTGGTGCCCGCGGCGCTGGCCGGCCGGGTCGACGCCGGCCGCACGGTGACCGTCGCACTCGACGGCCCGCTGGCGTACGTCGCCTCCGGGCTCGCGGTCGGAGACAGTGTCGGGGTGCGCTATGCGACGCGCCACAGCTTGGCCGTTGCGCTCACGGTCGACCCGCTGTAGCCCACCCTGGGCAATATGGCGGATTGGGGCGGAGGGGTCGCCTTTTTCTGCCACATCCCGCGGCGCGGGCCTGGCACGACGGCGCCTGGTCCCACTCAGTGAAATTCGCACCACCAGGTGATACGTTCAGGTTGTGCCTGGCAGAGCAATCCGTCCCGCCGCCGAGGCGGCCCCCGCGACCCGGACGGTCGAGCGCGCGCTCGATCTGCTCGAAGCGGCGGCATCCGCGTCCGACGGGCTGACGCTCACCGAGCTCGCCCAGCAGACCGACCTGTCGGCGAGCACCGCCTCACGCCTGCTCTCGACGCTCCAGCTACATCGCTTCCTCGCCCGCACACCGGACGGGCGCTTCGGCGCGGGGCCGCGGTTGCGCCAGCTCGCGGTCTCCGCGATGCGGGAGGACCCGCTCTATGAGCTGGCCGGGCCGCACCTGGCCGCGCTCGCCCGAGAGACGCAGGAGACTGCGAACGTGGGGATCGCACTCGACGACACGCGCGTGCTCTACCTGCGCCAGCACTCCAGTCCCCAGTTCGTGCGTGTCGCCGGCTGGACGGGTCGCACGATCCCACGGCGCGACACCGCGCTCGGCGCCGCGCTGGACGGCGACACCGGCCCGGACGGCTTCGTCGTCAGGCGCAGCTCGGTCGAGCCCGACGTGACCTCGATCGCCGCGCCGATCCACGGCGACGGCGGCGTGATCGTCGGCGCGCTGAGCGTGCTCGCGCCGCGTTACCGCACGACCGAGGCGCAGGAGCAGACGTACGGCCGGCATGTCGTCGAGCACGCCCGTGAGTTGTCGGCGCGGGTGGGCCTGGAGAGTGCCGGAGAGCTGAACGACGAGATCGAGGAGGTGGCGTGATGAGCGTCAGCGCGGTTGACCTGGAATGTCGCGGCTGGCAGCAGGAGGCGGCGCTGCGAATGCTGCGCAACAACCTGCACCCCGATGTCGCCGAGAACCCGGCCGACCTCGTCGTCTACGGCGGGATCGGCAAGGCCGCGCGCAACTGGGAGAGCTACCGCACGATCGAGCGGGAGCTGAAGCGGCTCGGCGATGAGCAGACGCTGCTCGTCCAGTCCGGAAAGCCCGTCGCCGTCTTCGACACCCACGATCGCGCGCCGCGCGTGCTGATCGCCAACTCGAACCTGGTCCCCAACTGGGCCAACTGGAAGACGTTCCGCGAGCTCGACTCCGCCGGGCTGATGATGTACGGGCAGATGACCGCCGGCTCCTGGATCTACATCGGGTCCCAGGGGATCCTGCAGGGCACCTACGAGACGTTCGCGGCGGCAGCGCGCAAGCGCTTCGGCGGGACGCTCGCCGGCCGGCTGGTCGTGACCGCCGGCCTTGGTGGGATGGGCGGAGCGCAGCCGCTGGCGATCACGATGCTCGACGGCGCGGCGCTGTGTATCGAGATCGACATCTCCCGGATCGAGAAGCGCATCCAGACCGGATATCTCGACGAGCGCGCCGGCGACCTCGACGATGCGCTCGCCCGCCTGGACAAGGCCCGCGCCGAGAAGCGCGGTCTGTCGATCGGCCTGGCCGGCAACGCCGCCGAGATCCTGCCCGAGCTGGTGCGGCGCGGAATCGAGGTCGACGTCGTCACCGATCAGACCTCCGCCCACGACCCGCTCAACGGCTACGTGCCGACCGGGATGACGCTCGAGCAGGCCGTCGCGCTGCGCCGCTCGGACCCTGACGACTACCTGAAGCGGGTCGGGGAGTCCGCGGTCATCCATGTCTCTGCGATCCGCGCGCT
>DASXZK010000004.1:0-9614 GCA_036501965.1 Solirubrobacteraceae bacterium
CATGACCCCCGGTACTTTTCTGACAAGGAGTGCAATGACCACCGAGACGCAGGCTTCCAACGGGGGCGGCGTAGCGACGGGCAGCAATACGCTCACCGTCACCGACAACCGCACCGGTCGGCAGTACGAGATCCCGATCGAGGACGAGACGATCCGCGCCACAGAGCTGCGGAAGATCAAGATCCAGGACGACGATTTCGGCCTGATGACCTACGACCCGGCCTTCATGGCGACGGCGTCGTGTCGCTCGGCGATCACCTACATCGACGGCGACAAGGGCATCCTGGAGTACCGCGGCTACCCGATCGAGCAGCTGGCGGAGAAGTCCAGCTTCCTCGAGGTCGCCTACCTGCTGATCAACGGCGAGCTCCCGACGACCCCGCAGCTGGAGGAGTGGGATCACCTCATCACGATCCACACCTTCGTGCACGAGAACGTCAAGGAGTTCATGCAGGGCTTCCGCTACGACGCCAACCCGATGGGGATGCTGGTCGCCTCCGTTGGCGCGCTGTCGACGTTCTACCCCGAGGCGGCGGCGATTCACGACGCCGAGGCTCGCTACATCCAGGTGATCCGGCTGCTGGCCAAGATGCCGACGCTGTCCGCGTTCGCCTACCGCCACAACCGCGGGATGCCGTACGTGTACCCCGACAACGACCTCAGCTACGCGGGCAACTTCCTCTCGATGATCTACAAGATCGCCGAGCTCAAGTACGAGCCCGACCCCCGGCTCGAGCACGCGCTCGACGTGCTCTTCATCCTGCACGCCGACCACGAGCAGAACTGCTCGACGAGCGCGGTGCGCAGCGTCGGCTCTTCCCAAGTAGACCCCTATTCCGCGGTGGCCGCGGGCGTGGCCGCGCTCTACGGCCCTCTGCACGGCGGCGCCAACGAGGCCGTGCTGCGGATGCTGCAGCGGATCGGGACCAAGGAGAACATCCCGGACTTCATCAAGGGCGTGAAGGAGGGCAACGAGCGCCTGATGGGATTCGGTCACCGCGTGTACAAGAATTTCGATCCACGCGCCAAGATCATCAAGAAGGCCGTCGACGAGGTGTTCGAGGTGACGGGCAAGAACCCGCTGCTCGACATCGCCACCGAGCTCGAGAAGATCGCGCTCGAGGACGACTACTTCGTCTCGCGCAAGCTGTACCCGAACGTCGACTTCTACTCCGGTCTGATCTATGAGGCGCTCGGCATGCCGATGGAGATGTTCCCGGTGCTGTTCGCGATCGGCCGCACCAGCGGCTGGATCGCCCAGTGGCTGGAGATGATCCAGGACCCCGAGCAGAAGATCTCCCGCCCGAGGCAGATCTACACCGGCGACCGCGGCCTGGACTACGTCGCGATCGGCGACCGCTGACCCGCTGACTCACGCACCGTCGGTCCGCCCCCGGACCGACGGTGACGAGGGCCACACAGATCGCCCCGCAGCGGTCCTTATGTAGGGGATGTGAGCGACTGCCCGCATCGTGAGACCCCGATCGTGATCCGGCCGATCGACGCCGGGGACGACGAGCGGCTGCGTGACTCGCACGAGCGGCTCTCCCCGGAGACGCGCTACCGCCGCTTCCTCGCCGTCAAGCCGCATCTGACCAGCGCCGACGTCCGGTACCTGGTCGACATCGACGGCCGCAGCCACGTTGCGCTCGTCGCCACCCTCCCCGAAGCCGACGGCGCTCCGATCGTCGGCGTCGCACGCTTCATCCGCATCCCGGACGAGCCGGAGGTGGCCGAGGTCGCGATCGTCGTCGACGACGCGCTCCAGCACCGGGGCGTCGGCACGGAGTTGCTCGCGCGGCTGGCCGAGCAGGCCGTCGCCCGCGGCGTACGCCGCTTCCGCGCGACGATGCTCGCCGACAACGTCGCGGTGCACCGGCTGTTCGAGTCGCTGTCCGACGGTCCGGTCGATCGCCGGCGCCAGGGCGAGATCTCCGAGATGGAGTTCCCGTTGCCGGCCCTCCCGGCCGTCGATCATCCGGCCCCGCTCGCCGCCTGAATCGTCGCCTGGCTCCGCCCGGAGCTGCCCCGCGGGGCGTCCGCCGACGTGGACGCCGATTGCGCTCGGCGTTCGCTAAAGACGTACCGAACCTATGCAATATCTCCGCGGTCGGCGGGCCCACAGCGACGCGATGCCGAAACCGATGATGACCAAAGGTCGTTGGTCGAACGCTTGAAAAGACGATTCCGGCGGGGGTCTGAGTTGGTGAAGTCCGCGGTGCAGCAGGTGCTGTACGACAACCTCGATCCCACCTCGCTGCTCGAGCGGGTCACGCGCGCGAGCATCGAGCTGCTGCAGGCCGCCGACGGCGCCACCGTCCACATGATCTACGGCGGTCGCATGCGCACGATGGCCGCCAGCGGCCGCGTCGTCGGTCGCGTCGGCGACGAGTTCGCACTCGCGGGAACGCTCGCCGGCGAGGCGGCGGCCCGCCGCGTGCCGTTGCGCTGCGACGACGTGCACGCCGACGAGCGGATCCCCGAGAAGGTCCGGCGCGGGGAGACCCGTTCGGTCATCGCCGCCCCACTGCTCGCGGGAGATCACGTGATCGGACTGCTTGGGGTGATGTCCCCTCGCGTCGCTGCGTTCGATGACCTCGACCTGGAAGCGATCGGCCGCGTGTGCTCGTTCGTCGGAGCGACGGTCGCCGCTTCGCTGGCCACCACCGGCGCCGCGCGTGATGCGCTTGAGTCCGTCTGCAACCCCGCCGCGCTCAGCGACGCCGACGCGTGCCCTGCCCCCGAGCGCGAGGAGCGGGGCGCCGACTGCTGTCAGGGTGGCCGGGAGCTGGGCGAGTTCCTCGCCGAGGTGACCTGCCCGGGAGCGGTCTCGGCGCTGCGTGCCCGCCGGCGCGTCGGTCAGGCGATCGCCGAGGGCCAGCCCGGCATCGCGGTGCAGCCGATCATCCGGCTCGCCGACGGCGAGCTCGTCGGCGCCGAGGCGCTCGCCCGCTTCACCGGGATCCCCCGCCGCGGACCCGATCTGTGGTTCGCCGAGGCCCACGAGGTGGGGCTCGGGATCGAGCTCGAGACGGTCGCCGTCCGGCATGCACTGCAGATGCTCGGCGCGCTGCCGGACCTGAAGCTCATCTCGATCAACGTCACGCAGGACATGCTCGTCAGCGGCGCGCTGCCCTCGCTGCTGGACGGGTATCCCGGCGATCGCGTGCTGCTCGAGCTCACCGAGCACGTCGCGATCTGCGACTACGGACCGGTGCGGCGGACCGTCGACGAGCTGCGGCGTCGGGGTGTCGGCCTTGCGATCGACGATGTCGGCGCCGGCTACTCGTGCTTTCGCCACATCGTCGAGCTCGAGCCGGAGTGCATCAAGCTCGATCGCACGTTCATCGAGGGCGTCGAGAGCAAGCGGGCATGGGCGGCGATGGCCAAGGCGCTGATCGAGATGGCGGACGCCACCGGCGCCCGGGTCATCGCCGAGGGCATCGAGACCGAGGCGCACCTGGCGCTCGCCCGGGAGCTCGGCGCCGGCTACGGGCAGGGCTATCTGATCGCCCGCCCGGGTGCGCCCGAGGCGATGCCGATGACGTTTGAGAACCTGTCGCCGGCACGGCCGGCAGCGGCCCGTGCGGCCGCCTGAGCGCGCCGCACCATCCCGGGCCGGCTACAACACGAGTGTCTGCCCGTTGCGCCGCAGCCAATCCTTGTGAGCGCGGTAGTCCGGGCAGAAGCGTTCCAGCAGCGACCAGAACCGCGGCGAGTGGTCCATCACCTGTAGATGGCAGACCTCGTGCCAGACGACGTAGTCGAGCACTGCGGCGGGGGCGAGCAACAGACGCCAGTTGAACGACATCGACCGCTCCGCCGAGCAGCTGGCCCAGCGCGTCCGCTGGCCGCGGATCGTCAACCCCTCGTAGGCGAGGCCCGCGCGGGCGCAGGCGCGGTCAAGCCGGCCGGCGATCTCCTCGCGCGCCGCGCGGCGGTACCAGCGCTCGATCGCCGCCGCTCGCTCGGGCCCGGCGGGGACGTGGAGCTCGTCGCCGCGCCGGTGTGCGCGGCTGCGGCCGTCCTGCTCGACCACCCGGAGCGTCTGGTCGAGGTAGGGCAGCGTGTCGCCGCGGGCCGCGACGGTCTCCTGCGCACGTTGCATCTCGCCCACCCGGCGGCGGATCCACGGCCCGAGCTCATGCACGGCGGCGGCCGCCTCGCGCTCGGCCGCACGGCGGGGCAGCACCACCTGCACCCCGCGCTGAGGGTCGACAGTCACCCGCACGCGGCGCGCCCGTGGCGAGCGGCGCACCGTGTATTCGATGTCGCCGTCGCTCGTCACCCGATCCAAGATACGGTCCTGCGCTGACATGTTGACCTTCCCGGACCCGCCGACAACGCTCGCCGATGGGACGGTCGCGCTGCGCCTCGCGGCCGAGCGTGACATCCCCGAGACGCTCATCGCCCACCAGGACGATCCGGAGCTCGCCCGGGCGCTCGGGCTCACCCGGCCGCCGAGCGGCGCTGAGCTCGGCCGGCGCGCCGAGGGCTCGCCGGCCGAACGGGCCGCCGGCCGCGAGCTGTGGCTCACGGTGCTCGCCGCGGGCGGATCGGGCGAGTGCATCGGCCAGATCGACATCCATGACGTGGAGCCCGACGACGGGCGCGCCGCGCTCACGATCTGGATCGCGCCCGCGCACCGGCGCCGTGGGCTCGGCTCCGCGGCGCTCGCCCTCGCCGGCCGCTGGCTGATCGCCGATGTCGGCCTGCACCGCCTACAGATCCTCGCCGATCCCGCCGAGGAGGCGATCCACGGCGCGGCGCTCCGGGCGGGCTTCAAGACCGAGGGCGTGCTGCGGGGCTACCGGCCGGGAGCGGGCAAGGCGGGGTTCCGCGCGGACGCCGAGGTGCTGGCGCTCGTCGCGGCCGACCTTCAGGGCTGACCGCGGCTCAGGCGAGCGATCGAACCGAGGGACCCCCGCCGGCCGCCCCGAGCCCGGGGCGCGGCTCCCACGGCCGGTGCAGCACCAGCGCCGACAGGATCGCGCGCGTGGCGGGCGAGCGGTTCTGGGTGTAGAAGTGAACGCCCGGCGCACCCGCGGCGAGCAGCTCGGCGCACTGCAGCGTCGCGTAGGAGACGCCGAGCTGAAGCACGGCGTCGGGGTCGTGCGAGCGCCACTCGAGCGCCTCGCGCAGCGCCGGTGGAATCGTCGCGCCGCACATCTCGGTCATCGTCGTGATCTGGTGCAGGTTCGTCACCGGCATGATCCCGGGGATGATCGGAATCTCGATCCCTGCCGCCCGCGCCTCCTCGACGAACCGGACGTACAGCTCGGTGTCGAAGAACAGCTGCGTGACGAGGAACGAGACGCCGCTGTCGACCTTCTGCTTGAGGAACCGCAGGTCGGAGGCCAGGTCCTGAGCCTGGGGATGAACCTCGGGGTGGCAGGCGGCGCCGACGCAGACGTCGTAGCCCTCGTGAATCAGCTCGACGAGCTCGGTCGCGTACTCGAGGCCACCCGGGTGCGGCGTCCAGTCGGCCCGGCCCCGCGGCGGGTCTCCGCGCAGCGCGAGCACGTTCTCGATCCCGGCGCCGGTCATCTCGTCGAGCAGCTCGCGTAATTCGTCGCGGGACGCGCCGACGCACGTCAGGTGGGCCATCGCTTCGATCCCGAGCTCGTTCTTGATCCACTTCGTGAGCTCCGGCGTGCGAGCCCGGGTGGCGCCGCCGGCGCCGTAGGTGACCGACACGAAGTCAGGGGAGAGCTGGCGCAGGGACTCAAGCGCCTGTCCGAGCACTCGCTCGCCGGCGTCCGTCTTGGGCGGGAAGAACTCGAGTGAGAACAGCGGCTGCTCGGCCTGCTCGATGATCCGGTCGATCCTCACGGGCCCCAACAGTAGCTACCTTGACACGGTCGTGTCAAGGTTGGGGCGCGACGGGTCGGTCAACCGCCGGTCGGGCGCCAGTGCTCGACCTCGCCGTCGGACTCGCGGGCGACCCGGCCCGCCCGTTCGAGGTGCTCCAGCACGCACAGCGTGAGCGGCAGCCGCCAGACGGCGTTGCTCGAGCCTTCGGGGCGCCCGTCGTCCACCTCGCTCGCCACCTCCAGCGCCGTCCGCGGGCCCTCGGCGAGCGCCGCGAGCGCGATGCCGATCTGAGCTCGCACGGCCCGCCGCGAGCCCTCGATGTGGCCCGGCACATCGAGGAACGGCTTGCCGTGCCCCGACAGCGCCAGGCGGGCGCGCAGCCCTGAGACGACGTCGAGCGAACGCAGGTACTCGGCGACCGGGTCGGGCGTGTCGCCGCGATCGAACCACAGCACGATCCGCCCCAGCAGGTGGTCGCCGGAGACGAGCAGCCGGTGCTCGGGCTGGTAGAGGCAGACGTGCGAGGCGGCGTGACCGGGGGTCTCGTAGACGTGCCAGACACCGAGGTCGCTGTCGATCTGGACCCCCTCGACGAGGTCCCGCGCGCCGGGGACCGCTCCGGCGAACAGAGGCTCTGAGCCGACCTGGCGCTCGGCGTAGGACTCGAGCGCCTCCTGTGGGATCCCGCTCTGGCGCCCGACCTCGAGCCGCAGGCGCAACTCGGCCTCGGGGTCGGCGAGGTGGGCGAGCGCCATCGAGCTCGCCGGGTGCACCCACATCTCGCAGCCGGTTTGCTCGACGACCGGCAGGGCCTGACCCCAGTGGTCGTTGTGAGCATGGGTGATGATCAGCCGCGTCACCTGCTCCAGGCGAAGCCCCACCTGGTTCATGGCCCGCTCGAGCTGCTCCATCGAGTCGCTCGAATGCACGCCGGTGTCGACGAGCACGATCCCGTCGCCGGCGGCGATCGCCCACGCGTTCCCGTGTGGCACCCCCGGCCAGGGCAGCGGCAGGCGCAGCCGCCACAGGCCCGCGAGCACCCGCTCGCCGCGACCGTTTTCTCTTTCACGGGCGCGAATCCCCATCATCGGCACGATAGAGGTCGGCGCCCGCAGAGCGCCGCCGCGTAGACTCGCCCGCGCAGTGGACGCGACCCCCGCCGAGACCGCTCGGGCCTATTTCGATGCCCTGGCCGCGCACGACCTCGACGCGGCCGTCGCGGTCTGGCGGCCTGGGGCGATCGACCGCATCGTCGGCGACCGGGAGCTCGTCGCGCCCGAGGGGTTGCGCGAGTACTTCGGCGGCCTGTTCGGGGCGTTCCCCGACTTCGCGTTCACCATCAAGGACCTCACCTCGGAGAACGATCGGGTGGCAGTGCGCTGGCACGCCACCGGCACGTTCGCCGGCCCTGGCGAGCTGGGCGGATTCGCCCCGAACCACGGGCGGATCGCGATCGACGGTTGCGACGTGTGCACCGTGCAGGACGGGCTGATCGTCGAGACCGACGCATTCATCGACTCCGGCGACGTCGCCCGCCAGCTCGGGCTGCTGCCCGCCAACGGCTCGCCGGCGCAGCTGCGGCTCGCCCAGTTCGCAAGCCTCGGGATCCTCGCCCGGCGCGCGATCAAGGCCGGCGACCCCGAGCCGGTCGGCGAGGGCGTCTGGGTGATCCGTGGCGGCGTGCCCCGGACGATGAACGTCTACCTGATCGCGGACGGGGACGGGGTCACCGTGTTCGATGGAGGCATCGACGGGATGGCGTCCGCGATCCTGGCGGCAGCCGCCTCGCGCGGGGGCGTCACCCGGGTCGTGCTCGGCCATGCCGATGCCGACCACCGCGGCGCCGCCCCACGGCTGGGCGCCCCGGTCTTCTGCCATCCCGCCGAGCGAGAGGCGGCCGAGTCCCCGGCCTCGCTACGCGACTACTTCGACCTACGCAAGCTCCGCCCATACGCCCGGCCGTTCTACGAGCGAATGCTTCCCGTCTGGGACGGCGGTGCCGTGCAGATCGCCGGAACCGTCTCCGAGGGTGACGAGGTCGCGGGATTCCGGGTGCTCGAGCTCCCCGGGCACGCGCCGGGGCTGATCGCCCTCTACCGCGAGACCGACGGGCTGGCGCTCGTCTCCGACACCGTCTACACGCTCGACCCGCAGACCGGCCGCAAGGGGCCGCCCCGGATCCCCCACCCGGCCTTCGACCAGGACCTCGACCGGACCCGGGCGGCAATCCACCGCCTCGCCGACCTCGGTCCCCGAATCGTGTGGGCCGGCCACGCCGACCCCGTCACCGGCGACGTCGCGGCGCAGCTGCGCGCCGCCGCCGACGGGCCCCTGCCATGAACCACTCACCGGAGGTCCGAGCCTGATGGGCAAGCGCAACCGCCGCCGTCACAGCGAGCAACCGTCCGCGCCAACGACTGACTACGTCGACGCAGAGGGGAACGCGCTCACCTTCCGCGGCGCGCTCAGCCCCGGAACGCGCCGTCGTTACACCGAGACGCTGCAGGGCGGGCTCCAGCGTGAGGACGCGTGGCAGCGGGCGACCGAGCTGTTGTTCGAGCACGTGGCGGTCGCATGGACGATCGAAGATGTCCGCACCGACGCGCCCAAGGAGCTGCTTGCTCGCTATCGCATGGCCTCGGCCGGCGAGCGCACCTTCGTCCGGGAGAGCCTGCGCACCCATCTCGCCGAGAACTTCCCCGACATGGAGGCACCGTGATCGATCCGAACCGCTTTGCCGCGCTGCTCTGTGACTGGTGCCTGGAGGTCGCCCCCGGCCAGGTGGTCCTCGCCAGCTCCACGCGTCTGGCTGAGCCGCTGCTCGACGCGCTCCACGCAGCGATCCTCGATCGCGATGCCTGGCCGGTGATGGAGATGGACTCGCCGGCGTGGAGCGAGGCGTTCTTCGCGCATGCCCGTGACCGGCACCTCGACGGGCCCTCGCCCGCCGATCTCGCGCTGGCGGGTGCAATCGACGCGCGGGTGCGGATCAACGCGCCCAGCAACGCGGCGGCACTGGCCGAGGTCGATCCGGCGAGGATCGCGCGCGCCGCCCGAGGCCGGGTGGGGCTGCGCGAGCAGATGATGGCCAAGCGCTGGGCGGGCACGCTCTGGCCGACCCCATCGCTCGCTCAGCTCGCCGGCATGTCCGAGGGGCGTTACGAGGCGTTCGTCGAGCGCGCACTGTTCCTGGACCAGGAGGATCCGATCGCCGCCTGGCGTGCGCTGGCGGTCCGTCAGGCCGAGCTGGTCGCGCGGCTGACGCAGGCGCGAACGGTCCGGATCGAGGCCGAGGGCACCGATCTGACGCTCGATGTCACGGGCCGCACCTGGATCAACTCCGACGGCCGCCGCAACATGCCGAGCGGCGAGGTCTTCACCGGGCCGCACGAGAGCTCGGCGAACGGCACGATTCACTTCACGGTGCCGACCGGACCTCCCGGAGTGCGCGTCTCGGGTGTGCGGCTCGAGTTCCGCGACGGCAAGGTCGTCGACGCTCGGGCCGACGAAGGCCAGGACTATCTCGTCGCGACGCTTGGGACCGATCCGGGCGCGCGCTTCCTTGGCGAGCTCGGGATCGGCACCAACGCCGGAATCGACCGCGCCACCGGCATGATCCTGCTCGACGAGAAGATGGCGGGCACGGTCCACCTCGCGCTCGGACGCTCCTATCCGGAGTCGGGCGGTGTCAACGAGTCGGCCGTCCACTGGGATCTGATCTGCGATCTGCGCCAGGGCGGACGGATCAGCATGGACGGCGAGCCGCTCGCCATCCCCGGCGCCTGACGACGTGTGAGCGC
>DASXZK010000005.1:0-2003 GCA_036501965.1 Solirubrobacteraceae bacterium
CTAGCCTGGATTCGGCAGTAGTGGGTGGGGTGTGGGCGTGGAGGGGGTCTGAAACGTCCGCCTGAGCAGGGAGGATGGGGATGTCGAGTCGCCAATCCCCCCGCTCAGGAGGTTCACCGTGAAGGTGATGGGACGTTGGAGTGTCAAAACGGTAGATGTTCGGGCGGACGGCACGGGCTTGTCCTCGCGGGCGGGTACGTCGTTGCTGGCGCTGGTCGCCGATCGTGTCGGGCTGACTGTTGGGTTGTGCGATGCGTTGGAGGGCACGCGCGAGCGCCGGTCAGGCCACGAGCCCGGGCGGGTGTTCTGCGATTTGGCGGTGATGCTCGCCGACGGCGGGCGGTGCGTGTCTGATCTTCAGGCGCTCGCGGGCCAGTCCTCGCTGTTTGGCGAGGTCGCGTCGGTGTCGACGGCGCGGCGGGTGGTGCTGTCGGTCGGTGAGACCGAGTTGGCGGGGATCCGCGCGGCGCGGGCGGCCGCTCGCGCGCGGGCGTGGGATGCGGGTGCTGCGCCGGAGCGGGTGATTCTCGACTTCGACGCCACTCCGATCGATGTGCACTCCGAGAAGGAGCATGCGGCTGGGCATTACAAGGGCGGTTTCGGGTTTAACCCGCTGCTGGTGTGCTGCGGACGCGAGGTGCTGGCCGGGACCCTGAGACCGGGCAACGCCGGCGCCAACAACGCCGAGGATCACCTCGAGCTGTTGGATCTGGCGCTGGAGCAGTTGCCGACCAGCGCGCTTGACGGGGAGATTCTCGCGCGCTCGGATTCGGCTGGCGCCAGCCATGATCTCGCGGACGCGTGCCGCGAGACCGAGATCCGGTTCTCGTTCGGCTATCCGCTCACCGGACCGGTACGCGAAGCGCTGCTGAGCCTTGAAGAATCGGCGTGGCGGCCAGCGACAGGCCAGCACGGCGAGCCGCGTGACGGGGCCTGGGTGACCGAGCTGACCGGGCAGGTCAACCTCCCCGACTGGCCCGATGAAACCCGGCTGATCTGTCGGCGCGAGCGCCCACACCCCGGCGCGCAGTTGGCGTTCACCGACGTGGACGGCCATCGCTTCCAGTGCTTGATCACCGACCAGACCGACAAGGACATCGCCGCGCTGGAGGCTGTTCACCGCCAGCACGCCGTGGTCGAGGATCGCGTCAAGACGGTCAAGGCGACCGGCGCCAACTATCTCCCGTTTCACTCATTTCAGGCGAACGCGGCGTGGCTCGAGCTCGCGCTCGCCGCCCACGACATCACGGTCTGGACACAGCTGCTCACGCTCGACGGCGAACACCAAGTGTGCGAGCCCAAGCGACTGCGCTACCGAATCCTGCACGTCGCCGGCCAGCTCACCCGCCACGCCCGCCGCGACACACTGCACCTCCCGGCCGACTGGCCGTGGGCCGGCGCGATCCTCCACGCGTTCAAACGCCTCCAAGCGCTCCCCGCGCACGGCTGACCAAGCCGGCGGCGACCACGCGACAACGATCAACCGCCAGGACCGCTGACCGCTGCGCAAAACCACCGCCGCGCGGCCCCAACCACGCCCAGACACCAGGCCTGAACCCAGACAACAGCCCCGAATCAGCCGCCCCTGCGAACACCCACTCACACGCACGCCCTCAAACACCGCCCAAGACACCAACTGACGAATCGAGGCTAGGGCGCGGTAGGTGGGGTCGCGCTCGTGGCAGTCGCCGATCTCTGAAAGCATCGTCGCGGCGCAGAGCCATGAGTCCGCGGCGATGAACAGTGAGCGGAACGTGGCTCCGTCGGGGTGCGCGTCGAGTCCCTTCCTGATCTGGATCGTCAGGTCGCTGATCCTGGCGACGATCGGCTCCAGAGCAGACACGAGCGCCAACACGATCTGCCGGCGGGCTTGGGTCTCGAGCACGCCGGCGCGCCCTTCCGCGCCGTTGCGCAACCGGCGAGCAGCTCGCGCGCGGGTTTGCGCCCGGTGTAGCCGTGGCGCTTGAGGAACCCGCCCAGCCGTTGCTCTCCCAGCCCGCGGG
>DASXZK010000006.1:0-27473 GCA_036501965.1 Solirubrobacteraceae bacterium
TTCGGCGGGATAGTTGGCCTTCAGCCAGGCGGTGCGGTACGCGATCAGCGCGTAGCACGCGGCGTGGGACTTGTTGAAGGAGTAGTCGGCCGACTTCTCGTTGGTCGCCCACAGCGACTCGATCACCGACTCCGCGGTGCCTGAGGACCGGCATCCCTCGAAGAACTCCGGCTTGAGCGCGGCCATCGCCTCGCGGTTCTTCTTGCCGATCGCCTTGCGGAGGTCATCGGCGCGGGCACCGGAGAAGCCGGCGAGCTCCTTGGAGATGAGCATCGCCTGCTCCTGGTAGAGGATCACGCCCTTGGTGTCCTCGATGATCGGCCGCAGCCGTTCGTCCTGGTAGGCGATCGTCTCCGGGTCGCGCTTGCCACGCGCGTAGGTCGGGATCTGATCCATGGCACCTGGCCGGTACAGCGCAACGAGCGCGATCAGATCGGCGAACTCGGTCACGCCGACGCGCCGCAGCGCCTCGCGCATCCCCTCGGACTCGAACTGGAACACCCCGATCGAGTCTCCGCGGGCGAGCATCTCGTACGTCGTCTCGTCGTCGAGCGGCAGCCGGTCCATGTCGGGACGCTCGCCGGTGGAGCGCTCGATGATGTCGAGCGCATCCTCGATCACGTCGAGGTTCCGCAGCCCGAGGAAGTCCATCTTGAGCAGGCCGAGCTGCTCGACCGGCTTCATCGAGAACTGGGTGACGGTCCGGTAGATCTTGTCGCCGTTCTCGTCGGTGCTGCCGGTGTCGGCGATCTGCAGCGGCAGGATGTCGGTGAGATCGCGGTCGGAGATGACGACCGCCGCGGCGTGGATCGAGGCGTTGCGGATGATCCCCTCAAGCCCCTGGGCGACATCGATGATCTGGCGAGCAGTTCCGTCCTTGTCGATCTCCGCGCGCAGCGGTTCGCCCGGCGCCAGGCACTTCTCGAAGCTTGGAGCGCGTCCCTGCTCGGGGTCGGGGATCAGCTTGGAGAGCCGGTCGCCGGTGGCGTAGTCGTGCCCGAGCACGCGCGCTGCGTCGCGCGTCGCCGCGCGGGGGAACATCTTGCCGAAGGTGACGATCTGCGCGACCGCCTCCTTGCCGTACTTCTCGGTCACGTAGCGGATTACCTGTTCCCGGCCGCGCACCGAGAAGTCCATGTCGATGTCGGGCATCGACACGCGCTCGGGGTTGAGAAACCGCTCGAACAGCAGGTCGTACTTCAGCGGGTCGAGGTCGGTGATCGCGAGGGAGTAGGCGATGATCGACCCGGCGGCGGAGCCACGTCCGGGGCCGACCGCAATGCCGGCGCCCTTGGCGTAGCGCACGAAGTCCCAGACGATCAGGAAGTAGGCGTTGAAGCCCATCGAGTCGATCACGCCGAGCTCGTAATCGGCCCGCTCGCGGGCGGCGGCCGGAATCGGGTCGCCGTAGCGGCGGCGCAGCCCGTCGTCGACCAGCGCGCGCAGATAGCTGCGCTCGTCGGTGCCGTCGGGCGTCGGGAAGCTCGGGATCAGCTGACCGCCGAGCTCGATCTCAACGTTGCAGCGGTCGGCGATCTCCATCGTCGTCGGGATCGCCTCGGGCCATTCGGCGAACGATTGCGCCATCTCGTCGTTGGAGCGCAGGTAGAACTCGTTGGTGTCGAACGTGATCTTCGGCGCGGCGAGCGTCGACTTCGTCTGCACGCACAGCAGCGCCGCGTGGTGGTGGTAGTCCTCACGCCGCAGGTAGTGCACGTCGCCGGTGCCGACGACCGGCCGGCCGACCTCCCGGGCGATCTTGACGATCCCCTCGTTGCACTTGTCCTGCAGATCGATCCCGTTCTTCTGGACCTCGAAGTAGACGTTGTCGGGCCCGACGGCCTCCATCAGCTCGCGCGCGTGCGTCCGGGCGTCGTCGAGCCGGTCCTCGCCGAGGAGCCGGCAGAAGCGCGAGGCCAGGCAGCCTGTGAGGGCGATCACGCCTTGCCCGTGCTCGGCCAGCTGGGCCATGTCGACGCCGGGCTTGCCCCGGTGGTAGCCCTCCAGGAAGCCGCGCGAGGACAGCTTCACCAGGTTCTGGTACCCGGCCTGGTCGGCCGCGAGCAGCGTCAGGTGGTAGCGATCCATCCGCCCCGGAGCACGGTCGGCGTGATCGTCGACCATGTAGACCTCACAGCCGACGATCGGCTTGATGTCGTGCTTGCGACACGCCTGGAAGAGCTCGATCGAGCCGTTCATCACCCCGTGGTCGGTGAGGCCCAGCGCCGGCTGGCCGAACTCCGCGGCGCGCGCGGCGAGCTTCTCGATCTTGCACGCTCCGTCGAGCAGCGAGTACTCGGAATGGACGTGGAGGTGGGCGCAGGTCGAGGTCATCGGCAGCTCGGCCGTCGCTCAGATCCGGACGTGTGCGCTGCGATGCGGGCGCGCGACGTGCGTGAGCGGCGACTGCATTCCAGAGTAGGCAACGGCCCGGACGGTCCGGCGCTCAGCGCGCGCCGTGTCCGCTCTGTGCGCGATTTGCCCACGTGCGCACGAGTGTCAACGGGCCCTGGTCCCCGCGAAGCGCCATCCCGGCGCCGCCGTGCGGCTGCGAGGCGCCGTCCGCGAACGCCTGCCACAGCGCTTCGGCCGGTCCGCTCAGCTCGGTCGCGATCCGCCCGGCCGGCGGCTCGAGCGAGACCAGCGGAGGGCCGCCGTCGCGGATCTGCAGGAAGACCGCATGGCCGCGCTCGTCGGTATGGGAGATCGCGAAGAGCTCCCCCTGTGTCCATGCCGGCTCGACCATCGCCGCCAACAGCGTGAACAGCGTCTCGCCGTCGGGCGCGACCCCCGCGGCGTGCAGCGCGCCGAGGTCGAGCGGCAGTGCCAGCACGGCCCGCAGCACACCCACTCCCTCACGGCGCCCCCGGACCCGGGCGACGCCCATCCGCAATAGCCGGCGCAGCGGACCTGCCGTCAACAGCCGGGCGAGGCGAGCGGGGCCGCCGTCGATCTGGAAGACGACCTGCTCCCGTGCCCGCGCGGCGCCCGCGCGCTCGACGGAGACACCGCGTTCGCCAACCGTCACCTGCACGGTCCCGTAGCCCGTACCCAGGACGAGGTCGTAGGCGACGGCGTGCGGCCAGGCCACCCGCTGGGCCCCGAGCAGCCCGATCAGGAGCCGCCCGGCCCGTTCCGGGTCTCGCCCGGCGAGCCGGCGGAACGGCTGCTCGACCGTCGGCCCGGCCACCCCGACCGGCAGTGGCGTGAGTGCGGCGGATGGCGCCGGAAGCGCGGACTGCGTGTGCGCGACGTCGGTCGAGGGCACGGCCGCAGCCGGTGGCTGCCCCGTCGCCCCCCACTCCGAGGACTCCTCGCGGGGCTCGACGTTCTGACGCAGCCGCGTGAGCGCATCGCTCAGGCGGTCCGGCGCCACCCCGCCCACGGGCGCCGCCTCGTCCGCTGTCGCCGGCCCTGCCTGGCCGGACGTCCCCGGCGCTGCCTCGCCCGCGGCGGGCGGAGGTGCGGGCACCGGCGGGCGCAGCAGCTCGATCGCCGAGCGCAGCTCCTGGATCGCGGCGTGCGCGTCGCGGGAGCGCTCGCGCTGGCCGCCGAGCTCCGCGCGCAACCGTGCCGCGGCCGCCTCGGCGGCGCGGCGCCCTCTGCGCTCGCGCTCCAGTGCGTCGTGCAGTCGCTCCAGCTCGGTGCGCAGCTCAGCGAGCGCGGTCGTCGTGCGCTGCTCGAGCAGCACGCGCGCGGCGAGGCGCGTCTCGGCCTGGACCGTGCGGGCGCGCAGCGCCGCCTCGGCGGCGACCCGCGCGGTCAGCTCGCGGCGGAGCGCCGAGATCGTCTCGGGCTCCCCCGGCCTGCCCTGGTCGGCGCCCGTCTCGTGCGGCGACGCCCCTGGCTCCGGCGCGACCGGCGGCGCCGTGCGCGCGGACGGCAGCGGAGACGGGTCCACCGGCGGCGGCGGGGGTTCGGCGGGGACCCGGAGGCCAGCGCCGCGCCGGGCCGCGCGAAGTGCGTCCTCGGCGCGCAGCCGCTCGCGTTCGGCGCCGGCGGGATCGGCGGGCTGCCGCTGTTCGGCCTGGAGCGCGCGTTCGGCGCGTTCACGCTCGAGCGCGTGCTCCAGCGCGGTTACACGCTCACCCAGCTCGCCGGCGGTTCGCTCGGCTGCGTCCGCACGGCGCCACGCTCGCTCGATCTCCAACCGGCCGGCGTCGCGCTCGGACGGAGGGTCAGTCGCTCCGGCGTCCCCGGCACTCCGTTCGGTCGTCCCCTCCGCGGCCTTTTGCGGGCCTGCCGCGGGGCCGGCCGCCGACTCCGGCACTGGCAGCGGCACGGTGACCGTCCCCAGCGCCAGCCAGACGTGACGGCCGAGCCCGTGCGCGAACTCGGCGGGCACCGTGAAGCTGAGCCGCCAGGTGCCGGGTGCCGCACCGCCGAGGCTGGGCGGCTCGGGCGTCGCCGGGAAGCGGTTGCGCCGGCCCTCGGTCTCGACCACGAGCATCGTCGGACCCCGCGACTCCACCCATCCACGGCGGCGCCGCCACCGTCCGGTGACACGCACCGTGAGCTGGCCACCCCCGGCGTCGAGCCACTCGACGCTCTCGATGCCGACCGCCGCGCTGGACCCGAGTTCGCTCATCCCGCTCGCTGAAGCTACGTCGGGGCCCGGACGGACGGGCGGGTGCGGAGAAGCCACATTGTCGGAATCTGCGGCGTTTGGAGCGGACGGCCGGGTGCGCGGTCCCCGGGTTCGGTCAGACCGAGGACTCGCCTCGGAGCCGTTCGGTGAGCGCGCGGGCGTCGGCGAGCAGTTGCTGTGCCTCGGTCAGCTCGTCGCCGGCGCCGCCGCCGCGCTCGCGCGCCACCGCAAGCTCACCGCCGAGGCGCTCGAGCTCGGCGCGCAGGCCTCCGACCTCCCCCAGCGCCGCGTCACGGGCGACGTGGGACGCGGCAAGCTGCTCGCGCAGGACCGCCGCCTCCTCCGCCCGCCGGCGCTCGCCGGCGGTGCGCTCGCGCAGCCGAGCCTCCAGTTCGCGCGCCTGCGCCTCGGCCGCCTGAGCACGGCTGTCGGACTCGCCGCGCACCGCCGCCAGCATGGTCTCGGTCTCCTGCCGCGCTGCATCTGTCTCCGCCTCCGCGTCGTGCCGGACGGCGCCCAGCGCGGCTTCGCCCTCGGCCCGTGCCGCGGCGAGCTGCTGATCGAACTCGGCCCGCTCGCTCGCCAGCCGGCTCTCAACCTCCTCACGTGCCGCGTCGCGGTCGACGCGGGCCTGATCGAGCTCGGCGCGGGAGCCCTCGAGCTCGGCACGCACGTCCGACAGCTCGGACCTCGCCTGCTCCAGTTCGTCGCGCACCGGCGCGAGCTCGGACCTCGCCTGCTCCAGCTCATCGCGCACCGGCGCGAGCTCGGACCTCGCACGATCGAGCTCCTCGCGGGCAGTGTCGCGTTCGCCGTGGGCACGGTCGAGTTCCTCGCGCACACCGTCAGCCTCGGCGCCGGCTGCGGCCAGCTGCTCGTCGAACTCCCGGCGCTGCTCGCCGACCGCCTCCATCAAGCGGCGCAGCTCCCCGCGCAACTCGGCGTGGGCGCTCTCAAGCCCCGACTCGACGCCACCGCGGCTCTCAGACTCGCGCTGGGCCTCGGCCAGGCGCGCCCGCAACTGGGCCGCCTCCGCGGTGCGCTGTTCGAGTTCCGCCCGCAGGGCAGTCACCGTCTCCTTGAACAGCAGCTCCGCAAGCGGTCCGGCCCGTCCGGCGCCCCCCTCACCCCCGGTGTGGTGCGGGTCGCTCGGGACGCGATCGGCGGTGGCCGGTGTGTCCGCTCGCGCCTGGCCCTCCACGGCAAAGCCCTCGCCCGCGGACACCGGCGACTCCGCCGGTCGGATGGAGGCGCCAGGCGGCGGAACCGCGACGACATCATCGCCGACCCACAGAACGGCCTGCCCCGGCTGCTCGGGAACCGCCCAGTCGGGAATCGTGAAGCTCGCGGTGAACTCGAGGCCGGGTTCGTCCCGGGGGTCGTCTCGGGTCGACGCGAAGCGGTGGCGTTGACCGTGCAGCTGCACGACGAGCAGCGCCTCGGAGCCCGCTGCCGTCCATCCCTCCGAACTGCTCACCCAGTGGCCGATGAGCCGGAGGCGGACCTGGTCCCGCTTGGCGCGCGAGCGCTCGACGCGATCAATCGCGAGGGGCAGCGGCGGCGGGGCGGTCACGGGCATCGTTGGTCGGCGCGCCGCACCGCTCGGGAAACGCGGCGGACGCGTGCTGGCCCATTCGCTGTCGCCCCCGGCAATCCCTGCCTAAACCTTTGTGAAGACCGCGGCGTTCACGAGTCGCTCGCGGCCTGCCGGCCGGCCGCGATGAGCCCTGCGGCGATCGCCGCGCCGAGACCGGCGATCGCGAGCTTCGCGCTGGTCCCGCTCAACTTGCGCCGCGCGTACCACTTGCCGCCCTGCCAGACGATGAATCCGAGTGCCTTGTAACCCATGCCCCGACCTTACCCCGTATCCGCTCAGCCGAACGTGTCTGCGACCTGCGCGCGCCACTCCTCGGTGGCGAGTGTCCGGAACCGATCGGGAAACTCACGGCGGGCGGCCTGCTCATCGGCGGCGAGCCGGTCGATCAGGACCCCCATGGCAAGACACGCCGACGGGCCGCCGGGAAGCACGGCCACCTCGTCGGCGAGCGAGGAGACGAGCGTCACCTGGACCTCGCGATCCTGATGACGGCCGAGCAGGTCCTGGAGCCCCTTGAGCACACGGACCAGTGGCTCCACGGCGTCGTGGTCGAACAGCGGCATCCCGAACAGCTCCAGCAGGTAGCGCAGATCCTTGCCCTTCTTGCGGAGCTCGTGGTAGCGCTCGGCCGGGCTGTCCTGCGAGATCGCCTCCCCCATCCGCAGGATCCGGCCGTATGCGGCGCTCACCCGCTCGCCGGTGAGCGAGCCGATCGAGCGCTCCGCCGCCGGCCGGTCGTCGACCGGCAGTTCGACGAGCGACTCCAGCAGCCGCTCCCAATCGGAGAGCAGCTCCCGCAGCCGTTGTGAGCGCAGCGTTCGGGCAAGATCCTCCCGGGCGCGCAGGCGGTGCTCCATGAGCGTCACCCGCAACGGCTCAAGGGCGCCGCGCAGCGACTCCGGGACGAGCTCTGAGAGCTTCTCGAACTCCTCGACGTGCACGTCGAGGTCGCGCGCCAGGCCCGTCGCCCGCTGCAGCCATCGGAAGTCGGACCGCAAACCGGGCAGCTCAAGCGCCGGGAACGCCCCTTTGAACTGACGTTGCACGGTCCGCGACCGCCGCACGGCGATCCGCAGCTGATGCAGGTACTCGACATCGTCGCCGGCGATCGCGCCGTCGATGTTGAAGACGACGACGTCGATCAGCGAGCGCAGGACGGCGGCGGCGGCGGCATCCGCGCGCTGCTCGTAGCCGATCGCAACCTCGACCTTCGCGTGCCTGGCCTCGGTGGCGCTCACCCCAGCAAGGTACCGAGCCGTCCGACGGCCTCGTCGATCTCGGCCTCGGTGACGATCAACGGCGGCTCGAAGCGGATCGTCGAGGGACCGGTGGCGTTGAGCACCAGATGCTGTTCGAGCAGCGCCCGGCGCACGACGTCCGGCGCGTCCAGCCCCGAGGCAAGATCGACACCGACCATCAGCCCGCGTCCGCGGACGGCCGCGACCTGCGGGAGCTCGGCCAGCGCGTGGCGCAGCCGCTCGCCCAGCGCGCGCACCCGCTCGAGCAGCTCGGGGTCGCGGCAGATCTCGACGGCGGCGAGCGAGGCCGCGCAGATCGCCGGGCCGCCGGCGAACGTCGAACCGTGGTCGCCGGGCTGTAGGACATCCGCGAGCCCCGGGCCGGTGACGAGCGCGCCGATCGGCAACCCGCCGCCCAGCGCCTTGGCGCTGGTGAGCGCGTCCGGGACGACCGGCGTCTGCTCGTAGGCCCACATCGTGCCGGTGCGCCCCATCCCCGTCTGGATCTCGTCGAAGATCAGTGCCGCGCCGGATCGGTCACACGCCTCACGCGCGGCGATCAACAGCGCGTCGTCGAGCGGTTGGATGCCGCTCTCCCCCTGGATCGGTTCGAGCAATACGGCGGCGGTCGAGCCGGTGACCGCGTCCCGGACCGCGTCCGGCGTCTTGGCGACCGCGCTGAAGCCGGGGACGAGCGGAGCGAACGGCGCCTGCTTGGACTCCTGGGGAGTCGCCGACAGCGCGCCGTAGGTGCGGCCGTGGAAGCCGTCGCGGAACACGACGATGCCGCCGCCCGGCCGCGCGCGGCGGGCGAGCTTGATCGCCGCCTCGTTGGCCTCGGCGCCGGAGTTGCAGAGGAACACCTTGCCGCCGAGCGAGCTCTCGGCCAGCGCGGCGGACAGCTCCATCGCCGGGGCTGTGTAGAACAGGTTGGAGACGTGGCTGAGCTCGGCCGCCTGGGCGGTGAGCGCCGCCACCACCCGCGGGTGGCAGTGACCGACGTTGAGCACCGAGATCCCCGCCAGGAAGTCGAGGTACTCCTGGCCGTGCTCGTCCCACAGCCGCACGCCGGAGCCGCGCACGAACTGCACGGGCAACCGGACGAACGTGCCGACTGCGTGCTCGCGCTCGAGCGCCTGGAGCTCGGTCAGAGACGCCATCTAGAGCACATCTCCGCCGGTGATCTTCGTGCCCGAGCCAGCGTCGGTGAACAGTTCGAGCAGCAGCGAGTGCGGCACGCGCCCGTCGACGATGTGGGCGTAGCCGACACCGCCGTGGATCGCGTCCAGGCAGGCGGCGAGCTTGGGACGCATGCCGCCGCTCACCGACTCAAGCGCCGCCTCGAGCTCGGCCGCCGAGACCTCGGAGATCGTCGAGTCGGGGTCGCCGGGGTCCTGCAGCCAGCCGGCCACGTCGGTGAGGAACATCACCTTGTAGGCGCCGAGAGCGCGCGCCACCGCCCCGGCGGCGTCGTCGGCGTTGATGTTGTAGGAGTTGCCCTCGCGGTCGGCGCCGATCGAGGCGATCACGGGGATGTAGTCGGCGGCCACGTGGTTGAGCACCCCGGTGTCGACGTGCTCGATCCGGCCGACGAAGCCGATGTCCTGGCCGCTGGGGGCGAGCTGGCGCGCCGCGCGGAACAGCAGTCCGTCGTCGCCGCACAGCCCGATCGCCGGCGATCCGTGGCGGTTGAGCAGGCCGACGATGTCCTTGTTGACCTTGCCGACGAGCACCATCTTGGCCACCTCGACCGTCGCGGCATCCGACACCCGCAGCCCGTCGACGAACTCGATTGGGAGGTCCAGCCGCCGCATCCAGCCGGAGATCTCGGGCCCTCCGCCGTGGATCACGATCGGGTTCATACCGACGTACTTGAGCAGCACGACGTCTCGCGCGAACTCCGCCTTGAGCGCGGGATCGACCATCGCCGCGCCCCCGTACTTGATGACGATCGTGCGGCCGTGGAACTCGCGGATGTAGGGCAACGCCTCGAGCAGCGTCGTGATGTCCCGCGGCGGACGCTCGGAGCGGGCGCTCACGTCGTGTACTCCGCGTTGATCGTCACGTACTCGTGGCCGAGATCGGAGAAGTAGTACTCGGCCTCGGCGCCATCCCCCGGCAGCGTGATCTCGTACTCGACCTCCGCACGCGAGACCGCGGCGGTGAGCGCCTCGCTGTCGTGGTCGACGCCGCTGGAGGCCGAGCACACCGGCACCCCCTCGATCGCGATGTCGATCGGGATCGGCCCCCCGTCGTGGCCGGCTGTCGGGAGCGCCTGTCCGACGGCCTGGATGATCCGCCCCCAGTTCGGGTCACCGCCGTACAGGGCGGTCTTGACCAGCGGCGAGTCGGCGACGGCCCGCGCCACCCGCTCCACACCGTCAGGGTCACCGCCGCGCACGATCACCCGGCCGACCCGGCGGGCGCCCTCACCGTCACGAACGCAGCGCAGCGCGAGCTCGCGCATCACCGCGTCGATCGCCTCGCCCAGCCGCAGCTCGTCCTCGGTCTCGGGTTCGACCGAGACGCCGGATGCGCCCGAGGCCTGGAGCACGACGGTGTCGTTGGTGGAGAGCTGGCCGTCGACCGAGATGCGCTGGAAGGAGCGTTTGACGCACGTGCCGAGCAGTAGCGCGCACGTCGCCGAGGACATCGCCGCATCGGTCTGCACAAAGCACAGCAGCGTCGCGAAGTTCGGCGAGATCATGCCCGCGCCCTTGCACTGCGCAGCGACGGTCACCGTCCCCGAGGGCAGCGACGCCTCCGCGCACACCTGCTTGTCCAGCGCGTCGGTGGTGCGAATCGCACGGGCGAACGACGCGCCGCCGTCGGGCGACAGCGCATGAGCACAGCCGAGGATCCCGCGGTTGACCTCGTCCATCGGAAGCGGGACCCCGATCACGCCGGTCGAGCAGACGGCGATCTGGCTCTCAGGCACTCCGCTGACCATCGAGGCCGCGCCCTGCATCTTGGCGGCGTTCTCGAGCCCGGCCCGCCCGGTCGCCGCGTTCGCGTTGCCGGCGTTGACGAGGACTGCGCGGATCGCGCCGAGCTGGCAGCGCTCGCGGGTGAGCGAGACCGGGGCTGCGGGGGCACCGGACGCGGTGAAGCGCGCGTCGCTCGTGCAGCCGGCCGCCTCGCAGACGAGGAGTCCCACGTCGAGGTCGCCGCTCGGCTTGATCCCGGCCGCGACGCCCGCGGCGCGGAAGCCTCGCGCCAGGTCGGTTGCGGCGCGCTCGGCGACGTGCGCGGGCCGCCCGACCCAACGACTCTGGAAGAAGCTCTCAGGCTCGGCGGCCATCAGACCGAGATCCCCTCTCCCTCGGGGCGGGCGAACATCAGGTTGAGGTTCTGGACCGCTTGGGAGGCGGTCCCCTTCCACAGGTTGTCGATCGCGGCGAAGACGAGCACCCGACCGGTGCGGGCGTCGCCGTGCACCGAGAGCCGGCACATGTTGGTCTCCCGTACGTCCTTGACACCCGGCAGCCGATCGACGACCTCCACGAACGGCTCCTCGCGGTAGGCCTCGGCGAAGAGCGCGCGAGCGTCGCCCTCCTGCAGGGCGCCGGCAGGGGTGACGTAGCAGGAGAGCAGCTCGCCCTGATCCAGCGGGATCAGGTGAGCGGTGAACGTGATCGGCTCCCGTGCGCCCAGCACGGCCAGCTCCTGCTCGATCTCCGGGGTGTGACGGTGACGGGGCACGCTATAGGGGTTCATGTTCTCGTCGACGGTGACGAAGTGGGTCTTGTCGCTGGCCCCGCGGCCGGCCCCGGAGACACCCGACTTCGCGTCGATCACGACGTCCGCGATCGCCCCAGCCCGGGCGAGCGGCGCGAGGCCGAGGATCGCGGCGGTGGGGAAGCAGCCGGGATTGGCGACCAGATCAGCCTCCGCGATCCGTTCGCGATAGAGCTCGGGCAGCCCGTAGACCGCCTCGCCGATCAGCTCCGGCGCCGGATGATCGCGGTACCACTCGGCGTAGACGCCGGCGTCGCGCAGGCGGAAGTCGGCACTCAGGTCGATCACCCGCACGCCGCGCTCTCGCAGCTGCGCGACGAGCTCGGCGGCCGCGCCATGCGGGTAGGCGACGATCGCCGCCTCCACGTCGCCGTGACGGTCGAGATCGAGCTCCTCGAGCACGCGCGGCACGCGGTGCTGCGGGTAGACGTCGTCGAGCGAGCGACCGACGTCCGAACGGGCCGTCACCGCCCCGAGCTCGAACGCGGGATGGCGCTCGATCAGCCGCGCGCACAGCGCGCCCGCGTACCCTCCGGCACCGAATACCGCCACCCGAGCGCGGTCGGTCGACTCAGGCATCACGGACCCGGCCTTCCAGGCGCTCTCCGAGCGCGCGGGCGATACGCCGGCGCCGGCCGGAAACCTCATCGTCGGTCAGCGTGCGATCCGTGGCCTGGAAGCGCAGCCGCAGCGCGAGTGAGACCTTGCCCTCCCCCACGCGCTCGGGATCGCGGTAGACGTCGAAGATCTCCGCGCCGCGAAGCAGCGCGCCGCCCGCCTCGCGGACGACGCCGAGCACCTCGGCGGCCGGCACGCCGTCTGCGACGACGACCGCGAGGTCCTCCCGGACCTCCGGGAAGCTCGTCATGTCGGTGAACATGGGAACGCGGGTCCGGTCGGCGGCGAGGTCGAGGTCGAGCTCGAAGCACGCCACCGGCTCATCGATGCCGAAGCGGCGCGCGACCGTGGGGTGCAGCTCGCCGATCCAGCCGGCGGCGCCATCCTGGTCGCCGCCCGTGAGCACGATCTCCGCGCCCCGGCCCGGGTGCAGGAACGGCGGCGGCTCCGCGAACGGTCGCGCCGACCAGCCGACGCCGACCGCTCCGAGGACTCCGCCGAGCACGCCCTTGATCGAGAAGAAGTCTGCGCGCGGGGGCTCAGGCTCGCGCCAGGTCATCGGGCGCACGCACCCGTAGGCGATCGCCGTGAGGTATCGCGGCTCGGCCGGCGGCTCGCCGTCGCGCGGGAGATAGACCGCCCCGGACTCGAACAGCCCGAGCGAACTGGCGCCCCGGGCCCGGTTCCGGGAGGCGACGTCGAGCAGCGAGCCGAGCAGCGTGGTGCGCAACCGCGACTGCTCGATCGACATCGGGTTGCGCAGGGTCACCGCGGGTCGCGACTCCAGCCCGAGGCGAGCGACGAGCTCCGGACCCTCGAACGACCAGCCGACGATCTCCGACAGACCCGCGCCGCAGACGGCATCGGCGGCCGCGCGGCGCATCCGCTGGCGCTCGGTGAGCCGGCCGGAGGCGCCCCTGCGGGGTGGCAGCGTCGCCGGCAACTGCTCGAGCGCTCCGATCCGTGAGACCTCCTCGACCAGGTCGACCTCTCGCGTCACATCGGCCCTGCGGAACGGGGGCACGACTGCGTCGAGGCCGTCCTCGGTGTCGCTGCATTCGAAGCCGAGCGCGGTGAGGATCTCCGTCTGGCGGGGCCGCGGGACCGCGACGCCGAGCAGCTGGGCGACCCGTGCCTCGCGCAGGTGGATGGCGTGGGCCGTCGGCGCGATCCAACGGTGGCCGTCCTGGGCGTCGGAGTGTGTCGGGCCGCCGATGTCGATCGTCCCGTCGAGCACGCGCGCGCCACAGACCTCGATCATCAGCCGGGTCGCGAGGATCTGGGCCTCGAGCGCCGACTCCGGGGCAAGACCTTTCTCGTTGCGCCCGGACGCCTCGCTGCGCAGGCCCAGCGCCAGCGATGTGCGGTGGACGTTGGCCCCGCTCCAGGTGGCCACCTCCATCAGGACGCGGGTCGTCGCGTCGCCGACCTCGGAGCGGGCGCCGCCCATCACCCCGGCGATCGAGGTCGGGCCCTCAGCGTCCTCGATGAGCACGATCTCGGGATTGAGCGTCCGCGTCTGCCCGTCGAGGGTCTGGATCTGCTCGCCGGCCCGGGCACGCCGGACATCGAGCCGTGCTCCGGCGACGCGGTCGAGGTCGAAGGCGTGCAGCGGCTGACCGGTGAGCAGCATCACGTAGTTGGTGATGTCCACCACGTTTGAGATCGGGCGCTGCCCGGCGGCCATCAGACGGGCCTTCAGCCAGGCTGGCGATTGGCCGATCGTCACGTTCTCGAACGCGCGCGCGGTGAACCGGCGGCACAGGTCGGTCTCGACGGTCACCGACGCGGCGGACAGCGGGCCGGCGCTGCCGAGGTCCTCGCTCCACGGCGGTGGGGCGAGGGCCGCACCGGAGACGGCGTGCACCTCGCGTGCGATGCCGTAGACGGCGAGGCAGTCGGGCCGGTTGGGGGTGATCTCGAGGACGAGCACTTCGTCGCTGATCGGGAGCACCTCGGCAAGCGGCGTGCCGGCGGCGAGCGCGTCGTCGAGCACCATGATCCCGTCGTGGTCGGTGCCGATCGCGACCTCGTCCTCGGCGAGGATCATCCCGTGCGAGGCCTGACCGCGAAGCTTCGCGGTCTTCAGGCGGGTGCCGTCCGGCATCACCGAGCCGGGCTTGCCGACCGCAACCGTCTGACCCGTGGCGACGTTCGGGGCCCCGCACACGATCTGGCTGGGCTCGCCGTCGCCGGTATCGACCTGGCAGACCGACAGCCGGTCGGCGTCCGGGTGGCGGTGGGCCTCGAGCACCTTGCCGACCACGAAATGCTCAAGGCCGCTGACCCCGTGGGTCTCGACGCGCTCGACCTCGGTTCCGGTCATCGCCAGGCGCTCGGCGAGCGCGAACGTATCGAGATCCGGCGAGCAGTACTCGCGCAGCCAGGAGATCGGGACCCTCATCAGAACTGCTCCAGGAAGCGGATGTCGTTGTCGAACATGAGCCGCAGATCCGAGACGCCGTGCTTGAGCATCGCGATGCGGTCGATCCCCATGCCGAACGCGAACCCCGAGACGCGCTCGGGGTCATACGCCGGGTCACCGACCTCGGTGAGCACGTTGGGGTCGATCATGCCCGCGCCGAGGATCTCGATCCAGGCGGTCCCCTTGCACAGCGGGCAGCGCCCCCCGTCGGGGAGGATCCCGCGCACGCAGTTGAAGCAGGAGACGTCGACCTCGACGCTCGGCTCGGTGAACGGGAAGAAGTGCGGGCGCATGCGCACCTCGCGCTCGGCCCCGAAGACGGCCCGCGCGAACTGAAGCAGCGTGCCCTGCAGATCGGCGAGCGTGACGCCCTCGTCGACCGCCAGTCCCTCGACCTGGTGGAACTGCGGGACGTGGGTCGCGTCGGAGTCAGGCCGGTAGACGCGACCGGGGGCGATCACGTACAGCGGCGGCGACGAGGCGCGCATCGCGCGCACCTGCACGGGAGAGGTCTGCGTCCGCAGCAGCAGGGTCGCAGGGTCGAGCAGGTCGAAACGGTGGTGTTGGGCCGTCTCGAGGTAGAAGGTGTCGGTCTCCAGGCGTGAGGGGTGGGTCGGCTCGGCGTTGAGCGCGTCGAAGTTGAGGTACACGGTCTCCACCTCCGGCCCCTCTGCGACGTCGAACCCCAGGCCGACGAACACATCCTCGATCTCCCTCCACGTCTGGGTGAGCAGGTGGAGGCGGCCGAGATGGGCGGCCGGATCGGCGGGCAGGGTGACGTCGACGCGATCGGCTGCCAGTTGCGTGGTGAGCTCGGCGGAGGCGAGCTCCGTGGCCCGTGCCTCGATCGCCGCCTCGAGCCCCTGCCGCGCCTGGTTGGCCGCCTTGCCAGTGGCCGCGCGCTCGGACGGGTCGAGCTCGGCGACGCCGCGCAGGATGTTCGGCAGCTCGGCTTTGCGCCCGAGGTAGTGGACGCGCACGTCCTCGAGGGTGGCGCTGTCGGTGGCGGAGGCAATCGCCTCGCCGGCCTCGCCGCGGATCTGCTCGATGCGGTCCAGTGCGCTCATGTCCGCGGCATCCTACGAGCCACCTCGTACAACGCGACGGTCGCAGCCATCGCGGCGTTGAGTGAATGGGTCACGATCGGGATCCGCGCGACGTGGTCCGCCGCCTCGACGAGCGCCGCCGGCAGGCCCTCTCGCTCGGCGCCGATCATCAGCGTCGCCCGCGGCGCCGGCCCCGGGCCGAGAGTGATCTCGTGCAGCGGCGCGCCCCGGTCGGCGACGAGCGCGACGGTCGGCGCCGGCAGCTCCGAGATCTGCTCGACGCGGGCGAGCGGGACCTCGAATACCGCCCCCATCGAGGCACGCACCGCCTTGGGCCCGTACGGGTCCGCCGTACCGGGGCCGATCGCGACACTGGCCGCGCCGAAGGCGACGGCGCTGCGCAGGATCGTGCCCACGTTGCCGGGATCGGCAACGCCGTGCAGGGACACGCAGAGCGGGCCTGTCGCGGTGGGCGCCCAGCGCGTCTCGTAGACCGCGAGCGCCCGCGTTCCCGAGCCCAGCTCCGAGACCGCCGCGAGGACATCGGGCTCCACCTCCGTCCCTGCCAGGCCGCTACCGGCCGTGCAGTAGCGCTCGACGGCCGTCCAGCCGGCCGTGTCGGCGGCAGCCACCAGATCCTCCCCCTCGGCGACGAAGCGACCGGCCAGTTCACGCGCGCGGCGACGCTGGATCAGCTTGCGCAGTTCCTTGAGGTGGGTGTTGTGGGGTGAGGTGATGGTCATCGTCGGGTCTGGTTCGGGCAACAAAAAGGGCGCCGTCCCGAATGGGAAGCGGCGCCCGATGAGAGCGGGGCTGGTGTCGGCGTCTCGAACGTCAGCCGGCAGCCAGCGCCTCACGGGCGCGCTCGGCAAAACGTCGGAAGGTGTCGGCGTCGTTGACGGCCATGTCGGCGAGGATCTTGCGATCGAGCTCCACCCCGGCCTCCTGCAGGCCGTGGATGAACTGCGAGTACGACATGCCGTTGAGGCGTGCGGCCGCGTTGATGCGCGTGATCCACAGCTTGCGGAAGTCGCGCTTGCGGTTGCGACGATCGCGGTAGCGGTACTGGTCGGCCTTGAGCACCGCCTCCTTGGCGGTCCGGTAATGCCGGCTGGCATCGCCCCGGTAGCCCTTGGCGAGCTTGAGGGTCGCGCGACGCTTCTTGCGCGCGTGCACCGAGCGCTTGACGCGGGTCACTTGGTCTTCGCTCCCAGAAGTCGCTTGATCTGCTTCTCGTTGTCCTTGGCCATGATGGCCGGCTGCCCATGATGGCGCTTGCGCTTGGGCGACTTCTTCTCGAGGATGTGACTCGTGAAGGAGTGACGGCCGCGGACCTTGCCCTTGGCGGTCAGCTTGAAGCGCTTCTTGGCGCCCGAATGGGTCTTCATCTTCGGCATTGCGACGGGAGAGTAAAGCAGACGGCCTCTGTGGATTCGGCCACGTCGTGCGTTAGGACCGCTCGCGGCAATCGGGGCCGGCTCTAGTCGCTGGAGCCGCGCTCGGCGTCCTGGACCATCAGCGCGATCTGCACGCGGTTCTCGAAGCCGAGCTCCGCGAGCATCGAGGAGACGTGGCTCTTGATCGTGGCGACGCTCAGGTGCAGCTCCTCGGCGATCGCGGCATTCGGCTTGCCGGCGCCGATCCCGCGGGCGATCTCACGATCGCGCTCGGGCAGGGAGGCGAGCCGCTGCATCGCCTCGCGCTGCTGCGCGTCGGAGTCGGCCTCGCCGGCGAGCCGCTCGATCAGCCGGCGCGTGACCGTCGGGGAGAGCATGCTCTCCCCCGCCGCCACAAGCTCGATCGCGCGAACGATGTCCGCGGGGGGCGTGTCCTTGACCAGGAACCCGGCAGCGCCCGCCCGCAGCGCTCGCAGCACCTGATCGTCGGTGTCGAACGTCGTCAGCACGAGGATCCGAGGCGGCGAGGGCTGGCTGCGAAGCAACGCCATCGCCGCCAGCCCGTCGACCTTCGGCATCCGCAAGTCGAGGAGCACGACGTCGGGCCGGTGATGATCGACCGCGGAGAGCACCTCCGAGCCATCGCTCGCCTCACCGGCGACCTCCACCTGGTCGGTGCCGCCAAGCATCATCACCAGTCCGGCGCGCACGAGCGGATCGTCGTCGACGATCAGGACCCGGACCGGCCGCATCACGAAGCCTCACTTTCCCAGGGCAGCGTCGCGCACAAGCGAAAGCCACCGCCCGGTTGCGACCCGTACTCCAGCGTCCCGCCCAGCAGCGCCACGCGCTCCGCGAGCCCGATCAAGCCGGTTCCGGAGCCGACGTGCTGGGGCGCGGGGCCATCCTCCGCTCGACCGACCACCGGCTGGTTGGTGACGCTCACGCGCACCCCTCCATGGTGACCGCCGACAACCGCGATCGTCACCACGTGCTCCGGAGCGTGCTTGTGGACGTTGGTCAGACCCTCCTGAATGACCCGGTAGACCGTACGCCCGAGCGTCGGCGGGAGCGTCACCGGATCCAGCGCGGTCGCCAGCCGGACCTCCATCCCGGCCGCGCGGGACTCCTCGATCAACGGCGCCAGGTCCTCGAGCGTCGGCTGCGGCGGCTCGAGCGTCGGCTGCGGCGGCTCGAGCGGATCGCTGTTGACGGCGACCGGCTCGGCGGGATCGGTGCGGAGCACGCCGATCACCTCACGCAGCTCCTCCTGGGCGGCCCGCGCGCTCTCGCGGATGACCGCCGCGGCCCGAGCGATCTCCTCAGGCGGGGCGTCAGGGTTGAACTCGAGCGCCCCCGCATGGACCGCGAGCAGCGAGATCCGGTGCGCGAGCACGTCGTGCATCTCGCGCGCGATGCGCGTGCGCTCGGCGCGCCGCGCTTCCGAGACGCGCAACGCCTGCTCCTCCTGGAGCACGCGTGCCCGTTCACGCAGCGAGAGCACGAGATCCCGGCGCACGCGCACGAACGCGCCGAACACCGTCGCGATGATCGTGCCGAGGATCCCCAGCACGAGGTTGTGGGTCGCATAGGACCCACGGCCGGGATACAGCAGCGGCGTGATCGACGCGGAGATCAGCGAGAGGCCGAACAGCGTGGCGACCCGTCGTTGACGGCAGTAGATGGCGGCACTGAACATCGCGGCCAGCGCCGCGCCGGAGGCGCCGTTGCTCACCGCCGCGCCGCCGATCGCGATCAGGCAGACCGCCCACGGATACCGGCGGCGCACCCACAGCGCGCCGACGGTGGGAACCGTCATCGCCGCGTCGAGCACGAGCAGCGGCGTCGAGGTCGTGGTGTGGTCGGTCCACACCCCGCCCACGCCGAGTCCGAGCGCGCCGACGAACAGCACGATGTCGACGATCCAGTCGCGCAGCGAACGCTTGACATCCACGCCCTCGCTGTCGCCCCGATCGGCGTGGTCGGCGCCGAGCATCGCGGGGAGCAGCGAGCGCTGCCAGCGTGACAGGTCCCCGTGCGCGCGTGAGCGTTCCGGCGACGGCTCGTCGCGACGGTGCAGGCGCTCGGCTCGGCTGCTGGCCATCGCGCAACCGTAGGCCCTCACGGGCGATGGCGCCATCGACTTAAGTCGATCCAGAGGCAGACCGACGGCTCATCAGATCTCGACCGTCGGCCCTGGTAGGACCCCCGGCAGGACGCGATGCTGCTCCCATGATCGAAGCCAACTCCCTCACCAAGCGCTACGGCGCCCGTGCGGCGGTCCAGGACGTGTCCTTCTCCTGCGCACCCGGCACGGTGACCGGCTTCCTCGGCCCGAACGGGGCCGGGAAGTCCACAACCCTGAAGATGCTCTGCGGCCTGGCGCACCCGACGTCCGGGAGCTCCACGCTGCTGGGCCGTCCGTTCACCCAGATCCCGAACCCCGGGCGCCACATCGGCGTCCTGATCGACGCCTCGGCCGCGCACTCCGGCCGCCGCGGGCGGGAGACGCTCGCGCTGTCGGCGCAGGTGCTCGGCGTGAGCGACTCGCGCGTGGACGAGATGCTCGAGCTCGTCGGCCTGGACAAGTCGGCCGCCCGCAAGCGCGTCGGGCAGTACTCGCTCGGGATGCGCCAGCGGCTGGGGATCGCCCATGCTCTGCTCGGCGACCCGGAGCTGCTGATCCTCGACGAGCCGGCCAACGGCCTGGACCCCGAGGGGATGCGCTGGATGCGCGGGCTGCTGCGCGACTTCGCCGGCCGCGGCGGGACGGTGCTTCTGTCATCGCACCTGCTGCACGAGGTCGAGGCGATCGCCGATCGCCTCGTGATCATCGCCGACGGCAAGATCGCCGCCGAGGGCACCCGCGACGAGCTCGTCGGGGACAAGGCGATGACCCGCGTGCGCTCCGCCGACGACCACGCCCTGCGCAGCGCGCTGCGCAGCTTCGCGATCGAGGTCTCGGTCGGCGACGACGGCGCGCTGCTGGCCGAGGCCAGCACCGAGCAGGTCGGCGACGTGGCTCTGTCGGCGGGGGTGGCGTTGCGCGAGCTCGGCTCCAGTCGCGCCGGCGGCCTGGAGCGCCTGTTCTTCGAGCTCACCCAGGCGGCCGACTCCTCCTCCGAGGCGGCGCCTCACTCAGACCATGAAGCCTCTGCCTCCTCGACGGAGGCGCATTCGACCCTTCAGGAGACAGTTCGATGAGCGCCCTCGCCAGCCATACCATCCCCACGGAGGAGCGCCGGCCCGCGTTCTCCCGGCTCGTCAACGTCGAGCTGCGCAAGATGGTCGACACCCGCTCGGGCTTCTGGCTGCCGATCGGGGTCGCCGCGATCACGCTGATCACGGTGATCATCTCGGCGCTCGTCCACCACGGTCACGAGGCGACACTCGCGCACCTGTTCCGCAACTCGCTGATGCCGGGGTCATTCCTGCTGCCGATCATGGGCATCCTGCTCGTGTGCGGCGAGTGGACCCAGCGCACCACGCTGGCGACGTTCACGCTCATCCCCAACCGGGGCCGGGTGCTGACGGCGAAGCTGGCCGCGAGCCTCGTGTTCGCGCTGGCGGCGTTCGTCGTCTGCCTCGCCTGCAGCGCCGTATTCGCCGAGCTGGTCGGCAACGCGCCCGGCGGTGCCGGCGGGATCTCGCTCGCGATCCTCGCCCAGGGGCTGCTGTTCCTGATGACCGCGATGATGATCGGCGTCGCCTTCGGCGCGGCGATCCTGCTGTCGGCGCCCGGCATCGTCCTGTACCTGTTGCTGCCGACCGTCTGGAACGCGCTCGCCGGCGCGATCCACGGCCTGGAGTCGGTGGGTAACTGGCTCGCACTGGGGAACACCTGGTCGAACCTCCCCCAGCAGACCCTGAGCGGGACACAGTGGGCGCAGGTCGGCACGACGCTTGCCGTGTGGCTCGCGCTGCCTCTGGCGATCGGGTGGTACCGGTTCCGCACGCGCGACGTGAACTAGAGCTCCGTTGGTTTCGTGATGGAGGGGCGGCCCCGGCGTGTGTGCCGGGGTCGCCCCTTTTTTGTTGCAGGGTTGGCGCTTTTCGTGACCCACCTGTCACTGGATCGGTGGGACCGTGGAGGGGTGCGTCACCTCAGGCCGGATAATCAATCCTCAGGTGACACACGCCTCGCCGATTTCGCGTTTCGGCAGCACGCTGCCGTCTCTCGGGAGCAATTCCTCGGGCTCGGCTTCACGAGGCATCGGCTGCAGACGTACAGGCTCAACGGGATCCTTCACCGGCGCTTTCCGTGCGTGTACTCCGTCGGCCACACGCGCCTCACCCAGAAAGGGCACTGGATGGCGGCGGTTCTCGCCTGCGGTGAGGGCGCGCTGCTCAGTCACCGAGACGCCGGCCGCCTGCACGGCCTGCTGCGCGGCAGCGGATCCGGACCGATCCACGTCACCGCCCCACACGGCCACAGAATCGCCGGGATCCGTTGCCACCGGATGCGCACCATCGAACCCCGGGACGCGGCGGTCGTCGATGCAATCGCGGTCACCTCATGGGCACGAACCGCGCTTGACCTCGCCGCCGAGGTCCCCGTCGCTCGCGTGCGGGATGCGCTCGAAATGGCCGAGCGCCAGGAGCGCGACTTCTCCGAGCTGCGGCAACTCATGGAACGCGTCCGCGGCCACCACGGACTTCCGACGCTCACGGCGGCGCTGGCCGATCTCGGCGACAGCGTCCCGGACCTGCGCTCGCCCGGAGAGGTCGATCTGCTCGCGCTGATCCGTGAGGCCGACCTGCCCGAGCCGCAGACGAACGTGATCGTCGCCGGCGAACTCGTCGACTTCTACTGGCCCGCCCACCGGCTCGTGGTCGAGGTCGACGGCCGCCAATGGCATGGCCTGCGACGCGACATGGAGACCGACCGTCAGAAGGACATTCGGCTCACGCTCGCCGGGCGGCGCCCGGTTCGCTACACCAAGCAGCGGATCGGGGCAGAGCCCGCAGCGGTCATCGCCGAGCTCCGGGCACTGCTCGCCGCCGGCGCGTAGGAACGGTGCTCAGGCGGTGGCGTCGGCGCGGGCCGACTCGGTCTCGGCCGATGACTCGTCGTCCTCGGACGACTCCGCATCGCCGGACGACTCGGCCGCAGCCTCAGGCTCGGCGTCGCCCGACGACTCGGCCGCAGCGTCGGTCTTGCGCGCGGCGGCCGCCTTCGGTGCGGCGGCAGCCTTGCGCTTTGCGTCGGCCTTCGGCTCGGCGGCGGCCTTGGGCTCCTCAGCGGCTTTCGGCTCCGCGTCGGCCTTCGGCTCCTCGGCGGCTTTCGGCTCCGCGGCCCGCTTCGGCTTCGCGGCGGCCTTCGGCTCCGCGGCGGCCTTGGAGTCGGCGTCGGCCTTCGGTTCCGCGGCTCCCTTCGGCTCCGCGTCGGCCTTGGAGTCGGCGTCGGCCTTGGGCTCCGCGTCGGCCTTGGGCTCCGCGGCCCCCTTGGGCTCAACGGAGTTGTCGCTCTCGGCGGCGGCCTTGGACTCGGCGCCTGCGTCGGCCTCGGGGGCCGCCTCGGGCCGCGCCTCGCCGTTACTGCCGATCTCACCGGACAGGACCGCCTTGGACGGCGCGAGCATCATCGTCATATTGCGCCCGTCCTGGATCGGCCGCTGCTCGACGGCTGCGATCTCCGAGAGTTCCTCGGCCAGCTTCTCCAGCAGCGCGCTGCCGCGCTCGGGGTGGGTGACCTCGCGACCGCGGAACATGATCGTCACCTTGACCCGGTCCTTCCCGAGCAGGAAGCGCCGGACGTGGCCCTTCTTGGTGTCGTAGTCGTGCTGCGCGATCTTCGGGCGGAACTTGATCTCGCGGATCGTGATCTGCTGCTGGTGCTTGCGCGCCTGCTTCAGCTTCTGCGCCTGCTCGTACTTGTACTTCGAGTAGTCGAGCACGCGGCAGACCGGCGGGCGGGCGTCGGCGGCGACCTCGACGAGGTCGAGATCCCGCTCCTGCGCGTACGCCAGAGCCTCGGAGGTCTTGACGACTCCGATCTGCTTTCCGTCTTCGCCGACGAGGCGGACCTCGGGTACACGGATCCGCTCATTGGTCCGCGTTTGGTCCCGCTCCGGCGGTCGCCGGTCAAACCTGCGGGGGACCGGCACTTAGTTGAGAGGCGCGGCGGGGTTGGTCAAGCGAGGCCGCACCGGGTGTTGTGAAGGAAGATCAACGAGAGCGAGTATAGCGGCGCGGTCTGTCCGTCAACCCCGGTCGGTCGCCTCGCGTGAGACGCGGTCGGCGAACGCCGCAACCGGCTCGGAGCCGGTGTCGCCGCCGCGGTGGGCGCGGACGCTCACCTCGCCGGACTCCACCTCGCGGTCGCCGACCACCAGCATGTACGGGATCTTTCGCAGCTCGGCGTCGCGGATCTTGCGCCCGACCGACTCGGTGCGCTCGTCGAGCTCGGCCCGCACGCCGGCGGTGGCGAGCTCGGAGAAGACCGTGCGGCAGAAGTCGACGTGGCGGTCGGCGATCGGCAGCAAGATCGCCTGGACCGGAGCCAGCCACAGCGGGAACTCGCCGGCGTAGTGCTCGATCAGGATCCCGATGAACCGCTCGAAGGAGCCCAGCAGGGCGCGGTGGATCATCACCGGCCGGTGCTCGGAGTTGTCGGCGCCGATGTAGCTGGCGTCAAGGCGCTCGGCCATCATGTAGTCCAGCTGGACGGTGCCGAGCTGCCAGGAGCGACCGAGCGAGTCACGCATGTGCAGATCGATCTTCGGCCCGTAGAACGCGCCGTCGCCCGCGTTGACCTCGTACTCCAGGCCGGCGCGCTTCAGCGCGTTCTCCAGTGCTTCCTCGGCGCGATCCCACGTCTCGTCGGAGCCGATCCGCTTCTCGGGCCGGGTCGAGAGCTCCAGCTTGGGCTCGAACCCGAAGATCTTGTAGAGCGCGAAGCCGAAGTCCAGGCAGCCGAGCACCTCGTCCTCGATCTGCTCCTGGGTGCAGAAGATGTGGGCATCGTCCTGGGTGATGGAGCGCACCCGGAGCAGCCCGTGCAGCGTTCCGCTCGGCTCGTGGCGGTGCACGAGGCCCTGTTCGGAGAACCGCACCGGGAGATCGCGATAGGACCGCTGGGCATCCTTGAAGAGCTGTACGTGCGCCGGGCAGTTCATCGGCTTCAGCCCCATCGGCTTGTCCTCGATGTCGGTGAAGTACATGTTCTCGCGGTAGTTGTCCCAGTGGCCTGAGGCCTTGAACAGCTCGACGTCGTAGAGGATCGGCGTCTTGACCTCGCGGTAGCCGCGGGCGCGGTTCTCACGCCGCCAGAGCTCGGTGAGCTCGTTCCAGATGACCATCCCGGGCGGTTGCCACATCGGCATCCCCGGCGCGAGCTCGGAGAACGTGAACAGCCCGAGCTCCCGCCCGAGCCGCCGGTGGTCGCGCGCCCGCGCCTGCTCGAGCATCTCGAGGTAGGCGGCAAGGTCCTTCGCGGTGAAGAACGCCGTCCCGTAGACGCGCGTGAGCATCTGACGTGCGGCATCGCCGCGCCAGTAGGAGCCCGCGACGGACTGCAGCTTGAACGCCTTGATCCGTTTCGTCGACGGAGCGTGCGGCCCGCGGCAGAGGTCCGTGAACGGGCCGTTGGTGTACAGCGACACCGTCTCGGCGGACTCGTTCTTGATCAGATCCTCGATCAGCTCCACCTTGTAGGGCTGATCCTCCTCGCGGAAGCGCTCCAGCGCCTGCTCGACGGATACGTCCTCGCGCGTGAAGGTTTCGTCGGCGTCGATGTGGCGCTGCATCGCCTCCTCGATCGCCGGCAGGTCCGACTCACCGACGACCACCCCCTCGGGGAAGTCGAAGTCGTAGTAGAAGCCGTTCTCGATCGCAGGGCCGATCGAGATCTTGACCCCGGGGTAGAGGTCGAGCATCGCCGCCGCGAGCACATGGGCCGCGTCGTGGCGGACGAGCGCGAGCGCCTCCTCCCCGCTGCGCTCGGTGAGGATCTCCAGCCCGGGCCGGTGGCCGTTCGGCGCGGCGTCGAGCAGCGGCCGCGCGAGGTCGCGCAGCTGGCCGTCGACCTTGACGGCGAGCGCAGCCCGAGCCAGGCCGGGACCAATCGCCGCGGCTGCGTCCGCGCCGGTCGCGCGATCGTCGAGGGGCAGCAGGGTGCCGTCGGGGAGCTCAGCCTCCATCGCGCGTGATCCTACGAGGAATGCGCGCGCGGCTCAGCGAGCGGTGACGCGGAAGTGGAAGGTCGCGAGCGTGCGCGGCGCCATGATGAACATCGGGCACGCGATGATCTTGACCCCGACCGGTCCCGGGTTGGTGCAGTCGGGCTCCACCTGATAGGTCACGCGACCCTCGTAGGTGCCCGTGCACCAGCGACCGCCGAGCCATCGCGGCCGCAGCATGTGACGGATCGTCGTCCCCTCATCGGCGGCGGCGAGCCCGATCCGGCGCGAGCCGATGCACTGCGGGCGCGAGGGGCCGGAGACGTCGAGCGTCTCGAACGACCGCTCGCCACCGTTGTCGCCGGTCGACATCGGCTGGCGGAATCGGATGAGCACATCAGTGTGCGTGCCGATCGCGCTCGGGCCGACCCGAACGTGCGTGACCGGCGTCAACACGTCCTGGGCGGTCGCGCTCACCGGCAGCGCGAGCGCGGCACCCAATACCGCCATACCGCTGAGAACTCGCATCCTCATCGGAACCGATGATAAAGCCATCGCGGGATCGGCGCGCTCGCTACGATTGGCGATCCCGGACGATTAGCTCAGCTGGGAGAGCGCCGCCTCGACAAGGCGGAGGTCGCTGGTTCGAGCCCAGCATCGTCCACTTCCGAGGCCCGCGAGTGATCGCGGGCCTCGCGTGTTTCGCAGGGCCCCGCGAGACGGAACGGCGGCGCCCGCGCGCGCCCTGCGTCCACATGGTCAGCTTCTGCCCGGTTTTCGTCGTATTCGGTAGGCTGGACGCCGGCGCCGGGTGGGCGCCGTCACGGATCGGGCGAACGGAGGAGCAGCATGCGGAAGGGGCTTTGGGTCATCGCGACCACCATCGCGGTCGGTGGGGCGATCGCGGCACCCGCGTGGGCGGGGATGTCGCCGACGGCGACTACCGCGCCTCCCCCGCCCCACGCCGGTTCCTACCAGGGGCGGACCAGCCAGGGTCTGCGGTTCTCGGTGAGCGTGGCGAAGTCCCGCACGTTGCTCTCGACGGCCAGATTCGGCTTCCGCGTGCACTGCTCGGATCGCCACACCCTCCAGTTCTCGGTCTCGCCGATCGTCGCTCAGCAGCCCTGGCGGCTGAACGCCGCGGGTGGGATCGGCTTCGCCCGATCCTTCCACGACACCACGGGCGAGCAGTACTGGATCCGGGGGCGGTTCACCGGTTCCGGAACCGTCACGGGCACGCTCTCGACGTCATGGCACTCGCCGCACAACGGTGTGTGCCGCAGCGGCCGCCTCGCCTGGCACGCCAGCCTCGGCGGCTGATCGCCGGTCAGCCGCGGCGGATCGTGAACGTCGCGCTGGCGATCAGGCCGACGACGCGCACGTATTGCGGGCAGGGTGCGGAGCCCGTGCAGTGGGCGCTGCTCAGCTCCAGCAGTCGCGCTGAATAGCGACCGGCGCACCACGGCGCCTGCAGCTCGGCGGGACCGAGGGTGATCCGTCCCTGTGCACCACGCGCGACCGGTGGCGACCCCGACTCGTGTGCGCCGACGCAACCAGCGTGGTCTGGCCCGATCAGGCTGAGGCTGTAGCTGATCTCGTGTGAGCCATGCACCCCGGTGGCGGCCCGTGCGACGAACCCGAACGTGATCTCGGAGCTGGTCGTCGGCCTGGCCGGGCTGAGACTGAGCGAGCCCGAATGCGGCGCGGACGATGTGGTGGTGCTCGTGGATGAAGTCGTCGAACCCGAGCGGGAGCTGGTGGCGCCCAAACCCGAGCCTCCCGCGTCTGAGCCTCCGGAGCCCGAACCACCGCATCCGGCGAGTGCGCCCGCCGCGAGCAGCACCGCCGCCCCGGCCGCCGGGACGCGCATCCGAATGCGGCGCGCGAACTCCACCATCGACACCGAGGGTAGAGACGAGGGACGCATCGTGCCCGCGGCGCGCCGTGGCCGCGGCCGCTCGCGTGAGGCCGTTGATCAGTCAACTACAATCGTGAGCATGCAGACCACGTCCGAAACCCGGCTGGATGGCGCGGCGCTCGAGGCGTGGCGGAGCTTCCTGCAGAGCCACGCGGCGATCGTACGGGCGCTCGACGCCGACCTGGCGGCGGCCCATGGTCTCACCACGCGGGACTATGAGGTCCTGCTCTACCTCGCCCAAGCGGAGGACCGGCGTCTGCCGATGTCCGCGCTGGCCGAGCGCACCATGCTCACCCGCTCGGGCATCACACGGCTGGTCGACGGTCTCGTCGCCTCCGACCTGATCCGGCGCGTCGCCTGCCCGAGCGACGCGCGCATCTCCTATGCCCAGCTCACCGACGCGGGCCACGAGAAACTGCGCCGGGCCGGCTGCTCCCACGTGGCGAGCATCAACCAGCAGTTCGTCGAGCGCTTCAACTGCGAGGAGCTCGCGACCCTCGCCGAGTTGCTCGGCCGGCTCCCGGGCGCAAACCCCGACGGAGTCTGCTCGATCTCCTGAGGCGGGCGCCAGCGACGAGTGTGCGGGACGGTGGTCTCCCGCTACTCTTGACCGTCGCGGCGACGTGGCGGAGTGGCTACGCAGCGGCCTGCAAAGCCGTCTACACCGGTTCGATTCCGGTCGTCGCCTCTCACGGGCCGAACGCGTGCCCCGGCCCCCCGGACGCACGGATATACTCGGCCGCCTTGCGGCTGTAGCTCAGTTGGCTAGAGCGTCTGCTTGCCATGCA
>DASXZK010000007.1:0-10233 GCA_036501965.1 Solirubrobacteraceae bacterium
TGGTGGGCGTAGTCGTCGTACACGGCGGCGCCCGACGGCGTGTGGCCGAGGAGCTCCATGCGCCGGCGGGCCCCGGCGAAGTCCGCCAGCGATGCGGCGGCGCGCGGCGGATCGGCTCCCGCCAGCGCGGCCGCGGTCAGCGCCGCCGCCCCGTTACGTGCGTTGTGGGCGCCGGGAACCGCGACGTGGACGTCGATCCCGCGCCAGACAAACCGCGACCCGTCGGGGCCGAGCCGCGGGTCAGGGGCGTCGAACACCTCGGTGCCGGGCGGACACAGCGCCCGGAGCGCCGGCCGATCCCAGACGACGCCGTGATCGGCGGCCGCCATGAAGCGGGCGAACGTCGCCTCCAGGTCGGCGAGCGATGCGTACGTCGCGTGGTGGTCAAGCTCGGCGTTGGTGAGCACCGCGATCTCGGCCGAGAGCTTCAGCAGCGAGCGATCGGACTCGTCGGCCTCGACGACCAGCCACTCCCCCGTCCCCCAGCCCGCGTTCGCGCCGGTCGCGCGCAGCTCCCCACCGATCACGTACGACGGGTCCATGCCGGCCTCGCGCAGCGCGTGCACGACCATCGAGGAGGTCGTCGTCTTCCCATGGGTGCCGGTGACCGCGATGCAGCGTCGCAGCCGGGTGATCTCGGCGAGCAGATCGGCGCGGTGCATCTCCGGCGCTCCGCTCGCTCGCTCCGGGTTCTCGGCGCCGACCGCGCTCGAATAGACCAGCTCGGCGCCGGCCGGCACGTTCTCGTCGCGATATCCGATCGCCGGCTCGATCCCGAGCGAGCGCAACGCGGTCATGTACGGCGTCTGGACGCGGTCCGAGCCGGTGACGGTGGCACCAAGGCGGTGGGCGATGAGCGCAAGCCCACTCATGCCGACGCCGCCGATCCCGACGAAATGCAGCCGGCGACCGCTCCACGGCGTGTCGGCGAGGTCCGAGGTATCCACGGGGCGCAGCGTAGTCAGCGCGGCGGCGTGGTCAGGCCGAGCGCGCCACCGACAACACCTCCCCCGCGATCGCCTGCGCCGCGTCGGGGCGGGCCATCGCCTCCGAGGCACGGGCCATCGCGGCCAGCCGTCCGTGGTCTCCGAGCAGCCGGCCGACCTCCAGGGCCAGACGCGGACCGGTGAGCTCCGCGTCCGGGATCACCACCGCTGCTCCCGCCTGCTCGAAGTAACGGGCGTTGGCGGCCTGGTGGTCGGCGGTGGCGTGTGGGTACGGGATCAGCACCATCGGTCGCCCGTGCGCGGCGATCTCGAATACCGAGCCTCCGGAGCGCGCGACCACGAGGTCGGCGGCCAGCAGCGCCTCGCTGAAGCGCTCGATGTACCCGCGCAGGTCGTAATGGGCCCCGGGCGAGACGAGATCCGGAAGATCCCGGGCCCCGGCCCCATGCAGCACCCGGAAGCGCGCCCCGGCGAACGCCTCGATCGCCGCCTGATTGATCGACCGCGCCCCCTGTGAGCCGCCGAAGACCAGGACGCATTGCTCGTCCCCATCGATCGAGAACCGCGCCCGCGCGGCGGCGCGGTCGGTGGCCGGCGGCGGAACCGGTCGTCCGGTCAGCACGTAGCGACCGCCCTCGCGCCCCGCGATCGGGAAGCCGAGGCACACCCGGCGGGCCAGCGGCGCAAGCGCCCGGTTGGTGAGCCCGAGATGGCTGTCCGCCTCCATCAGCACGAGCGGGACCCGCTGCAACGAACCCGCCAGACCGACCGGCCCGGCGACATAGCCGCCGGCGCCGAGCACCGCGGCGGGTGAGAGCCGCCGAACCAGACGTGCGGCGGTACGCAGAGCGCCGGCGTCGACGGCGGCAGCCCGCGCCGCGGCGGCGGGGCTGCGGCGGGGCAGCGGCACGACGCGAAGCGCGTGCAGCTCGTATCCGGCGGCGGGCACGAGTTCGCGCTCGGCCCGCTCGCCGCCGGCGAACACGACGCGGGCACCGCGCTCCCGCAGCGCATCGGCGACCGCCAGCGCCGGGATGACATGCCCGGCCGTCCCACCGGCGCCGATCATGACCAGCGGCTCAGCCATGACGTCCGTGTCCGGCGAGACTCGGATCCCGCCCACCGCGCCCATCGTCAGCCGGCCGACCGCCGGGGCCGGGCTCCGCGCCGCTGCTCGCGTTCGGAGTGGCGCCGCTCACGCTCCCCATCCACACGCCGCGAGGCCGTCACGCCGTCGAGCGGATCGACCGCCTTCAGCCGCCGCGCGGCCGGACGCGAGATGTTGAGCAGCAGGCCGACCGCCGCGAGCATCACGCATAGATTCGTCGGCGCATAGGAGATGAACGGCAGCGGCACGCCGGTGAGCGGCGCCAGGCCGAGCACCACGAAGATGTTGAGAACGCCCTGGCACAGGATCAGCGAGGTCAGCCCGGTCGCGAGCAGCTTTGCATACCGTGTGGCCGCTCGACGGGCGGTGCGCATGCCGGCGTACGCGATCATCCCGTACAGGAAGACCAGCCCGAAGATCCCGGCGACGCCGAGTTGCTCGCCGACGACGGCGAGGATGAAGTCGGTCTGAGCCTCGGGCAGGGAGAGGATGTTCTGCACCGACTTGCCTAGTCCGACGCCGAACAGCCCTCCGGAGCCGAGCACCACCTGCCCCTGGTATCCCTGATATTCGGGTCCCTGGATGGAGGCTGCCGAGGCCGGATGCAGGAACGAGGTGAGCCGCTCCCGCTGATAGCGGCTCTGCATGACGATCACGAGCAGCAGCACCGCCGCGCAGCCGATGATGATCAGCAGATGCCTGCCCGGCAGCCCGGCGGCGAGCAGCAGTACCAGCACACTGGAGGCGACCACGAGCGTCGTCCCCAGGTCCGGCTCGATCGCGATCAGGACACACGCCGGCAGCACGACGACGCCGATCGGTTTGACCGCGTCCGCAAATCCGGCGCTCATCCGGCGTGGGTTGTTGGCCAGATAGCGCGCGACATGGAGCACGAGCGCGAGCTTCATCAGCTCCGAGGGCTGGAACTGGAACCCCCCGACCGAGATCCAGCGGCGGGCCCCGCCGATATCGACCCCGCCCAGCTTCACTCCGACGAGCAGCACGAACGAGGCGAGGAGCAGCACCATCGTGAAGCGCTCGTCGACCAACTCCAACCCCTTGCGCTCCAGGACGTACATCGCCACCACGCCGAAGCCCCCGTACAGCACGTAGCGCACGAACGTCCCGGTGCCGTTGCCCCCGCCGGCCAGCGCGCTCCCGGGCGAGGTCGCGCAATAGACCATCACGGCACCGAAGGCCAGCAGGCACAGCGTCGCCGTCATCAGGATGCGGTGCTCGAGCGGTGGAGCGACGCGACGGGCCGCGGAGCGGCGCAGGCGTCGTGAGGCAGGGGCTGGGGCGCGCCGAGGCGGACGCGCAGATGTGGCGGCGGCCATCTGCACCGATACCTTCGACGCACCTTTCGGCTCTCCTCCCGTGACGGGACCGGCTCAGCGCAGGCTGGCCACCAGCGCCCGGAACGCGTCGCCGCGGGCCTCGAAATCGCTGAACTGGTCGAAGCTCGCGCACGCGGGCGAGAGCAGCACCGTCTCTCCGGGCTCCGCGGTACCCGCGGCGTGCTCCACGGCGGACGCGAGGGTGCGCGCGCGCACCAGCTCCGCCCCGCTCGTCACGAGCGCCCGCTCGATCTCCTGGGCCGCCTCGCCGATCAGATAGACCGCGCGGCAGCGCTCGGCGACCGGCGCGGCGAGCGGGGTGAAATCCTGCGCCTTGGGACGGCCGCCGACGATCAGGTGGACCCCGCCGCCGAACGCGGCCAGCGCGACGAGGGTCGAGTCGACATTGGTGGCCTTGGAGTCGTTGACGTAGCGCACATCATGGACCGCGCCGAGATCCTCGAGCCGGTGAGCCACTCCGGCGAACGTGCGCAGGCCCTCGGCAACCGCATCGCGCTCGACGCCGCTCGCCAGGCACGCGGCCGCCGCGGCCATCGCGTTGGCCCGGTTGTGGAGACCGGGCAACGAGACCTCGGCGGCGGCGAGCAGCGGCTGCTCGTCCCACCACAGCTGACCGGCCGCCACCGAGAGCTCGGCGCCGGGCCCCTCGCCGACGCAGACCCGGCGCGCGCAGCCCCCGAGGTCTCCGACCCCGAGCCCGAGCGGCGCGACCGCGACATCGTCATTGCCCTGCCGCGCGAAGATCTGCAGCTTGGCGGCCGTGTAGCGCTCGAACGTGCGGTGGCGATCGAGGTGGTCGGGCGTCAGGTTGAGCAGCACCGCCGTCTCCGGCGCGAACGCGAGCGTGTCCTCGAGCTGGAACGACGAGCACTCGCAGACGATCGTCGCGTCAGGTGCCACCTGTCCGACGAGCGAGGAGAGCGCGGTGCCGACGTTGCCGGCGACCGCGACAGGACGCCCGGCGACGCGCAGGATATGGCCGATCCACTCGGTCGTCGTCGTCTTTCCGTTGGTCCCCGTGACCGCGATGAACCGGTTGGGAAGCAGGCGCCAGGCGAGCTCGAGTTCGCCGAGGACGGCGAGACCCCCGTCGAGCGCGGCCCGGACGACCGGCACCTCTCGCGGGACGCCCGGGCTCTTGACGATTGCCCTCGCACGTCGCGCGCCATCTCCCTCGAACGCCGCGCGGTCGCCGAGCCGGACCTCGGCACCGGCAGCCTGCAACTGCGCGGCGGCCTGATCGAGGGCGGGAGAGTCCTCCGGCCCGGAATCGAGCGCCCACACCTCCTCACCGCGCGCTCGGAGGGTGAGCGCCGCCGCGACGCCGGAGCGGGCCAGGCCGACCACGAGATAGGGCCCGGGCGGAAGGTCGGGCCGGGCGCCCACGCTCACCACCCGCGCAGGCTCTGCTGATACACCACGAACCCGATCGCGCCGCAGGCGACGGCGACGATCCAGAAGCGCAGGATGATCTTCGTCTCCGACCACGCCTTCAGCTCGAAGTGGTGGTGGATCGGTGCCATCAGGAAGACCCGCTTGCGGAACAGCTGGAATGAGATCACCTGGATCACCACGGCGAGGACCTCGATCACGAAGATGCCGCCGAGCACGATCAGCAGAAACTCGGTCTGGGTCATGACCGCGAGTCCGGCGATCGCGCCGCCGAGCCCGAGCGAGCCGGTGTCGCCCATGAAGATCGACGCGGGAAAGCTGTTGAACCAGAGGAAGCCGATGCAGGAGCCGACCAGGCAGGAGGCGAGCAACGTCAACCCGTGCTCGCCGACGGAGATGAATGTGATCCCGATGTAGGCCAGCAGCGTGATCGCGGTGCAGCCCGCGGCGAGGCCGTCGAGCCCATCGGTGAAGTTGACCGCCGTGGTCGTCCCGACGACGACGAGATAGATGAAGACCGGGAAGAACGGCCCGAAGTCGATCGACGCGTCGACGAACCGCAGCGGGACCGACGAGCCGATGTTCGCCAGGCGGGTGGCGATCAGCCACAGGCCGATCGAGATGAGCACGGTGACGATCAGCTTGGAGCGCGCGCGTAACCCGAGCGACCGCCGTTTGATGATCTTCGTGTAGTCGTCGGCGAACCCCAGCAGCGCGCAGGCGAGGGCGATCAGGAACACGCCGAGCGAGCTCCAGTCGCGGTGCGAGAGCGCGAGGTACGGCACGATGATCGCGGCGAAGATGATGATCCCGCCCATCGTTGGAGTGCCCGCCTTGGCCTTGTGGCCCTGGGGTCCCTCCTCGCGGATGTTCTGCCCGAACTCCCGTCGCCGCAAGGCGTCGATGAAACGCGGGCTGAGGAACAGGCACATCGCCATCGAGGCGGTGCCGGCGATCAGGATGACCCCGGAGGTCGAGCCGCTGGTCATGAGCGCTCCCGGGCTGCGCGCAGGATCGCCCGCGCGACCGACACGTCGTCGAACGGGATCTTGCGCCCGTCGGCGAACTCCTGCCCCTGCTCGTGGCCCTTGCCGGCGATGACGACCACGTCGCCGGGTCGGGCGTCACCGATCGCCCGGGCGATCGCCGCCTCGCGATCGGCCTCATGGATGACACCGGGGCCCGTGCCCTCGAGGATCTCGGCGATGATCGCCGCAGGTTCCTCCGACCGGGGGTTGTCGGAGGTGACGATCACGTCGTCCGCGAGCCGGCGTGCGATCTCCCCCATCTGCGGGCGCTTGCCGCGGTCGCGGTCCCCGCCGCAGCCGAACACGACGCGGAGTCGGGCGCTCGTCAGCGGTCGCGCCGCGGCGAGCACGTTCTCCAGTGAGTCCGGGGTGTGCGCGTAGTCGACGAGCACCGCGAACGGCTGGCCCTCGTCCACGGTCTCGAAACGGCCGGGGACCTGGCCCGCCGTCGCGATCGCCTCCGCGCACACCGCCGCCGGCACCCCGAGCGTTCGCGCCGCGGCGAGCGCGCCGACCACGTTGTAGACGTTGAACTCACCCCTCAGCGGCGATCGCAGGCTGAGCGGCCCGTCCGGCGTGGAGACGGTGAAGCTCGACCCATCCAGATCGGTCCGCACCTGCTCGGCGTGGTAGTCGGCAGCCTCACCGCCCAGCGAAAAGGTGGTGGCCCGCGCGCCCAACTCACGCGCCAGGCGGGCGCCGTACCGGTCGTCGACGTTGACGATGCACGCGGTCGCCTCCGCCGCCACTCCGCCCCCGCCGGTGGTGAACAGCAGCCGCTTGGCCGCGAAATAGTCCTCCATCGTCGGATGGAAGTCGAGATGGTCCTGGGTCAGGTTCGTGAAGACGGCGGCCGAGAAGTGGATCGCGTCGGCACGATGCAGGGCGAGCGCGTGGGATGAGACCTCCATCACGCATGCTCGGTCGCCGCCGTCGACCATCTCCCGGAACGTCCGCTGCAGGTCGAGCGCCTCGGGGGTCGTCCGGGTGACCTCGGCCTCGGCTCCCGCGACGACGCTCTTGACGGTGCCGAGCAGCCCGGTCTGCCGCCCGCCGGCCTGGAGCAGCGCGCGGAGGAGGAAAGCGGTGGTCGTCTTGCCGTTGGTGCCCGTCACCCCGACGACGTCCAGCGAGGCGGTGGGATCGCCGTAGAACGCCGCCGCGACGGGCGCCATCGCGGCGCGGACGTCGTCGACGAGCAGCTGGGGCGCCTCGAGCGCGAGCTCGCGCTGCACGACGAGCGCGGCGGCTCCCCGGGCAAGGGCGTCGGGCGCGAAGTCGTGACCGTCACGCGTGAAGCCCGGGACGCAGAAGAACAGCGACCCGGGCGTCACGAGACGGTTGTCGTAGGCGAGCCCGTGGATATCGATCCCAGCCGACCCCCCACCGCCGGCGCGGGTGCCGATCGTCCGAGCGCCGATCAGAACCTGATCCAGCCGCATCGCCGCCAGAGAGTAGCGGCGGCCCCGGAGAGCTCCGGCGGGCGCTCAGCGGGCGAAGCCGCGCCGCGAGCCGTTCTGCGGGCGGCGATCGATCACCCGATCCACGAGCCCGTAAGCGAGCGCCTCCTCGGCGGTGAAGAAGCGATCACGGTCCATGTCGGCGTGGACGCGCTCGATCGCCTGACCGGTGTGCTTGGCGTAGATCTCGTCTACGCGGGCGCGCAGCGCGAGGATCTCCCGGGCATGGATCTCGATGTCGGTGGACTGGCCCTGGAACCCGCCGGATGGCTGGTGGATGAGGATCCTGCTGTCGGGCAGCGCGAAGCGCTTGCCGGGGGCTCCGCCCGCCAGCAGGAACGAGCCCATCGACATCGCGATGCCGTAACAGATCGTCTGGACGTCGCAGCCGATGAACTGCATCGCGTCGTAGATCGCCAGGCCGGCGTAGATCGAGCCCCCTGGCGAGTTGATGTAGAGGTGGATGTCCTTGTCCGGGTCGTCGGACTCCAGGTGGACGAGCTGGGCGACGATCAGGTTGGCGCTGTCCTCGTTGACCTCCCCGCCGAGGAACACGACCCGGTCGTTGAGCAGGCGGGAGTAGATGTCGAACGAGCGCTCGCCACGTGCGGTCTGCTCGACGACCATCGGAATCAGCGTCATGGAGTCCTCCTTGGTGCGGTGCGATAACCTGCAACCGAGCGGTTGCGAACTGTGCGCCGCACCGTAGCAGACCCGCAACCCGCAGGTTGCACATTCACGAGAGGAGCGCCCCGGTGACCGATCGAATCGAACGTATCTGCAAGCTCGACGCGGCTCCCGACGCCGTCTGGCGAGCGCTCACCGACCCGGAATGGCTGCGCGATTGGCTCGCCGACGAGGCCGAACTGGAGCTCGTGCCCGGAGGCGAGGCGCGCTTCGTGGTCGACGGACGGGAGCGCGCCGGCTGGGTCGAGGAGGTCATCCCCCCTGCGGAGGGTCGCGCCGGGCGGCTGTCGTTCTGGTGGCAGGAGGAGGACGAGCCCGCCTCCCGAGTGACCTTCGAGGTCGCCGCGACCGAGAAGGGCACGCGGCTGCGGATCGACGAGACCAGGCCGCTCGAGGTGCTTGACCTCATCGGGATCCCGCTGCGCAGCGCGGGCGGCGCCGGCGGCACGTCGTTCGGCCCGGCGCTCGTCGCTGCCTGAGCGCGAGCGAGGCGCGCGCGTGACCGGCACCGATCCGGCGGGACCCGTGTTCGAGGCGCTCGCCGACCCCGTACGGAGGCGGCTGCTCTCCCAGCTGTCGGCGTCACCGGCGACGGCGACCGAACTCGCCGCCGGTCTGCCGATCAGCCGCCAGGCCGTCACCAAGCACCTCTCCTCGCTCTCGGAGGCGGGCCTGTTGGAACGTGAGCGGCTGGGACGCATCGTCCGCTACCGCGTGACACCGGACGCGCTCGGCGAGGCGGTGGAGTGGATCGCCAGGGTCGGAGACGGCTGGGACGCGCGGCTCGACAACCTCGCCGCGACCCTACGGAGGGGCGCGCCGGGTTGATACGCTACCCGCGCGCTCGGGCGCAGCAGCGGCGGGTCAAGGACCGGCGCGGATCGACGGGGGTCAACCGTGGCAACGACAGGTGACGCGGGACAACGCTCCCAGCGCAGAAGACGTCGAGACGGACCCGGCGCTCACATGGACCGAGCGCTGCGTATCGCGACCTCCACGACGCGCATGCTCCCCACGGTCCTCATCCTCGGTGGGCAGAAGTGCGGTACCTCCTCCCTGCATCACCACCTCGCCGAGCATCCGGACGTCGGCGAGCCAGACCGCAAGGAGGTTCATTACTTCGACCTCAACGCGTCCAGGTCACCCCTCTGGTACCGCTCGCACTTCCCGCTTCGCGGTCGGTATGCGCATACTCTCGACAGCTCGCCCTACTACCTCTTCCACCCCGCCGTGCCGGCGCGAGCGCGCGCGCTGCTCCCGGATACCAAGCTGATCGTCCTCCTGCGCGACCCGGTCCGCCGGTCCTATTCCCACTACCAGCACTCATGCGCGCGCGGGCACGAGACCCTCGACTTCCAGAGCGCGATCGAGCAGGAGGAGCACCGGCTCGAAGGAGCAGACGCCCAGCTCCTGAGCAGCCCGGCGGCGCAGTCGTTCTCTCACCAGCACCACTCCTATGTCTCACGCGGGCTCTACGCGCCGCAACTCGCTCGCTGGTACGACTGCTTCCCGCGCGAGCAGATCCTCGTTCTCCGCAGCGAGGACCTGTTCAAGGATCCGCCGTCGGTGCTCCGCCAGGTCCAGGAGTGGCTCGGGCTGTCCGTCCGCCTGCCCTCGTCACTGCCACCCCGCAACGTGCGCACCTACCCCGCCCTCGACGACGGATTGGCGAGCACTCTCGCCGGCCGGTTCGCAGCCGACCGGCTCGAGGTGGAACAGATGACGGGGATGAGCTTCGACTGGCGCTGGGCACAGTGAGCGAAATGCGCATCGTGGCGCTACTGGCGAGCTACAACGAGAGTCGCTTCATCGGCCAGTGCCTGGAGCACCTGCATGGCCACGGCGTCGAGACCTACCTGATCGACAACGGCTCCGAGGACGACACGGTTGCCATCGCCGATTCCTTCCGCGGCTCAGGACTGATCGGAATCGAGCAGATGCCCCGGGATGGGGTGTACGAGTGGACGAAGATCCTGCGCCGGAAGGAGGCGCTCTCCAGGGAACTGAAAGCGGATTGGTTCATGCACGTCGACGCCGACGAGCTCCGCCTGCCGCCTCCGGGATTCGATACGTTGCACAGCGCGTTCGCGGCGGCGGACGCTGCGGGCTCCAACGCGGTCAACTTCCTCGAGTTCACGTTCGTGCCGACGCGCGAATCACCCGACCATGATCATCACGACTTCGAGCGGACGCTGCGGACCTACTATCCGTTTCTGCCGCGGTTCCCGCATCGCCTGAACGCGTGGAAGTCCG
>DASXZK010000008.1:0-110530 GCA_036501965.1 Solirubrobacteraceae bacterium
CCGACCTCATTGCCCATGGCATGACGGGGCGACGGCAGTCAAGCGGCGCCACCCCCGCCCCACGGAAGCCAAGCAAGCTGCGGGCGCCGCTTGACGGCCGGCGTCACGGCATGCCACATCGCGAACGCCCCGCAACACCACCCCCGAGACCGCGCTGCACCGCTCACCCACACCCTCACGCATCGCGCACCCGGAGCACCAGCCCACCGACAACAAGCGCCCCCACCGCCCACGCCGCCAGGACCCCCATCCCCGCCCACGGCGCGTCGGGCAACGTGCCCAGGTGCCGGGTGGCCTCGACCGCAAGGCCGGCCGTCATCGGCGCGATCTGCTCGATGTGGCGCTTCCACGGGTCGGCGAGGAGCAGCGCGAGCAGCGGTGGCAGGTAGAGCAGGCCGAGCACGCAACCCGTCGCGACCGCGGTGTCACGCACGATCGCGCCGATGCCCAGGCTCAGCCCCGCGATCAGGACGAGGTACACGACCGCGCCGACGGCGGCGCGCACCGTGGCGCCGTGAGCGAGCGAGACGAGCGCGTAGCCGTGGGCGGGGTCCAGCCCGGTGCCGGGCAGCAGCAGGCGTCCCGCTGCCAGGCAGCCGGCGACGGCCGGCACGGCGGCGGCGAGCGTGATCCCAGCGACGGTCAGCGCCTTGGCCCCCAGCATCGCGTGACGGCGCGGGACCGCGGCGAGGCTCACCCGGATCATGCCTGTGCCGTACTCGTCGGTCACGGCCAGCACAGCGATCACGGCGACGACCGCCTGCGCGAGATCGATGCCGGTCAGCGCGAGCTTGGTCGGGTCCGGTCCGCCGCCGGGCACGCCCGGAGAGACGTGCGTGGTGGCGACCATCGCGGCGCTCGCCGCCACGGCGACGGCGATCACGCCCGCGGTCAGCCACCACGTCTCGCCGACCGTGCGCAGCTTCGTCCACTCCGCTCCGAGCGCGGGGATCACGCGTCCCTCCGGCGGAGCAGGAAATGAGCGGCGCCGACCGCCGCCGCCGCGTAGCCGCACAGCACCAGCAACCCGGCCCACGGCGGCAGCGGGTAGTAGCCGTTGCTCATCGTGTACGGGAAGCTGACGAGCGCGGAGCGCGGGAGCAGCCCGAGCACCGAGAATCCGGCGGCCGGGGTCACGGTGTACAGCCAGGTCGCCCCACCGCCGGCACCAGGACCGAGTACCCCTGGCCCGGTGAACGCCGGCAGGACGAACACGACGACCCCGGCAAGGATCGCGATCGGGCTGCGGCGCACGCTCGTGGCGATGCCGAGCACGGCGATCGCCGAGAGCGCGACCAGCAGGCCGCTGCCGACGATCACCTGCGCGAGCGCAAGCGGACCGGTCGGGTAGATGTAGTTCCCGTTGGCGCGCATCACATGCAGAGCCAGCGGGATCGCTGCGGCCGACGCGACCGCTCCGACGGCGAAGCCGGCCGCTCCGATCACTGCCGCCTTCGCAAGCAGGACACGACCCCGGCGGGGGGTGGCCGCAAACGTCGTCCGGATCAGACCGCGCCGATACTCGCTGGTGGCGAACATTGCGCCGACGACGATGAGCACGATCAGCGCCACCACGATGCCGAACAGGAGCGAGTCCGACGCGGTGTCGGGGCCTGCGTCGGCAACGGCGGGCGCGATGTCGCCCGTGCCGGTGACGAGGAGCGAGCTTCCGGCGCGGCGCTCATCGCCCCGGCCAAGCGCCGTGTAGAAGTCGCGGGGACCGATCCCGACGCTGGCGGCCTGCCACGGCCGCGCGGCCCCTTTCAACCCGGCGCCGCCGGGTCCAGCCAGGGTGATGTGGTCAAACGCGGCGGTCGCCCGGGTCGCCTGACCCGAGAACGTGTTCGGCGATGTCACGAACAGCCCGACCAGCACCGTGCGCGGCAGGCCGCTCAGCCGGGCGCTGCCGATCCGGTGCCAGCTCGCACCGTCGCTCGAGTCCCAGCCCGTGATCGTGTCGCCGCTGCGGGCCAACCGCAGCCATCGCGTCGCGCCCGCGGCGATCGGACCCGGCAGTCCCGCGCTGTCGTGGATGTAGTCGTCCTGGAAGCGGACCCCGTGACCGCCCGTCGCCATCACCGACGCGTACGCCGCTCCCTGCCGAGTGCTCGGGGTCACCATCAGCCCGGCCTTCGACCAGCCGGCCAGACCGGCGCGGGTGTGCACCAGCGACGGCGCCTCGTTGCTCGGCCCGGCCCAGATCCGGCCGGTGAGGGACGTGATGTGGGCGGTGATCGTGCCGGCGCCGGTGAGCGGCCGCGAGACCAGCTCGTAGGCGTCGGCGACCGCCTCCCCGCCAGGACCGTTCGGGACGTACGGATGGCCGTTGACGCAGCTGCTCGGGTTGGGGCTCGTGCAGTAGCCGGTGTGCTTGCCGTGGGCCTGCAGGTAGCTGAACAGCACGAGCAGGCCCACGGCGAGCACCAGCGCGACCAGCCAGCCGCGGACCGTCCGGAACTTCGTCCACTCCGCGCGCACGGTGTCGCGCAGGCCGGCGCCACGGCCCGGGGCCGCCAGCGCGGTCATCGCCCCGTCTCCGGATCGGCGCCCGAGCGGTACTCGACCGCGCCGGTGGTGAGCCGCAGATACGCGTCCTCCAGCGACTCCCCGCCGGCGATCAGGTCCGGCAGCGGCCCGTCCGCGAGCACCCGGCCGCGGCCGATCACCACGACGTGATCTGCCACGTCGGGCAGCTCACTCAGCAGGTGGCTTGAGACGAGCACCGCGCGCCCCTCAGCCGCGAGCTCGCGCAGGAACGAGCGCATCCAGATGATGCCCTCGGGATCCATCCCATTGAAAGGCTCGTCCATGATCAGGGTCGGTGGGTCGCCGAGCATCGCGGCCGCGATCCCGAGCCGCTGGCGCATCCCCAGCGAGTAGCCCCCCGCCTTGCGCCGCGCCGCCCTGCCGAGCCCGACGAGCTCGAGGGACTCGTCGACGCGGCTCACCGGCAGACGTTGTGAGCGCGCGATCCACAGCAGGTGGTTGCGTCCGCTGCGGCTCGGCTGCAGCGCGCCCGCATCCAGCAGCGAGCCGAGCTCTCGCATCGGATGGGTGAGGCTCGCGTACGGGCGTCCGCCAACCGTCGCCGATCCGCGCTGCGCGGAGTCGAGCCCGAGGATGATCCGCATCGTCGTGGACTTCCCGGCGCCATTGGGTCCGACGAAGCCGGTCACGGTGCCGGGTTTCACCGTGAAGGAGACGCCGTCCAGCGCCACTGTTCGGCCGAATCGCTTGTGAAGGCAGTCGACCTCGATTGTGGTGTTGCTCATGGAGCGCTTTGTACGTCCGCGACGGTGTCACCCCGGTGTCGGTGACTGACACCCGACTGACACCGGGCACCTGTCATTGTCTCGACACGATGCGAGTTCTGGTAGTCGAGGATTTCGAGGTGTTGGCCCGGTCAATCGCGACCGGGCTGCGGCGGGAGGGCATGGCGGTCGACGTCGTGCTCGACGGCGGAGAGGCGCTCGCCCGTCTGGCGCTTGCGCGCTACGACGTCGTCGTGCTCGACCGCGACCTGCCGGGCGTGCACGGCGACGAGATCTGCCGGCGGATCGTGAGCGACGGCCTCGAGGCGAGAATCCTGATGCTCACCGCCTCGGGCAGCGTCAAGGAGCGCGTCGAAGGGCTTGGCCTCGGCGCCGACGACTATCTACCCAAGCCATTCGACTTCGCCGAGCTCGTCGCCCGGGTCCGCGCGCTCGCCCGCCGCGTCGCCGCGCCCTCACCGCCGACGCTCGAGTGCGGCGACCTGGTGCTCGACTGCGGCCGGCGCGTCGCGTTCCGTGAGGGGCGGCGGCTCGAGCTCAGTCCCAAGGAGCTCGCGGTCCTCGAGTGCCTGCTCGGCTCCCAGGACCGAGTGTTGTCGGCCGAGGAGCTGCTGCAGCGGGCGTGGGATGAGTACACCGACCCGTTCACGACCGCGGTCAAGACGACGATCCGCCGGCTGCGCGCCAAGCTCGGCGACCCGCCGATGATCCACACCGTCCGTGAGGCCGGCTACCGGATCGGACCCGAGTGATGCGCGCCGCCGACTCCCTGAAGCAACTGCTGCACGCCCGGCGCCCTGTCCTGCGGGTGCAGCTCGCGCTGCTCTACTCGGGCGTGTTCATCGGTCTGGTGGTGATCCTGTTCGCCGCCTCGAGCGTCCTGTTCGGGACCTCGAACGTGTTCTTCGGCCACTCGCAGTCCGCGTATCACGTCGGCGCCGCGCCACCGCACCCAAGCTCCGGTCCGACGTTCAGCCCGTGGCCGTTGCTGATCGCGCTGGCGCTGGTCGCCATCGGAGTGTTCGCCGCGTGGTGGCTGGCGGGTCGTTTCCTGCGCCCGCTGCGGACGATGACCGCCGCCGCGCGCGAGATCTCGGTGACCAACCTGAACCGCCGTCTCAGCCTCGCGGGCCCCGACGACGAGCTCACCGAGCTCGGCCGTACGCTCGACGATCTGTTCGCGCGGCTGCAGGCGTCGTTCGATTCCCAGCGACAGTTCGTCGCCAACGCGTCGCATGAGCTGCGCACGCCGCTCGCCGGGCAGCGAACGCTGCTGCAGGTGGCGCTCGCGGACCCGGACGCCGACGCGCGAGCTCTGCGCGAGGCCTGTGAGGAGGCACTTCAGCTCTCCGGCCAGCAGGAGCAATTGATCGACGCACTGCTCTCGCTGGCGACGAGCGAGCGCGGCGTGGAGCGCTGGGAGTCCTTCGACCTGGCGCGCCTCGGCCGGGACGTGGTCGAATCCCGCCGGCAGGAGGCCGAGCGCCGCGGGGTTCAGATCGACGCCCGCCTGGACCCGGCGATCGCCAGCGGCGACGCAAGCCTCGCCGAGAGCCTGATCGCCAACCTGCTCCAGAACGCGATCCGGCACAACCTCCCGGGCGGCTCGGTCGAATTCTCGACGACAACCACCTCCGATGGCCCTCGCCTGCGGATCGCCAACACCGGAGCGCAGATCCCGCCCAACGACCTCGGTGGCCTGTTCCAGCCGCTCCAGCGACACGGCCAGGCGCGCGTCGGATCGGCCGACGGTCACGGTCTCGGCCTGGCGATCGTCCAGGCGATCGCGGACGCGCACGGCGCATCGCTGATCGCACGCGCGCGGCCGCAGGGCGGCCTCGAGGTGGAGGTCACGCTCCGGGCCGGCCGACGCCCATCCGAGGACCGGCTGACTCCGGGAACGGGCTGAGCGGCGTGCGGTCCCCGATCGACCAGCGATGGCCGAACGGTTCGGTGAACCCTCCCTGGCGGTGGACAAGCGTTTCGCCGATCACTGGCGCTTGAGGTGGCGCGGGAGGAGAATGGGGAAATGCACCCCGGGGCTCGTCGCCGCCAGCTTGATGAGACGCTTCGCGCGGCCTACAGCGAAGGCCTGCTCAGCGAGAGCACGTTCCTGACGCGGCTTGACCAGGTGCTCGGCGAAGCGACCGTCGATCCCCGGCGGCTCGTCGGCGACTTGACCTTGGGGGCCGCGCATGGGGCGGGTGCCGCCGCGCGGCGGCTCGTGTCACGGGTCGCGATGTGGCCGGCGGGACGCTCGACCCCGCTGCTCGCGCTCGACTGGTCGGGCGCGACCGAACGTCTGCTTGTCGGCCGCGCTCCGGAAGCGGACATCGTGCTCGACGACGGGACCGTGTCCCGTCGGCATGCAGAGCTGACCTGGCGAGATGGGACGTGGGTGATCCATGACATCGGATCGAAGAACGGCACCGTGCTCAACGGCCGGACGATCGAGCGCGCGCAGATGCGGCCAGGGGACTACGTCTCGTTCGCCAAGCAGAGGTTCCGCGTCGACTGAGTCCGCTAGGACGCGTGTCCGCGCGCCATGCCGCCGAGCGGCTCCTCGTCACTGAACGACGTGCTGGTGGCGTAATGGTCGAGCGTCGGGCCGATCCAGCGCGCCACCTCCTCGGGCGGAGTGGAGGCGAGCGGCTCGATGCCGAGGACCCAGCGCGCCCAGGCGGTGCCGATCAGGGTCGAGGCCACCATCGAGTGGCGCTGGCCCCAGGGGATCCCGGGCGCCGCCTCGGGGGCGATCCGGATCCGGGTCGCGAGGAACTCGCGGATCGCACGACCGGCCTCCGGGGAGCTGGCGGCGGCCTGGGCGAGCGCGACGAACGCCTGACCGCCGGCGGCACGCTCCAGGCGGTTGAGGAACTCCTCGGCGAGGCGGGTGCCGTTGAACGCGGCCTTGCCCGGCATCGCGGTCTCGCCCACCACCCGGGGATCGAACGGGAAGTGCAGCGTCTCCACGAACAGCTGCGCCTTGTCGCCGAAGTAGTGGTAGACGAGCGCCGGATCGACCTTCGCGGCGCGCGCGACCGACCGGATCGTGGTGTCGGCATAGCCGCCGGCGACGAACTGCTGACGGGCCGCCCGGACGATCGCGTCCCGCGTCTTCTGCGGTCCCGGCCTGCGGCCGGCGGGGCTCATCGGCCAGCCCTCCCGTGGTCTGGCAGGAGCATCGTCACAGGATTATTTCACGGTCGTGAGTTTTCGTAGTAATTTCACGGCCATGAATTCTTCTCCTCCTGCTCCGGCTGCCACGCTCACCGGACTCGGGCGACTCGCCGGCTGGTGCTTTGACCACCGGCGCCGGGTCGTGTCGGTCTGGGTCGTCGTGCTGGTCGTGGTGATCGCGGTCTCGCAGGTCGTCGGCGGCAACCTGAGCGACAGCTTCTCCTCGGCCGGTTCGCCGTCCGGGCAGGCACAGGCGCTGCTGGCCAGGAGCTTCCCGTCGCAGGCCGGCGACAGCGCCCAGGTCGTCGTGCAGACCCGGGCGCCGGTGACCTCGGGATCGAACCGGCAGCGCATGGACCGCCTCGTCGCGGCGCTCCGGCCGCTGCCACACGTCAGCGGCGTCGTCGGGCCGTTCGATTCCCAGGCCCATCACCAGGTCAGCGGGGGCCGGACGATCGCGTTCGCGCAGGTGCAGTTCGACGAGCAGGCCGGCACGCTTCCGAACTCCGCGGCGACCCGCGTGATCGACACAGCCCAGCGGTTCGCCGCCCCGGGCTTCCGCGTCGCGCTCGACGGCTCACCGATCTCCTCTGCCGAGAACCTGGCGCCGGGCTCCAGCGAGGGGATCGGCATCACCGCCGCGATCGTGATCATGCTGCTCGCATTCGGATCGGTGATCGCGATGGGTCTGCCGGTGATCACTGCGCTGCTCGGCGTCGGGATCGGGTTCGGGCTCGTCGACCTGCTCAGCCGCGTGATCACCGTGCCGACGTTCGGACCGGAGTTGATGGCGATGATCGGCCTCGGGGTCGGGATCGACTACGCGCTGTTCGTGGTGACTCGCTATCGCGATGGTCTCGCGCGTGGCCGCACCCCGCGCGACGCGACGATCGTCGCGCTGCAGACCTCCGGACGCGCGGTGCTGTTCGCCGGCGGCACCGTCGTGATCTCGCTGCTCGGACTGTTCCTGATCGACCAGTCATTCATGGACGGGATGGCGCTCGCGTCGATCTTCGCCGTGGTTGCCGTCCTGCTCGGCACCCTGACCCTGCTCCCGGCGGCGTTCGGGTTCAGCAGCCATACGATCGACCGGATCGCGATCCCCGGTCTGCGGCGGCGCTCCTCGACGGCGGCGACCGCCGGGTTCTGGTACCGCTGGAGCCGGCAGGTGCAGCGGCGCCCGCTGCCGTTCGCGGTGCTGGCGGTGGCGCTCGTCGCGGTGCTCGCGATCCCGTTCTTCTCGATGCACCTGGCGTTCGCCGACGCCGGCAACGACCCCACCGGCCAGACCACCCGTCAGGCCTTCGACCTGCTCGCCCGCGGCTTCGGCCCCGGGAGCAACGGGCCACTGGTCATCGCGGTCAAGCTACCGGGCCGGCAGGCCGTCCCCGTCGCCCAGGCGCTCGCGCAGCGCATCGCAGCGACTCCGGGCGTCGCGTCGGTCTCACCCGCACGCGTGAACCCGACCGCCACCGCGGCAGTGATCATCGCCACCCCGACCACCGCCCCGTCCGCCGCACCCACGGTCGCGCTGGTCCACCGGCTCCGCGACCACGTGATCCCGTCGGTCACGCGTGGGCGAGGGGTCCGCGTATTCGTCGGCGGGGAGACGGCCGCGGGCGTCGACTCGGCCACCCATCTGTCCGCGCGGCTGCCGCTGGTCATCGCGCTCGTCATCCTGCTCTCGTTCGTGCTGCTGGCCGTCGTGTTCCGGTCGATCCTGATCCCGATCAAGGCCGCCGTCATGAACGTGCTCTCGATCGGCGCCGCCTACGGCGTGATGGTCGCGGTCTTCCAGTGGGGCTGGGGACTGAGCGCGTTCGGAACGTTCGGCAAGGGCCCAATCGACCCGTGGATCCCGCTGATGATGTTCGTGATCACCTTCGGTCTGTCGATGGATTACGAGATGTTCCTGCTCTCGCAGATGCAGGAGGAGTGGGTGAAGACGCGCGACAACGCAACCGCGGTCGCCAACGGCCTGGCCTCGACCGCCAAGGTCATCACCGCGGCGGCGGCGATCATGGTCTGCGTGTTCGGATCGTTCGTGATCAACGACCCGCTGCGCATCCTCGACGTGTTCGGCCTTGGCCTCGCGGTCGCGATCCTCGTCGACGCGACCGTCATCCGCATGATCCTCGTCCCCTCGCTCATGGAGATGCTCGGCAACCGCACCTGGTGGATGCCGGACTGGCTCGAGCGGCGACTGCCGCGGCTGGCGCTCGAAGGAGCGCCGTGAACGACGAGACCGTCGCCGCAGTCACAGGCGATGACCTGCTGCCCGCGGCGAACATGGTCTTCAACCGGCGCGCGACGCTCGACGGGACGCCGGAGCAGATCTGGCCGTGGCTGGTGCAGCTCGGCAAGCGCCGCGCCGGCTGGTATCTGCCGTCACGTCTTGACCGTCTGCTGCCGGCACCCCGCCGCGCGCTGCGGACCCTCGACCCGCGTTTCCAACACCTGGCCGTCGGAGAGCGAATCCCTGACTACGGTGGACGCGACGAATGGCTCGAGGTCGTCCGCCTCGCCCCACCCCACGCGATCGTGTTTCGAAGCGTTCGGCGCGGACGTCCGTTCACGTGGGCGTTGCTGCTCACGCCCACCGGCGACGGGCACACCGAGTTGAGGCTCCGCTTCCGCGGTCAGATCCGCAGTCGCGGGCTACGCCGCCGCCTCGTCCTCGGCGGCGGAGGGTTCTTTGATTCGGTCACCGGGCAGCTGATGATCGCCGGCCTCCGAGAGCGGCTCATGACGTCCCATCGCGCCGACCGCGACGAACAGTGCCGGCAGGCACACCGCGGCGCGTGATGCGCGGAACGCTACCGCCGAGCGCCGCCGCCCATCCGTGAGCGGCGACACGTGCGGCAGGAATGCTGCGCTGGATCAGAGCGTGGTCTTCTCCAGGTGCTGGTCGCCCCAGTACATCGCCCCGCCGTCGCCCTGAACGAACAGCGGCGGCGCGTCGGTCGCGACCGCGCCGGTGGTCCCGTCATGGAAGTCGACCGCCAGGTCGAGCCCGTCGAGGAAGTCGTCCTGACCCCACAGGATGTCGCCGTTGGTCGCGTCGCGGGAGATCGAGGTGATCTCGGTGCCGACGCTCTCCGCCTGCAGCACGTCGCTGATCCCGCCGAGCGTCGTCCCCTCCTCGACCGTGCCGTTGGTGAGGCCGAGGTAGTACTCGGTGAACACCGGCAGCCCGAGCGTGTCCAGGGACTCGATCCCGGCATCCGGGGTCGCGACCACGATCGCCGGCTTGCCCCCCGCCTTGCTCACCCGATCCAGGTTTCCCTCCGGGACGCCATCCGGGCCGGTCACCAGCGAGGTGTAATAGACGTACGAGGCGTCGAGCGACACGTTCTGGAACGTGGTGCCCTTGGCGAGCGTCTTGATCGTTCCGCCGTTGATCCCCATCTCCCGGATGCCCTGGGCGTCTGCCCAGTAGAGGTCCGTGCCGTCGGTGGCGAGCTCACGGTCACCGATCTGGGCGGGAGACTTGCCGAGTGTCACCGCAGCGCCGCCGGCAAGGCTCACGCGCTTGATCTTCGAGATCCCCTGCGACGGGTAGTTGACCACGAAGTAGCCGTAGAACTGGCCGCCGACCTGAGCCCACTTGATCGCGCCGAAGTTGAGCGACGCGGCACTGTGCTCCTGGTACAGGACCGTCTCCTGCCCCGGGCTGTTCGTCTTCGCGGCCCGGTACACCGTGCCGATGTAATCGAGCGGGAGCTGCCGGTTGGCCCGCTTCGCGCCGCCGAAGATCAGGCCTCGGCTGTTCGCGGTCCAGTACAGGTTGCCGGTGGACTGGATCAGCCCAGCCGGCGAGGACGCGGCCAGCTCGGAGGTGTCGGCCTGGGCGGCCGGCGCCGCGATGGCCGCAACCGCGGCGGCCTGGACGACCGCGGCGGCGGCGAGCAGGCGACTGTGACGCCGCCAACTGCCCGTGAAACGACGATGGTGTGACATGACTCGGTCCCTTCCTCGATGGTGCTGCGATCGGCGCGGCGTCGAGCCGCGCCCATCGCGAGTGGCATCTCGGTATGCCCCTGTGAGGCAGAGGCACGAGGACGGTGCCTGATACCTCACATCAGCCGACCGCAGTTCCTTGAGCGTTTCCGCCCACGGCGACCGTCATGATGAGGCCGGACGATGCCGACGACGGACGACAAGCGTTCGCTCCACGCCCGCCTGGTCGACCGCATTCTGCACGGCCGCGGCCAGGCACCCCCCGACCAGCGCGAGGCCGCGTTTGAGAATGCCGGCCTTGCGGAGCCGGCGCGGTCCCTGGTCGAGAAGGTCGCCACCGAGTCCGCCCGGGTGACTGACGAGGATTTCGCTGCGGCGCGCGCGGCGGGATTCACCGACGACCAGGTCTTCGAGCTGGTGATCTGCGCGGCGGTCGGCGAGGCGACCCGGCAGTACAACGCGGCACTCACTGCCCTGGCAGAGGCGACCGGCGGCGAGGCGGGCGGCTGATGCGACCGGACGTCCTCGACCGCGGTTACGGCGTCGGCACAAAGCTGCTGTTCGGAATGATCCGGCTCATGTCGGGCCGGCCGCTGCCCGACGCCGCCCGGATCACCTTCTATCGGGCCGATTTCTACGGCACCCAGGCCAAGCGGCTCACCCACGAGGCGATGCGGGGCCCGTCGGAGTGGTCGGTGGGCGACCGGGAGCTGATGGCCGCGTACATCTCCAAGCTGAACGAGGCTCCGTTCTGCGTCGGCGCGCACACCGCGACGGCGGCCGCGGCCTATCAGGACCGCGACCGGGTGGACGCGGCGCTCGCCGATCTCGACTCCGCCGCCCTCGGCGAGGGTCTGCGGGCGACGCTGACCATGCTCGGCACGCTCACGACGCGGGGCTCGCTCGACGCCGACGAGGTCCGGCGCGTGCTCGCCACCGGTGTCTCGCCTCGCCAGGTCGAGGACGCGCTCGCCGTCGCCGTCACGTTCAACACGACCGGCCGGCTCGCCAACGCGTTCGCGTTCGAGGTGCTGGACCGGGACGGGTTTGAGGCGGGCGCCCGGTACCTGCTGAAGCGGGGCTACCGGTAGGTCAGGGGAGCGGCGGCTGCCGGTAGGTCAGGGGCGCGGCGGCAGGTCCGGGGGCGACCGGTCCGGCCGGTCGTCGCGCCGCGGGGGGCGCTTGGGACCGTGCTCCTCGAGCGCGGCGAGTACGAGCTCGATCGCCTTCTCGAGCTGTGGGTCGCGGCCCGCAGCCCAGTCGTGCGGGGCGATGGCGACCTCGATATCGGGGTCGACGCCGTAGTTCTCCACCGTCCAGCCGGGGCCGCCCTCGAACCAGAACGCGTAGCGGGGTTGGGTCACGACCGTGCCGTCGGCGAGCCGGTAGCGCATGTCGATGCCGATCACTCCGCCCCAGGTGCGCGTTCCCACGAGCCGTCCGAGTTTCCGCTGGCGGAAGCCCATCGACACGATGTCCCCGTCGGAGCCGGCGTTCTGATCGCAGAGCGCGACCATCGAGCCGCGCGGGGCGTCGACCGGGTACGTGGTGGCCTCGAACCCGCGCGGGTTGTCCCAGGCGGTGACGACGGAGGACAGCCGTTCCAGCACGAGCTCCGACGTGTGCCCGCCGCGGTTGCCGCGGAAGTCACAGACGAGGGCGTCGAGCGCGGTCTCGATCCGGAGATCGCGGTGCATCTCGCCCCAGCCCGGCGACATCATGTCCGGCACGTGCAGGTAGCCCACCCGGCCGCCGGTGCGAGCTCGGACCGCGGCGCGGTTGGCGGCAACCCACGCGTGGTATCGCAGCGGGCGCTCGTCGGCGCGCAGCGTCACGGCCTCGGTGCGCCGCTCACCGTCCTTGGTGCGCAGGCCGACCGCGACCACCTTGCCCCCGGCGCCGACGAGCAGCGGACCCGGCCCGGTGCCGGGATCGACCGCGCGACCATCGACCGATTCGACGGCGTCCCCGACCTGTGCGCCGATCGGCTCGAGCGGGCTGTGAGATCCCGGCACCGAGGGCTCGGGCGTCGGCAGGTGGGTGATTCGCCACGCGCCATCGTCGCCGCGCTGCAGGTCGGCGCCCAGGTGACCCATCCGCTCGGTCGCCGGGGGCTTCACCGGGTCGGTCCACACGTAGGCATGCGATGTCGCGAGCTCGCCCTGGAGCTCCCAGATCAGGTCGTGAAGCTCGTCGCGGGTGGCCACGAGGCCGGCGAGCGGGCGGTAGCGGGCGACGGCCGCATCCCAGTCCACTCCGGCCATGTCCTCCACCCAGTAGTTGCGGCGCATGAGACGAGCTGCCTCATCGAACATCTGCACCCACTCGTCGGCGGGTTCGACCGTGATCCGGATCCGATCGAGGTCGATCTCGAACGGGGCCCGCCGGCTCTCGTCATCAGAGTTGTGCATCCGATCGGCGGGCTGCACGCTGAACGTCGCGTCCGTGCGGACCACGAGCGTGCGCCCGTCCCCGGACACCTCGACCGCATCTGCCTCCTCGGCGAGCGTCTCGACCTCGCCGGTGGCGAAGCGCAGAGCCTCGAGCCTGCCCTTGACCGGCTTTCCGAACGGTTCGATTCGATCCTCTCCGAGCTCTCCGGCGACCGGCAGCGATCGCCACACCAGACCTCCCACGATCGCGCGCAGGCCCGCAAGCCGGCCGGCGGCGACCGGCAGCTCGACCAATCGCGAGGCGAGGCCATCAGGCTCGACGCGGACCTCCGCCGGTTCGCCCTCCGGCTCCCTCTCGGCTTCGGGCGCGCTCCACGGGAGATCCCGGCCGGCGGTCGTCGGCGACAGTGGACCCGGCGTCGCTGCCGCGAGTCGCAGGAGGTAGGGACGGGTGGCGACCGGGAACGACAGGTCGAAGCGCAGCTGGTCGTACACCGGATCGAAGGTGCGCCGTGACAGGAAGGCCAGATAGCGCCCGTCCGGAGTGAAGGCGGGCTCCCGATCGTGGAACCGCAGCGGCGTCGCCTCCAGCACCGTCGCCGCGGCGACATCGGCGAGCTTGATCTGCCGCAGGCCGGCCTCGTCGCCGCGCGGACCGGCCGCGGCCCAGGCCAGCCATCGAGAATCGGGCGAGAAGCACAGCCCGCTTGCGATGTCGTAGATCGAGCGATCGAGCTCGCGCGTCGTCCCGTCGGCGACGTCGGTGATCCGTACCGCGCCGTCCTCGCCGGCGGTCGCCACCCGGGCGCCGTCGGGCGAGGCCGTCAGCTCGACCACCTGCGCAAGCTCTCCGCCTGCCAGACGTCGCGTGGTGGCCCGGGCGAGCTCCGCGACCTCCAGGGCGTCCTCACCATCGGCGTCGGTGACCCACACCACGTGGCGATCCCCCAGCGGCGTGGTGAACCGGGCTCGGACCTTGCCGCCCGGCGCCAGTACGCGGGCCGGCCCGTCGTGATGGGTGCACCAGACGGCGGCCCCCCGCACGTCCAGGGCGCTCGCCCGCCCGCCGCGATCGGGCGCGACGCGGCCCACCGCCTCGGGGACCTGCAGCGGGTAGCGGACCCGGCCGTAGCGGGCCGATCCGAGCCGGATGTCGAGGCGGCGAGGCGACGCGTCCGGCGCCAGACTGTCGAGGATCCACACCTCGCCGACGCAGCTGTACACCAGCCGGGTGCCGTCGCCGTCGGCGTTGCGCGCATAGCAGTCGGCGTGATCGCTGTGCCGGCGCAGATCACTCCCGTCCGGAGCCGCCGAGTAGACGTTGCCCCATCCCTCGTGGTCGGAGAGGAACACGACCCGCCCGTCCCACCACTGCGGATCTTCGATCTGACCGTTGAGGTCGGCGGCGAACCGCCGGAAGGTCCCGGTCCCATCGGCGTCGATCCACGCCTTGGCGGCGGTGCCGCCCCGGTAGCGCTTCCAGGCGGCGGCGCCCCGCAGCGTCTGGTCGGCGCCGAGGACCACGCCCCCTCCAGCCGCCTCTGAGAGGGCGGAGATCGGGCCGAAGCGCAGACGCTCGGGCTGCCCGCCGTCGACGGGCACCGCCCAGGCCCACGTGAACCAGCCGAACGGCTGCCCGGTGGCGCTCGCCACCACGACGGTTGCCTCGTCGCGCCAGCCGAGTACGCGGGTGGTGTCGTCCCCCCACCAGGTCAGCCGCCGGGGCTCACCGCCGTCGAGGTCGGCGACCCACACCTCGGGATGGCCGGCCGCATCCGAGCACCAGGCGAGCCGGCCACCGTCGTGGGAGAGCTTCGGGGTCCGGATCGTCGCCCGCTCGGCGCCGAGACGCCACGCGGTTCCGGCCTCGACCGAACCGATCCAGAGGTCGTCGTCGGCCACCAGCACGAGCCGATCACCCCGGATCGCCGGGTAGCGGAGGTAGACCCCTGCGGGCATGGGCCAGACGGTATTCATGTCGCTGCCCCGGAGGCGCCGGGCGCCGCGCCTGCCTCCGCGGCGGGGCTCTCCGCCGCGGGGGCTGCGCCGCCCTCCGCCGCGACCTCGGCCGCGGCCGCATCCACGGCCTCGACCTTGATCGGGTTGCCGTGCGCGTCGAGGTAGATGACCTCGCCCATCACGCGCGGCGTGAGCGCCGGCACGACGATCGTCGGCACCAGCAGGGGCAGGAACAGCAGGTTCAGCCAGTTCCACACCGTGTTGCCGGTGAACCCGGTCCACGACCAGTGTCCGGCGTAACCGCCGATCACGACCGCGACGAGCGCGAGGAGCGCGGTGAGCGCGGCGGCGGTGTGGCGAGGGCCCCAGTGCCGGCGCAGCTCCGGGACGCGCGGCGCGAGCACGACCGCCAGCGGGAGCACGAGCAGCTGTAGCCAGTCCCACACCGTGTTCCCGCGAAAGCCGGTCCACCCCCACGGGATCGTGTACCCGAGAGTCACGAGCACAATGAACGCCGCCAGGGCGGTCGCGCCGCGCCCCTTGGTCCGTGCGCCGACACGTGTGTCCGCCCGCAGCCACACCGGCAGCACGGCGAACGCCAGCGGCAGCAGAAGCAGATGGAGCCAGTCCCACAGCGTGGCGGTCGAACCGCTGATCCCCGTCCACGGCCAGTGGTGGCTGTAGCCGCCCCACATCAGAACGACGAGCGCGAGGCCGGCAGCCGCGCACAGCCCCACCTTCCGCGTCTCCGCGCGCCTGTCATGCCCCGAGGCCGGCTCGCCCATCACCGACGATTAGACCACCTTCGTCAAGCAATGCCGAGCGCCCCGCCAGGGCCGCCCGCGAGGGCGGCCCTGGCACGGACCCTTCAACTGCGGGACGGTCAGGACAGGACGACGAAGGCGTCGACGTCCACCCGGGGATGCCCGGAGGTGCCGAGAACCTTGACGACCAGCTTGTGAGTCCCTGATTTGCCCGTGGCGACGTCCACGATCTCCGCGGGCTTGGTGGCGGGCTTGTTCGTGCTCACCGTCTTGGCGGTCTTGCCGTCGATCGAGACCGAGGCGGAGCCCCGGTTGGCTCCCTCGGTCGTCATCCATGCGACCGCGGTGCCGGTGAACGACAGCGTCGCCGTCTTCCCCGCAGCCGTCGCAAAGTCGACGTCTCCGCCGTTGGCCCCGGACACGGCCTGGCGCGTCCAGCCACCGGAGTACGTGATGGCGCTCGCGTTCTCCTGCAGGAGCGTCAGCTTGTGCGCGGTGCCGGCGGTGGCCGCACTGGTGTTGCCGGCCTTGTCCGTTGCCGTCACCTCGAACTTGTAGGTGCTTCCCGGTGCGAGGTTCACCGTCTCGGACTTGCCCGACACGTTTCCGAGCGAGCTGTAGGACCCGCTGTTCTTGCTCTCGTAGAGCGTGTAGTGGGCGATCCCGCTCGTGGTGTCCTTTCCGGCCCAGGTGACTGTCACCGGGACCGTCGACCCCACCGGCCCGACCTTGTTCTGCAGCGCCATCGTCGGCGCGGTGGTGATCTTCGGCGCCACGCTGTCGTAGCAGAGCGGGCCGTCGATCATGTCGCCTGACTGCAGGCCCATATTGTCCCACGCCTCGACGTTGACCGTGTTGCATCCCTGGCCTTCGGCGGCCAGGTCGAGTGTGCCGCTGCTCTGATTGACGAACTCGGGGCCGTTGTAGAACGGGTTGCCCGTCCCTGGCGTCGCCTCGCTCGTGGGATCACCGGGACTGGTGTTCCACGCGTCGCTGAAGCCGGCCACACCGCTGGCGGGCAACCCGCCGCCAGTGTCGGCGACCGAGATCCCGACTGTTTGGTCGCTGTTGTACCAGGTACCCGGCGTCGGTCCGGAGAACGACACCGCCGGCCGGCCGTCATCCGCGAACAGGTGCCAGTTGAATGCCCAGGCGAGTTGGAGCATGTTCGCCGAACCCCAGCCGGTCACCTCGTCGTACCCCGTGACCGCGCAATACCCGGTCCCGACGTTGTTGGAGTTGCAGCCCGACGTGATGTCGTAGTAGGGATCGTGCGGAGCACCGCTGATCCCCGTCTCATAGATCGGGTAGTTCGCGTTGCCCATCGGCGCACACGCGGACGACCCAGAACCGCAGATGTTCCCTTCCGACAGCAGGTAGGCGTTCTCTTGGGCGAAGAAGCCCGCAAGTTCTGGAGCGACGATGCTCGTCCCTCCATCTCCACCGAGGCCACCGCCGAAGTAGATGTTCTGCGGTGTGTGGTACCAGTCGGCGTTCAGCGAGATGTCCGGGACAGCGCGTGACCCGCTCCCGCACGGCTGATTGCTCTGGAACGGCGGCGCGGCGAACTCCGAACTGCAGCCGCCTCCCGATCCGCCGTCATTGGAGCCGCATCCGTCAGGGCCGCCGGCCCACGCGGTCTCGGAGTCGTAGACCGGGCCGGAGCTCAGACCGAGCTCGGTCCCGCCCGCGCCGACGACATTCGGGTCCGATGCCGGATAGCTGACCGCCAGGTGCGAGCAGTCGTCAAATGCACCCCGATCGCCGGAGGCCGCGGTCAGCGTCCATCCTTGACCCGTCATCTCGTTGAAGATGGCGTTCCGGGTGGCCATCGTCTGAGCGGAGCATCCGTAGAACTCGGTACAGCTCCAGCTCGTGCTGAACACCCTGGCGACGTTGTCGCTCACCATCTGGTTGTACATGTCGGTGAACGTCGAATCGTTGAAGTTCGCCCCGTCGTAGAGGTACACCTTCGACGTATCCTGGAAGGAGCCGAAGCTGTTCGACATCGCCGTCGACCACTCCGCGTCCATCGTGCCCTCCTCATCGCAGCACGACGGCGTCCCGTCGATGTTGACCTCCTGAATGCTGTAGGCGAGATACGGATACTCGCTCTGGAAGCCCTGGATGTCGCTGATCGCCTGCGCGCCGAAGGTCGCGACCGCGATCGTCGTCTGCGGCGGGGATTGGCCGGCGTTGTTCAGCGGGTTGCAGCAATGGCCCTGGTCGTAGAGGGCGTTGTAGTCGTAGGCCTCCGAGCTGTAGATGTCGGTGGGGTCATACGCGCCGCCGGTGATGTTGGAGCTCGGCTGGTTGGCTTCGGCCGCGAGCAGCTTGGTCCGGCTGCCGTTGGCCTGCGCGCTCGCCCCGTTGGCCACCACCGGCCCCGCCGAGTAGGGAGCGCTCGCCGGCTCCTGCATCCCCCCGGACGCGGGGTACATCGTCTGCAGACTGCTCAGACCGTCGACCGACCTGACGACGCTCGACAGCGATGACGGCAGCGTCGGGGCCCCGGTGTTGGCGAAGAACGTGCTCGAGCCCATCCGGTAGTTGTCGATCTGCACGTTCAAGGCGCTTTCGATCGCGCCCACGCTGCCCGACAGATCGACGATCAGGCGGTTCGCGTAGGTGTGCGTGACGGTCAGGCCCGCCGCCTGGGCCCAGGAGACCACCGCCTGCTGCGCGGTCGGTGTCGGGCCAAAGCGGGTTGTCCACTGCGCCGTGGTCAGGAAGTGGTGAAAGAGCGGAGAGTGCTTGGACTGGATCGCCTTGAGGAACTGGTTCTCCGCGGCCATGTGAGGCGGACGCAGTCCGATCGCGAGCCGAATCGTCTGCGAGGTGTTGTCCGCGCCCAGGTTCTGCGCCTCGCCGTTGCGGACCACCAGGGGTGTCACCGCATACGCGGTCTGGCCGGCTCGTGCCGCCTTGGCGATCTTGGCGTGCGCCGCGCCGTTCTGCGCGGCACCCGCTCCGGTCGCGTACACGCCAAATCCGATCGCGGACGCCACCGCCACAAGTCCGCACGCCAACCGGACTCTGTGTACAGCCCATCGCATACCGGCCGCGCGAATGCGGCGGCCACTCCCAATCGCCCTCATGCTGGTCCCCGTTTCCCCCTGCGCTCCGTGCTGATACCCGCGGCCCCCCAGCCACGGTCCGCGGCCCCCGCCGCGGTGCGCGCAGAAGCCTAGGTTCGGCCAGTCACGAAGTCAAGAACTTTGCCCATCGAAAACTGCAGGTTCACAGGTGAGGTCCACTACACCAAAAATCGTGTCAGTAACTATCGACAGCGATCATGAGCTATCACCGAGTCACACCGTGAGTTGCTCACCGTTCAGACGACACTGACCATGTGCCGTCGACTGTCACCCGCTCTGGCCGACCTCAGCCGCGGATCGCCTCGCCGCTCGCCGGGTCGAAGAAGTAGAGCCGCTCGGTGTCCACCGCAAACCGCGCGGTTGCGCCGGTGCGGATCTGCGAGCTGGACTCGATTCGCGCGATGCCCGTCGCCTTGCCGGCGAGCATGGACTCGCCGGAGGTGAACTCCGAGCGCTCCACGACGTCCTCCCCTGCGGCCGCCGCGTCCTCGGACTGCACGCGTGCGGCCTCGATTCGAAAGTGGACCATCAGCTCCGAACCGAGCGCTTCGACCAGCTGGGCCTCTCCCTCGAGCGTGGCGCCGGCTGGGTCGCGCTGCACCAGCGCGGCATCGGAGAGGTGGTCGGGCCGGATCCCGACGACCACTTGACGGTCCCGGAACTCCCCGAGCCGCGGCCGCGCCCCGCGCACGCTCGACGGGATGCGGAGCGTCTGCCCTCCGAGCCTGACGCCGTCGCCGTCGGGGGAGACGGTCCCCTCGTAGAGGTTCATCGACGGCGAGCCGATGAACGAGGCGACGAACAGGTTGTCCGGGTCGTCGTAGAGCGTCTGAGGCTTGTCGCACTGCTGCAGGACCCCTGATCGCATGACGGCGACCCGATGCCCCATCGTCATCGCCTCGGTCTGGTCGTGGGTGACGTAGAAGGTCGCGACCCCGACGCGCCGCTGGACCTCCGCGATCTCGGCCCGCATCTGCACGCGCAGCTTGGCATCGAGGTTGGAGAGCGGCTCGTCCATCAGGAACGCGGCCGGCTCCCGCACGATCGCCCGGCCCATCGCGACGCGCTGGCGCTGGCCACCGGAGAGCTGTGCGGGCTTGCGTTCCAGATGCTCGCGCAGGCCGAGGACCCCCGCGGCCGCCTCCACCTTCTGGGTGATCTCCGGCTTGGACATCCGGCGCAGCTTCAGCGCGAAGCCGATGTTCTCCGCGACCGTCATGTGGGGGTACAGCGCGTAGTTCTGAAAGACCATCGCGATGTCCCGGTCCTTCGGCGGCAGGTCGTTGACGATCCGGTTCTCGATCCGCAATTCGCCGTCGGTGATCTTCTCCAGCCCGGCGACCATCCGCAGCGCCGTCGTCTTGCCGCAGCCCGAAGGGCCGACGAGGACCATGAACTCGCCGTCGGCGACCTCGAGATCGAGGTCGGAGACGGCGGTCGTCCCGTTGGGGTAGACCTTCGTCAGCTTCTCCAGGGTGACCATCGCCATCGTGCGTCTCTCCTACGGATCGGGATCTACGGGGTTTGGGCTAGCCCTTCACCGAGCCGGAGGTGAGTCCCCGGATCAGGTGGCGCTGGAGGGCGAGGAACACGATCACCACCGGCAGGCTGACCACGACGGCCGCCGCCATCAGCTGGTTCCAGGCGGTGTTGCCCTGGGTGGCGTACTCCTGGAGGCCGATCGCGAGCGTCCGCGTCGACTCGGTGGTCAGCACGGAGGCGAACAGGACCTCGCCCCAGGCGGTCATGAACGCGAACACCGCGACCGCGATGATCCCCGGACGCGCGACCGGCAGGACGATGCGGAACAGCGCGCCCCACGGTGAGGTGCCGTCCACCATCGCCGCCTCCTCCAGCTCGCGCGGGATCGAGGAGAAGAACCCGGCGAGCATCCACACCGAGAACGGCAGCGCGAACGTGAGGTAGGTGATGATCAGCCCGAGGTAGGAGCCGTACAGGTTGATTCCGATCGTGCGCCCGATGTTGACGTAGATCAGGTACAGCGGCAGCAGGAACAGGATCCCCGGGAACATCTGGGTCGAGAGCACCGCGAACGAGAACGCGCGCCGGCCTCGGAACTGGAAGCGGCTGATCGCGTACCCGGCGAACACCGCGAGTGTCACCGCGATGACGGTCGACACCGTGGAGACGAGCAGGCTGTTGAGGAAGTAGTGCAACAGCGGCACCGTCGACCAGATGTCCGCGTACGGCGCGAACGTGATGTGGCTCGGAATCCACTGGAACGTGTTCTCGACGTCCTTGAGCGGTTTGATCGAGGTCTCGAGGATGATGAACACCGGGAACAGCGCGAACAGCGTGATCAGCGCGAGCGTGACCCGCCGGAACAGCCGCGCGGCAGGCGACTCATACATCGAATTCGCCTCCGCGTCGCAGGACCTTGAGATAGATCGCCGACACCACGATCAGGAACAGCATCAACAGCACCGACATCGCGGACCCGAGGCCGAAGTTCCAGCTCTCGAATGAGACGACGTAGATGTGCAGGCTGACCAGGTCAGCGGGCGACGGCGGCGCGTCGCCGAACAGCACGAACGGCGTGTTGAAGTCGTTGAAGTTCCACAGGAAGAGGACGAGGATCAGCACGAGGTTCGCCGAGCGCAGCGACGGGAGCGTGATCGAGCGGAACTGGCGCCAGCTCGAGGCGCCGTCGACCGCCGCCGCCTCGTACATCTCGGTCGGGATATTCTGCAGCGCCGCCAGCAGGATCAGGAACGCGAATGGGAACCAGCGCCATACCGCCGCGGCCACCATCGACCAGAACGCCTTGCTCCCGAGCAGCCAGAATGGCGGATTGTGGACCAGGTTCAGGTCGTGCACGAGCACGGTGTTCACCACACCGTTGTCGCGCTGGAGCATGAAGCTCCAGATGATGATCGCGACGTAGACCGGCAGCGCGTAGGGGACGAGCAGTACCGAGCGCAGCCAGCCGCGGCCCCGGAACTCGACGTTGAGCCCTGTCGCGGCGATCATCCCGATCACCCACGAGAGTCCGACGACCAGGAGCGTGTAGGGCACCGTGATCTCGAAGGAGTCGAGCAGCGCGCTGCCGATCGGCCCGTGGATGCTCAGCGCGAGCTTGTAGTTGGCCGTCCCCACGAAGGGCGCCGTCGACCAATGGTGCAGCGTGAACAGGGTCAGGCCGTACAGGCTCATGACCACGCCCGCCACCATCGGGATGAAGTGGACGAGCAGCTCGAACAGCACGGCCGGGGCGATCAGCAGATACGGGATCACCCCCGGCCGCTGCCACCAGGGAGCGCGACTCCGCGGGGCGGCGGAGGAGAGCTTCTCCTCCGCCGCCTGGACCGGCTCGCTCGGTTTGAGCACCGACATCATCGGCTCCCAGCGAACCGACTACCCGCTCACTTGCCGCTCGACGCGTCGAGCTGACTCTGCGCCGCAGACAGCGCGGACTGGATCTGGCTCGTCGTCAGTGACGAGCCGGTCGCCGCCTGGGCGATCAGCTTGGTGATCGCTCCACCGAGATCGGTCTCCATCGTGCTCTCCGACGCCACCTGGGGCAGCGGCGCGGCGTGGTCGTTGTACTCCGCCTCCAGCGTCTTGTAGACCGGCGTGGAGAATGTCGTGGTGTGCTGGGCGGCGAGCACCGGCGGGAACGTCCCGTAGTGATGGTTGATCGCCACCTGGGCGCTCGAGCTGGTGAGGAACTTCACGAGCGCCAGCGCCGCCGCCTTGTGCTGTGTCGACGCTGGGACCGCGAGGTTGATGCCGGCCGGGAACGTCTGCAGGTCAGCAGTGCCGGTTGCGCCCGCGGAGAACGAGGGGATCGCCGCGCTGCCGTACTGGGAGGGTTTCATCCCCAGCTGGGAGAGCGTCGACATCGGGTTCTGCCAGATCAGCATCGCTGCCTTGTTGTTCGCGAAGTCCGACTCGGCGACATTGGAGTCGTTCTGCGCGTCGGATGGGTTGGCGATCTTCTCCGACCCGACCATGTTCACGTACGTGGAGACGGCCTTGGCCTCCTTGGGCGTGGCGAAGTCCCACTTGCCGTTCGCGTACAGCGGGTTGCCTGACTGCATGCCGAGCAGGTAGGCCCAGTGCGCAGCCTCGCTCGTGCTGCCGCCTTCGACCGCGATCCCGTAGCGGCCGCCGGTGGTCAGCTTCTTGCCGTCCGCGACGAGCTGAGCCCAGGTCTTAGGTGGCGAGGAGATGCCTGCGGCCTTGAAGTCGGCCTTGTTGTAGAAGAGCGCGTAGGCCTCGGAGTAGACCGGCACCGAGACGGGCGCCTTGCCCGGCAGACCTGAGACCTTCAGCGCCGAGGACGCGAACTTCGAGGCGCCACCGATCGCGTTCATGTTCGACGAATCGAACGGCAGGAAGCCGTTGCTGGCCGACAGCGAGGGTGCCCAGGTGTTGCCGATCTCCATGACGTCGGGCCCAGTGCCCGAGGTGACGGAGGTGAGAATCTTCTGCAGCAGGTCCGACCATGGGATCACCTGCATGTTGACCTTCACCCCCGTCTGGGCGGTGAACGCCTTGAACTCCTTGGTGAGCGTCTTGGTGGTGTCCGACGGGCCGGTGCCCTCGACGCTGGCCCAGTAGTTGATCGTCTGGCCCTTGATCGAGCCCGAGCCGGACGATCCGCTCGAGGCTGACGGGGAGGTGCTTCCGGAACCGGAACCGGATCCGGACGACGAGCTCCCGCACGCGGCGAGAGTGGTTGCGGCGAGCGCAACGGCGAGTCCGGCGGATATGCGACGTCGTCGTGTCACTTTCGCCGTCACCTGCGTGGGGACCATGCTTCCTCCTCGGAGCGTGTGGTTGAACATCTAGCGTTCGGGGTGTGTGAAGGTGTGGACGTCGTAGGGCCCGAGCGCGAAGTGGCGCGAGCCGTCCGGCTGCTCGACGACCGCCTCGACGGCGTCGGCGCTGAGGTTGGTGACGCTGGCGAGAGCGACGCCGTCGCCAGCGGCGACGACGCAACTCACGCGTGGGTCGGTGCACCGCAGGAGCCGCTCGACGCCCGCGATGTCCGCCAGCGCGTCGTACAGCCGCCAGGTCGGCTCGGGATTGACCCGCGGTGTCCGCGCCGCCAGGTACTCCAGCGGATAGGTGCACAGCACCGCGGTGCCGGCGTCAGCGCGGCGGCTGAGCAGCACGGGCCGGTCGCGGCCGTCGACCGCGACCACCTCGGCGTCGACGGCCTCGACGGGAAGGAAGCTGCGTCCGTGGACCGTGCCGCCGACCGCGAAGCGCAGCTCCTCGCCTTCCGCGATCGAGCCGAACGGCCGCACGAAGCGCACCAGGACAACGTTGTCCTCAATCGGATCGGTCAACCCGTAACGCAGCGAGTGACGGACCCCGAACGTCTCCTCGAGGCCGAACAGCCAGGGGCCGCGCTGGGTGGCCGTGCTGCCTGGGAAGTAGGAGAGATAGAGGGTCGCGCCCGCGGCCACCCGCGCGCGCAGCGCGTCCATCCCGGGCGCGGTGAGCAGCTTCGTCGAGGGCAGCAGGAACAGCCGCGTGCCGTCGTCCAGTCCGTCCCGCTCGCGGGTGACCGATAGGCGCAGGTCGGCCTCGCGACCGGTCACGTACGCCTGCAGCGTCACGGCATGGATGTCCGCGCGGTCGGCGTCGGAGGCGAACGGGAGCACGCGTTCGAAGTGCTCGGGCAGGACGATGCTCGCCTGCGAGGGGCCGGCGCATGCCGCCAGCGCCTCCCGCGGAAGCTCGGCGACCATCGCCGAGAAGCGTGCGAGCTCGCCGAGGGCCGGCTTGGGCGCACCGGTGCGGTCGGTCAGCCCGAAGTGCAGCTCGAACGGGTGGTGGCGGTAGGGATCCTGTGCGGCGAGGTCGTCGAAGTCGCAGTTGTTCCAGGCGATCCAGCCCTCCGCGCCTGCGAGCAGCGAGGAGTGCAGCACCTGCCGGTAGTAGTGCGCCGCGTTCTCGTGGGAGGCGAAGTCCGAGGAGAGCCCGAACTCCTCGAGCACGACGGGCCGGTCGAAGTCGCCCGACAACAGGCACGCCAGCGCAGCGGTGCTGTGGTGGCGGACGGCGTCGTCGGACATCGGGTAGACGTGCGGGCCGAGGAAGTCCACGAGCGGCGCGATGCGGCGCAGCGAGAAGCCGTTGTCCTGCCCGCTGACCTCGATCCCCCAGGCCCCGTCGCCGACCGAGGCCGGTTGATCGGCGCCCGCCGCACGCAGCGCCTGCAGCAACAGCCGTGCCCAGGTGGTCACGTCCTCGGTCGGCGCCGAGCCGCCGTAGATCGGCATCTCGTTGGTGAGCAGCCAGCCGCTGACCGCCGGGTGGGAGGCGAACCGCCGGGCGACCCGCTCGACGAACCACGCCTGCTGTCCGACCAGCCAGACGTCGCGGTACAGATCACGATCGCCGCGCCATGCCGGGTCCCAGTTCTCTCCCGACATGTGGCCGACGATGAACGTCGGGATCGTGGTCAGGCCGCGCTCGCGGTGTGCGTCCAGGAAGTCGGCGTAGCGGTCCAGTGCCGCTGGGTCGAGCTGCTCGGGCGCCGGCATGAAGTCCGGCCAGTAACAGAACGAGCGTGTGACGTTGCAGCCATGCGTGGCCAGGACGTCGAGCTCCTCTCGCACGATCTCCGGCGAGTAACGCTCATCCCACATGCGCGGACCGCCTGCGCGCGACCAGAAGTTGACACCCACCCATGGGCGCTCCGGGAGCGGGCGCGGCGCCTGGGAGGTGGTGGGCGCCGCGGTCACTTGTCCTGCTCCACGAGTGCGTCCGCGTCCGATCGCCAGCTCGAGATCGCCTCGATCGCGTTCGGCTCGCACCCGCAGCTGGCGCGGACGACCAGGCGCGTCGGGAGCACGATGTCCCGAGCGCACGCAACGCCCTTCACCCTGGCCAGCAGCGCTTCGACGGCGACCCGCCCAAGCCGCTGGATCGGCTGGTTGACGGTGGTCAGACCGGGTGTCAGGTGCCGTGCCAGCGGGATGTCGTCGAAGCCGGTGACGGCGACGTCGGCCGGAACCTGGATCCCCTCCGCCGAGAGGGCGTGTTGCACGCCGATGGCGGTGGAGTCGCTCGCGCAGGCGATCGCATCGGGCAGCGTCCCGCCCGCGCGCAACCGGCGTCGCACCGTCTCCACCGCGCCCGCCGAGGACCAGTCTCCGATCCACCACTCATCGGGCTCGACGGTGGCGCCGAGCGCCTCCGCGGTCGACCGGAATGAGGCGGCACGCGCCTGGCTGTCGGGGCTGATTGCGGCGCCCGACAGGAACGCCAGTCGCCGCCTGCGATGGACGAGGATCAGATGCTCGGCCATCTCCTTCATGCCGCCCACGTTGTCCACGCGCACGGTGACCGCCGCCCGTGAGCGGCCCGAGCCGGCGAGCAGCACGACCGGGACCCTACGGGCGATCGGGGCGACGCGCCGGTCGCTGAGCACCTGGTCGGCGAGGATCAGGCCGTCACACGCGCTGGTGAGCGACGCGATGGCGTCGGCCGCGGTCGCCCGTCTGGTGCCGTGGAGCAGCAGCGAGTAGCCGTTGCTCTGTGCCGCGTACTCGGCACCCCGGATCACCGAGTCGGTGAAGAGCAGCGTCTCCTCCTCCAGCTCGAGCAGTTCGTCCTCGGAGGGCACACGTGCGAACACCAGGCCGATGACCTTCTTGGAACCGCTGGAGAGCCCGCGTGCAGCGCTGTTGGGCACGAAGCCGAGTTCCCGGATCGCTCGCAGCACACGGTCCTGGGTGTCGGGCCGGATCGACCGGTGGCCGTTCACCACACGGGAGACTGTCGCGATCGACACTCCCGCCCGCTCCGCCACGTCATAGATCGTCACAGGCGAGGACTCGCCGCGTGGTTCCACTCTCTCTCCCTTACCTGGCCGGGCCGCATGTAAGCGGTTACCGGCACTGAGCATAAACAGACCCGTCGCCCCAGGTCAAGGGCTCGGTCACATTTCTTGAAAGCGCTTACCGGACGCAGTAGGGTGCTCAACCGCAACAGGGAGCGCAGCGCCTGGCTCGCTCACCGTCCCGAGGAGGTCATCGAGGTCGTGTCCATCACCGCCACCCGTTCCGCGTTCCCCCAGGGCTTCGTCTGGGGAGTGTCGACCGCCTCCTACCAGATCGAAGGTGCCGTCGATGTCGACGGCCGCGGCGCGTCGATCTGGGACACCTTCAGCCACACGCCGGGACGCGTCTACAACGGCGACACCGGCGATCGCGCGTGCGACCACTACCACCGCCTCGACGAGGACCTCGACCTCGTCGCCTCGCTCGGCGCCGGGACCTACCGGTTCTCCATCGCCTGGCCGCGGATCCAGCCCGACGGCCGCGGGCCGGCCAACCAGGCCGGGCTGGACTTCTACCGGCGACTGGTCGACGGCCTGCGCTCTCGCGGCGTGACCGCGTCGCCGACGCTGTACCACTGGGACCTGCCGCAGGCGCTCCAGGACGCGGGCGGATGGGTCGCTCGTGACACGGCCGAGCGCTTCGGCGAGTACGCCCGCATCGTCGCGGAGGCGCTCGGCGACGGCGTCGAGCGCTGGATCACTCTGAACGAGCCCTGGTGCTCGGCGTGGCACGGGTATGGCAACGGCCTGCACGCTCCCGGCCACACCGATCCGGGCGCTGCGGCGGCCGCCACCCACCACCTGATGCTCGCCCATGCGCGCGCGGTCTCGGCGCTTCGGGACGCATCGGCGAGCGCGGTCGGGATCACGCTGAACCTGGTGCCGGTGCGCGCGGCAAGCGAGGACCCGGCGGACGTCGCCGCGGCGCGGCGCCTGGACGGCAACGCAAATCGTCTGTGGCTCGATTCGATCTTCGAAGGCCACTATCCGGAGGACATGCTCGAGCACTATGCGGGCGCCACGCCCGGCTTCTCTGTCGTCCAGGACGGCGACCTCTCCGCGATCTGCGCCCCGCTCGACTTTCTCGGGATCAACTACTACTCGCCCGCATTGGTTGCCGATCCGTCGAGCGCCGAGCGGGCGCGGACCGAGGGCCTCGTCGCCTCCCGCGTCGAGAGCGAGCCGGCCACCGACGAGCTCGGCGTCCTGCGCCTCGGCCACGCCGGCACCGACCGGACCGCGATGGGTTGGGAGATCGAGCCCGAGGGACTGACCGAGCTGCTCCGCCGGATCGACCGTGACTACAACATCCCGCCGATCTACATCACCGAGAACGGCGCCGCCTATCACGACTACGTCGACCCCGAGGGCCGCGTCCTCGACGACGAGCGGATCGCTTATATCGACGCTCACATCGGCGCCGTCGCGAACGCGATGGAGGCTGGCGTCGACGTGCGCGGCTACTTCTGCTGGAGCCTGCTTGACAACTTCGAGTGGGGTCGCGGCTACAGCAAGCGGTTCGGTCTGGTCTACATCGACTACCCGACCGGGACCCGCATCCCCAAGAAGAGCTACTCGTGGTTCAAGGACCTCGTCGCCGCCAACAGCTCGGTGCCGGTCAGCTGACGCTCGCGGACTGAGGGTGCTCGCTCCGCGCGACACTCCCACCCGCGAGTGCCGCTCCCTTGACGGCCTGTGGCGCTTCGTTCTCGACCACGGCGGCGAGGGTCGCGCCGGCCGCTGGTGGGCCGGCCTTCCCGCGGGCGCGGTCGAGATGCCGGTCCCGGCGAGCTACAACGACGTGCTCCCCGACCGCGCGATGCGCGAGCACGTCGGTGAGGCCTGGTACGAGCGGAGCTTTGTGTGTCCGCGCGGCTGGGAAGGGCAGCGCATCGTGCTGCGCTTCGGATCGGCAACCCATCGCGCGGAGGTGTGGGTCAACGGTGTCCGGGTCGCGTCCCATGACGGCGGCTACACCCCGTTCGAGGCCGATGTCACCGGCGTGGTGAGCTGTGGCGCGCCCAACCGGGTGACGGTCGTCGTGGGTAACCAGCTCACGTGGGAGTCGATCCCGCCGGGCTACGTCGAGGAGACCGCCGGCGGGAGGCGCCAGCGCTCCTTCCACGACTTCTTCAACTACGCCGGCCTGCACCGGTCGGTCCTGCTGTACACGACTCCGGCCGCGCATGTGAAGGACATCACGGTGGTCACCGGGCTCTCCGGGTCGCGGGGGAGCGTCGGCTACACGGTGAGGACGGAGGGGGCCGACGGTCAGCCGGTGCGGGTCGTCCTGCGCGACGCGGACGGCCTGAGCGTGGCGGACGGCGTGGGCGGCGCCGGCGAGCTGACGGTGCAGGACGCGCACCCGTGGCGGCCTGGCGCGGGGTACCTGTACGGGCTCACCGTCGAACTGCACCCCGCCGGCGGGGGCGAGGGGCGGGGCGATCCCATCGACACCTACACGTTGCCGGTCGGCATCCGCACCGTCGCCGTCGACGGCGAGCGCTTCCTCATCAACGGGGAGCCGTTCCACTTCACGGGCTTCGGGACCCACGAGGACAACCCGCTGCGCGGCAAGGGCCACGACGACGTGGCGATGGTCCACGACTTCGCGCTGATGCTTTGGGCGGGGGCGAACTCGCTGCGCACCTCCCACTACCCCTATGCCGAGGAGGTCATGGAGTACGCCGACCGCCACGGCATCGTCGTGATCGACGAGACACCTGCGGTCGGCCTGAACATGGGGCTCGGCGGCGACCTCTCGGCGGGCCACGGGCTCGTGACCTTCTCGCCGGAGACGATCGGGGACGCGGCCCAGGCCGCACACGCGCGCGTACTCGACGAGTTGATCACCCGGGATCGCAACCATCCCTGCGTCGTCGCCTGGTCGATCGCCAACGAGCCCGAGTCCGAGACCCCCGCCGCGCGCGCCTACTTCGAACCGCTCGTCGCGCAGGCGCGGCGCCTGGACCCCAGCCGGCCGGTCGCGTTCGCCAACGCCGCGACCGCGCCCGCGTCCGCCGACCTCATCACCGACCTCTTCGACCTCGTGATGGTCAACCGGTACTACGGCTGGTACGAGGAGATCGGCGATCTCGCCACCGCCGAGCCGGCGCTGGAGGCCGAACTGCGCGCCTGGGCGACCAAGCACGGCAAGCCGATCATCGTCACCGAGTACGGCGCCGACGCAGTCGCCGGCCTGCACGGAGCGGTTCCCGTCCCCTGGACCGAGGAGTACCAGGCAGAGCTGCTCGACATGTACCACCGCGTCTTCGACCGGGTCGACGCCGTCGTCGGCGAGCACGTCTGGGTGTTCGCCGACTTCGCTACGCCCGACGGGATCAGGCGCGTCGCCGGCAACCGCAAGGGGGTCTTCACCCGCGACCGGCAGCCGAAGGCGGCAGCGTGGCTGTTGCGGCGCCGGTGGGCAGGGGGAGCCGCCGCCAGCCAGATAGGAATTGTCGGACAATCTGCTACTGTCGCGTCGGCCGCCGTCCTGAGCCGTGGGCCGAACGAGAGCGCCGACCCCAATGCCACCTGACCTCCGGGAACCACCCTTCGACGTCCTGCTCGCCCCGTGGCATCTCGACGAACCGCTCGACGAGTTCCCGGTCCCCCACGGAGCCCGGGTGATCACGCCGGTCGCACTCGGAGATCGAGCCGGGTCGCTGCAGACGGTCGCCGACGCGGTGACGCAGCGGGCCCGACCGCTCCTCCTGAGCGCCGACTGCTTGACCGCATTGGGCATCGTCGCCGGGCTGCAGCGCAGCCATCGCGACCTTGCGGTGGTGTGGCTGGACGGCCATGGCGACTTCAACACCCCAACGATCAGCGAGAGTGGATATCTCAGCGGGATGACGCTGGCGATGCTCACCGGACACGCGACCGACGTGTTGGCTGAGCCTCTCGGCATCGCGCCGATCCTCGAGCGGCGCACCCTCCTGATCGACGCGCGTGACCTTGACCCCCCAGAGCGGGCGGCACTCGAGGCGAGCGCCATCGTCCGCACGACGGCGGCTCGCGCCGACGTCGCAGCCGCGCTTGACCGGCTGGGCACGGCGTCCGTCTACCTGCACATCGATCTCGATGTGGTCGACGGTGGCGAGCTGCCACAGCTGCGGTTCCCGACTCCGTCGGGGCCGGGCTTGCAGCAGGTCCAGGATTGCCTTGAAGAGATCGTGAATCGAGTGAACATCGTCGGGGCGTGCATTGCCTGCACCTTCCGCGCCGACGCGATCGCCTCCCGCCCGTCCATCGCAGCGATCCAGAGCATCGCCGCGACCGTCGGAGCCGAGCTGGCGTTCGACGAGACCACGGCCTGACCATCTGGCTCAGAACGGCACCCCAGCTGTGCCCTGAACCTCGCCCCGAAGGCGGGTGGTCAGCCGGCGGAGTCCTGCTGCCGACTGGTCTGACCCAGCATCTCGCGGAGTAGATGCAGCTCGGCGGCCCCGTATCGCAGGTGGGCGGACAGCGCCCGGGCCCCCGACTCCTCGTTTCGCAGCAGCGCCCGTGTCAACTTCCGGTGGTCGTTTCGCGCACGGCTCGCTTGCGTGTCGGTGCGGCCGAGGTCGGCGCGGTGTCGTTCGGCGAGCACGAGCGCCAGCCGCAGTTCGTGGCGCAGACCCCCGTACCAGCGCATCAGATGTTCGTTCTCAGTGCGCGCAACGATCGCCACGTGAAATGCCTCGTCCGCGGCTGCAGCGGCCGCCAGGTCACCCGCGCGATCGGCATCCTCGATCGCGCGCACGAATGGCTGGAGATACGCGGCGCGGTCCTTGGGGCCGGCGGCGTGCAGAGCCCGCAGGCCGGCCAGTTCCAGAACCTCCCGGGCGGCGAACAGGTCGTCGATCTCCGCGTCGCTGAACTCGGCAACCACGGTTCCGCGGTTCATCGCGTAGCGCACGAGGTACTGGCCTTCGAGGATCCGCACCGCTTCACGGATCGAGTTGCGTGAGACGCCCAGTTCCTCGGCCAGCGGTACTTCACGCAACGGGTCGCCGGGGAGCAGCTGCCCATCGAGAATCGCCGTGCGCAGAATCGCAGCCACCTGTTCGGCGGTGCTGTGGCGACGAATTCCCGAGCCCAGGCCCTCAAGCGACGCTCGGCGAGAGCGGCCCTTCACGGAATTGTCGGACACGTCACGGAACGTACAACATGCCTGCGCAACCGCCGACGCCTCACTCACGCGGTCGTCTTGCCTGTGATGTCTCGATCGTTCCCGGACTTCGCCTAGCCCGCTTCCAGATACGCTCGCGCTCATGCGCCTCACTCCGAGTCTGACGAAGGGCAGGGACCTGCGCCACTGGCAGACAGGGAGAGCCATTCGCGCAACGCTGGAAGCAGCGATGGGGGCCGGGGGCCACAGACTACGAGTATCTCTGGCTCCACCACCGTCGCCCGAGCGGGGAATGCCTGGTGTCATCTACATCGGCCAGAGCACTCACGAGCAACTTGATCTGGCGACCTACACGTCACGTCACGGCGAGTTGCAGATCATCGTCCCGCACACGCCCATCCTTTCCTAGCGGATGACGGCGTCCCGTTACGACGTCCTGTTCGAACCGGTCGAGATCGGCCCGGTCGTGGCACCGAACCGCTTCTTTCAGGTTCCGCATTGCAACGGCATGGGCTCCGCGCGGCCCGCGGCGCTCGCCGAGATGCGCGGGATGAAGGCCGAAGGGGGCTGGGGTGTCGTCTGCACAGAGGAAGTCGAGTTCCACTGGGCAAACGACATCTCTCCGTTTGTCGAAGGCAGGCTCGTCGACGACGCCGACATTCCGGCACACGCGCTGATGGTTGAGCGCGTTCACGCGCACGGAGCGCTCGCCGGTTGCGAGCTCGTCCACACGCATGCCGCCGAGAACCTCGAGGTGCGGAATGCGCCGATCGCGGTCGTCGGAATGCCAGTCCCCGGCACCGCACCGGTTCAGGCGCGCGAGATGACCCAGCGCGACATCGACCGGCTACGTCGATGGCATCGACAGGGGGTCGAACGGGCGATCCGTGCGGGTTACGACCTGGTCTACGTCTATGCCGGCCATGCGCTGACGACGCTCCAGGCATTCCTGTCGAGGCGCTTCAACACACGTCAGGACGCGTACGGAGGGTCTCTTGAGCACCGGGCGCGACTCCTCCGCGAGGTGTTGGAGGACACGATGGAGGTGGTCGATGGCCGCGTCGCGGTCGCGTGCCGGCTTTGTGTGGACGAGCTCCAGGGCCGTGACGGTCTTGAGCGGGGTGAGATCGAGGAGTTGCTGGGCATCGTCGGCGAGATCCCGGACCTCTGGGACTTCCACGTCGGAGACTGGGATTTCGACTCGCTCTCGTCGCGCTTCGGCGAGGAGGGAGGCCAGGAGCCCTACGTGCGCGGGCTCAAGGCGCTGACGACCAAGCCGGTCGTCGGAGTCGGGCGATTCACCTCGGCGGACACGATGGTCAGGATGGTCCGTCAAGGGGTCCTCGACCTCATCGGCGCGGCGCGACCGTCGATCGCCGACCCGTTCCTGCCCAACAAGATCAAGGCCGGGCGGTGGGAGGATATCCGTGAGTGCATCGGGTGCAACATCTGCGTGACGGCCGACTACACCGCCACTTCGCTGCGTTGTACGCAGAATCCAACGATCGGCGAGGAGTGGCGTCGAGGCTGGCACCCGGAGCGCATACGCCCCAAGCGCAGCGACAGGAAGGTTCTGGTGGTCGGCGCCGGTCCGGCGGGCCTCGAGGCAGCGACCGCACTCGGACAGAGGGGCTATCAGGTCATGCTCGCCGAGGCGGCGCCGCGACAGCTCGGAGGACGCGTCGCACTCGAAGCCCGACTGCCGGGCCTCGCCGCTTGGATCAGAGTGGTTGACTACCGCCTTGCGCAGCTTCGACGCCTGCGAACTGTCGAGATTGCGCGCGGCAGCACGGTCAGCGCCGGAGAGATCCTCGATTACGACTTCGACCACGTCGCCGTCGCGACCGGCGCGCGATGGCGAGCCGACCTTGTCGGGCGCGAGTCAGTCAGGCCGCTGCCACTCGACGAGCGTCTCGAGGTTCTCACGCCGGACGACCTGATGCGAGGCAGCTTGCCGCGAGGCGACCGCGTGGTCGTGTACGACGACGACCACTTCTACATGGGCGGTGTGCTCGCAGAGCTGCTGGCACAGCGTGGGCGACACGTAATCCTCGTGACCCCCGCCCCGGCCGTGTCCGCGTGGACGGAGAACACGATGGAGCAGCCGCGCATCCACCGCCGGCTCGTCGAGGCCGGGGTTGAGATCATCCTCTCGCATCGGGTGCTCCGCGCCGCCGGAGACCATCTCGAGTTGCAGTGCGTCCTCACGGACCGTGTCCAGGCGGTCGCGGTCGATGCATTGGCTCCAGTCACCGCTCGGACGCCGAACGTCCGGCTTCTGGCCGATCTCGCCGCTCACCCGGGCGGCCCAGTGGCAGAGGCGATTGGCGACGCATCGGCGCCAGGGACGATCGCCAGCGCGGTCTGGGACGGGCACCGCTACGCGGAGGAGCTGGAGGACGAGGCAGCGGCAGACGCCGATCTGCCCCCGTACAAGCGTGAGCTCGTCGCGCTTCCGTCAACGTCCACCCCGCAGGACGGCTGACCCCGGCCGCCTGAGAACGCGCGCTTGGCACATGTTCAGCACACTGTTGTGTTCGCGGCCGGTGACGGCGGGGGGAATCCGTGCCCGGTTGCTCGGGGCAGACGATTGGTCGACTGAGCAGATGCAGGCGTCGGCCGCGGCGTTCGGTCAGGAGACCGGCTTTGTTCTTGAGCCGCAGCATGGGGGCGACATACGCCTGCGCTACTTCGTGCCTCGTCACGAGATGGAGATGTGCGTGCACGCGACGGTGGCCGCTGTCGTTGTCCTCGGGCGCCGAGGAGCCCTTGCCCGAGAGACGGTGAGTGTCGAGACGCCGCTTGGTCAGCGAGCCGTCCGTTGGGACGGGCGCGTCGGATCTGCGGTGGTCGAGCAGTCTCGCCCGAGGTTCGACGCACCCGTGGAGGAAGTCGACGACGTGCTCGACGTGCTCGCGCTTGGCCCAGAGCACTTGGACCTGGCTGTCGGGCCGGTGCAATCCGTATCCACCGCCCGGGCCAAGCTGATGATCCCGCCGGTCGATGAGCGATCGCTTGACGCAGTCGTACTCGACGCTGCGGCAGCCTGGGATGTGTGCGACCGGCTTGGCGTCACCGGGCTCTACCCGTTCACGGTCGTGGCTGAGGGCGCTGACGCGGCGGCACGGCAGTTCCCGCGCCGAGCCGGATACGACGAGGATCCGGCGACCGGCGTCGCCGCCTGCGCGCTCGGGTCATACCTGACGACCTACCACCCCCGCGGCGGCGTCGCCGTCGGCTGGCAACGCCACCAAATCGCCCAAGGGCGGGCCATGGGCCGCCCGTCGGTCATCCATGCAGAGGCACTCCTGGAACACGATGGACGGGTGACGGCCACCCGGGTGGGCGGGAGCATGCGACTGGAGCGCGAGCTGTCGGAATTGACCCCGCCCCCGGCGGGATAGCACTTGGCCGTGGCTCTCGCCCCGCCACGGGCGCGGCAGTCAGGTTGCGGTCGCGTGGTTGTGTCGGGCGTGTCGGCGGGGTGCGCGCGCGAGCGAGGCGTAGGCGATGAGCGCACAGAGCGCGTAGCAACCGGCTTGGGCATTGAGCAGGAACTCGAGCGCGACGGTGCTGCTGAGGATTCCCGCGGCGAGGATGCCGATGGCCTGGCCGAGGGCTTCGGCAACCGCGACCAGGCTGAGGATGCGGCCGAGCAGGTGCGGTGGACTGAACAGTTGAGCTGCGCTGGTCAATCCGGTTTGCAGGAGCGTGGCCGGGACGCCGACCGCGATGAAAAGCGCGACGTACAACGCGGGAGCGGTGGTGAGGTGCGGACTGTTCCAGCTCACGGCGGAGACGAACGCGAAGGCCGCCAGCCCCCAGATCGCGAGGGCGCGCGGAGAGGTCTTCCTCAGCGCGACAGTGACGAGCACGCCGCCCACGACCCCGCCAATCGCTTGAACGCCGCGCAGCAGCCCGACCAGCCCGTCGCCGGCATGCAGCGATCGAAGCACGAACAGGACGAAGAGGACGAGAAAAAGGCCCTGGGCGACGCTGGCGAGAAACGCGATGACCAGCGCAACGGTGAGCGTGCGGTCGTGGCGCACCGCACGGATTCCCTGCGCGATCGCCGCCAGCGGCCCCTCCCCGTCGGGTGCGCTCGACGCCGACCGGACCCGAAAAGCGAGAAGAGGGACAAGAGCTGCCCCGCTGAGCAGGAAGGTGCCGATGTCGACGAGCACCAGACCGCGCAGGCCAAGGACCGGCAACAACGCTCCCCCCAACGGCGAGCCGACGAGCCGGGCGATGTTGCTGATCGTGATGACGAGTGCGTTGACGCGCGGGGCCTGTGCGGGAGCGAACCGCTGAGGAACGATCGCCTGCTGTGACGGGCCAGACAAGCTCGTGAACGCGGCCTGGACGGCGGCGACGATGCAGACGAGCCAGACCTGGCCGGGCCGCGCCCAGACCAGCGGGAGGACGACCACCGACTGTGTGACCGTCAGTAGGAACAGCAGCCGGCCTGGATCGCGTCGGTCGATCAGCGGTCCGCACACCGTTCCGACGGTGACGGCGGGGACGAGCTCGGCGAGAAACACCGCGGATGTCGCAAGCGTCGAACCGGTGCCCTGGAGCACGACGAGCGGGAGCGCAATGAACAGCAGCCAATCTCCGATCTCCGACACGCCGACCGCCGTGCCCAGACTCGTCAACGCTCGACGGTCGACCCGATCTCTGCTCACGACTGCCTTGGATCTCGGAACGCGAGCAGGCGCAGGCGGGCCGCCTCGGCCCCAGCGGGCGCCCCACTCCGGGTCATGGCGATGAACGGCCGCACGAGCTCGTCGATCCGGTGGGTCAGGCGCTCAAGCTCGGCCGCGGTGATCGACAGCCCGTATTCGTGGAACGCCTCGGCGGAGCGCCACGGGTTCGGCTGCGGGTTGTGTCGACGGCGCGCCTCTCGTGTCAGCTCCTCCTCGCGTTTCAGCGATAGCTCGTCCAGAACGAGCGCGGCCTCGGCAACCGCTGCAGACTCGCCGTCGCCGGCGGGGCCAAAGGTCAGGCCGGTCGCGACCGCGCGCCACGGCCGCTCGCGCCCGTCGGAGGACTCGGTCCGCTCGACGAACCCGGCCCGTCCAAGCGCACGCAGGTGATAGCTGCAGTTCGACGTCGTTGATCCGATCGCCGCCGCGCACTGGGCAGCCGTCTGCTCCCCGAACGACATGAGATGGTCGACCAGGGCCAGGCGCAACGGGTGCGCCAGCGCCCGCAGCTCACGGAGATCGCTGACCGCTCGCCGTGTCTCGGGCGACCCACCAGAAGCGAAAGACATGTTTCATATCTATCACACCGCCCCCCGCGGAGTAGTACGGGGGGCGGCGGATAGGCGCGGATCCGTTGAGCTCTCGGCGGCTATGCCGTGGTGAGGAACGCCAGCAGCGCCTCGCTGAGTTCCTCTGGGGCCTGCTCTGCCTGGTGATGACCGCAGGCAATCGCCGCGCTCCGCAGTTCGCCGGCGACCCACGGTCGCCAGATCTCGGCGGGGTCCCCATGAATGTCGATGTCGTCCTCGGCCGAGGCGAGCAGCAGCATCGGGCACCGGATCTTCCGTCCCGCGGCGCGGTCGGCCTGTTCGTGAGCGCGATCGATCGTCAAGCCGGCGCGGTAGTCCTCACACATCCCGTGCACAACCACGGGATTGCGCAGCGCCCGGCTGACATCAGCATGATTCCCCGCACCCATTACCTCCGGCGCGGGGAGCGCGTACCAACCGACGGGATCGAGATTGATCACGCGCTCGGCCGGCTTGTCGGTCTGGGTCAGAAACCACCAGTGCCACCAGTCGCGGACGAACGCTTCGTTGAGCCGCTCCATGTGCTCGACCACGGGAAGGCCGTCCATGATCACCAGCCGACTCACCAACTCGGGGTAGTCCATAGCGAGGCGAAACGCGACCAACGAACCCCGATCGTGACCGACCACCGTGAACCGCCGATGACCAAGCCGACCCATCAGGGAGGCCACGTCGCCGGCCATCGCCCGTTTGGCGGACTGCGCATGGTCTGGCGCGTCAGGCGGCAAGGTCGATTGCCCATAGCCGCGTAGATCAGGACACACGACTGAGAAGCGTTCAGCCAGGCGAGCAGCGACCTGCCACCACGTCGTATGCGTTCGGGGGTGACCGTGGATCAACACCACCGGCGGGCCCTCGCCTCCGTAGCGCGCGCGCAACGTCACGTCTCCCAGGTCGAGGTGGGCAAGCTCGAACCCTTCAAACATCGCCCAGGTGCTACCCGCCATCCCGCCGTCGGCACCGTTCCCTCAGCCGCGGGGACAATCGAACCCTGCCTGGGTCAAATTGCGTACAGACGGGCCTGGTCACTCCTTTTGGCAAACCGCGCAACTAAGGATATGAGCACCGAATATCCCGTCCTGGGGAGGACGATGCGAGGGCGGCCGCGCGCGGTCGCGGTCACGGCCCGGCCGCTGGGGCGGCCGCCGAGTTCATCGGCACGTGAGGAGTTCGAGCGCGTCTATCGCCGCAACTTCGACGTTCTGACTCGCTACTTCGCTCGTCGGTGTCGAGAACCGCAGACGGTCGCTGATCTCACGTCTGAGACGATCGTCCGCGCCGTGAGCGGCTTCGCCGGGTACGACCCTCTTCGAGGCTCGGACCGGGCATGGTTGCTGGGCATCGCCTCGCGAGTGTTCGCTCGTCACTGCGAGCAGGTGGCCGGCGGCCGTGATGCGGTGATGCGACTTGAAGGCCACCGGGTGCTCGACGAGGACGAGATCGACGAGCTGACCGAGCGGATCGATGCTGAGCGCGAGGGGGCTGCGCTGCTGCGGCGCTGTGCGCAGCTTTCCGCGCACGAGCGGGAGGCGATCGCACTCGTCGACCTGGAACAGCTCACCCCGAAAGAGGCGGCGCAGGCACTGGGGGTCTCACATGCCGCGATACGCAAGCGGTTGTCCCGGGCGAGGTCCCGGCTGAAGAAAGGAACGACAAATCGATGAGCGACTACCAAGACAAGCTGTGGAGGGAAGTCATGGATGAACATGGGGACACACTCGACCAGGTCAACTGGCCGCCCCGCACGGGAACTGGAGCCCGGCTCCTACGCCGCCCTCGCGTGCTGGCGGGCGGCTCGCTGGGGCTGGTGGGCATCGGTGCGGGTCTCGTGCTCGCCCTCAGCGCCGGCGGAGCGGCCGCTCCGACGCAGGCGTTTGCCATTACCGAGCACCACGACGGCTCAGTGCTGGTGCAGCTCAACAGTCAAGAGGACCTTGGCCAGGCGAACCAGAAGCTCGCCGCGATGGGCATCAACGAGCAGATCACGCTCTACACCAACCCCAATCCGACTGCCAACCGAGGGGTGGAGAACTGCACTGCAGCTCCCGGCGCGCCCGCACCGAACCCCCCCATCAAGCTCAGCGTGAACACCAACGACGCCGACAACACAGGCGTGACCGGCGCCGTGACGTGCGTCGTCGAGCACGGGTCCGGCTCGGGCTCCTCGGCCCCGAGCGGCAACAGTTGACCGACTGACGGTCGTCCACGTTCGCCCGGCGCGGGCGTCGGCGACAGCAGAACGGGCGGTCCGGGCCCCGAATGATGCGGGGCCGGACCGCTGCCGCAGCATGCGGGTGGGCGCTGCATGCAGCGCAGCCGCAGGAGGCACCTGGATCACCAGGTAGTGTCCCGGCCGCTCCGCCAAGGAGATCAGACAGGCGCGAGCACGAGCGCGATCCCTCTCGCCCGTACTGGGAGTTCTCGCCGTCGACTCCTCGCCAAGATCGGGGTTATGGGGCGGTAGCGTCTCGGTGGTGAGACGGGCAGTGAGCGCGGCGCTGCGGCGGGCGGGAATCGCGGCGGTCGCGGTAGGCGTGAGCGCCTGTGGAGGTGCGTCGCCTCCACCTCGGCTGCGGATCACGATCCGGCCGAGCACGTTGCTGGTAGATGCCTCGCCGCAGATCACCATTGCCGGGTTGCGTCCGGGCGAGACGGTGCGGCTGACCGCGACGACGCGCCGCGCGCTGTATGTGTGGAGTGGATCGGCGACATTTCGCGCCGATGCCCAAGGGGGGTGGATCTTGCTCGCCAGGCGCCATCGGACCATGTGTATGACGGGACCGCGCCGTTAGCGCTGCTCGGGCTGCAGACGCCCGGGGGGGTCGGTGGATCGCTCACTCCTCACGCGACCGCAACCCGGGTGTCTGAGCGCGCGGTCGTCGGTGATGGAAAGCGGGCGTCTCGCCATCCCAATTCGGTACCATAATGGTATGAGTAAGCAGATCGCAGTGCGGCTTCCTGACGAGCTGGTCGACTTCGTGGACTCGGTCGTCGCCCACGGCGAGCAGCGCAGCCGCGCCGCCGTTGTGACCCGCGCGCTGGAGCGCGAGCGGCGCCGCGCGATCGCCGCCCGAGACGCCGAGATCCTCGCCGCCCACGGCCCCGATCCAGACCTCGCGTCGCTCGCCGGCCACGTCACCAGCCAGCCGATCGATCTTCAATGAGGCCGATTCACCGGGCGCGTCTGGACAAGACCCGCCCCGTGTTGGTCCTGACCCGAGAGCTGGTGCGCCCGCACCTGAACACCGTCACCGTCGCGCCGATCACCACCACGATCCGCGGACTCTCCACCGAGGTCGCCCTCGACACCGCCAACGGCCTCGAACAACGATGCGTGATCGCCTGCGACCACATCACCACGATCCCCGCAGAGGCGCTCGACCAGCAGCTCGGCCGACTCCTCGATCACCAAGAGCTCCTCCTGAGCGCAGCAATCCACGCCGCGTTCAACCTCGACTGACCCGACCCGTCACCCGATGGCCCGCTCCTCCCGACGTCGCCAAGCAGGCGCCCGCCGGCGGCCCTCCGGGCACATGAATGCGAGCGTCCGCGGCCAGCTGGCACCGAGTCGCGGGTGGTGGCGTCGAGGCGACTAGGCCGCCGCTTTTCACACGCGAAAGCGCTCACGGCGAGCGCTCGCGCAAGGATGATCATTGCCAACGCACCGACGTGGGCACCGGCATCAGCCAGGAGTGCCCAGATTTCGTTGATCGGAAGCAAGTTTTCGTCCGCGTTGTCGTTATGGGCCGACGGCATGCTCCAGGATGAAGCAGTAGCCAGTCCTCGTGGTTCACACCCGCTTCATCGTGTCGAGGAGTGAATCGGTCAGGATTGGGGGATGATCGAGCGGTTTAGCCTGGCCGTCCCCGACGCCGAGCTCGAGGACCTCCGTGCACGGCTGCGCTCGACCCGCTGGCCCGAGGCGGCGACCGATCCGCGCCAGGGCGTCGCACTCGAGCTACTCCGGGGACGTTGTGCGCGGTGGGCTGAGGATTACGACTGGCGCGCCACCGAGCACCGCCTCAACGCCATGCCGCAGTTCACCACCACGATTGACGGCCTGAGGATCCATTTCTTGCATGCCCGCTCACCGCGCCCGGACGCCTTCCCGCTTGTGCTCACCCACGGGTGGCCCGGAAGCGTTGTTGAGTTCCTCGACGTGCTCCCGCTCCTCACCGAGGCTGGTTTCCATTGCGTCGTTCCCTCGCTGCCAGGCTACGGCTGGAGCAGCAAACCAACTGAGCCAGGCTGGGGCATTGCGCGGACCGCTCGCGCCTGGGCGATGCTGATGGATCGCCTCGGCTACGCCAGTTACGGCGCGCAGGGCACCGACTGGGGAACGAGCGTGAGCGCCAGCCTCGGCCAGCAAGACCCCGAGCACATTGCCGGCATCCACCTCATGCCGCCGCTTGCGCCGACCACCACTGCTGGGCGCCAGGCCGATGAGGACGCTGGTTACTCCACCCAGCACCGCACCCGTCCGCAAACGGTCGGCTACGCATTGACCGACTCGCCCGCCGGGCTCGCCGCGTGGATCGGTGAGAAGCTGGACTCCTGGACTGATCCGCGCACGCCGATCCCCGAAGACCGCATCCTGGACACGCTGATGCTCTACTGGCTTCCGCGCACTGCCGCCTCCTCGGCGCGGCTGTACTGGGAAAGCCTCGCTGAGGTGACCCGCTGGCTCGAAGGGCCGCTCGAGCCAGAGGACCGCGTCGACGCGCCTGCCGGCTGCACGATCTTCCCGCACGAACTGCAAAGACCGACCCGCGAACAGGCCGCCGCACGCTTCACCGATATCCGCCATTGGAGCGAACCCGAGCGCGGCGGGCACTTCCCCGCACTCGAGCAGCCCGAGACGTACGCGGCCGAGGTCACGGCCTTCTTCGCGCTCGTCCGCTAACGCCGCGTCACGCACGCCGTCGCAGCAGGCAGTTCATCCGCACCCGAGCGCCTCTCAGACCCGGCCGGACTTCCCTCCCCGGCCAACTGAGGACTCCGCCGACGAGGGCGCACGCCTCATCTGCGCAGGCATCGCGACGGGGCCTATGCGTCGGCTGACAAGCGCGATGCGCGAGAAGCACGCGCCGGGGCCAAGGACTCCCGCGCCCTCCAGATCGTCGCATAGCGCGCGCCCGGACGGCCGGTCTTAGATCAATGGAAGCGGGCGTCGCACGACCTGTGCGGCACATCGACTCGGTCGCCGTGGCGGCAGCCACCGCCAGGTCGCCTGTCATGCGCCGTGGCAGTGCTTGAACTTGCGTCCCGAGCCGCAGGGGCACTGGTCGTTGCGACCCGTCTTCGCCGTGGCCTCGTCGGACAGCGTCACGAAGGCCGCGCCGCCGGACGCGGCTACAGCATCCAGCTCCGCCCGAAGTTCGTCGGGGAAGTCGAAGTGGTTGAACACCTGGCCGATGATCTGCATCGACATCCACCAGGACGACCAAAGCGCTCGGTGGACCGACTCTGGTCCTGGACCAACCTTTACTGATAGATGCTCCCCGGTATTTGCGCGTACCAGACCGTTTAGCGCCTGCCCGCTGAGGTGGAGATGCTGGTTGCTGTCGCGGTAGACGACTCGGCGGAAGAAGTTGAACAGCGTGCGACTCGCGTCTGCAGTCCACAGGTGCTCGATCGCGGGGACCGACGATGGATGTCAAGCCCAGTCCAGGATTTGTGTCCGAAGTTCCCGAAGATCTTGTCTAGGGCTGGTCGCTGCGATGGGTCGGCAGACGGAAGATTCTCGGGATCGAAGATGGTCGGAAAGTCCGCGGCGGTCTCGTTGAACAGCAGCCGGGTGTGGTCGAGATGCTGCGTCAACCTTTCCCGCGCGAGACCCGGCTCGACGCAAACCCAATGCGCGTCGACCATGTCTTCGAAGAGTGAGCGGGTAAGCATCACGGCCTGTTCCCCGAAACCCCATGCGCGCCAACTCAGTGATCGACCAGAACGTGTTGGTTGAGCGCCCGAGAATGACGGCGAGGATGTTGTCCGACGTCGTGTCGTCGAGCGGCCTCCCCGGCCATGGGTCGACCGCTCGAAGCGCGAAGGCGAGCCAATCCTCGCAGGCGGCTAGCTGCTCAGTAGCGATCAGCTGGACTCCGTCGATGCCCTGCTCGACGAGGTCCTTCGGGGTCGTTCTGTGATCGTCTGGTGACACGGGGGGACACGTCCGATCGGCGGGAGGGCAAATTCCCTTCAAACCAGTGGCGCAGTTCGAGCCGGCAGCTGTCGCTCAGTCGCAGGGGACGCTCCTGAGTGACGCGATTCTGACGAAGCAAGCGTGAGCCCGCTCGGACCCACTGCGCGAGCACACGGGCTGGTGTTCTGGGATGGGGCATTCAGTTGATACGCCGGGCGATGTGCAGTACAGCGGCCCAGTTGCGCTCCACCTGTGGCACCGTGCGCTGGGAGATCCGATCGCGGATCGCGGCGTAGAGCGTGCTGCGCTTGTCAGGATCCAGTGCCGTGTGCATGGAGAAAGTCGTGAGTAGGTCGATGTACTCATCGGCGGCGTACGCGATGCGCCAGTCGAATCGCAGCGCGACCGCGTCGGCAAACAGGCCGCTGTGCTCGATCTCTTCGAGTCGATCAAACAGCGTTCCGGGGTTTGGCCGAGGGGTCTGCGGTGGCAGTCCGAGCCGTCGGCGCCCAATTGTCTCGTGGATCTCTTGGAGCTCGTCAAAGAGCGGATCGCCGTCCCCGGCGAAGGTAGGGACAGCACCCCAGAAGCACAGACGCCCACCGGGCCGCAGCGCTCTCCAGGCCCGTTGATATCGGACCTCTGGGTCGACCCAATGCCAGGCGCTTGCCGACACCACCGCATCAAACGTGCGTGCTGGTGCCCAGGTCTCGAAATTGGCGTGGATGACCTCCACGCTCGGATCGGCGGCGAACCTCGCCTGGCTGAAGCTCGCGAGCTCTTCTCCAAGCTCGACGCAGGTCACGTTGAGGCCGCGCTCGCGCAGCTGCTGGGTCGCGATCCCCGTTCCGCCGCCGACCTCTAATACCCGGTCATCGCGCTGTAGCCCAGTTCGCGACAACAGGGCGTCATATAGAGCGGAGGGGTACCGCGGACGGGCCTGATCGTAGATTTCCACGACCGAGTCGAACGTTCGACGGAGCAGCAAGCGCTCGTCCACAGCGCGCATCATCGCGCTCCGCCGCGCCACGCGCCACGGCGGAGCCTCCAAGCCTGCATGCGTCGCGTTGCACGCGCCGGGAAGCACGTCGTGGGAGCGATAAGAGGAGGCTTCCGGCGGGCCGGGTCAACCACAGTCGCAGCCGGGGTCGCAACAGTGGCCCGTCTCGGGGTCGTCGAAGCCGACTGGCGCACAGCAGTCATCGCCCTCGTCCCGCCACAGTCCAACGCTCTCCCGGGCTGCGATCGCGGCGACCAGCAGCGCGGCGATCGGGTCGACGATGCTCAGCCCGGCGCCGGCGGCGATAAGGGCCACCAACGCGGCGCTCGCCTGCGCGGCGCAGAGCAGGTTCTGCGCGCCCTCCCCGGCCGTCGCTCGTGAGCCCAAGGTTTTGCCCAGCCGCAGCTTGGTGTGGCCCAGCGCCGGCATGAGCACGATCGCCGAGGCAGTGACCGCGATCCCGAGCGCACTCTGACGGGCATCGCTGCCATCGACCAGCCGGCGGATCGCTTCATAGACGAAGCACGGAACCAACAGCAGAAACGAGGCGGCGACCAGTCGCTGCGCGGTCCGTTCACTATGCGCGGACATCGTGCGCGAGCCGGTGAAACGCCAGATCACAAGCGCCGACGCCAGCCCCTCCACAAACGATGACGCCGCCCAGATCACCACGCTCAGCGCGTTCGCATCAAGGCCCGCGATGAGCCCGGCAACGCCCTCGACGCTCATCCACACCAGCGACACCCACGACAACAACCGCGCCCGGCGCGCAGTCCGCAACCACACCTCATCGCGCAGCAGGCTCACCGCCCCAACAGACGCCGGCGAGGTGAGAACGGGCAGCTCGACCGGGCTCACACCGCCAGCGCCTCCACGGTCGCCAGCATCTCACGACCGCGGTCCGTCAGCGACGCGAAGACGACCTTCCCGTCGCGTCGGCTCCGGATCATGCCTTCGCGACGCAACCGTCCGAGGTGATGAGAAATGACCTTGTCAGACTTGCCGGTCACCCATCCCAAATCACAGCCACACAGCTCCCGCTGCCCAAGTGCCTGGACGATCAGCAGCCGCGTCGGATCGCTCATCAGCTTCATGACCCCGGCCAGGGCAACGGCCCGAGCCAGATTCAGCCCAGCGCGCACCCGCTCGGCAGCCTCGAGATCCAGGCAAAGCAGATCACACGACTCCATCCCGAACACTCTAACGTCAATCGGAGTGTGTTCCTCAGCCGAGACGCCCTCCCGGGAGCGCGCAGCCAGGCCACAGCCGGCTCACTCCCGAGGCAGCAGCCAGCCCGGGCGCGAAATCGTCGCCGAGCGAGCGCCCGACGGCGACGAATCCGGCGAGCGAAGGCATCAAGTTGATAAGCCTGAGACGCCCGGGAAACTCCTGACAGGCGTCTCAGCATTCCTCGATTCCCTTCGAGCCGCTGCCGGCCCGCTCACCGGCGAGACTGCCGGATTGCGCTCCGAGCGGGCGCGAGGCCGGATCTGGCGACGGCCGACGGGGAACTCGTCAGGGCCGATCCGTCGCCGATCACAAGTTGTCTAGCTGAAGGCTCTGCGGGCTGGGTCGGGCCGAAACCCCGATGTCGGCAGTGTCTTCGTCGACGCCGCGGATGAGGCGATCCTGACGACGCACCCGGCGTCCCGAAAAGCAAAAGGGGCCAGATCTCGGCAACTTCATCGGGTGTATGAGATCAGCGCCTGCCGCAGACTGCGGCAGGCGTATTCCAGCGCTGGGCGTGTTCCGGTCGCCCGTTGTGGTTGACGGCGAACTAGCGTCTGAGCATGCGTTATGAGGGCTGCCATGCAACGGACCTGTTCTCGTGTCGAGACGCAACGAGTCGCCCGGGCCGCCGCGGTACTCATCGCGGCCGCTATCGCGATCTTCGTGGTGGGGCTGATCGTCGGCTTCCTGGTCGTCGGGCAGCACGGTGGCGGTCCGATCCAGGGATGGGACAACAGTGTCGAACGTTGGTTCCCTCATCACCGTGGTCCGCTCGTCGGCGTCTCCAAGTTCGTTGCGGCCTACCTTGACGCGGGTCCGTTGGCCATCATCTGCGTGGTGCTCACCGCGGTCCTGGCCGTCGTGCTGCGCTCCATTCGCGCGCTGATCCCGATCGTCGCCTACCTCGGTGGGGAGTTCCAGGTGTTCGCTATCCGCGAGGTCATCCTCCGGCACCGACCTCCGACGGCCAACTACCCTGCTTCGGAGGCGGTAAAGGGCGTGCACGAGACCAGCTTCTCGTTTCCCTCCGGCCACTCCGTCGCGGTGACCGCCGTGCTCTTCGCCCTGCTGGGCACCGTCGCGTTGACCTACCGAATCTGGTGGCCCTGGCTCATCGCCTTTCTGGCCTCGCTGTTCGTGATCGACACCCGCCTCGTGCTCGGCGTGCACTGGTTCAGCGACGTTACCTTCGGCCTGCTGTTCGGGATCGCGTGGGGCGTCACCGTGGCGATCGTGGCCCGCCAGGTCGAATGGGCCGACCTCCGAGCAATAGTCCGACCAGGCCCAAAGCGGCCACGGGGCTCCCCAGCCGGCTGACTCGAAGGCAACCGGTGGAGACCGGCGGGAGCGTGTCCGCCGCCCGCCCCGCCTCGTCGACGAGCGACCCGCCGCCAAATGAAATGTCGTGCCAAACCTGCGGAGCCCGGAGGTCGTCGACTGCGTGGCACAACGACGAACGTCCGCTCTCGCTGCGGTACACCTCGACAGTCGCCCGCGCTGGTCGACGGCGAAGACCAAGAACGAGCTCCGCAGCATTGAGCAACGCTGCGGAGCCGTGTGTTGGTCTTGGGAGCCTGGACTATGCCGTGAGCGAGTGGCGCGGGTCGCGACGGCGCCCGGAGGACGCGGTGAGCGACGGACGCGCGACAATCGATCTGCCGCCTGCGCGCGAGGGCCGGTCGGACGGCGTCTGGTGGGCGGCGTCTGGTACCTGGAGCGGGGCATCGTCGCGGAACTGGGTCGCGATCGCCCAGGCGAGCAGGCCAACTATGGTGACAGCGATTGCTGTGGCGAGGATGAGGTTGAGAGCTATTGCGGCGGTCATCGAAATTCCTTTCTCGTCGTCTGGACTCAACTGGAGAGACTCAGATGCGCACCAGGCATCTCCCTTTGTGCGGATGAGCTGGTGTCCTTGATCTTGTCCGGTGAGGGTTAGGGGACGGCAAGGTGTCGGCAGCAGCTCGGAAACGGTCTGTGAGAATCGGCCCATGACCCCTAAAGGGCGGGTTCTGGTGGTAGACGACGAGCATCCGACTCGGCGGCTGCTTCGTCTGTATTTAGAGCGTGAGCACTACACGGTGCTCGAGGCCGATAACGGTCTGGACGGGCTCTCGCTGCTGCGCCAGGGAGGGGTTGATGTGGCGGTGGTCGACGTGATGCTGCCCGGGCTTGACGGCTTTGAGCTGGTGCGGCGCATTCGCGTCGAGTCAGACGTGCCGATCATCCTGCTGACCGCTCGGGGTGAGGAGACCAAACGGGTGACTGGCCTGGAGATCGGCGCTGATGACTATGTCGTGAAGCCGTTCTCGATGCCGGAGGTGATCGCCCGGGTTGGGGCGCAGCTGCGCCGAGCCGACGGCTTTCAATCCTCCAGTCCGCTGCGCCACGATCGCCTGGAGGTCGATGAGCAGGCCAGGCGAGTCAGGGTCGACGGAGCCCCGGTCGAGCTCACCCGCCGCGAATTTGATCTGCTCGCCGCGCTGTTGCGCGAGCCCGAGCGGGCTCACACTCGTGCCGCGCTGCTTGATCTCGTGTGGGGCTCATCCTTCGTGTCGGCCAAGACGGTGGATGTTCATATCGCTGCGCTGCGGCGCAAGCTCGGAGATGCGCTGCAGATCACAGCACTGCGCGGGGTGGGCTACCGCCTGGAGGGCTGATGCTCGCCCGGCTGCTCTCCTTGCGCCTATGGCTGCTGGCCGCGATGATCACCAGCGCGGGGCTTGGACTGGGCGCTGCCGCGCTGCTCTACGCCAACGTCGAGCATTCCCACGAGCACTCCGCCGATCAGGCCAAGGCGCTCGCGGAAGCCAGGGCGGTAGCCGGCCAGATGCAGGCGGGAGCCGACCACGCCGATCTCACGGGCCTCCAGCAGCTGCTTCCCAATGACCAGTTGACCGTCAAGCGGGCCGGACGCGTCATCTTCCGCGGGCCCAACCCCGGCACTCGGCTCGAGCTTCGAGCCCACGCCCCGTTTCCCGGCGGCGTGGTGGGCCTGGCCGACTACACCTCGCCGGCCGCGGGCGCGACGCTTGATCTCACCCTGATCACCGCGGGTGTGCTGGGCCTGGTCATCGCCGCCGCGTTTCTCGCCGCGACCCTGGTCACCCGCTCGGTACGCACTCCGATCAACCGGGCGGTCACTGCTGCTGACCGGGTCGCGGGCGGGGATTTCAGGGCCCGGATGGGGAGCGCGGGACTGCAAGAGTTCAGCAAGCTCGGCGAAGCGTTTGACCACATGGCCGCGCGCCTTGAGCGCGCTGATGCCGACCAACGCCAGTTTCTCGCCGACGTCGCGCACGAGATCGCCACTCCCGTCAACAGCGTCTCCGGGTTTGCTCTCGCGCTGGCCGACGGCGCCGCCGCGAGCCCCGAGCAGCGCGAGGAAGCCACCGCCGTCATCACCGCCGAAACCCGACGCCTGGCCGAACTGCTCACCGACTTGCGCGAGCTCACGCGCCTGGATCTCGCGGACGGGGTCCGCCTTGGCCCGATCGCGATCGAAGATTTCGCCCGGGAGCTGGCACGGCGCTTCCATCCAGCCGCTACCAACGCCGGCGTGAAGATTGACGTGGACGTGCGCCCAGCCACGGTCACAACCGACGCTCGGCTCCTACAGACGATCGGCTCGAATCTGCTCTCCAACGCGATCCGCTACACGCCGGCCGGCGGTCACGTGCAGATCCGCCTACGCAAACACCGCAAGGAGCTCGTGCTTGCCGTCCGCGACAACGGCGTCGGGATCTCTCCAGAACATCAACAACGCATCTTCGAACGCCTCTATCGAGTCGACCAAACCCGCGACCGGGCCACCGGCGGCCTCGGCCTCGGTCTCGCCATCGCCTCTCGAGCCGCGCACAGCCTGGCCGGCCGGATCGAACTTCACAGCACCCCCGGCCGCGGAAGCGAATTCCGGCTCATCGTGCCCCTCGAGCCCGGAAATGAGCATCGCGACGATGAAGACGTCACGGCAAGCGGGCGAAGAGACGTCACGAACCAACTGGGTGGTTGAAAATCTCAGGTCGCCGCCACGGCCGCTACGAAGGGGCCGACTGGCAGCAACGGGACGCGAGCGTGCTGGCTGCTCCGGAACCGTCTGGGCCCCGATCGTCGGCTGTGGTCCCCTCCGGCTTGTCGCCGAAGGAACGTCTTCGAGAAGCTGCCGCTCGTCACTGACACAGCCGTCGAAGGCGGGGCTCGCGAGGCCCACACTCTCCCTTTCCTGCGGTCGGCGGGCGCTCGGAATCAACGGCGCGCAGCATCCCGACGCCGGCTCGCGCTGACGCCCGCTTTTCGCGGCGACCCTGACGCTCGCAACCAACGGCGACCACGTCTCCGCCGCGGGGCGGCGAGGGCGCATGCTTTCGATGCCGACTCGCGCGCATGCTTCCAACGGTGGTCAATCGTCAGACGAGGGGTCTGAAGATCGACCACATCCCACGCCGCAGCCTCGCTTTCCATGACAAGCCGGACGCTCGGAATCAAACGGAGAGCAAGTCCCGGGCAACCCGGCAATCGGAGACTGCTTCGGTACCGGACCGCGCTGATGCGTCCAACGGCGAGCACTTTGCCAACTCACCTGGAAGAAGTGAGCACGACCTCGCCCGCACGCATGCGTTCGCGCCGGCGCTGACGCTCGAGTCCCAACGGTGGGCGATCGCCAGAGGCGATCTCAAGCAGTCAGCGCAACACGGGTGTTCAGTCTGGCAGGGGGCTGGTTGGTGTGTCGCGTCCGTCGTTGTGGTGGTGAGCCCGTAGGGCGAGCCGCCGTGGCGAGGGGCGCGAGTGCGCCGGTCAGGCCCCGGCCAGGAGTTCGGTCATCTTCTCGGCTGGGTTGCTCCACTGCAGGGTCTGGCGCGGGCTGCCGTTGAGCTCGGCAGCGATCGCGTCGAGGGTCGCTTGGTCGTGGACGGCGAGGTCGGTGCCTTTGGGCAGGTACTGGCGCAGCAGCCCGTTGGTGTTCTCGTTGCTGCCGCGCTGCCACGGGCTGTGCGGGTCGCAGAAGAACACCTGGATCCCGGTCTGGACGGTGAACCGTGCGTGCGCGGAGAGCTCCATGCCTTGATCCCAGGTCAAGGACCGCGCCAGGTGCCCGGGCAGCTGCCCGATGCGGTCAGCGAGCGCCGTGATCACCGTGTCGGTGCGGCGATCATCCAGGCGGGCGAGCATCACATACCGGGTCTGGCGCTCCACCAGCGTGGCGATCGCTGAGCGCCGGCCCGCCCCGAGGATCAGATCGCCTTCCCAGTACCCCGGCACCCGACGATCATCGACCTCGGGCGGGCGCTCGGCGATCGGGACCATCCCCACGATCCGACCGCGCGTCTCCTGACGACCCTGGGATTTCCGGGCGGTACGTCCGGTCCGCAGCTGCGCGCACAACTGTCGGCGCAGCTCGCCGCGCGCGACAACATCCTCAACCGACGCCCACGCACACCAGCCACCACAACCTCCGATCGACGAAAACACGATCGTGTTGCGTCCACCGGATGAAACCACCAGGCCCCTCGTCGGAGGATCGACCAACTTTTGGTTGGGGCGCCCGCCGCATTGCTGGAAGGGAGCGCTCCCGCGTTGGATGTGGTCGATTGTGCGATGCCTTGTCGGCGGTCGCCCTGCGTCAGGTCAGCAGGCCGGCCTGGCCGGGTTGATGATCTGTACTCGTCCTTCTCCTCCGGGAGCCAGTCCGAGCCTCACCAGCGACTCGCCGACCGCGACGTTCTCCAGCCACACCCGCTCGGTCTCGTTGAGCGGCGCCAGCGCCGCGACCTGCGCCATCACTTCGGCCAGCCGCGTGATCTGCTCCTCGCTGCCCTCCACCCCCACCAGGCCGCGTTCGGTCACAAACGTCACCGCCACGCCATTCTCGGTCTGCCAGGCCTGCTTGATCTCCAGTCCCATCCTCGTTACCTCCGTGTCGTCCGTCGCGCCGGGACGTCCGGTCCCAGGCCGCTCAATTGCCTGCCCACATGGTGAGCCCGCCGCAGCGTTTGTCAATCGAACACGCCTCGCGGCGGGGTCCGGCCGTCCAGCCGTGCGGCCCTGAGCGCCAAACGAGCTGCCCCGGATCGTCGCGCTGAACCGTCAACGGCACCGCGTCGCTCGGGACACCGTTCCCTTCTCTGCGTGCAATCTGTACCATGGCATGCAGTCATGCGTCGACCGAACGCTCAGCGGCGAACTTCCCTCCGCCTTCTCGCCATCGGACGGAGCCAATTGTGCGCAGGCTCGCACTCGACATCGCTGAAGCAGCGTGCGATACGCCGGAGCTGCATGCAATGAGCGACTCCGGCGTCCGACCAGCGGGAGGCTTGTCCCAGAATCTCACCGCCGTGCTGCGACTGCGGGAGCTCATCTTCGAAGGGGGTCTGAGCGGTGGGGAGCGCGTCGCCGAGGTGCCGCTGGCCGAACGGCTCGGCGTCTCCCGGACGCCGCTGCGACTCGCGCTGGCGCAGCTGGAGCACGAGGGCCTGCTGGAGGCGATCTCGGGGGGAGGCTTTGTCGTTCGGCTGTTCACGCGTGAGCAGGTGATCGACGCGATCGACTTGCGTGGCCTGCTGGAGGGCGCGGCCGCCCGGCTGGCCGCCGAGCGCGTCATCGATCAGTCCCCGCTCGAAGCGTTGCACGGCTGCGTCGCTCAGATCGACCGCCTCATTGCACCGTCGCGACCGGCGATCGCCGACTTCGAGCGCTACGTGGTGCTCAACGAGCGCTTCCACGAGCTGTTGATCGGGATGTCGGGCAGCGAGGCTCTACAGGCAGCGTATCGCCGGGCGCTCGCGCTGCCATTTGCGTCGCCCAGCGCGTTCGTGATGGTCCAGTCCGAGCTGCGAGAGTCGCATCGCACCCTGTACGTCGCGCAGCGCCAGCATCGTCAATTGCTGGACGCCGTCGAACGAGGTGAGGGTTCGCGCGCGGAGGCGATCGGACGCGAGCACGCTCGGCTGGCCCGCGAGAATCTTGACTGGGCCTTCGACAGCGAGCGGATGTTCGACCGGCTGCCGGGCTCCAACCTCATCGCTCGCGCGGAACCCGAGGTCGACCATGTTGTCTGACCGGTGCTGCCGCCCTGCGCGCGTGAGATCCACTGGGCGCGCTGCCTCGGGAGTACGGCGATGATCCCTGAGCGAGGCGACGACCACACCCGCTACGAGATCCTGCCGTTCCCGAAGGCGATCGAGCAAGCCCGAGCACTCGATCACCCGGCCCATCTCACCGTCACCTGCTCCCCCAAGCACGGCCCTGATCAGGCAGTTGACATTGCGGCTCGCCTGCGAGAGCTCGGGCACGAGGTGACCGTACATATCGCCGCGAGGATGGTCCGCGACTCCGAGCATGTCGAAGCGCTGCTGCGGCGCATGACCGAGCTGGGAATCACCGACATGTTCCTCATCGGAGGCGACGTCGCCGAGCCCGTTGGCGAGTACGCCAGCGCGGGCGAGCTCCTGCGGGCCGTCTCCGCGGACCCGCTGCGTCCCGCTTGTATCGGCATCGGTGGGTATCCGGAGGGACACCCGCTCATCGACGACGCGACGCTCGACGAGACGTTGATGTCCAAGGCCGAGCTCGCCGACTACGTGACCACGCAGCTGTGCTTCGATCCGGCCGCCCTCACGCGGTGGCTCGCCCGCCAGCGGGGGAACGGCCTGAACCTCCCGGTGTGGATTGGCATGCCTGGCCAGGTCTCGGCGGCCAAACTGGTGGAGATCTCCGCGCGCATCGGCGTCGGCCCGTCGATCTCGTTCCTGCGCAAACAGCGGGGGTTGCGCGGCCTGCTCGGAATGCTCACCGCGCGACACGGCACCGCCACCGAGCGGCTGTTCGACCAGCTGGGTCCCCTCATCGGGGCAGACCACCGCGTGGTGGGGCTGCACTACTACACGTTCAACGAGTTGGTGGCGACCCGCGAATGGCACCGGACCCATGACCTGTCCGTGATCCGCTTCGCCGAGGCAGTGCCGGTGCAGTCGAAACAGTCCGCTCCGTTCGGAGAGGCCGCATCATGAGCCGCGCGGACGCCGACTAGCAACCGCCGTAGACAAGGAGAGACCCATGCCGCCGAGCAACCTGCAGGAAGTCCTTGACACCGCTCCCAACATCGTCGAGCTGCTGCGTAACTCCCAGATCGGGGCCTACGTGTACCCCGTGGTGCCGGAGGAGTTCACCAACTGGCGCCGGGAGCAGATCGCCTGGCGCAAGACCGCGGTCCTGTTTGACCAGTCCCATCACATGGTCAACCTGTTTCTCCGAGGTCCAGGCGCGATCAAGCTGATCTCCGATACGGCGATCAACAGCGTCGCCAACTTCCCCGTCGGCATGGCCAAGCAGTACGTACCGACAACCCCCGCCGGCCACGTGATCGGAGATGGCATCCTCTTCCACCTGGCCGAGGAGGAGTTTGTGTTCGTCGGCCGGGCACCCGCCACCAACTGGCTGGCCTTCCATGGCGGGACGGGCGGCTACGACGTCGAGATCGAACGCGACGATCGCTCGCCATCCCGCGCCTTCGGACACGCGGTCACCCGGCGCTTCTGGCGCTTTCAGATCCAGGGACCGAACGCCTGGCAGGTGATCGAGAAGGTCAACGGCGGTCCCGTCGAGCAGCTGAAGTTCTTCCGAATGGCGACGATGAACGTCGCCGGCCAGACCGTGCGCACGCTTCGCCACGGTATGGCGGGTGAACCGGGGCTCGAGCTGTGGGGGCCATACGAGGACTACGACTCGGTTCGGGAGACGATCCTCGAGGCCGGCCGCGAGTTCGGGCTGGAGCCGGTCGGCGCCCGCGCGTATGCATCCAACACACTGGAGTCAGGCTGGATCCCCTCGCCGCTGCCGGCGATCTACACCGGGGAAGAGCTGCGCGCCTATCGCGAGTGGCTCGGCGCCGACAGCTACGAGGCGACGAGTTCGATCGCGGGCAGCTTCGTCACCCCCGACATTGAGGATTACTACCTCAACCCCTGGGAGCTCGGCTACGGCCAGTTCGTGAAGCTCGATCACGACTTCATCGGCCGCGACGCCCTGAAGCAGCTCGACCCCGACCGCCAGCGCCGCAAGGTCACTCTGGCGTGGAACGGCGAGGACACCGCCCGGATCCTCACCTCGCTCGTCGACCCGCACGACGACCTCCCATACCAGTTCTTCAACGTCCCGATCGCCAACTACGGTTCCTCGAGCTTCGACTCGGTGGTCGACCGAGGCGGCGCCACCGTCGGCGTGTCGATGTTCTCCGGCTACAGCGCCAACGATCTTCGCGCGTTGTCGCTCGCCACCGTCGACCCCGAGATCGAAGTCGGCACCGAGGTCACCGTGCTCTGGGGCGAACCCGACGGCGGCAGCCGCAAGACGACCGTCCAACCGCACCGTCAAATTGAGGTCCGGGCAACCGTCAGCCCAGTCCCGTATGCCGAGACGGCACGGACGCAGTACGCCGAGGGCTGGCGCACGACGGCGGCCCGCTGACCTCTCGCTGCGGCGTGATGGCGAAGACTGCCGCGCAGGACAAGCAGACGAGCAACCGGCTACCGAGGCGCCATCCGGATCGCACCGTCGAGCCGGATCGTCTCGCCGTTGAGCATCGGGTTGGAGACGATGTGCGTCACGAGCGCGGCAAACTCGGCGGGAGCACCGAGCCGGCTGGGGTGTGGGACGGAGGCTGCCAACGACGCGCGTATCTCGGGCGACAGTGAGCCCAGCAGCGGCGTATCGAAGGTGCCCGGCGCAATCGTCACGCAGCGGATCAGCAGCTTGGAGAGGTCACGGGCGATCGGCAGGGTCATCCCGGCGATCGCGGCCTTCGAGGCGGCGTAGGCCACCTGCCCGATCTGACCGTCGAACGCGGCGACCGAGGCGGTGTTGACGATCACGCCGCGCTCGCCGGCGATCGGCTCGCTTCGCTGCATGGTCGCGGCGGCCAGGCGGATGACGTTGAAGGTGCCGATCAGGTTGACCTCGATCACCTGCCTGAACAGGTCGAGGTCGTGCGGCCCGTCGCGTCCGACGGTGCGAGCGCCGCGGCCGATGCCGGCACAGTTGACCAGGACCCGCAGCGGACCCGTCTCGGCGGCGGCCTCGACCGCCTGCGCAACCGCGGCCGGGTCGGTGATATCGCCTCCCACGAACCCGACCCCGTCGCCCTCCACGACATGCTCGCGCGCGGCGGGCAGATCCAGGATCACGACGCGCGCGCCGGCCTCGTGCAATGCCTGCACCGTCGCCATCCCCAGTCCCGAGGCTCCGCCCGTCACCAGCGCCGTGGCGCCTGCGATGTCCACGACGTCGCGCTTACGCGGTGATCGGGGCTGAGCCGAGGACCTGCTTGACCGCGTCCACGATCTTCGCCGGGTTCGGCAGGACGTATTGCTCCATCGGCTCGCTGTAGGCGACCGTCGCGTCGAGCGCCGTCACCTGCTTGATCGGACCCTTGAGGTCGGCGAAGCCGTACTCGGCGACGTCGGCGGCGATCCGCGAGGAGAACGAGCCATGGCGGGTCGCCTGGTCGACCAGCACCAGTCGGCCGGTCTTGGCGACCGAGGTGAGAATCGTGTCGAGGTCCAGCGGCGCCAGCGTCCGCGGGTCGATCACCTCGGCGGAGATGCCCTCACCGGCGAGCGTCTCGGCGGCCTGAAGCGCCAGCCCGACCTCGTAGCCGATCGCCACGACCGTGACGTCCGACCCCTCGCGGCGCACGTCCGCAACGCCGAACGGGACCGCGTACTCCCCGTCAGGAACCTCGCCGGGCACGAGCGTGAGCAGGTAGTGGAGCAGGTAGACGACCGGGTTGTCGTCGCGGATCGCGGTCGTCATCAGGCCCTTGGCGTCCGCCGGGGTCGCGGGCACGACCACCCTCAGGCCCGGAATGCCGGTGAACATGCCGTAGATCGTGCCGGTGTGCTGGCCCGACCAACCGGCGGTGAAGCCGTAGCCTGACTTCAGCACCAGCGGCACCTTCACGCGGCCGCCGCTCATCTGGCGGAAACGGTTGCCCTCGTTGACGACCTGATTCATGGCGACCAGCATGAACTCGGCCATCAACAGCTCCACGACCGGCCGGTAGCCGGCCAGCGCGGCGCCGACGGCCATCCCGATCTCGGCGGTCTCGGAGATCGGCGAGACGCGGATCCGGTCACGGCCGAACGCCTTCACCAGGTCGTGGTCGTCGTTGGGGGCGACGTCCTGGCCGTAGTAGATCACCTTGGGATCGCGCGCCATCTCCTCGGCGAGTCCCTCCATGATCGCCCCGATGTACGGAAGCTCGTGTGACATTCGGAGATCTCCTCTGAGCGCTCAGGCGTAGACGTAGTCGAGAGCCCGCTCGGGCTCGGGCAGGGGACTGTTCAGCGCGAAGTCGACGGCGGCCTGCATCTCATCCTGGGCATCGGCCGCGATCTGGTCGGCCTGCTCGGTGGTCATGGTGCCGTCCTCGACCAGCTGCCGGCGAAACCGCGGGTTCGGGTCGCCCCGCAGGGCGGCCTCGTACTCCTCGCGGTTGCCGAACACCTTGATCGCCTCGTGCTCCTCGTAGTGCAGTGGCACGCCGGGGGGCGCGATCAGGTTGCCGTGCGCGCTGAGGCGGTAGACCTTCGATTCGATCAGGCTCGGGCCCTCGCCGGCGCGCGCCCGGTCAACGGCCGTCTGGACTGCCTCGTGCACGGCGAGCGGATCGCCGCCGTCGACGGTCACACCCGGGATCGAGTACGACTTCGCCTTCATCGCCAGCGGTTCACCCACCGCCGCGTTGGCGTCCTCCTGGTCGGAGCGGGTGCCGACGTTGTAGTCGTTGTTCTCCATGATGTAGATGACCGGCAGCTTCCACACCGAGGCGAGGTTGAGTGACTCATGAAAGGCGCCCTGCTTGCTGGCGCCGTCACCGAAGAAGCACAACACCACCGTCCCGTTCTTGTCGAGCTGGGCAGCCATCGCAGCGCCGGTCGCGTGCGGGATGCCCTGGCCGACGATGCCCGAGGTGGCGAGGAAGCCGCGCTCGGGGTCGACGAGGTGCATCGAGCCGCCGTAGCCCTTGCACAGGCCGTCGACGCGGCCGTAGATCTCGGCCATGATCGCGTCCGTCGGGGTGCCGAGCGTGATCGGGTACCCGTGACAGCGATAGGTGGCGGTCAGCTGATCCCCGGGCTCCATGGTGAGCAGCGAGCCGACGATCGAAGCCTCGGCGCCGTCGGCGAGGTGTGTGTGGCCCCGGATCACGCCCGGGTGCTCCTCGAAGCTGCGCTTGACGCGCTCCTCGAACTCCCGGATGCGCACCATCTGCGTGTAGGCCCAGATCAGCTTGTCCTTGGCCAGCTCGGTCATCAGAGCGTTCTCCCTCTCAGGTTCAGCGCCGCGGTCGGGCGCGACGGTTCATGCGACGCCAGCGGCGAACTGCGCGCTGGAGGTCTCGTAGGACTGCGTGAAGGCCTCCTCGATCGAGAGGCTGCGCAGGTCGGCGGACAGCACCTCGACTCCCCACGGCTCGTTGTAGCCGGCGGCCTGCATCGCCTGCACATAGCCGGGGATGTCGAATTCCCCCTCGCCGGGCAGCCGGCGATCGCAGGTCACCTCGTAGATGAAGTCGTCGAGGTTGTGAAAGTGACCGTCGGACAGCTCGACCCAGGCGATCCGGTCGATGTCGACGGCCCGCAGCTGCTCAGGCGAGATGCCCAGCTTGGACATGTGCCAGGTGTCGATCGCGATCCCGAGGTTGCGCGGGGCGCCCGCGCGGGCGACCAGCTCGAAGGCGTCCTCGAGCGAGTGGACCTGGGGATCGGTCGGGATGATCTCGTAGGCGATCTTCGCGTCGGTGCGCTCGGCCGCCTCGGCGCAGACCCGTGCCAGCGACTCGGCCAGGTGGTCGAAGTCACACTCCGCAGCCGGGATGTTGCCCGCCTTGATGTGGTGGGCGTCGAACGCCGCCGCGGCCTCGAACAGGATCGGCTTGACCCGCTCGGACTCGGCCTTCTCGGGGGAGCCCTCGGGCATGAAGAAGTCCTGCAGGAACTCGATCTCGATGTGCTCGAGGCCCGCACCGCGGAAGATCCCGGCCATCTCCGCGATCGACCGCACCGCCAGCTGGTGCTCGATGTCGGCGGACCACAGACCGACGCCGGAGTAGCCGACCCTGGCGGCCTGCTCGCAGCGGTCTCGCCAGTCGAAGGTGCTCCATTCACGACCGTAGTGGATGTCGACGGGACCGGCGACGGTCCAGTAACAGGCGACCAGATCAGTCATCAGTGGCACGCTACCGCCGCTCGTGCGCGGTGCGCCAGCCATCCTGCGCGTGCCTTCTTGCCGATCCGTGCGGGTGGTCGATCGAAGGGACGCGGGGGGTCAGCGGGCCGCCGCGGCCGGGATCCGCGCCAGCGCGTCGAGCGCGTCCACCAGCTCCTGCGTGCGTGACAGGTACGGGGCGTGGTCGGTGTCGATCTCGAGCACCGGAGCGGCACCGGCGCGCTCGAACATGAACCGCTGCATCGCCGGGCGGATGCAGTGGTCCTGCAGCGTCGTGATGTACCGGCGCGGCAGCGCCCTGAATGCACCGAGCTTGTCTGCCGCCAGCTGCAGCGGCTGCCCCATCGGGATCACCGGCTGGACACCCCGGCGAGCGACTCCCCAATCGGCCTGCTGCACCGTACAGCAGTTGTAGATCGCCGCGCGCGCGGCCTCATCGGACAGTCGCGCCACCGGTGGGTCGCCCTGCACCTGGATGTTCTCCTGGATCATGTCGCCGGCGGCCTCCGGACGCTGGGTCAGCTGCAGCAGGCTCTCGCCGCCCTCGGGCACGAACGCAGCGGCGTAGATCAGCACCTCGATCAACTCCGGCGCCCGGGCCGCCGCCTGAGTGACGCTCATCCCACCCATGCTGTGGCCCACCAGCACCGCCGGTGGTCCCTGCGACAGCACATCGATCACCTTCGCGGCGTAGGCATCCAGCGACGCCTGCTCGACGGGCGTCGGGTCCTGGCCCTGCCCCGGTAGGTCGAAGGCCTCCACCGTGTGCCCGGCGGCCTGCAGGCCGGGGGTCACCGGCTCCCACACGTGGGCACCGCCGAACGCGCCGTGCACCATCACCAGACGAGCCATCTCTTCTCCTCGGGTCGTGAGCGAGGGCATCGTAATCGGTGAACTCGGTCGCGCAGGCGGCGAGTGTCGAATCTCTTGCCCGAGAGCGCAGCGCTGGTTGACCGGGTGCGCGCACGGGCGTATAAGGCCCAGAGCGGCGACCGCGAGGTTGCCGCAACCCGGAGGAGAGTCACATGGTCAGTACCGCCCCGGCGCTCGCCGCCTTCCCAAGCCCCTTCTCGATCGAGACACCCCCCGGATGCGAGGGGTGGCAGGAGATGTACCCGTACTACGCGCTGTTCGACGAGCGGCGACGGGCGGAGGACGAGAATCGCTTCTGGTTCTGGAACTCGATGCACTTCCCGGTCCCGTACCCGGCTTTCGATGTGATCTCGATCGACGCCCCCTACCAGGCGGTCGGCTCCTGGCAGAACCGGGTGTTCGCGGTGCCGCCGGCGATGGGGATCGACTATCGGCTCGTCAACGGCTACGGATACATCTCCGGCAACCCCGTCACCGACCCGGCGAAGATCGCCGAGCGCGCCGAGTTCTTTCAGGCACGGGCCGGCTTCTACTTCGAGAATTGGCCTGAGCTGTACGACAAGTGGCGCGAGCGGATGATGGCACTCATCGACGAGCTGGTGGCACTGGAGGTGCCGCCGCTGCCCGAGTACGAGGACGACGAGGTCGCCTTCGGGACCAACCGCAACGTCTCCTTCTACGAGGTCCTGAACGCCTACAACCGGACGCTGCGGCTGTCGGACCTGATGTGGCAGCACCACTTCGAACTGCTGCTGCTCGGCTATGGCGCATACAGCACGTTCGCCGAGTTCTGTAAGGCGCAGATGCCGGACATCCCCGACCAACACATCGCGCAGATGGTCGCCGGGATCGACGTGATCCTGTGGAAGCCCGACGCGGAGCTGCGGCGGCTCGCGCGGCTGGCCGTCGATACGGGCGTCGACGGGGCCTTCGTGGGCGGTCACACCCCGGCGCAGATTGACGCCTCACTGGCCGAGAGCGAGGCGGGGCGAGCCTGGCTGGCCGAGCTCGAGGCGATCAAGGAGCCGTGGTTCAACATGGCCACCGGGGACGGCCTGTACCACTACTACCGCAATTGGAAGGACGACCCGACGATCCCGTACGCGTCGCTGGTCGGGCATGTCGAGGCGATCCGCGGCGGGCGCGCCGTCGAGCGGCCCACCGAGGAGATCGCGCGGGAGCGGGAGCGCCTGTCAGACGAGTACGGGGCGCTGCTCGACGAGGGCTCCCGAGGCGCGTTCAACGATCTGCTGGCCCTCTCGCGGATGGTCTTCCCGTACGTCGAGGAGCACAAGTTCTACTGCGACTACTGGTTCCTGACCAACTGGTGGAACAAGATCCGCGAATTCGGAGCCCTGCTGACACGGCATGGCTTCCTGGAGGACGGCGAGGACATCTTTCACATGAAGCGCCACGAGGTCGCGGAGGCTCTGGATGAGCTGACGCTGACGTGGGCGACCGGCGGGCTTGCGCTGGGGCCGCGTCACTGGCCCGCAATCGTCTCCCGGCGCAAGCAGATCGTCGAGCAGCTGGGCAAGTGGACGCCGCCGCCGGCGCTCGGGGTGGTGCCGGAGGCGATCACCGACCCGATGACGATCATGCTGTGGGGTGTCACCACCGAGCGGGTGCGGGAATGGGCCGGACAGGTCGAGGGTGGCCTCGTCCTGAACGGGGCGGCGGCCTCGCCGGGCCTGGCCGAGGGCCGCGCCCGGGTGGTCCGATCGCCCGAGCAGCTCACCGAGGTGCTCGAGGGCGAGATCCTCGTATGCGGCTCGACGTCACCGGCGTGGGCGCCGATCTTCCCGAGGATCCGGGCGACCGTCACCGACATCGGCGGAGTGATGTCCCACGCCGCAATCGTCTGCCGCGAATACGGGCTGCCGGCGGTCGTCGGCACCGGCCGGGCGACGGCCTCGATCAGCACCGGCGACCTGATCCGGGTCGACGGCACGACCGGGTCGGTCACCATCGTCGAGCCGGCGGCGGCCGCATGAGCCCGCGAGCGAGATGCCGGCAACCGAATACGCGCGCTCGCTGACCGAGCTGCGCAGCGGCGACGAGCCGCGCTACGGCGGTAAGAGCGCGGCGCTCGGCGAGCTGCTGGATGGGGGCATCAGGGTGCCCGCAGGCTTCGGCCTGGCGCGGGACGCGTACGAGGCGGCATGTGCGCTCTCTGGCGATCGGCTCGCCGTCCCCGCGGACGTGCGGGAGCAGATCGCGTCGCGGTATGCCGACCTGGCACGGTCGGCCGGGGGCGACGAGCCGCCCGTGGCGGTCCGCTCCAGCGCGGTCGGCGAGGACTCGGCGACCGCCACCTTCGCCGGACAGCAGGAGACGATCCTGTGGGTGCGCGGGCTGGATGCGGTCTGCGAGGCGGTGTCGGCGTGCTGGGTGAGCCTGCACAGCGAGACTGCGGCCAGCTACCGGGAGCACCTGGGCGACGGACGCGAACCGGCGATGGGGGTCACGATCCAGCTGATGGTCGACTCGCTGATCTCGGGCGTGCTGTTCACCTGCAACCCGCTGAGCGGGGATCCGAGCATGATCGAGATCAACGCCAGTTGGGGGCTCGGTCTGTCGGTCGTGGGCGGCGAGGTGACGCCCGATGACTACCTGGTCAGCAGGGTCACCGGCGAGGTCGTGCGCGAAGCCCTCGGCGACAAGCGCGTCGAGTACGTTCCAGATCGGGACCGCGGGGGCGTGCTGCTGCAGGAGGTCTCCGGCGAGCGGGCCGCGGCTCGATGCCTGGGCGACCCCGAGATCGCGGCGCTCGTGGCGGTGGCAAAGGCCGCGCACGCCCACTTCGGCTCCCATCAGGACGTCGAGTGGGCGGTGGCGCGGACCGGGTCGGTCCCGGACAATGTGTTCGTCGTGCAGTCGCGGCCGGTCACGGCGATCCATCAGCAGCGCCCGGAGCCGGCACCGCCGAAGTCGGCGATCTCGATGGTGCTGGCCCAGTTCGGCACCGGCGCCGCCAAGAAGAGCTGAGCATGGCACTGACCCACGACGAGGTTCGTGAGATCCTGGCGATCATCGACTCCTCGGCGCCGGCCGAGATCCAGGTGCAGACGGACGGGTTCTCGCTGCACGTGGTGATCGGCGACGGGGTGAGCTCAGAGGCGGCAGCGGGGCGCCCCACCCCCGCGGGCACGGAGGCCACGCGGCAGCCGGAGGGGCTGGAGACGATCGAGTCGCCGATGCTCGGGACCTTCTACCGCGCCGAGTCGCCCGGGTCTGATCCGTTCGTCGAGGTCGGCAGCGTCGTCGAGACCGACACCGTCGTCTGCATCATCGAGGTGATGAAGATGATGAACTCGGTGACCGCGGGGGTCGCCGGAACGGTCACCGACGTCCTGCCCGAGAACGGGCAGCTCGTCGAGTTCGGCGAGCCGCTGTTTCGCGTGGAGCCGGCGTGAAGCGGGTCTTCATCGCCAACCGTGGTGAGATCGCGGTGCGGATCGTGCGGGCATGCCGGACGGCGGGCCTCGAATGTGTGGTCGGAGTCTCCGACGCGGACCGCGACGGGATGGCGGCCCGGCTGGCCGATCGCAGTGTCTGCATCGGGCCCGCCGCCGCATCGGCGAGCTACCTGCGCGACGATCTGGTGCTCCAGGCCGCATTGGGAACCGGCTGCGACGCGGTCCACCCCGGGTACGGCTTCCTGGCCGAGAGCACGGCCCTGGCGTCGCGGTGCGCGGAGAGCGACGTGGTGTTCGTCGGGCCGCCGCCGTCGGTGATCGCCCTGACCGGCGACAAGCTCGCCGCGCGCGAGCAGGCGCAGAACGCCGGGCTGCCGGTGCTGCCGGGGCGAGCCGTGGGTTCGGTGCAGGAGGCGATCGCGCTGGCCGGCAAGATCGGGTATCCGGTGCTGCTGAAGGCGGCCGGTGGCGGTGGCGGCCGCGGGATCAAGCTGGTCGGCGAGCCCGGCGAGCTGCCGGGGCGGTTCGCACTGGCGCGTGCCGAGGCGTTGGCCGCGTTCGGCGACGACCGGGTGTACGTGGAGCGATTCATCGCCGCCGCGCGCCATATCGAGGTGCAGATCGCCGGCGATGCGTCAGGCGCGGTCGTGCATCTGGGCGAGCGCGACTGCTCAGTCCAGCGCCGGTATCAGAAGATCGTCGAGGAGGCGCCCGCGCCGGGGTTGTCCGAAGGGGCGCGCTCGGCGATCCGAGAGGCGGCGGTCACGCTGGCCGAGGCGATCGGATACCGCAACCTTGGGACCGTCGAGTTCGTGATGGACAAGGACACCGAGGAGTTCTTCTTCCTCGAGGTGAACTGCCGGATCCAGGTCGAGCATCCGGTCACCGAGGAGGTGACCGGACGGGACCTCGTCGCACTGCAGCTGCGGATCGCCGGGGGCGGCGGGCTCGGGTTCTCACAGGATGAGGTCGTCGTCTGCGGCCACGCGGTCGAGTGCCGGCTCTGCGCCGAGGATCCCTCGCAGGACTTCAGACCGTCGCCCGGGCGGCTGTCGGCCTTCTCGGTGCCGCCCGTCCCGGGTCTGCGGGTCGACACGCACTGCGAGCCGGGGGCGATGATCCCGCCCTACTACGACTCGCTGATGGCGAAGCTGATCGGGGTCGGCGAGGACCGGACGGATGCCCTGGACGTGGTCTGCGAAGGGCTCGAGGAGCTCGAGGTCTCCGGGGTGTCGACGAACCGGAGGCTGCTGCTCGACGTGCTGCGCCATCCGGATTTCAGGGCGGCAGCGGTGGGAACCGACTGGCTGGGCGGAGCGCTGGTATGACCTGCGGGATGGTTCTGCCATGACGTCGGTGGGGATCGTCGACACGACCTGTCGCGACGGCAACCAGAGCCTGTGGAGCGCGACTGGGCTGACGACGCGCGACGTGCTTCAGGTCGCGCCGGTGATGGACCGCGTCGGCTACCGGGCGCTCGACTTCACCTCCAGCACGCACATGGCGGTGTCGGTCCGCTTCAACCAGGAGGACCCGTGGGAGCGGCTGCGACTGACCGCCGAGGCGATGCCGAACTCCAAGCTGTCGATGATCGGGACCGGGGTGCGGTTCATCTCATGGGTGCCGTGCGCGGAGGACGTGGTCGCGATGTCGTTCCGCTGCGAGGCCCGCAACGGCCTGCGGCGCTTCCAGATCGCCGATCCCTCCAACGACCCCGAGCGGATCCGGCGGGTGGCGGCGCTGGCGCGCCGGGAGGGGATCGAAGAGGTCATCGTCGGTCTGACCTACTCGATCAGCCCGGTCCACACCCATGCCTATTACGCATCGCGGTGTGAGGAGCTCGCTGCCTGTAAGGACATCGACGGCTTCTACCTGAAGGACCCGGGCGGGCTGCTGACGCCCGACGCGGTCCGGGAGCTGGCGCCGCACTTCGTCGCCGCGGCCGCCGCTCGGGAGGGGCGGGTCGCCGAGCTGCACAGCCATTGCACGATCGGGCTGGCGCCGCTGGTCTACGTCGAGGGGGTGAGGGCCGGCTTTCAGGTCGTGCACACCGGCTGTGGGCCCCTGTCGCGCGGAACCGCCCAGCCCGAGGTCGAGAGCACGGTCCGAAACCTGGCGGCAGCGGGCTTTGAGAGCGGGTTGGATCTTGAGGCCGAGGCGGCGGTGGCGGCGTACTTCACCGAGCTGGCCGGCGCGAAGGGACTCCCAGTCGGTCATCCCCAGGAGTTCGACGGCGAGTACTACCGCCACCAGCTGCCGGGCGGGATGGTCACGACCACGCAGCGGATGCTCGCTGAGGTGCGCCGTCCGGAGCTGTTTCCCGCGGTCCTGGAAGAGGTCACGCGGGTGCGCGCCGAGATGGGCTACCCGATCATCGTCACCCCCGTCTCGCAGTTCATCGCCTCACAGGCCGCCCGCAACATCATCGACGGTGAGCGCTGGAAGACCGTCTCCGACGAGACGATCCGCTATTTCCTCGGCCACTACGGCGAGCCGCCGGCGCCGGTCGACCCATCGGTGGCCGACACCGTGCTGTCGCGCCCGCAGACCTCGAAGCTGTCAACGCTTGAGCCGATCTCGCTGGAGGGCGCCCGGGGGAGGTTCGGGGCATCGATCTCGGAGGAGGAGCTGTTACTCCGGTTGACGATGCCCGCCGAGCAGGTGGACGCGATGATCGCGGCGAGGGGCTCCGTGCGCTCGGCGGCCGCGACGGGATCGGGCGGCGGTGCGGTGGCGACCCCGGCCTCGCCAGCCCCGGCCTTGCCGGCCTCGCCGCGAGCGGCGGGCGGCGAGGGCGATGGGCGGGCGGCGGTGGTGGAGCTGGTACGGGGCCTGTCACAGCGCCCGCAGGTCAAGGATTTCGTGCTGACGAAGGGCGACGAGACGGTGGTGTGGCGGCGTGGCTGAGTTTGCGATCGACCTGCGAGCGGCGAGCGTGCGCGGGTTCATGTTCGACGTCGACGGGACACTGGCGCACCGGGACGGCGCCGGCCGGGCGCTGCCGCAGCCCGGCGCGCTCGAGGTGCTCGAGCGGATCCGAGCCTCCGGGCGCAAGCTGGTGCTGTTCACCAACGCCAGCCACATCCCGTCCGCACGGGTGGCGGCGGGGCTGCGGCGAGACGGCTTCCCGGTCTCCGACCAGGAGCTGATGACGCCGATCGACAGCGCCACCTCGTATCTGCTGCGGACGTTCCCCGGAGAGCCGGTGCAGCTGTTCGCCAGCGAGCCCGTGACCGAGTGGATGATCGAGCGCGGCGTGAAGGTGACAGCCGGTGATGACGCGAAGGTCGTGTTCGTCGGCCACCTGCAGCAGGTGGACCTCGACGAGGTCGAGCGGGGCGGGCGGGCGGTCGACCGCGGCGCGCCGCTGCTGACCTCCTCCTACGTGCGCGGCTACGCGGGCGCGGGCGGGATCATCCTGAGCCGCGGCGCGATGATCACCGCGGCGGTGGCGAAGGCGGGAGGCGCGCGGCCGCAGATCGTCGGCAAGCCCTCGCGGGCGGCCGTGCGCGAGCTGTCGGCTCGGCTCGGAGTGCCGTCACGCAGCATCTGCGTGATCGGCGATGATCATCGGATGGACATCGCGCTCGGGAACATCGGCCGCTCACCGACGATCCTCGTGCGCAGCGGCATCTCCGCTGATACGCCGATCTCGGAGATGACCGCCCGACAGCGCCCGGACGTCGTGATCGACGCGGTCGCCGAACTGCTCCCCCACCTCTCATAGTGGTCGCTCACTAACCATGGCAGCTGGGCTCGGTCCGAACATCGACGTGGCGGCTCTGTACGAGGAGCTGACCGACGGTCTCACCAAGCAGGTCAGGATCGACGAACTGCTGTACGCGGCGGCCGGCCGCGTCCCCGGACTGGTGCCGACGCGCCAGGAGATCGATGCCGAACGGGAGCTCAAACTGGCGGACAAGAGTGGCATCGAGCTGGCCCAGGGGCTGCTGCTGGCGCAGCTCCTGGCACTGCCGCGAGAGGGCACGCATCTGCTGGAGGCGATGCTGGCGCCGACACAGGCGGCGCTCGAGCGCCTCGACGAGTTCATCACCACCGGCCGCGTGCAGCTCGGCCCGGTCACGGTGACGTGCGAGGGCAAGGCCGGGTTCCTGGAGCTCTCAAACCCCCGCCACCTGAACGCCGAGGACGGCATCACGCTGGCCCCGACCGAGACGGCCGTCGACCTCATCCAGCTGCACCCCGGGATCGAGGTCGGCGTCCTGCGCGGCGGCGTGATCGACCACGATCAGCGCAAGTACGGCGGCCAACGCGTGTTCGGGGCCGGCATCAACCTGACCCACCTGTACTACGGAAAGATCGACTTCCTGTTCTACCTCCTGCGCGATTGGGGGTACGTCAACAAACTGTTCCGCGGAGTGCTGTCGCCGGATGGCACGATCCACGAGAAGCTGTGGGTCGCGGTCGTCGAGCAGTTCGCCATCGGCGGCCACTGTCAGGTGCTGCACTGCATGGACTGCGTGATCGCCACCCGCGGCGCTCGGTTGAACCTGCCGGCGCGCAAGGAGGGAATCATCCCCGGCGCCTCCAACCTGCGGCTACCGCGGTTCGTCGGCGAGCGCGCCGCACGTCAGGCGATCCTGTCGGGTCGCGAGTGGCGGGCCGGCGACCCCGACGCCGATGCGCTCGTCGATGACGTCGTCGACCCGGATGACATGGAGGAGGCGCTGCGAACCCGGATCTCGGCGATGACCGACTCCGGACTGGTGAGCGCGGTCGGCAACCGCCGCATGATCCGGATCGGCGCCGAGCCGCCCGAGGTCTACCGCCAGTACATGTCCGCCTACGCGCACGAGCAGGCGCTCTGCCATCTGAGCCCCGGCCTCGTCGCCAATCTGGAGCGATACTGGAATGCTCCCCAGCGCAGCGTCTGAGACCAGGATCTGGGCGCCGGAGGCCGAGACGCTCGACCGCCAATCGCTCGGCGAGCTGCAGCTCGAGCGACTGCGGCGCACCGTCGAGCGCGTCCTTGCAGCACAGCCGCGCGGAGCTGAGCTGCTCGCCGAAGCGGGGATCGCCGCCGCGGAGGACGTACGGTCGCTCGACGATCTGCGCCGCATCCCGTTCATGACCAAGGCAGAGCTGCGAGCGCACTATCCGCTCGGCCTGTTCACGGTCCCGCGCGAGGAGATCGTCCGGATCCACGCCTCCAGCGGCACCCACGGCAAGCCCACCGTCGTCGGCTACACCCGTCACGATCTCGACAGCTGGACCGACCTGATGGCCCGGTGCATGACCACCGCCGGCGTACGGCCGGGGATGGTTGTGCATAACGCCAACGGCTACGGGCTGTTCACCGGCGGCATGGGCTTCCACCAGGGCGCGGAACGGTTGGGCGCGACCGTCGTCCCGGTCTCCGGCGGCTTCACCGCCAGGCAGGTGGTGATGCTGCGCGACCTGGGCGGCGAAGTGCTCGTCTCCACCCCCTCCTATGCGCTGACGATCGCGGCGGCGATCCGGCAGGCGGGCATCGACCCGGCAACATTGCCGCTGAAGCTGGGTCTGTTCGGCGGCGAGCCGTGGACAGAGCGGATGCGCGAGCAGCTCGACCGTGAACTCAACTTCCGCGCGGTCAACTTCTTCGGGCTCTCGGAGATGTGCGGACCGGGAGTGGCGGTTGAATGCGTCGAGCAGCGCCACGGGCTGCATGTCAACGAGGACCATTTCCTGGTCGAGGTGATCGATCCGGAGGACGGACACGTGCTGGAGCCGGGGGCCGAAGGTGAGCTGGTGTTCACGACGTTGACCAAGGAGGCGTTGCCGCTGATCCGCTACCGGACCAGCGACATCGGCCGGGTGACGACGGAGGCGTGTCCGTGCGGGCGCACGACCGCACGGCTGCTGGGCCTGCGCGGGCGGATCGACGACATGGTCGTGATCCGCGGCGTCAACGTCTACCCGTCGAACGTCGAGCACCTGCTGCTCGGCGTCGAGGGGATCGCGCCTCACTACCGGCTGACGGTCGAGCGACCTGACGTCATGGACGAGCTGACGCTCGCGTGCGAGGCCGCGGAGGAGACCGGCGAGGACGCGCGCCGGGCGATGGCCGAGCGGATCGTGGCGCTGCTGCGCGAGCGCATGGGCCTGCGAATCACCGTGGTCGTGCTCATGCCGGGATCACTGCCCCGCAGCGAGGGCAAGGCGATCCGTTTGGTCGACCGCCGTCTGAAGTCCTAGGCCGGCGCGCCGCCGGCGCCCAGGGGTATCTGGGCGCCGAGCTGCGCCATGTGCCTGACCTCGCTCGGGGTGACGCCGAACCGGCGCTTGAAGACCCGGGAGAAGTGGGCGGTCTCGCAGAAACCCCAGCGGAAGGCGATCTCAGTGACCGAGCCTGCGTTCCCGTGCTGTAGGTCCTCCAGGCAGCGCTGCAGTCGCTCGTTGCGGACGATCACCGCGACCGACTCATCACCGTCCTCGAACAGCGCGTGCAGTGCTCGCACGGACATCGCGAACGCACACGCGATCGTCGTCGGTCCGAGGTCCGGGTCCTGGAGGTGGTTGCGGACATGGCGGCGGATCTCGGCGCGCAGGGCGGCACGTTCCGCCGTCCGACCGGACGGCAGCTCTGGCTCGACGACGGCGCGCAGCAACTCGAGCGCGACATTCGCCGCTGACATAGCGGCGGCGGCGCCGAGCAGGGGCAGCTCGGCGGCCAGTGCGTTCATGTACCGGACCAACAGCCGCGCCGGCCCGCTGTTGTCGAGCGACGGCAGCGGCCCGAGCTCGCCCAGCCGCGGGCAGACGGCCCGCACCCGGTCGCGCGGAAAGAGCAGCGTGCGCTTGCGAAACGGCTCGACGATCTCGATGTCGGTCGGTTCCAGACCGTCCCAGATCGCGATGCTGCCCGGGGTCAGGGTGATCTGCCGACCGCTCTCACGAACGGTCTCCACCCCCTTGCGCACGAACTGAAAGCCGACCACGTTCTCTCTCGCGACCGGGCCGCCTGCGCCGATCGTGGTGCTGTCCCGGCGGCCACGGAACGGGACCGACACACAGTCGACGAGCATGATGTCATCGATCGCCTGGCGCACGACGCCGCCGCTGAACCGGGCCGGCGTCCGGTGTGTCGGGCTGACCTCGAAATGCAGGTGGGTGCTCTCGAGGATCTCCGACCACGAGTCGAGCTGGCTGGTCACATCCCGTCCGCGCGCGGACCACCGTTCCTGGCCGTCACGCTCGGTTCGCTGGATGCAGGGTGCGAGCGCAGAGCTCACCTGACCCCCTCCTGTCGCTCTCTCCCTCGGACCGCCGTCCGGTCCGACTTCTGCGTGCAGATGATAAGCGACCGGCGCCCGCTTGCAGGGGGTCGCGCTCACGTCTCGATCCGCGCGGAATCCCTCGCGATCTCGACAAAGTCGTCAAGGGCGGTCGGGTCCAGGAGCGACCCTCGGCTGGCGACGCGGTCTGCGGGCTCCCCGAGCAGGATCCGCTTGACCGGCGCCTCGAGCTTCTTCCCGGTCAGGGTGCGCGGTATGGCATGCACGCCGACGATCCGATCCGGAATGTGTCGGGGCGACAGCTGCGAACGCAGCGCGGTGGCGATCCGCGTGATCAGCGGTTGCTCGACGTCCGAGCCGTCGGCACAGACCACGAACAGCAGCAGCTCTCCCGGGCCTCCGAGCGCGTCCTCCAGGTGAACCACGAGCGAGTCCTTGATCTCCGGCAGCTCCTCGATCACCGCGTAGAACTCCCCGGTCCCGAGGCGGACACCACCGCGGTTCAGCGTCGCATCGGAACGGCCGCTCAGGATCCAGGTGCCGCGCTCGGTGAACTTGATCCAGTCACCTTGGCGCCAGATGCCGGGATAGAGATCGAAGTAGGCGTCGCGGACGCGGCTGCCGTCGCCATCGCCCCAGAAGCCGATCGGCATCGACGGCATCGGCGAGGTGATCACCATCTCGCCGACGTCGTCGACGATCTGATTGCCGTCAGGGTCGAAGGCCCGGACGTCGGCCCCGATCACCGTCCCAGCGATCTCGCCCTCATAGACAGACCTCGCGAAACAGCCCTCAACCACGCCGGTGCAGAGGTCGGTGCCGCCCGACCCATTCGACAACAGGGTGCTCGGCGCCATGTGCTCATAGACCCAGCGGTAGCCCTCGGGCGGCAGCGGCGAGCCGGCCGTATGCAGCGTCTCGATCGAGCTCAGGTCGAACTCGCGGCCAGGCAGCAGTCCGGCCTTGCGGCAGGCCATCAGATACACAGGGCTGATGCCCATGTTGGTCGGGCGCAGCTCCTGGGCCAGGCGCCACTGCTCCGACAGGTCCGGCCATGTCGGGTCGCCGTCGAGCATCACGATCGAGGAGCGCAACAGCAGACAGGAGACCAGCGCGTTCCACATCATCCAGGCAGTCGTCGAGAACCACATCAGCCGCGAGCCGGGCTTCAGGTCCCAGACCAGACCCTGGTGCTTGAGGTGCTCCACCAGCTGCCCGCCGTGGGAGTGGATGATCGCCTTGGGCAGCCCGGTCGTTCCGGAGGAGAACAGCACATACAGCGGGTGGTCGAACGGCACTGGCTCGAATTGCGGCGCCGCGTCCGCGCGGTCGTCATCGAGCAGCTGCTCCCACAGGATGACGTCGGCCGGCGGCGCGCCGGCGCCGTACGGCACGGCGATCACGTGCTCGAGGGTCGGCAGCGCGGCGCGGATCTCGGCGATCTCCTGCGTGCGGTCGATGTGGCGGTCGCGGTAGGTGTAGCCGGCCACGGCCACCAGCACCTTCGGCTCGATCTGCGCGAAGCGGTCGGTCACGCTGCGGGCACCGAACTCGGGGGCACAGGTCGCCCAGATCGCGCCGAGGCTGACCGTCGCGATGAACATGACCAGCGTCTCCGGGATATTCGGCATGTAGGCCACCACCCGGTCGCCGCGAGCGACCCCGAGGCGTTGCAGGCCCGCCCGGGCGCGAGCGGCCTGCTCGGCCAGCTCGCCGAACGTCAGCTGCGTCGGCTCCCGGGTCTGGGAGCGCGCGAGGACGGCAATCGTGTCGCTGTCCTGCGGCCGGCCGAGCAGGTGCTCCGCGTAGTTCAGCGTCGCGCCGGGGAACCACTTCGCTCCCGGCATCGAACGGTCGCCCAGGACCCGCTCATACGGGCTGTGAAACTTGACCTCGTAGAAGTCCGCAACCGCGCCCCAGAACCCCTCCAGGTCCGTGACCGACCAACGCCGGAGCTCCTCGTAGCCGCCGAACTCCAGACCGCGCACGTCGCGCAGCCAATCCATGAACCTGCCGATCTCATGGCGCTCGCGCCAATCGGCTCCGGGCGCCCACAGGATGTCACCGATCACCGGTCATCCATATCTCGTTCTCAGGACCAGTCGTCCTGGGCGATCACGATCTCGACGAGCAGCGGCCGACTCCGCGCCGCCAGGCCGTCGAGCGCCTCGCCGAGCGTCTCGGTCATCTCCTCGTAGGTCTCCACGCGTGCCGCCGGGCAACCCAGCCCGCGCGCGATCGCGGCGATGTCGAGGCCCGGAAACTGCGGCCACGGCGCCCGTTTGTCCTGCCAGCCCGCCTGCGCATCCATCACGCCGTAGTTGCCGTTGGACATCACGATCATCAGCACGCCGACGCCGTAGTGGGCGGCACTCCAGAGCGCCTGGATGCCGAACATCGCCGAGCCGTCCCCGACGACCGCCATCACCGGACGCTCGGGTGCGGCCATTCGCACGCCGACGGCGCCGCCGAGTCCGAAGCCCAGGCCGCCGTTTCCGTTGCTCAACCATCCGAGCGGCGCTCGGGCGGGGAACCGCGCGAGCAGCTCCGGGCGGCTCGACGGTGACTCCTCCACCAACACCCCGTCGGCCGGCCAGCGCTCGGCCACGAACGACAGCACCTGGCTGGCGGTCAGCGGCTCGCCCGCCTCCGGTGCGCCCACCGGCGCCGGTCGCCCAGCGCCGGGGACGGGGACGGGGACATCACCCGAGCGCTCGGAGACCAGTCCCCCCAGCGCCTCGACCGCCGGCGCCACCGGCCCCACGACCGCGATCTCGCAGCCGCTGACGTGCGCCTCGCCCGAATCGGACGTGATCACCGCCACCCGCGTCTGCGGGGTCACGATCGGCTCCTCCGCTTCGAGGATGTAGACCAGGAATGCCTTCGTCCCCAGCACCAGCACCGTGTCGTAGGGCGCGAGCGCGTCGCGGATCCCGCGCCGGCGCCAATCCAGATGCCCGGCGAATTGCGGGTGCGTCTCCGGAAAGCTCGCGCGGGCGGAGAACGGCTCGTGGAACACCGGACAGCCGAGCCGCTCCGCCAGCCGCACGGTGGCGTCCCAACCCGCCTGACTGTCGTTGCCGCCGCCGGTCACGATCGCCGGCGACTGCGACTGCGCCAGCAGCTCCGCCAGCGGACGCAGCTGCGCGGGCGAGACCGCTCCCGGGTGCACCACCGATGCCGGGAAGCTCGCCGCGACCGGGGCCGCCGCCTGCAGCCAATCACCCATCGGCACGACCACCAATGCCGGGCCCTGATGGGCCAGCGCCTCCCAATAGGCGCGGGCCACCGCCGCGGGCACATCCTGCGGGCGGACCGGCAACGAGGACCACACCGGGTAGTCACCGGCAACGCGCTCCAGCGCGCGGCCTGACAGGAACGGGGCGATCGAGAGCTGCGCGCGGTCCTGCTGGCCGACGACGAGCACCAGCGGCGCGTGCAGGTCCCGGGCGTTGGCGATCGCGTTGATCGCGTTGCCGAGCCCGGGCGCGGTGTGCAGGTTGACGAACTGCGGCTCACCGGTCACGAGCGCAACCCCGGTCGCGATCGACACGACCGATCCCTCGTGCAGGCCCATCACGAACTTAAGGTCGTCGGGCAGCCCGACCAGGAACGGGATCTCGGTCGTTCCGGGATTGCCGAAGATCCGCGTCATCCCCAGTTGGCGCATCACGTCGAACGTGGCGTCGCGGACGGTGGCGGCGGTCTCTCGGGCGGGCATGCGCGCACAGTAGCTCCGCGCCACGGCCGTTGCCAGAGGCACGACCGCGCAGCCTGGGAAGCGTGCGCAAACGGACAATGGTCATGTCTCTGCTGGCCTTGCGCCGCAGCAAGGACGAGCGCACCATTGGCCTCGATGTCATCGAGGTCGAGCACCTGATGGGGATCACAAGGCTCGAGCACGTGCTCGTCCTCAGCGACGACATCGACGCCACCCGCAACTTCTATGGCGACGTCGTCGGCCTGCAAACCGGGCAGCGACCACCGTTGGAGTTCCCCGGACATTGGTTGTACGCCGGCGAGGACAGGGCCGCCTGCCTGCACGTTGCCGACCGCGTGGCCTACCGGGTCCACGCCGCCGGGCTCGGGCTCGGGGCCGGTCCCGGCGGGAGTACCGGCACCCCAACTGGTACCACCGCCGCCACCGTCGATCACATAGCCTTCGACGCGGACGACTACGACGAGGTCGAGCGGCGAATCGCTCGAGCCGGCCTGCGCGCCGTCCGCAACGAGGTCCCAGGTGGCCCACGCCAGCTGTTCGTCACCGATCCGAACGGGGTGCTCGTGGAAATCAACGTCAAGAACTCGGCGGGGGGAGCGTGATGACGACGGGGAACCGGACGGGACCGGGGCGGCTGGCCGGCAAGACCGCGCTGATCACCGGCGGCGGCGGCTCGATCGGCGTGGCGGCCGCCCGGGCGTTCGTCGACGAGAGCGCGGAGGTGATGCTTGCCGATCTCGACGACGACGCCCTGGCCGCGGCGGCCGCGTCGATCAAGCGCGGTGGGTCGGAGGTAGCGGTCGCCTGGCAGGTCTGCGACGTGACCGTCGAGGACCAGGTCGCGGCTGCGGTCGCGGCCACCGTCGAGCGCTTCGGGAAGCTCGACGTGGCGTTCGCCAACGCGGGCATTGCCGGCGCGCCGTTCCCGCTGACCGAATTCCCGGTCGATGTGTTCGAGCGAGTGCTGAGGGTCAACGTGGTCGGTTCGATGCTCGTCTGCAAGCACGCGCTCGCCGCGATCAGCGACGGCGGCAGCCTGATCATCAACTCGAGCGTCACCGGCCTCGTCGGGATCCCGAACATCGCCGCCTACGTGACCTCCAAGCATGCGCTGGTGGGACTGATGCGCACCGCCGCCAAGGAGATGGCCGGTCGGGGGGTCCGCGTGAACTCGCTGCACCCGGGCCCGGTCGACAACGACTTCCAGCACAGCATCGAGATGGCCGAGACCGGCAAGTCCTCGCAGGAGGCGGAGAAGATCTTCGACTCCTTGATTCCGCTGGGGCGTCACGCGACGGTGGCCGAGATCGCGGCCGCCGTGGTGTACCTGGCCAGCGACGAAAGCGCCTTCATGACCGGCCACACGTTTGCGCTCGACGGGGGCCTGAGCGGCTAGATGCACGTATTCGACGACCGCACCGCGAGGCTCGTGCGCGATCTCTGTGAGCTCATCGTTCCCGGCAGCGCCCGCGTCTGGCCGGAGCTCTATATCGACGCCACCCTGGCCCGGGTCGACGACGACGATCGGGCCGCCGCGCTCGCCTGCATCGAGGCAATGGCACCGGCCGCCGGTTCCTCCGAGGCGCTGGCCGTAAAAGCCGGCACCCCCGAGTTCGCCCTCGTGCGCGCGATGGCCGTCGAGGCGTTCTACAGCGACTTCCTCGCGCCGGGCGCCCCAGGCCCGAGCGCGTACGAGGAGATCGACTTCACGATCGAGCTCGCATCCCGCGTCAAGCATGACTGGTCCTACCTGTTGGGAGCATCGCCATGAGTGAGCGCTACGAGGTGATCGTCGCCGGCTCCGGTGCCGGCGGCGGGATCATCGCCTCCGAGCTGGCGCGGGCCGGCCGTGAGGTGCTGCTGCTGGAAGCTGGGCCGCGCCTGACCGCGCGTGACTTCACCCGCTGGGAGGCGCACGCCAACCACACGATCTGGTTCCCCGTGGCGTTTGCCGACTCCGAGGACGGCGGCCCTCCGATCGCGATGATCCGCGGCCGCGTGACCGGTGGCACCAGCACCCTCAACACGAAGGTGGCGCTGCGGATCATCGACGAGGACTATGGCAAGTGGCACGACGCGGCCGGGATCACGGGCGACTGCGGTGAACCGTTCAGCGAGGCAGATCTGGCGCCGCACTACGAGCGCGTTGAGCGCCGCCTCGGCGTTCGCCCGCGGGCCGATTGGCAGCAGTGCGTGAAGACGGTCGCACCCGCCTTCGAGCGGGCCGGCGTACCGCTGCACCCGGTCGACTCCTACACCGACGTGAACTGCACACGCTGCGGCTCCTGCCTGCAGGGCTGCCCGACCAACGCCGGCAAGAACACGTTCAACGTCTACATCCAGGACGCGGTGGTCAACGCCGGGCTGACGCTGAAGTCCGAGTCGACCGTCACCCGCGTCGTCATCGAGGATCGCGGGAACGGGCTGGAGGCAGCCGGGATCGAGTGGACCGACGCGGACGGCGCCGCGCAGTCGGCCAGTGCCGACATCGTCGTCGTCGCCGGCGGCGCGCTGGCCACCCCCGGAATCCTGCTGCGCTCCGGGATCCGCGAGCTGGCCGGCAACTCGCAGTCGAGCCTGCAGATCGGTCGGCACCTCGGTTTCCATGCCGCGCAGATCATCACCGGCCTGTTCGGAGAGATCCAGGACGCCCACGACGTGTATCCGATCTCCGCCCACAGCATGCAGCGGATGCGCGACGCCGACGGCGGCTACATCATCGAGGCCGCAACCGTCCAGGACCCGATCGGCGCCTCGGTGGCACTCGCCCGCGAGGACGGCACGCCACTGTGGGGGCAGGAGCTGGTCGACGTGATGAGGAACTACCGGCGCCTGAATGGACTGCTGACGATGGCCAATGACGAGAACCACGGTCAGTGCGTCGTCGATGCCAAGGGTCGTGACCGCTACAGCTACCGCTTCACGGAGCGCGAACATCGCCGAATCGCCGAGTCACAGGCCGCCGCCGCGGCGATCCTGCGCAGCGCCGGCGCCACGCAGGTGTTCAGGACCGGGGTCGTCTCGACCCACGTCCAGGGCAGCTGCCGGATGGGCTCGGACCCGGAACGCTCGGCAGTGAACTCCCACGCCGAGTCCCACGACGTCAAACGGCTGTTCGTCGGCGACAGCTCCGTGATCCCGCGGGTGATGTCGGTCAACCCGTCGCTCACGATCATGGCGATGGCGAGCCGCACCGCGCAGTACCTGATCGGCGAGGAGCACGGTTATCTGCCGGCCGCCCACCCAGTGGCGGTCACCGGTTGAGGCTCCTGACGTCGTGAACGTGGAGCCCGGCCTGACCCCGCGCCAACTGATCGATCGGGTCGCGGCCCTGCGGCCCCTGCTGCGTGAGCAGTCCGACGCGACAGAGCTGCGCACGCGGGCGACCGACGAGGTCCTCGAGGCGTGCCGTGAGGCGGGGGTGTTCAAGCTGTACGTGCCCACGCGGTACGGGGGATACGGGTTCGACCCGGTCACCTATCTGAAGGTCTGCATCGAGCTCGCCCGCGGGGATATGTCGGCCGGCTGGGGCGTGGCACTGGCGGCGGCGCACGCGCTGCAGATCGCCTCGTGGTGGCCGGAGCGGGCCCAGGAGGAGATCTTCACCGAGGGCACCGCCGATTTCCGCTGCCCCGCGGTGGCGGCGCCGATCGCCCGCGCCGAGCGGGTCGACGGTGGCTGGTCGCTGACCGGGAAGGTCGGCTACGCCTCGGGGGTGCCGTTCTCGACCCACTATATGGGCCAGGCACTGATCGTCGGCGACGCGGGCGAGACCGACGGACGGATGCTGCTGTTCGTCGCTTCTGAGGAACAATTCGAATGGCTCGAGGACTGGGGCCGCTTGATGGGTTTGAAGGGGTCCGGCTCGAACACGATCTCGTTCGACCGCGGATTCGTGCCCGCGCACTGGTGCATCGAGGACGCGCTGATGGTCGACTACGACGTGACGCCGCCGACCCCCGGCGTCGCGCTGCACGGCGACCCGATCTACGGCGGGCGGGCGATGGCGCTGTTCACGCTGACATTGGCGGCGCTGGCGGTCGGCGGCGCCTACCGGGCACTCGACGAGTACGAGCTGCTGCTCGATTCGAAGATCAGCGTGATGCCACCGTACGTGCCACGTCGTCACGACCTGAGCTTCCAGCAGTGGTTCGGGAAGGCGATTGCGCGGATCGGCACCGCCGAGGCCGCGGTGATCAATGCCGGCGAGCAGCACAACGAGATCTGCCGGCGGGCCGTCGAGCAGGGGATCGCGCCGAGTTACTACGACGACTGGCGGCTGTCGGCGATCGGTCGCGAGGCGATCTGCCAGCTGTGGGATGTGCTGCAGGGCGAGATCTTCCGCACCGCCGGCTCAAGCGCCGCCGTCGATGGGACGCCGATCGTGCGCACGTTGCACGACATGGCGATGCTGCACAGCCACCGCAACCTGCAGATGCGCGAGTGGGGCTACGGTGAGATCGCGCGCGAGTATCTCGGCCTGCCGCGCTCCGGTCCGGGCAACGTGCAGAACGCACGACGGAAGTAGGTCAGGTACGAGGCGCAGCGGCCACCGGCCCGATCAGATCGGGGGTCAGCTCACCGACCGAGGTGCATCCGAGCAGCGACATCGCCGTCACGAGCTCCTCGCGCAGCAACTCGATGACGCGCTCGGCGCCGTCGACACCAGCCGTGGCCAGCCCGTAGAGCATCGGCCGGCCCACGAGGCAGGCCCGGGCACCGAGGGCGAGCGCCTTGACGATGTCGGTCCCTCGGCGCACGCCCCCGTCGAGCAGGATCTCGGTCCGGTCACCGACTGCCTCGACGATCCCCGGCAGGGCCGTGATCGTCGAGCTGGCGCCGTCGAGTTGGCGGCCGCCGTGGTTGGAGACGATCACCGCGTTGACGCCGCAGTCGACCGCGCGGGCGGCGTCGTCGGGGTGGAGCACGCCCTTGACCAGCAGCGGACGGCTCCACTCACCACGCAGCCACTCGAGTTCGGCCCAGGTCAGTGACGGGTCGGTCTGCGTGTTGACTCGCTCGGACCAGGACTGAGGCGTCCCCTGACGATCAATGTCGCCGAGCCCCAGGCCACCGCTGCGCAGGAAGCGCGCCGACCAGCGCGGCCGGGCCAGGCCCTGGGCAATCGTGCCCGCCGTGATCCTGGGTGGGATCGTGAACCCGTTGCGCAGGTCGCGCTCACGCCGCCCGCCGCGCGGCACATCGACGGTGAACGCCAAGGCGGCGAACCCGGACTCCCGGGTCCGGGCGAGGAGCTCACGGACCAGACCGCGATCGCGCCACAGATACAGCTGAAACCACGGGGCCGGACCGGTGGTGGCGGCGGCGACCGCCTCGGGCGATTGCCCGCCGGCGCCTGAGGCCAGATACACCGTGCCGGCGCGGCTGACCGCCTCTGCGACGCCCACCTCGCCCAGCGGGTGGACCATCGTCGTCAGCCCGGTGGGTGCCGCGAGCACCGGCAACGAGACCGGCTGACCGAGGACGGTGGTGGCGAGGTTCACCACCGAGACGTCTCGGAGCACTCGCGGGAGTAGCGTCAGCTGCTCGAAGTCGCTGCGGTTGCGGGCGATCGTCACCTCGTCCTCGGCGCCGCCCTCGATGAAGTCCAGGACCGACCGCGGCAGGGCTCGCTGAGCCCCCCGGTGCATGTCGGCGACACTGCGGACGTGGCGCAGCGCGGACTGACCGGCGCGCTGGTCGCCGACGCGGTCACGCAGCTCACGGGCCATTCCGCGGGCCAGGAACGACAGTGCGCCGTTACCAGTCAGCCGTCGGCTCCAACACGGATAACCACCTTCATCGACTCCGCCGGTCGCTCGGCGACCCGCCGCAGGGCCTCGTCGGCTTCCTGCAGCGGCACCTGGCCGGTGAGCAGCGGCCGTAGCTGCTCGCCGCGGCGCTGCACCAGGTGTACGGCCTCGGCGAACTCCTCTCTGGTGCAGACGCTGGCCCCGAGGACGTCCAGCTCCTTATGCGTGATCACGCCGAACGGCATCACGGCCTGCTCGCCGGCCAGGCCGACCAGGACGACGCGGCCGGCGGGACGAACGAGCGACAGCGTGTCACTGACCGCGACAGGCGAGGCGGTCGCGTCGAAGACGACCGGAGGCCCGTCGCCACCGGCCCACGCGCGCGCGCCGCTCAGCACCCCCGAGTCCGCTCCGGAGAGAAGCGTCTCCATCCCCAGCACCCGGGCGAGCTGCAGACGGGACTCCAGGCGGTCGACGATCAGCACCCGGGCGCCGCGCTCGGCGGCGACGAACCCGATCAGCTGACCGATCGGGCCGGCGCCGAAGACGACGATCGCCTCGGTCGTGACCGCCCCCCGCGCGACCGCATGGATCGCGATCGACAGCGGCTCGACCAACGTCATGAGGGCCGGCTCGCCCACGATCGGGAAGCATTGGGCCTCGGGGACGAGGAGCGCATCCTGCAGCCCGCCGTCGGTGTGAATGCCGATCAGCGAGAAGTTCGGGCAGGCGTTGGGCCGACCGGCCCGGCAGGTGTCGCAGTGACCGCACGCCTGCAGCGGCCACACCGCGACCTGCTCGCCCACCGCCAGCGCGCCACCCGGAGCGGTGGCGCGAACGGTCGCGATCAGCTCATGGCCGAGGACTCGGGGAAACTGGTACAGGGCCGGGTCACCGTGCAGGTAATGGATGTCCGATCCGCAGATCCCGACCGCCTCCGGCGCCACCAGCAGCTCTCCGGGGCCGGGCTCGGCCGGGTCAGGGCGGTCCGAGAGCTCGACCGTTCCGGGTGCTGTGAGCACGGCCGCGCGCATCAGGCGGCCTCGGCTCCGAGCGAGAGGATCCTCCGGGCGGCTCGCGCGATCGAGTCGACATCGGGTATGTAGGCATCCTCGAGGCCAGGACTGAGCGGAACCGGGGTGAACGGCGCCCCGACCCGTTCCACCGGAGCATCCAGATCGTCGAACGCCGCGTGCTGGACCATCGCCGCGATCTCCGCGCCGAACCCCATCGAGGTCACAGCCTCCTCGACGACCATCAGGTGGTTGGTCACTTCGACCGAGGCGGTGATCGTGTCGATGTCGAGCGGGACGAGCGTTCGGGGATCGATCACGGTGGCCTGGATGCCCTCGGCCGCGAGCACGTCCGCCGCCTCGAGCGCGCGGCGGACCATCCGCGCGGTCGCCACGATCGTCAGGTCGGTCCCCTCTCGGAACGTTCGGGCGACGCCGAGCGGGACCGCGGGCGGCTCACCCTCGATCTCCTCGCGCACGAAGTACAACGCCTTGCTCTCGACGAACACGACCGGATCGGGGTCGGCGATCGCGCTGGTCATCAGCCCTGCGGCATCGACCGCGGTGCTCGGCATGACCACCTTGAGCCCGGGGATGTGAGCCAGCCAGCTCTCCAGGCTCTGCGAGTGCTGCGCGCCGCCGCGCTGTCCCGCGCCGCCCTGGGTTCGCATTACCAACGGCACCGACAGCTGACCGCCGGACATGAACCGCGCCTTCGCGCCCTGGTTGGCGAGCTGATCGAGCGCGAGCGTGACGAAGTCGATGAACATGATCTCGACGATCGGTCGATAGCCGGCCTGCGCGGCGCCGACGGCGACGCCGGCGACGGTGCTCTCACTGATCGGGGTATTGCGGACGCGCTCGCGGCCGAAGGCATCCGCCAGGCCCGCGGTCGCGGTATAGGGCCCGCCCTCGGCGACGTCCTCGCCGAGCACGATCACACGCTCATCGTCCTGCATCGCCCGGGCCACGGCGTCGCAGACGGCGCGGACGTAGGTGGTCTGGGTCACGACACACCCTCCTGGGTGTAGGTCATCTGCGCCGGCAGCTCCGGCGCCGGGTACGGGCTCTCCCGCGCGAACGCCGTCGCGCTGTCGATCTCCGCGCGGGCCTCGGCCTCGACCGAATCGCGCCGCTGCGTGGTCAGCCAGCCGTCGGCGAGCCCCCGCTCGGTGAGCCGCGCGATCGGATCCTTGAGCTCCCACTCGGCCTCGTCGGAGTCGCGATAGCTGTCCGGGTCACCCTCGTAGTGACCGCGCCGTCGATGGGTCAGGCACTCGAGCAGGAACGGGCCGCCACCGTCCCGAGCCGCCTGCAGGAACGCCCGGAAGGCGTTCCAGACCTCGGCCACATCGCTGCCGGAGACGGTCGCCCGCTCGAGTCCATAGGGAGCCACGACGTCACTGACCCGCTCGACGGTGGTGTGCGCCGAGCGGGGAGTGAACTCCGCGAATCCGTTGTTCTCGCACACGAACACGAGGGGCAGCTTCCACAACGTCGCGAGGTTGATCGACTCATGGAAGGTGCCGGCCTGCACGGCACCGTCACCGAAGAAGCTGACGGTCACGTCGGTCCCGCCCCGCAGCTGGGCGGCCAGCGCCGTGCCCACTGCGAGCGGCAGGTTGCCGCCCACCACGCCGGTCGCTCCGAAGAACCCGTGTTCGAGGTCGACGAGGTGCATCGAGCCGCCCAACCCGCGGCACAGCCCGGTATCACGGCCCATCAGCTCCGCCATCAGCCGATCCGATGGCGCGCCCTGCGCGAGCGCATGGCCGTGCGCGCGATGTCCGCTGTAGACCGCGTCGGAGGCGAGCAGCTGCCGGCAGACAGCAGCCGCGACCCCCTCCCCTCCGATGCTGAGGTGAACCAGGCCATAGATCTCGTCGGCGCGCTTGAGCCGCCCGACGCGCTCCTCCAGCGCCCGGATGCGCCACATCGTGGCCAGCAGATCAAGCGCCTCGGCAGCTGACAGGCTTGCAGTGCCGGCCATCAGTCGGCGACCCCCAGCCCCCAGCCGCCGTCGATCACGATCTCCTGCCCGGTGATGTACTCCGAGGCGGGCGAGGCGAGGAACAGGGCAAGCGGCTTGATGTCCTCCGGCAGCCCGACGCGATGCATCGGGATCGACTTGCTGAGCGCGGCCTGCAGGGCGGGGTCATGGGCATGACCGCCGCCGATGTTGGTGACGAAGAAGCCCGGTGCGATCGCGTTGACCGTGATGCCCGCGGCGGCGAGCTCGAGCGCGGCCGAATGCATGAAGTGACGCGCACCCGCCTTGGCCGCCATGTAGGCGGAGCCGATCGCCGGCTCGACGGCAGTGGCGGCCAGCGACGTCGTGAGGATGATGCGCCCGAACCCGTGGGGGCGCATGTGACGAGCGGCGGCGCGAGCGGTGGCAAAGATACCGGTCAGGTTGGTGTCGATCACGCGCAACCAGCGCTGGTCGGAGTAGTGCTCAAGCGCGCCCTCGGGGACCCGCGGTCGCTCGTCACCGGCCCAGGCGCCGACAAACCCCGCGCCAGGGTCGATGCCGGCGTTGGCGAACGCCACGTGCAGTCGGCCGTAGCTGTGTGCGGCCTCGTCGATCGCCCGATCAAGGCCGGTGTGGTCGGTGACATCCGCGACGGCTCCGCGCACGTCGAGACCCAGTCCGCGCAGACGTGACATCTGAGCATCGAGCGCGACCGCATCGAGGTCGATCAGCGTCACCCTCGCACCGTGGGACGCCATCACCTCCCCATACGCGAGCCCCAGACCGCTGGCGCCGCCCGTGACGACGACACCGTAGCCGGATACGTCAAATCGCGAGGAGACGCTCACGCCCACCCTTGGTTTCAGGTCGCGCCGGCGGCGACCGGCGTCGGACGGCGCGCGCGGATGAGGTCGGCAGCGCGTTCAGCGATCATGATCGTGGGGGCGTTGGTGTTGCCCCGGGTGATCTCAGGCATCACCGAGGCATCGACCACGCGAAGCCCGTCACAGCCGTACACCCGTAGCTGCGCGTCCACCACCGCCCCCATCGCGCAGGAGGAGGTTGGGTGATAGACGGTCTGGCCGGCCTGACGGGCGAACGCCATCAAGTCGGCGTCGGCAGTGGAATCCGGGACGCTGAACGGCGCCCGCTCCACCGCGCGTAGCGGAGCCTGCTGGGCGATCTCCATCGCCAGCTTCATCCCTGCCAGCATGCTCGCCCGGTCCTCCTCGGTGGTGAGGAAGTTGGACAGCACCCGCGGCTTGGCCGACGGGACGGGGGAGCGGAGCATCACCCGCCCGCGGCTGGTGGGCTTGATGACCACCGGCCCGAAGCAGTACCCGTGGTCGGCCGGGGCCGTGAGCCCCTCGTCGAAGAACAGCGAGGGCGCGAAGTGGAACTCGATGTCGGGCGCATCGACGCCCGCCCGGGCACGGAAGAACCCGGCGGCCTCCGGAATGTTGGAGCTCAACGGACCACGCCCCTCGTCGGCCAGCAGGGCGAAGTTCTCAGGGGTGGTGGCGGTGAACAGCGACGGTTCGTCGGTGAGGAAGTTGAGCTGGGCCATGTAGTGGTCCTGGAGGTTCTCGCCGACCGGCAGCGCCTGCCGGATCTCGATGCCGAGGGGCGCCAGCTGATCCTCGGGGCCGATGCCGGACAACATCAGCAGCACCGGCGACTGATACGCCCCGGCGCAGACCAGGACCTCGCGCTCGGCGCGCACTGTCTGCACCCGGCCGTCACGAGCGATCTCGACCCCGACGGCACGCTCACCCTCGAACACCACCCGCAGCGCCATTGCCCGCGGGATCACCTCCAGGTTGTGCCGTCGGTCGGCAGGGCGCAGGAACGCATCGGCGGTGCTGCAGCGCCTGCCGTTGCGCTGGGTCAGCTGGAGCCGTCCCACGCCCTCCTGACGGGCGCCGTTGAAGTCGGGGTTGGCCTCGTGCCCGGCCATGCGCGCGGCCTCGAGCATCGTGTCGACGAGCGGATGCATCGAGCGCCCGTCGGACACGCTCAGTGGGCCGTCCACGCCGTGGTGGAGGCTCTCGCCGCGCTCGTTGTCCTCGGAGCGCCTGAAGTAGGGCAGCACGTCGTCAAAGCCCCAACCCTCGTGCCCGGCGGCGGCCCAGGCGTCGTAGTCGAGGCGGTTGCCGCGCACGTAGATCATCGCGTTGATCGAGCTGCAGCCGCCGAGCATCCGGCCCCGTGGCAGGTACAGCCGGCGACCGTCCAGGCCCGGCTCGCGCTCGCTCAGCAGGTCCCAGTCGAGCTCTGACTTGAACAGGGCGGGATATGCCGCCGGGACGTGGATCTCTGGCTGGGTGTCCTCTTCGCCGGCCTCGAGCAGCGCCACGCTGACCTCGGGATCCTCGGACAGGCGGGCGGCCAGCACGCAGCCCGCCGAGCCGGCACCGACGATGACGTAGTCGTAGGACTCACTCACCGCTGGTGACCCGAGCGTCATCCGCGGTCGATCGCGGTTCCGCCGAGGGTGCCGTCGCGCTCGCCGCTCCGCTGCCGTGCAGCAGGTAGGCGGAATGCAGCAGCTCGGGGTTCTCCTGGAGCTCCTTGGCCTGCCCCGCGTACTGGATGCGGCCGCCCTCCATCACGTAGGCGCGGTTGGAGAGTCCCAGCGCGATCGGGGCGAACTGCTCGATCAGCAGGATCCCGACTCCCGATTCGGCGATCGTCCGCAGGACCGGAATCAGACGGGAGATGATGACCGGGGCGAGACCGAGGGAGAGCTCGTCGATGAGGATGAAGCGCGGCTCGGAGACGAGCGCCTGGGCGAGCACGACCATCTGCTGCTCGCCGCCGGACAGCGACCGCGCGGAACTGGATAGCCGCTTCTCGAGCTCGGGGAACAGCTCCAGGGCGCGGCTGCGGCCCGCGCGCGCTTGCGAGGAGGACAACGAGTACGTGGCGACCCGCAGGTTCTCCTCGACGGTGAGCTCGGCGAGGAGCCGGCGTCCCTCCGGAACGATCGCCAGGCCCGCTCGGCGGATCTGCTCCGGCCGGCGACCGGAGAGGACCTGGCCATCGAGCCTGACCGTGCCGGCCCGGATCGGCAGGATCCCGCCGAGGGCGAGCACCATGCTCGACTTGCCCGCGCCGTTGGGTCCGAGCAGCGCCGTCACCTCCCCGGAGGTGACCTCGATCGACACCTCCGTGACGACATCCCGCCCGCCGCGGGCGATGACGAGGCCCTCGATCGAGAGCGTGCCGTTCGTGGCGCTCACGCGGCCGCCTGGTCGCCGAGGTAGGCACGGACGACCCGTTCATCACGCAGTACCTCCGCGGTCGGGCCCGAGGCGATCAGCCGCCCGAAGTCGAGCACCGCGGTCCGCTCGCAGCAGCCCGACACGAGGCTCATGTCGTGGTCGACCAGGATCACCTGGGCGCCGGTGTGCTCGGGGATCGCCCGAATCACCCTTCCGAGGTCCGTGGTCTCGTCGTCGGGCAGGCCGGCAGCGGGTTCGTCGAGCAGCACGATCTTCGGGCGACCGACGATCGCCCGCGCGACCTCTACGAGCCGGCGCTCCCCGCCCGACAGCGTCTGCACAGGGGCTGATGGGTCTGACTGGATCCCGACGATGTCGATCGCCCCCAGGGTGTCCTGTCTGCGCGACGCGCGGCTGAGCTTGGAGTGCTCGTGGATCATCGCGACGTTGTCGAACACCGACAGTTGCTCGATCGCCTGCTCGGTCTGGAAGGTGCGGCGCACCCCCCACCTTGCGCGGCGGAAGTGCGCCATCGACAGGAGATTCTCGCCGAACGCGGTCACGGTGCCGCTCGCCGGACGCACGAACCCGCTGAGCACGTTGAAGAACGTCGTCTTGCCGGCGCCGTTGGGGCCGATGAGGCCGCAGGTGCCGGCGTCGAAGGTCACATCCATATCGTCGAGCGAGGTGACGCCGCCGAAGCGGACTGTGAGCCCGGTGACCTCGATCATGAAGCTGCCTGTTTGCCGGGAGCGCGTCGCCCGGCCCCCGTGATGAAGCGATACAGCCGGGCCATGTCCCTCGGGAACTGGTCGACGATGCCCTTCGGAGCGGTGGTGAGCACCTGGAGCACGCCGATCCCGAACAGGATCGTCAGCCAGTCGGGAGAGACTCCGAGGTTGTTGAGGATCGCCGGCAACAACTCCAACAGCAGACCGGCGATGATCGCGCCCCACATGCTGTATGCGCCGCCCATCAGCACCACCGCGAGCAGCGTGATCGAGTCCTGGGTCTGGAAGTTGATCGAGTAGAGATACTGTTGAGCGCCGGCGAGAACGCCGCCGGCCACGCCGGTGACGAACGAGGCCAGGGCGAACGCCCACAGCTTGTAGAGCGTCGTGTTGATCCCCGCGGCGAGCGCCGCGGACTCGCTCTGGCGGATCGCTGCCCACGCGCGTCCCGGCTTGGTGCGCAGGTGGCCGAGCACCACCAGGAACATGAGGACGGCGACGATGATCGAGTAGCGGAAGTACGCCCGGTCGGAGGTCGCGATCCCCGGCCGACGGATCGCCGGGATGTGGATGAGCGCTCCGTTATAGCCGCTGAAGCCATGTCCGCCGTTGGGGAAGTTGAGCGTCGCCAGGGCGACCGTGATCGCACCGGCGAGCATCAGGGTGATGAGCGCGAGGTACAACCCGCGCATGCGCAGCGCGGGCAGCCCGACGACCGTTCCGATCACCATCGTGATCAGGCCGGCGAGGAGCAGCACGAGCTCGTAGGGCAGGCCGGTGCCGAACAGCAGCCGCGCCGCCACCCAGGCGCCGATCGCCAGCACCGCCGCCTGGCCGAGCGAGACGAGGCCGACGCGGCCGACGAGCACTCCGAGGCCGAGAGCGACGATCGCATAGACGACGACCTGGGTGAGCGCGTCGACGTAGTAGATGCTGAAGATCGCCGGCACGAGGATGATCACCACGAGCAGACCGAGCGCGATCCCGCCGACGCGGACGATCTCGTCCCGGGTGAACCGGGGCTCCGAGCGCGGCGACTTCGGTGGGGCGTCGGCGGGGAGCTGAGTCGTCGACACGATCTAGAACCCCTGGCGGGCGCCCGAGAGTGCTCGTGTCCGGCTGAGGACGAGCAACGCGATGACCGCGAGCACGAACGGCGTGGCGTCCGCATAGTTCGTGATCGACTGGATCGGAACCACCATCGACTCGACGATCCCGATGACGATCGCGGCCAGGAACGTGACTGCGATCGATGAGAGGCGCGCGATGAGCGTGGCCGCGATTGAGGAGATCACGAGGAATGTGAGCGTCGTCGCATCGAGCGCGACCAGGTCGGCGAGCAGGATCCCGGCGATCCCGGCGAGCAGGCCGCAGCCGAACCAGGCACAGGCCTCGACACGAGCGACGGGAACCCCGAGCGTGGCGGTGATCTCGCGATCGGAGGCCATCGCCCGCATCGCCGTCCCCAGCCGGCTGACGCGCAGGAAGACCGTCGTCGACGCGGCGATCAGGACGCCGACCGCGAGCGCGATCACGTCGGTCGTGCTCACCTGCACCTGACCGATCATGAAGCCGTGGTTGTCGGTCGGCAGCGCGATCGCGCGCGACGCGCCGCCGCTGGAGGTCCAGAGCAGGTCCATCGCCCCGAGCAGGATCAGGGTGACACCGAGCGAGGCCGTTGCCTTGACCAACGGGTCACGATCCGCCAGCGCCCGGCCGAACACAACCCCGTAGACGAGCGTCACCACTCCGGCGAACAGGACGCACACCAGGTAGGCCAGCCACTGGTTGACGCCAGAGTGGTTGATGAGCTGCCACGCAATCAGAGCGCCGAACGCTCCCACGGCGCCGAACGACAGGTTGAGCACCCCTGTCGTCCGGAAGAGCACGATCAAGCCCACGCCGGACAGCGCGTAGACCCCACCGAGCGCGAGCCCGGTGACCAGGAACGGCTCCTCGTCCACCCACGGGGGGAAGAACGACGCCAGATGCAGCAGCGCGAGCATGCCGTTCACTTTCTCGCTCTCTCTGATCGCGTGGCCACGACCCTACGAACCCGTGTTGATCCCGGCCGCCTTGGCGGCCTTGAGGTACTGGGCGATCTGGGGATCCGCGGTCGAGATGTCCGTGCATCCCTCCACGGTCTTCATCTTGCCATTGTCCGGGGTCACCGTGTAATCGGTGTGGTTGGGAATGTGAAGCGGTGCTTTGCCGTACGTCCAGGGGTCGCACAGCAACCCCGTCTTGTCGTTCTTGATCCCGACGATCGCCTGGTTGACGGTCTTCATCGTGTACGGGCCCTTGACCTTGTCGAGCGCCTGCACGAGGAACTTCGAGAGGACGTAGCCGAACTCGCTGAAGGAGCCGATCCCACCGGCGACGGAGTGGCCGTACTTGGCGAGGATCGCCTTGTACTCCGTCATGTCTGGGCTGGGCTGGTCGTCGGGGTTGGCGGCCTCTGCGTTGATAAAGAACTTGTTGTTCCACTTCGGGCCCAGCGACTTGGCGAGGAAGTCGGTGTCACACGGCGTCGAGCAGCCCCACGACTTGACTCGGTCCTCGAGGCCGAGCTTCTGAGCTGCCTGGAGGATGACGAGCGCCTCCGGCGGGGTGAAGTTGAGCACCACCGAGCCGTCGGGGCCGGCGTCCTGGACGAGCCGCAGCGCGACCGAGTTGGCGTTGTTGATCGGAACGTTGTCGGTCTCGGTCTTGATCGCGACGTGCGACGCCTTTGCGATCGACGTCGGGCCGCCCGCGATGTAGCCGGTACCGGGCACGTTGGACTGGTCAAAGACGATCTTGTTCGGGTGGACCTTGGCGATCGCGTACTGCACCGCGCCGTCGGAGCTATAGCGCGGGCCCATGTTCACAGGGGCGCTGTTGGGGCCGGCCCAGCAGCCCGGCGCGATCCCCGCGTCCATCTCGTAGATGCCGAGCTGCGCCCAGTACTTGGTGTCCAGCGTGCACTCGAGCAGGTCGAAGACGCCGTCGATCGCGACCACATGATCGGACTGGATGAGCTGCTTGGCGTCACCCTCGATCTGGGACGGCTGCGTCTGGTCGAGCTCGACGTAGAGCTTGAGTGGGTGGCCGTTGACGCCGCCGTTCGCGTTCACGCACGCGAAGTAGGCGTTGATCATGTTCGGGCCGTCCGTGAAGTCGGTCCCCGGCTGGTGGGTGTCGATTGTGCCGATCTTGATCGGCGAGCCGGTCGCCTTCACGCCCGGCTTGGAGCCGCAACTCGACAGACTCGCCGAGCTGCTGCCACTGCTGGAGCTCGAGCCGGCCGCCGACGTGGTCGCGGCGGTACTCGCCGAGGTCGACGCGCCGCCGGTTCCACCGCTATTGCTCGACTTCTTGCTATTGCCGCAGCCGGCCAGCACCAACAGGGTCAGCGCGGCAAGCACCGCCAGACCGACCCTCATTCTGGGCACCGTCAAGTGAGTGGGCACGTCGTTTCCTCTCTCCTCAGGATTGGAACGCAACCCCGGAAAAGCCCCCGAGGCTGCCGAAATAGTAGTTCGGTCACCGGATGCATGCAACTGTGAGTAACAAACCGCTCACCGACGATCTGGAAGCCCCCGGCAGGGCGTGTTCTGCATGCAGAACACCCGCCAGCTGAGTACACTTCGGCGCCTAGACGCGCGCGGGGGCGTCGATCCCGGACGGATAGAACAGCGCAGAGCGACGAGGCACGTGGCCAGGTCTGCAGGTCGAACCCAGATCAACAAGGCGCTGCTGCACCTGAGGCAGGCGATTCTCGACGGAGACTTCTCGCCCGGCGAGCGGATGTCGGAGCTGCCGCTGGTGCAGCGCCTCGGCGTCTCCCGCACGCCGCTGCGCCTTGCGTTGGCGGAGCTTGAGAAGGAGGGTCTGCTGCGCCGGCTGCCCGGCGGCGGCTACGTCGTACAGCAGTTCACCCAGAGTGACGTCCGGGATGCGATCGAACTGCGCGGGGTGCTGGAGGGCACCGCCGCTCGATTCGCCGCCGAGCGGGGCGTTCCGACACGCGACATCTACGCCCTGCAGACCCTCAATTCCGCGATGCTCGAGCTTGTGTATCTCTCCGATGCCACCGCGCTCGAGCGGTACATGCACCTCAACGAGGCATTCCATGAGCGGCTGCTCGCGATGGCCCGCAGCCCGCTCCTCGAGCGCTCGATGGCGACGGTCGTGTCGCTGCCCTTCGCCGGGCCGAGCGCGTTCGTTTTGGCCGAAGCCGGAGTGCATGCCTCGCAGGAGATCATCCTCATCGGTCACCGTCACCACGCCGGGTTGATCCAGGCGATCCAGCGGCGTCAAGGAGCACGCGCCGAGGCACTGGCCAGGGAGCACGCCCTGCTGGCCCTCGCGAACCTGGAGCTCGCGGTCAGCCGACGCGAGGCGCTGGACGGCATGCCGGGCGCAGGTCTGATCGCGCTGCCCGAACGGGAGACCGGACGCTCTGAGCCGCCGACGATCACCGGCGCGGTCACGAGGTGAATGTCGCACGCTGAATGATCCCCGGTGACCCGGCTGCCACCGGACCCTCTTTCGGTACGGTGAAGCTGTGCGTGTTGAGCTGCCCGATGCCCTTGATGCCAGGGCTCGGGCGAGATCGCACCGCCTGCTGCTGTGGACCGTCCTGCTCGCCGTCGTTGTCGTCGCGGCAGCGGGAGTCTCCGGCACGACCTCCTTCTCGGGCCCACGTTGGCTGCCGAACCTGAGCATCGCGCCGGCGTCGAACCCGACCCGGACACAACAGCTCCCGGCGGCGCCGCCCGGGAGGCCCGCGAGCGGCAAGGGGAGCTTCCCGCTCTGGGTGGTCTGGATCATCGTCGGGATCGCGGCCATCATCGTCGTCGCCCTGCTGTGGCGATGGTGGGCGGGACGGCGGTCCGGCGCGGCGAGGAACCGGCACTCGGTCGTCACTGGGGCGACGACGTCCGAGCCCCCGATCGAACCCGAGCCCGAGCCGGACACGCCCGCGCTGCGCACCGGGATCGAGCTGGCGCTGCAGGTCCTCGACGAGCAGCGCGAGCCCGCCGACGCGATCGTCCGGGCCTGGTTGGGGCTGCAGGAGACGGCTGAACAGTCCGGCATCGTGCGCGGGCCGGCCGAGACGCCGACCGAGTTCACGTCGCGGATCCTGAGCCGCGCCGTGACCGACGATCGCGCCCTTCGGACGCTGCTGCGCCTCTACCTGCGAACCAGGTTCGGTGATCATCCGGCGACGACCGATGACGTGGCGCAGGTGCGGGCGGCGCTGCGCGAGCTCGTCGCGACCTGGCCCGCGCTCGATCCGGCGGCCCAACCGGGCGACGCAGAGATGTCCGCCCCGCCCGTGCCGTGACGATGCCACCCGCCCGAGCGACGGCGCGAGCCCTGATCACTGCGTTGCTCGTGGCGATGATCTGCTGGTATCTCGGCGCCGACATCTGGCGCTCGATTCTGTTCGGCGCCGTCCTCACGACCGTCGGCCTCATTTGCCTGGGCGCCAGCGCCCCGGACCCCAGCGACACCGAATGGCGCGCCGTCGGCCGTCCCAATCTCGCCGGCGCGCGCAGCGACGTCGCCCAGCTGTCCGGGTCGCTGCGCGGGAGGTACGGCCGGGTCGGCTACGGAGTGGTGTGGCACCTGCAGCAGATCGCCCGGCACCGGCTCGCCCGGTACCAGCTCGACCTGGGCAACCCGGCCGACGGTCCGCGCATCGAGCAGTTGATCGGTCGCCGGGCCTACACCCTCCTCGTCGGGCGACGGCGCCGGCCGCCATTGCTGCGCTCAGTGCGGCATTGCCTCGACGCGCTTGACGCGCTCGGCGTGACGCGGCCCACCGCACCGGCGGGACCAGGACGCCCGACCGCGCCCTTCATGTTCCAGATCCTGAGGAGAGCCCGTGAACGATGACGCCCAGCCGCGACCGAAGTCACAGTCCCCGCCATTGGACGCCCTGTCGATCGAGGAGATCTCCCGGCTCAGCGCCGCGATCCTCGAACGGGTCGCCACCGTGGTGGTCGGGATGACCGACGCCGTCGAGCTGGCGCTGGCGACCATCCTCGCCGGCGGGCACGTGCTGTTCGAGGATGTGCCGGGCCTCGGCAAGACGCTCGCCGCGCGCAGCCTCGCCTCCGCGGTCGGCCTGGACTTCCGCAGGCTGCAGTGCACACCCGATCTACTGCCGGCCGACATCACCGGGTCGTTTGTGTATGCGCCGGCGACGACCGAGTTCGTGTTCCGCCCCGGGCCGGTGTTCACCGGGCTGTTCCTCGCCGACGAGATCAACCGCACCTCGCCCAAGACTCAGTCCGCGCTACTGGAGGCGATGGCGGAGGGGCAGGTGAGCGTCGAGGGCCAGAGCTTTCCGCTGCCGGCCCCGTTCCACGTCGTCGCCACCTCCAATCCGATCGAGTACGAGGGGACGTACGCGCTGCCCGAGGCCCAGCTCGATCGGTTCATGGTGCGCCTGGCGGTGGGCTACCCGGAACGATCCGGCGAGGCGCACATCCTGCTCAACCGCATCAAGCGCCGCCAGGAGGTCGCCTCCGTCCAACCCGTCGTCGACGCTGCCGCGCTCCGCGCGATGCAGGCCGGCATCGAACGGGTCTACGTCGAGCCCGACATCGTCAACTACTGCGTCGATCTGGCCGCTGCCACGCGCCGGCATCCGGCGGTCGAGGTCGGCGCCTCCCCACGTGGATCGCAGGGGTTGATGCTGCTCGCCCGCGCCCGCGCGGTCATCGACGGGCGCGACTTCGTCACCCCGGAGGACGTCAAGCGAGTCGCCGTCCCGGTGCTCGCTCACCGGCTCTCGCTCACCACCCAGGCGTGGGCGGACGGCACGTGGGCGACCGACGTGGTGTCCGGAGTCGTCGCCGAGGTCGCCGGGCCCCCTGCCGTGGGACGGCGGTCGGCAGCGGCGACGCAGTGACCGGGAGCGCGACGCAGCGGGGCGGACGCCCGGACCCGGTCAGCGTGAGGGGCGTGCCGACGTGGAGGCGCTCGGCCGGGCTCACGGCCGGCGGTGTGGTCGCCGTCGTGCTCGGCGGGGCAGGCCTGCTGCTGGCCCGAATCGACCTGGCGCTGCTCGCGCTGCCTTTGATCGTGACGCTCGTCTGGAGCTGGGAGCGGCGACCGGACCCGACCGAGGCCGCCACCGCGACACTGACCCTGCACCAGTCCGGCGACACCGAGACCGATGTCGAGCTCTCCATCGCAGCGCCGGTCGGAGTCGAGGCGATCGCACTGCGGTGGACGGTGCTCGCCGGCGAGGCGTATGAGCTCGTCGTCGCCGGACCGGCAGCCGAGGACCTGGTCGGACACGTGCCGCTGCTGCACTCCGGTCCCCAGGAGCTGGTCCGCGTCGAGTACCGCTTTCTCGGCGCGGACGGGGGGATCGTGAGCCAACCGCAGGAGCCGCTGGTCGCCAGCCGCATCGTCGCGCCACGCGGCGCGGCGATCGGGTCGCTCCCACTGCCCCGGCGCCTGCAGGGGCTCACCGGCGCACACGAATCCGCCCGGACCGGTGACGGCGGCGACTTTCGCGACATCCATCCGTTCACCGCGGGCGACCGGCTGCGCCGCATCGACTGGAAGGCAACCGCGCGCCGCGGCCAGAACGCCGCCGACCTCTACGTCCGCCGGACGGCCGCGCTCGCCGACACCACCGTGCTGATCGTGCTCGACAGCCGCGACGACGTCGGCGAGCAGGTGGCCGAGTGGAGTCGCAATACCGCCGCCGCCAAGGGGATCAGCGCACTCGACGTGGCCCGGGAGGCGGCGAGCTCGATCGCGGCCGGCTACATCCAGACCGGCGACCGGGTCGGCTTTCAGGATCTCTCCAGCCGCAAGCGGATGATCGCCCACGCCGGGGGCAGCCGGCACCTGTGGCGGCTGCTGCGCGCGATCGAGATCACGCAGCCGGCCGCCGTCCCCTTCCGCCATCGGCGGCCCCCGATCGTGCCGCCCGGAGCACTCGTATACGTGCTGTCCAGCCTGCTCGACGACGAGCCGGTCGGGCTCGCCCTGCGCTGGCGGGGCAACGGTCATCGGGTGATCGCGGTCGATGTGCTGCCGGGGGCGCGCTTCGCGCGGACGACCCGCTACCAGCGGCTCGCGTACCGCATCGTGATGATGGAACGTGCTGACCGGATCCGCACGCTGCAGGCCGGCGGCGTCGAGCTCCTGCGCTGGCCGGAGGACGGCACCGCGATGTCGCGCCAGGCGCGGCTGCGCCTTCTGAGCCGCCCGGTCCGCGCTGTCGGTCGCGTCGGAGGACGGCGGTGAAGCTGCCGGGCATGATGGGGCCGCCCGAGCTGCCGACCGCCGGCGCACGGATCCCCGGTGTCACGGTGCGGGCGGCATTCGTTCTCGCCGGCGTGCTGCTGACGGCGGCCGACTACGGGCTGAGGGGCTGGTTGGGGGTCGGGATCGTGCTCAGCGTCGCCGCGGCCTGGTTCCCGCGCTACCTGCTCGGCTGGGTCTTGATCCTGTTCCTCGCCGTTGGCCAGCTGGCGCGTCACCCCGGGCTCAGCTGGCAGCTCCTCGTCTTGCTGGCAGGGGTCCACCTGCTGCACGTGCTCGCGATGCTCATGCTCGAGCTCCCGTGGCGAAGCTGGCTGGCGCCGGCGCTGTTCGTCGCGCCGCTGCGGAGGTTCGTGGTCATCCAGGTGACCACGCAGCTGCTCGCCGTCCTCGCACTGCTGCTGCTCGCCCCGAGCCACGACGGGCACCGCCCACTGAGCATCGGGGGACTGGCCGTCGTCGGCTCTGCGGCGCTCACGGGGTTGGGCATGCTGCTGTTCGGGCCTCGCGCCGACGAGGACCGCGAAGGCTGATCGACCGGCCGGTCCCTCGGCCGGGCACGCGACCCGCGTCTGCGCGGGCTCTCGCGGCGTTGCGCCAATTGCTACATTGCTTCGGCCGCGCCGCGCGGCCACTGCGGCGATCCCTCAGGAGGAGGAGAAATATATGAATGGGCACCCCGCCCGGTCGGTTCACCGGGCATTGTTGAGCTTTGCCGCGCTCGCGTGCGTGGCGTTACTCGCCACGACGTTTGCCGGCCGCGCGCAGGCCAAGACGGTCACCGCCGGTGCCAATGCCTCGCCGGCGTCGGTCGCCTCCCAGCCACCGATCACCGCGGGCTCGAACTACCTCGCACTCGGTGACTCGGTGACCTTTGGCTACCAAGAGCCGACCACCGTCCCGCCTCCCAACTACCTCGATCCGTCGAGCCTGGTCGGCTTCCCCGAGGACATCGCGTCCGACCTCGACGTCAACGTCAACAACGCGGCCTGCCCGGGTGAGACCTCGTCGAGCTTCATCAACGACACCAAGCAGAGCAACGGCTGCGAGACCCAGCCCAACGGCAGCCCCGGATATCGGGCGCTCTTCCCGCTGCACGTCACATACAGTCGCTCGCAGATGAGGCATGCGGTGAAGTATCTGACGAAGACCTCGAACGTGACGCTGGTGTCGCTGATGATCGGCGCCAACGACTTCCTCCTGTGTCAGGAGCAGACCTCGGATCAGTGCTCGAGCACGATGGAGCAGGACGCTTTCCTCGCGACGCTCAGGCATAACCTCAAGACGATCCTCGGCAAGATCCGTGCCGTCTACCACGGCCAACTCGTCGTGGTCGACTATTACTCGCCCACATCAGCGCTCGATTCGCTGACGGAGGTCTCCGACGCGTTCGAGAACCGCATCGCCTCCAAGTACCACGTCGAGATCGCCGACGGCTTCGGCGCGTTCATGAACGCCGAGACCGCGGCGGGCGATTCGGACGACCCGTGCGCCGCCGGACTGCTCACCCAGCTGTCCAGCGGTGGCTGTGGCATCCACCCCTCGGCCGCCGGGCAGACGGTGCTTGCCCAGGCCGTCGAGCAGGTCGTCCAGACCTCCTCGTCACAGTAAATCGATCCCGGGTGCGGCCCACGCGGGCCGCACCCGGATCATCTGCGCCGAGATAGACGAGTGGCTCGTTGGTAGCTTAGGGTCGGTGTTTGCTGCTTCGGTGGAGGGAGGCGGTTCACGCTCGCTTCGACTGCCAAGAGGTGGGCCAAGTGGCGGTTGAAGCTCACGCGTTTTGGCTGAGCGCCCCGGGGAGAGGGGAGATCCGTCCGGTCGCCCTCCCCGAGCCCGGGCCAGACGACGTGCTGGTACGCACCTTGCGGTCGGGCGTCAGTCGCGGCACTGAGACATTGGTGTTCCGCGGTGGTGTGCCGGCAGACCAGTACGCCGCGATGCGGGCACCGTTTCAAGAGGGAGAGTTCCCGGCGCCTGTCAAGTACGGCTACCTCAGCGTCGGCGCGGTGGAGCACGGACCGCCGGAACTGTGCGGCCGAACCGTCTTCTGTCTGTTTCCACACCAGACCGCCTACGTGGTGCCGGCGAGCGCCGTGGCGATCGTGCCGAAGGGCGTGCCGGCTGCGCGTGCCGTGCTTGCCGGCACCGTTGAAACCGCGGTCAACGCGCTGTGGGACGCCCAGCCTCTGCTCGGCGACCGGATGTCCGTTGTCGGCGCCGGCATGGTCGGCTGCTGCGTGGCACGCCTGCTGGCTCGATTCCCGGGGGCACATGTCACGCTCGTCGACGTCGACGCAAGTCGGGCCGAGGTTGCGACAGCACTTGGTGTCGACTTCGCGCTTCCGGGTAAGGCCGCCGGCGGTAGTGACCTGGTTGTGCACACCAGCGCCACCTCCGCTGGGCTCCAATGCTCGCTTGAGCTGCTCGCCCCGGAGGGATCCGTCATCGACCTCAGCTGGTACGGCGACACGCAGGTTCAGCTCTCGCTTGGAGGCAGGTTCCATTCGGCTCGCCTCGGTATCCGCGCCAGCCAGGTCGGCACCGTCTCCCCCGCACGCAGCGCGCGGCGCACGACGGCCGACCGGCTTGCGCTCTCGCTTGAGCTCCTGCGTGACCCTGCGCTCGACGCGCTCCTGACCGGGACGTCAGCGTTCGGCGATCTGCCCGAGGTCATGGAGGCGCTCACCGCGGGCAGCCTGCCGGCGATCTGTCACACCATCACGTACGACGGGAGGTAGACGGTGTTCAGTGTGACGGTACGCGATCACATGATGGTCGCCCACAGCCTGAGCGGCGAGGTCTTCGGTCCGGCGCAGCGACTGCACGGCGCGACCTACGTCGTCGACGCAGCATTCCGACGCGCGGATCTGGACGCCGACAACATCGTGGTCGACATCGGTCGCGCGGCCGAGGCGCTACGTGCCGTCCTGGCGGAGCTCAGCTACCGCAACCTCGACGAGGAGCCCGCCCTCGCAGGCATCAACACCACGACCGAGATACTGGCCCGGGTCGTCGCGGATCGGCTCGCGGACAGGGTGCACGCCGGCGGCCTCGGCGATAGCGGCCTGGGGCTCGATGGACTCACCATCACCCTGCGCGAGTCGCACGTCGCCTGGGCCAGCTACGAACGGTCGCTGTGACATCTCTGGATGTCGTCGTCCCGGAGGGCATCCACGATCCAACTCGGCCCAGCGGAGGCAACACCTACGACCGGGTTGTCTGCGGCGGGCTGCGCAACCTCGGCTGGGTCGTACACGAGCACGCCGTGTCCGGCTGCTGGCCGAGCCCGGACTCCGGGGCGCTTGCCGCTCTACACGGTGTCATCCGGCGCATGCCCGACGGGGCCGTCGTGCTGCTTGACGGGCTGATTGCCTCCGCAGCGCCGGAGGTGTTGGTGCCTGAGGCGCGGCGCCTGCGGTTGGTGGTGCTCGTGCACATGCCGCTGGGTGACCGCGCGGTCGGTGGTCCGGCCGACGCCATTCGGACACGCGAAAGCGCGGTTCTGTCGGCCGCGGCCGCCGTCGTCACCACGAGTGAGTGGAGCCGCAACCGCCTGCTGGCCCTGTACCGACTGCCCGCGGAGCGGCTGCATGTCGCCGAGCCCGGGGTCGGCGCAGCCGACGCCGCGATGGGCTCCGAGGCCGGTACGGCCATGCTCTGCGTCGCGTCGGTGACCCCCGACAAGGGTCATGGCGTCCTGCTCGACGCGCTGCAGATGCTGTCCGATCTCACCTGGCAGTGCGCCTGCGTCGGTCGCCTTGACCGAGACCCGGCATTTGTGCAACGGCTGCGCCGACGGTCACGCGATGCCGGGTTCGATGACCGGGTGCATTTCAAGGGCCCGCAGGCCGGCGCCGATCTCGACCGTAGCTACGCCTGCGCCGACCTCACGGTGCTGGCATCACGGGCGGAGACGTACGGCATGGTCATCACCGAGGCGCTGGCTCATGGCGTGCCGGTGGTGGTCACCGACGTCGGCGGCGTCACGGAGGCCCTTGGCGGTGGCTTCGACGGGAGCCGGCCGGGGCTGCTCGTCCCGCCGGATGACCCGACGGCACTTGCCGCCGCGCTGCGGGCATGGCTGACCGATGCCGAATTGCGGCGCCGACTGCGCCGGGCTGCCCACAGGCGGCGCGAGTTGCTCCCCATTTGGGCGGACACGGCGGCCATCCTCGCCGATGTTGTGGCTCGGGCGGCGCGATGACGACTCCGCGCATCCGCGTGAGCAGGGAGTGGCTGGCGCTACGCGAGGCGGCAGACGCCGCAGCTCGCGCGGATGACCTCGTCGAGCGCGTGACGCGACAGCTCCCGGCGACCGGCCCGCGGGTCATCCATGACCTGGGCTGCGGTACCGGCGCCATGGCCCGCTGGCTGGCACCGGTGCTGCCCGGGCCCCAGCATTGGATCCTGCACGATCTCGACGCGGACCTGCTCGGTGTCGCCGCGTCCGAGCCGCCCGGTCCGGCCGCCGATGGGAGTCCCGTCACCCTCGAGACGAGGCAGTCTGACATCAGCCGGCTGTTGCCTGGCGATCTCGCCGGGTCGACGCTGATCACCGCCTCGGCGCTGTTGGACATCTTGACCGAGGAAGAGCTGTCCGCGCTGATCACCGTGAGCGTCGGGACGGGTTGCCTCATCCTGCTGACTCTGTCCGTCGTGGGCCGGGTCGAGTTGACGCCGGCGGAGCCCTTGGACGGTCGCATCGCCGTTGCGTTTGACGCCCACCAGCGGCGCGTCACCGAGCGAGGGCGCCTGCTCGGCCCGGACGCGGTGGCGGTCACCGTCGAGCAGGCGGCTCGATTGGGGGCGGAGGTGGTCGTCCGACCCAGTCCTTGGCGGCTGGGCACGTCGGAGGCCGAACTGGCGGCGGAGTGGCTCACCGGATGGGTGGGTGCTGCCTGCGAGCAGGAGGTTGAGCTTGCCGCCAAGGTCGTGCCTTACACCCGCCGACGTCTGGCCCAGGCAGCCGCCGGCGAGCTCCGGGTCACGGTCGACCACGCCGACCTCCTGATCTCATCCCGCCGATAGCGGAACGTCGAGCGTGTGGGCGCCCCTCTGCGCCTTGGTCGCCAGATAGCGAGCGTTCGCGGCGGACAGGTGGACACCTGTCGGCACACACGAGGTCACGGCGACCCCGAACCGGCGTAGCTGCCGGTCCTTGTCCGGGTTGTTGCTGAGCAGGGCGATGTCCGTCACACCCAGCGCCTTCAGCATCTGCGCGGCGACCAGGTAGCTGCGTTCGTCTTCCTGATGCCCGAGCGCGAGATTCGCTTCATAGGTGTCGAGTCCTGTGTCCTGCAGGGCGTACGCGTCGAGCTTGGCGTACAGCCCGATGCCCCGTCCCTCCTGCCGCAGGTACAGCAGGTAGCCACCCGAGTCGACGATGCGCTCGACAGCTTCCCGCAATTGCGCCCCGCAGTCGCATCGCCGGCTGCCGAACACATCGCCGGTGAGGCACTCGCTGTGAGGTCGGACCAGAGGTACCGGTCTGGGGCCGCTCGAACTGAGCGGCGAGGCCCGATCGCCCAGCCCGAAGGCGAGGTGCTCGTGGCCGTCGACGAGTCCGTCGAAGCTGAACACCCGAGCCGTTGCGGTGTATCCGTCACCGAAGCGCAGCGGTAACGGCACCTGGGTACGGATCGTCGCGGTGGGGACTGCCGGCGGTCCCATCGAGGGCGCCTCAGATGTCCTGAAACCGTGATGAGAGCGCGTAGCGGAGCAGTACCACGTCGCCGATCTGGCGGACCTCGGACAGCGTCGCGCGCCGGTCGGGGTTCCACGGGAAGCGGCCGTCTTGCACGAATCGTGTGGCCCGGGAATCGCCCACGAAGAACGGGGCGACGGTGAGCTGAAGTTCGTCGACGAGGTTTCCGGTGAGAAACTGCGTATGGACGTTGCCGCCGCCCTCGACCATCAGCCGTGCCACGCCGCGGTCGCCCAGGTCCTCGCTGATGCTTCGCATGTCCACTGTCTCTCCACCGTCGAGCACCGTGGCCACAGGCCCGAGCCGGGAGCGGGCGTCGAGGGCTCGCTCGCTGGTGCAGTAGACAAGCTTCTCGGCGTCGCCCGCCACGAAGAAGTCTGCGTCGGGATCCAGGTCCCCCCGGCCGGTGACCGTGACTTTGATCGGTGACGCGGACATTCCGCGGGCCTGGCGGGCTTCACGCCGGGCCTCGGACCGAACGAGCAGGCGCGGGTTGTCGTGGCGGACCGTGGCCGCTCCGACCAGGATCGCATCGCAGGAGGCGCGCACTGCGTCGACGCGATCGAAGTCTGCGTCGTTTGACAGCTCGAGCCGCGGCGGCGAGGCCGTGCCCAGATAGCCGTCAATGGACAGTGCGCAGCTCAGCAGGGTGTATGGGCGGTCATCCATGGGCAGATCCCTTGAGTCCGCCTTTATGGCGATGCGGTGACGGCGGGGCTCGGACCGAACGCCGACAGGAAGCGGTCACGGAAGGCGCTCATCGGCCAGATCGGGGCTTTGGGGCCTGGCAGGAGTCCGTTGTTCCAGCCCCACCCGGAGATCCGCTTCAGCACGGACGGGTCGTGGGCGATGATCGAAATCGGGACCTCGTGGCTCGGCTCGGCTCCGCTCACCACGCTCCAGGGCTGATGATCACCCAGGACGATCAGGACCAGGTTGGGGTTGCCGGAGTGCTGGATGAACGAGGTCAGCGCGGTCATCGTGTACCGGATCGACTGGCCGTAGGCGGCGCGGATGGCCGGGGAGCCGTTGAGCTTCAGGGATGACGACAAACCGCCGAAAGCGCCGACATGGAACCCGGGACCGCTCGTGTCAACGGTCCGGCGGCTGAAGATGGAACCGTTCCCGAGCTGGTTCCACGGGATCATCCGGGGAATGCGGGTCCACGGCTCGTGGCTCGACACGAGGTCGACCTCCGCGAACACGGGCCGACGCTTGCGCTTGGCCAGCTCGAGCCGTTGCAGGGCCCCCATCACGTACTGGTCCGGCATCGATGCAAACGCGAACGACGGACCGTGATACCCGACATCGTGTCGATCGTAGAGCTTGTCGAAGTGGTAGAAGGTCCTGCCCGGCGCCCAGAATTTGTCGTCTGACGGGACGTCGTCCACTGTCCGCCAGCCGGCGCGGTCGAACGCCTCGGTGAGTGTGAACCGATCGCTGGCCAGCAGCTGGCTGTAGCGCTGCGGAGTGTTGACCCACAGGCCGGACTGCAGGGTGGAGTGGGCCAGCCAGCTGATCCCGCCGAAGGTGGGTGAGGTCATGAACGCGCTGCGGGCAGAGAACCCGGCGGCCTGCAGTCGCTTGTCTCCCTGGGCCAGCGCAGCGTCGTCCGCGGCTGCGATCGACGAGCCGCGGACGGCGACCTTGCCATAGCTCTCGACGAACAGCAGCAGGACGTCCTTGCCCCGCAGTCCGGTCAGCAACTGACTGGCCGGAGTGGCCGCGAACCGATCATGGCTGATCTGGCGGGCAAAGACGGATCGGTCCTGGATGTCCGCCTGCAGGGCGCCCACCTGGCTGACGAGCAGGCTCGCCGCGCTCACGGACGCGACGGGCGTCTGGGTCACGAGCTCAGCGCCCAATGCCCAGCACAGGATCCATCCGGCGCCCAGACCAGCGACCGCTCTGAGTGTCCAAACCCGGTGTTCGCCTGCGATCCGGGCCAGCCGCCGGACCGCGAGCGTCATCAGGACGGGGACGCCGATGACGACAGCCCCGAGCGCGACGAGGACCAGGATCCCGGTTGCTTGCCCGACCTCGGCGCGCAGTGTCTGGCTGGCAAATCCGACGTACCTCAGATCCTGATAGGCGTCAAACGGCCGATCGAAACCCGCGACGAAACCGATGTTGATGAGCTTCAGGATCAGCACCAGTCCGAGGAGCGGTCCGACGACCCAGATCAGCACGGTGCGGGCTCTGGGGGCGAAGGCAACGCCCAGCGCGATGAGCGCCAACCCCTCGAGTGGGAGTCTCACAAACGCGTCGAGCTTGAGCGCAATCGGCTGGTCGGGCCCAACCAGGGCGGTCCACACGAACAGCAGGGCGAGGATCGTGAGCGCAGTGGACAGGACCGTTCGCGTCCGCCGCCGTGCGGAGCCTGGCCCAGGGCTCGCCGGTGGTGGGCTCCGTTCCACGGCCACTCCGGCGGGCATCGCCCTCCGGCGGAGCCGCAGCCACCGTACGTCCCGGCCGAAGGACTCGGCCAACAGGATGAGCGCGCAGACGACCCCGGCGCGGTTCACAGCCGACGGCAGCACGTTCGCCGCTGCGATCGTCAGCGTGATCCCCTGTGTGGCCGCGACGAACTTGCGCCAGCAGCGCGGCGGAAGCGGCTCACGCAGCCACGGCAGCAACCATCCGGCGGCCAGGAACACGTAGCGCGCGGCGCCGATCAGCAGGACCCATGCGCCGATCGAGCGAGCGACGTAGACGCTGAGGACCAGGATCAGAAACGCGTCGACTTCTGCGTCGAATCTGGCGCCGAGCCCGCCTGTCGCCGTCCGGCGAGCCACCCACCCGTCGATCGCATCCAACACCAGCGCGGCCGCAGCGAGTGACACCAGCGTCCTGACCGGCACGGGATGTGCAAATGAGTCCGCGACGAGCGCCGCGACGGCGGTCGCAAGCGTTGCGCGAACAAGAGTCACCCAGTCGGCCGGCGTCAGATGAGCTGCGCCGAAGTGCGAGCGGGCCCGCGCCAACCCCAAGCTCGTGGCCGCTCCGCAGGTGATCCCAACGACCCACCCGGAGGCACTGAGGCCGGCCCCGCTGAGCGAGACGATCCCCGACACCGCCGTGACCAGCAGCACTGGGACGATCATCGCGAGCACCAGGCCTACCTCGACCGACCGCGCGTCGGCTCGGTCCCCGGTGCCACCGGCCGTCCCGGGGTACGACGAGCGAACAGGCACGGCGAGACGGCCAACAGCAACGCGCGCTCGGTTGGACGCCATGCTTAGGCATGACGCTCGGCGGCGAGGAATCCTTCCCGACGTTCGCAGAGTCGCCGTCGGGCGACCGGCACTCCGCCGACGACCGATGGCCGCTCGTATGCTGTCGGCGTGGCACGGCCATGAAGCAGGACGAGCGCGTTCCGTTCGTCGACGCCCTCCACCGCGCACGCGTGGCCGCGTACCCGCCGGGCGAGTTCGTGGAGCAGGAGAGCTTCATGCGCGGAGGCGAGATTCGGGTACTGGCCGATCAGGCGGGCATCGTCGCCGGGGCGTCGGTGCTGGACCTGTGCTGCGGAATCGCCGGGCCGGGGAGATTCATCACCCGCAGCCTCGGTTGCGCATATCTTGGGGTTGACTACAGCTCCAGCGCAATCGAGCTGGCGCGGCAGCGCGCAGGCCAGCTTCCGTGCCGGTTCGAGGTTGCACGCGTCCCGCCGATCCCGTCCGGCCGGTTTGACGTGGTGCTGCTGCTGGAGACGATGCTCGCCTTTCCCGAGAAAGGACCGCTGGTCCAGGAGATATCAGGAGCGCTGGCCTCCGGCGGACGGTTCGCGTTCACCGTGGAAGCAGGCCGACCACTGACGGACTCCGAGCGCGTGGCCATGCCGGATGCCGACACGGTGTGGCCGATTCCGCTGACCGAGATGCTCAGTTGCCTGGAGCGCGCTGGGTTGGTCATCCGCTGGCAAGAGGACTGGAGTCGGTCCCACGCTGTCATGGCAGATTCGTTGCTCGGCGCGTTCGCCGATGACGCCCAGGACATCGCCGCGCAGATCGGGCACCGGGCACTCGAGGACCTGCTGTCGGCCCAAGCGCTCTGGCGCGACTGGCTCAGGGAGGGGCGCGTGCGCAAGCTCGCCCTGGTTGCGGAGAAGGCCTGACGCCGCGCCCGGCGTAGCGGTGACGCCGCCGTGACGAGGTGTCGCTCCGGCGGCGGGAAGGTTCTCGGTCCGCGCGGCGTCCTGCATGATGATGATGAGGGCCATTCCCCGTTGGGCTCGCCCGGCAGCCGTCGCTGCCGTGCTCGCAGCCGTGATCTGGCGTCTCGGCAGCGGCCCCTTCGTCGACGGCGTACGCGCACTCGACGGACGTGTTCTTGTGGCTGCCGCGGCCATCCTCCTCGTGACCACTGTCTGCGCCGCCTGGCGCTGGAAGATCGTTGCCGACGGCCTCGGCGTGCGGCTGTCTCTGACCAACGCCGTCGCCGGCTACTACCGGGCTCTGTTTCTCAACCTCACGCTCCCAGGCGGCGTCGCCGGGGACGTGCACCGCGGCGTCAGCCATGGGCGCGACGTGCGTGACGTCGGCCACGCCCTGCGAGCAGTCGTCTGGGAGCGCACCGCTGGACAGGCCATCCAGGTGCTGCTGACGATCTCAGTCCTCTTCGTCCTGCCCTCACCGCTGCGTTCGTCGATGCCGTTCGTGGCACTTGCGCTCGCCGCGACGGTCGTGGTCGTCGTCCTCGTTCTCGTTGTCCGCGCGCGAACAGGACACGGACGTTCCCGATGGGAGCGGGCGCAGAGCGCGGCGGTGGCGGACATCCGCCACGGTCTGCTTCGCAAGCGCGCCGTGCCGGCGGTCGTGCTTGCATCGACCGTTGCCGTCCTCGGCCATGTGCTCACGTTCCTGATCGCCGCCCGCGCGGTCGGGATCACCGCGCCGGTCTCCCGACTTCTGCCACTGGCATTCCTCTCGATGATGGCGATGGTGCTTCCGAACATCGGCGGTTGGGGGCCGCGCGAGGGCGTCACGGCTTGGGCATTCTCCGCGGCGGGCCTCAGCGCGGGTCGTGGCGCCGCGACCGCCGTCGCGTACGGAGTCATGGTGCTCGCCGCCAGTCTCCCCGGCGCACTCGTCCTGCTCTCGGGGTGGCTTGCTCGGCGCCGCCGGTCGGGGGCCGAGGCGCCCGTCCGCGCGCGGCCTCGCCAACGTCTTCACCTCGGCAGAACATGATGAACACAAGCAGGACGACAATCAGATCAGAGAGCCGCCTCGCGATCGCCGGCAGCGTCCCTGACGTCTGGGCATATATCTGCGACGTCGGACTCTGGCCGCAATGGGCACCGACGGTTGACGAGTGCTGGGTCCACGGAGAGGGGCCGCTTGCGCCTGGCGCGCGGGTGGAGCAGCGGGCGAAGCTGATATTCGGGGCCACGCGCTTCCGGGCACAGCAGGTCACTTTGGTCGAGGCGCCCCACAGCTTGGCGTTCGCCGGGCCGATGGGCACTTCCGCGGCGCGCTGGGGAATGCACTTTGCACCCATCGACGGTGGGCAGACCGAAGCCGAGATGTGGGTCGAGGTCGACCTCAGCAACGTCATGCGGGCGCTCCCCAGCCGTGCTCTCAAGGGAAGGATTCAGCGCGTGATGGACGTCGAAATGGCCGCAATCAAGGCTGCGGTCGAGTCACCTGCTCCGAGCCGCGCCGAGACACCCGCAGCGGAGTCAGGCCGGAACACCATCCGCTCGAGGAGTACACCCTGAGCCAGCTCGACAGTGCGCGACGAGAGCATCTGATTGCGACCTACCGCAAGAAGGCCAAGCACTACAACATCGTCTCTCAGCTCTACCCCGTGCCCGGCTACCCGCAGCGGGCCCAGCGCCGCCGGGCCATCGAGGCACTGAGGCTTCGCCCCGGCGACACCGTCGTCGACATCGCCTGCGGCACCGGTCAGAACTTCCCGCTGATCGAGCAGACGATCGGTCCCAGAGGCCGGATCGTCGGTGTCGATCTCACCGACGCGATGCTGGCCCAAGCCCAGCGTCGGACCGAACGCAACGGCTGGAGCAACATCAGCCTGGTGCAAGCAGACGCGGCCGACTTCGCGTTTCCAACCGAAGTCGACGCGATCCTTTCCACATACGCCCTCTCGCATGTGCCGGAAGGCGGGGACGTCATCGCCCACGGCGCCGCTGCCCTCTCGCGCGGTGGGCGCTGGGTCGTGCTCGATCTCAAGGCCCCCGACACCGCGCCTCCGTGGCTGACGCAGCTCGGAATTGCGCTTGGACGGCCGTTCGGCTCCATAGACGATTGGATCGGGCGCCGGCCATGGGAGGGAATTCGCGCCGCCATGCAGGATGCGCTGGCCGAGCCTTCTTGGAATGAGTTGTGCTTTGGGACCGCATTCCTCGCAGCCGGATCCCCAGCGCCGTGAGCTATGACGACGCCATGCCGGTTCAGACGCTCCGCCCGTCTGAGCTGGCTCGCATCGCGGATCGGCGCTGGCCGAAGTTCCCCGCAGAGCTGGCCGGTGAACCTGCGCGGACCCGTCCTCGGTGGCTGTGGGCGGTCGGGGTCATCACTGCCCTGGGCCTGGCGCTCCGCCTGTATCAGCTGACGCGACCCGGTCTGCTCTTCGGCGTGCCGCAGTACGACGATGCGGTGTACCTGGGCAGCGCGGTCAGGTTGATCGGCGGGTCGATTCCCTACCGTGACTTCGTCTTCGTTCAGCCGCCCGGGATCAGCCTTCTTCTCGCGCCGGCTGCCGCTCTGTCGCGGCTGACCGGGACGGATGTCGGCCTGGCGGTCGCTCGCGTCATGACGGCGTGCGCGGGCGCAGCCAGCGTCCCGCTGTGTGGTCTGCTGGTGCGATGGGCTGGTCTCGTTGCGGTGATCCTCGCGTGCGGGATCGTCGCGATCCATCCCGATGCAGCCCACGCGGCCCAGAGCATCTTTCTTGAGCCGTGGCTGGTCCTGTTCACGCTGCTTGGCGCGCTGGCGGCGTTTGATCACGGCTCACTGACGACGAGCAAGGCCCGGCTCGGGTGGGCTGGTGTGGCATTCGGTCTCGCCTGCGCGATCAAGATCTGGGCGGCCGTACCTGCCCTCGTGATGATTGCGCTCCTGGCCCCGATGCGCGGCCGGCATGCCACGGCACGGTTCCTCGCCGGACTCGCCGCAGCGGTCGCGGTCACGATCGGCCCGTTCTTTGTCATCGCGCCGCGGGCGTTCGTCGAGGATGTGGTGGTTGCTCAACTCGCCCGCGTTGATCTCAGCCGAACCGGCCTGGCGCACCGGCTCGGTAGCCTGCTCGGCCTCACCGACCTTTCCCTGTCGAACCACACCATCATCGTTGCATCCGTCGGCCTGCTCACCGCGGTCGCGGGGCTGTCAGTCATACAGTGGTGGCCGCGGGCCCACCGGCCGCTCGCGCTGGAATGGTTTGCCCTTATCTGTGTCGCCGCGACACTCGCGATGTTCCTGTGGCCGGTTGACTACTACACCCACTACGCGGCGTTCTTCGTCCCCTTCTTCGCCCTCGCGGGCTCCCTGTGCGCGGGTCGGCTCACCGCCCGCGTCGGGTCGCTGCTCCAAGCGCGTCAACCTGCCTCGCGGCTCACGTCGGCTCTCAGTGTCCTGCTGGTGCTTGGCCTGACACTGGGCGTCCTAGAGGGGGCGGCTGTCGCGCGACGGCACGAAGCCGGACTGCACGGGCTGAGTCCTCCCTTAGCGCAGGCCCGTGAGATCGCGTCGCACGCCTGCGTGCTTACTGACTACCCCGCGTACACGCTCGCGACCAACCACTATGAGTCATCCGCGCCGAACTGTTCGGCGATGGTCGATCCGATCGGCACCGACTACGCCCTCTCTCACGGCGAGAACGCGCTGACTGGGGCTGGAGCCAACCCGGCCGTCGTCTCAGCATGGCTGACCGCCTTCCGACACGCTCAATACGTCTGGCTCGCATGCGCCCCAACGCCAGCCAACACCTGCGATCGCTCCACAAGCCGACGCATACCGTGGACACCCACGATCCTCCGATATCTTCGGGGGCACTTCCGACCGCTGGTGGCGGGCCCGCGCACCTCATATCTCTACGTGCGCAGGGCGGCGCGTCACTCGTGACTGCAGCGTGGAGTGCGAACTGGTCGCTGTGATGCCCCGCTCCGGATGGCCAACCAGATGGGTTTGGTACCCACGAGCGCACAGCCAGCCTGAACGTCATACCCCCAACGGGATTCGAACCCGTGATTTCCTGCGTGAAAGGCAGGCGTCCTAACCGCTAGACCATGGGGGCGGGTCCATGGCATTGTAGGCGCGGGCGGTGCGACCGGATCCCGGCCGGGCCTGGTCAGGCGGCGCCTTTCTCGCACCCGCGGCGCCGCCGCGGTCCGGTTGCAAGCTTTGGCGCGACTGACGCCCAAGATCATCCACACGCGCACCGCGACCGTGGCGTGTGCGGAAAGAGGCCTGGCGCCGGGACGCCGCCGCGGGTTGCACCCGCGCCCCGGCGCCGTCAGCATGCCCCACCATGGGTTCGCTCGAAATCACCGCGGAGCTTCAGGGACGCGGCCCGGGCAGCGCGTTCGTGCTCACCGACGAGCAGGTGGAGGCCGTCGGCGAGGGAGCCAAGCGGTTCCCGGCGGCGACGACGATCAACGGCCACCGGCTGCGGACGACGGTGGTGCGGATGCGCGGCGAGTTCCTGTTCGGCCTCAGCAAGGCCGCGCGCCTCCAGGCGTCGATCGAGATCGGGGACACGGTCAGGTTCACGCTCGAGCTCGACGAGGCGCCGCGGGAGGTCGAGGTGCCGGTGGCACTGGCCGCGGCGCTCGATGCGGACCCCGAGGCCAAGCGCCTGTTCGACGGCCTCGCCTTCACCCACCGCAAGGAGTACGCGCGCTGGATCTCCGAGGCCAAGCGCGAGGAGACCCGCGAGCGCCGGGTCGCTCAGGCGGTGGAGATGATCCGCGCCGGCCGGACCCGCAGCTGACCGCAGCCAGGGCGAACCGCCGCCGCGGCAGACCGCCGCCCCAGGCCTGCGCCAACTCGTACACCTGTTGGGTATCGGACACACAAGCTGAATGCCGAGCGCGATCGGCCGACAACAGATCCGTACCACCCGCACCACATTCCGCATTAGCAGCCGAGGACAAGGAGTCCACGTGGCGCTCACCGATTCGCCTTCCGTCAACGCAGTGCCCAACGTCGTGCGTCCCACCCCGCAGCTGGTTCGCTGCGCGTGCGTCGAGTGTGGCACCCACACCAACGCAGTCCTGACCTTTCGCTTGACCGGAAGCTGCTCCAACTGCGGCAGCTTCGATCTCGTGCCGATCGATGGCGCCGAGCCGCTGGGCGGCCCGGTCGCTGCCTGATCTTCACACCTCAGACCGCCGCCCGACTCCGCTCGGGCATTCCACCCACCCCGATGTTCAGCGGGCGGCGGTCTGAAACGGCCTTCGCCGCTCAGCCCTCCGTCGCAAGCGGCAGCCCGAGGGCCACGAGCTCGCCGCGCAGCTGCGCCGGCGACGTGAACAGCACGGTCTTCATCCCGAGCGCACGCGCGGCGGCGATGTTGCGCTCGACGTCGTCGACGAATACCGTCTGCTCGGGCGCGAGCCCGAACCGGGCAAACAACCGCCGGAAGATCTCGGGGTCGGGCTTGATCACGCCCTCCTGCGAGGAGACGACGGTCCCCTCCAGCGAGCGCAGGAACTCATAGCGCTCGTAGCGCACCGGGTAGGTCTCAGCCTCCATGTTCGTGAGCCCATAACACGGCACGCCCGCCGCCTGGAGCTCGCCCAACACCTCAACGGTGCCGTCGATCGTCCCCACGATCATGTCCTCGGTGCGCTCGCCCCACAGGTGGATCTCTCTCGCGTACTGCGGAAAGCGCGCGGCGAGCGCCGCGCACGACTCGGCGTAGCGCACGCCGCGATCGTTGTCCTCGTGCCACTCGCGCGAGCACACCTCGGCCAGGAACCGCTCCATCTCGGCCTCGTCCTCGAACACATCGCGATAGACGTGGCGGGGGTCCCACTCCAGGAGCACCCCGCCGACGTCGAACACGACAGCGGAGATCGCGCGCTCAGCCACCGCGCCCGATCTCCGAGGAGCCACCGGACACGTGCGGGGCCCCGGCGACCGCGTCGGCGATCCGCCGCCGCCGCTCCCCGATCCGCTCCCA
>DASXZK010000009.1:0-96821 GCA_036501965.1 Solirubrobacteraceae bacterium
CGCGAGGAGGTCCGAATAGGTATGTCGGGCCCCTTTGACGGATCAACGACTCGCCATCGGTTCGCGCGGCCCCGTCCACCGCCCGATTCCGACAATTCCACCATGGCGGTGCTGATCAGCTCGGCGCGGGCGCGACGGTACGTGCGCTCAGACAACCCGGCCGTCTCACACAGCGCGTCGACAGTCACTCCGGCGATGACGCCGTCCGCATCAGCCAGGGCGGCGAGCACCGCGAGCAGTACCCGAGCCGACCCCTTCGTCGATCCAGCCGAGAGCACCACCTCAAACAGCCGCGCATTGACGTCCAACTCGACGGGGACGCGGTCTTCGACAAATGCCAACCGGATCAGTGCCGAGCGCGCGCGCCCGCCGCCCGACTCCTCGATCTCGACCAGCCGTCGGTCCGCCAGCGCTCTCAGACCGGCGAGGTATTGGCTCTTGCTCAGGCCGGCGCGCGTCGCAGCCAGGCGAGTCCCCGGCCACGCGCGCTGCTCCCGGTTCGCGAAGCTCGCCAACGCGAACACCACCAACCGTTCGCCCGTCGACAGGCCCGTGAGCGTCAACGACGCGGCGATCGCGCGGTGGCTCATCGTCGACCCCTTGAGCACAAGCAGCCCGCTGCTCCACGCGCGAAGGCCGGCGTAACGAGGCGCTTCCTCGAAGAGGTGGGGTGGCTGAAGGCCATCGCCAACACCCTCGACTCGGGTGCTCGCGGTGGACTTCGCCACCGCAGAGCGAGCATGCAACCGCGCGGCGGATCTGTTGTCCATCCGGACCGGCGGTAGAGTTCTCCCTACAGACATTTGCTCGGCGCCGTACGCGCCTATGTGCTGAGAGACCGGGTTGCCCCCCGGTCTTTCGCGTGTCTAAGCCTTCGCGGCTGGAGGCCCGCGTGCTGTAGGGGCGACGCGATCGGCCACCGACCCCTCGAGAGAGGGTCGTGACGGCCTCAATGCGCCGAGTTCGACCTCGGCTAGAGCGTCTTCGGCAGCGGCGGTGGGAGGGCAGAAATAATTCCTACCGATCCACTTGCTTTTACCCTGCTTTTTCCCTGCGGTGCGGAGGGGTTTTCCAGAGCACCCGCAAAATGCGTCAGTTGCAGGGATTTCCTTTGATGGAGCCAACCGGGATCGAACCGGTGACCTCCTGCTTGCAAAGCAGGCGCTCTCCCAGCTGAGCTATGGCCCCGCAGGACGCTGAGTCTACCGCCGCCCATGGGCGGCTCGCCGGGGTCTAGCTGTCGAAGTCGAAGTCGCGCGGGGGGCGCTGCTCGAACCAGAGGCGGTCGTGGTCCGGGGTGTCCTGGAGGAACTCGGGGGTCTCCTCGAGGACGTCCTCGCTCTCGCCGTCGGCGCCGGGCTGCGCGGCGCGAGGCCGCTCGGCGCTGCGGGCGTCCTCGTCGGTGAAGCCCGGCTCGACGTCGTGCTGGGCGGTGGCGTCCTCGGGGACCGGGATGTCGACCGTCTGCATGACCTGGGTGCGGTGGGGGTCCTCCTCGTCGGCGAACGGGTCGTCGCCGGCGGCGAAGCCCTCGTCCTCCTCGACGGGGTCCTCGTCGTCGAACTGCTCTTCGTCCTCGAGGTCGGTCTCGCCTCGGACCGGCGCCCCCTCCGGTTCCTCGTCGTAGAGCTCCTGCTCGCCGTACGGCTCCTCGATCAGGTCGCTCGCGACGCCCTCGTCGGGCTCGTCGAGCGCGGAGCCGACCACGGGCTCCAGATCGGCGGCTGCCTCGGGGTCTTCAGCAGCGTTCGGGTCGCGGTTGCGCCGGACGGGCCCGAGCGCCTCACGCGCGGCGCGTTCGATCTCGCCCGGGTCGGCACCGCGGCGGCGCTTGAGATCGAGGTGTTCGCGGATGGCGTCGTCGAGAAGACCCACGCCGGTAAAGGCTACTCGCCGTCCGGTCGCTCCGTGGCGCCCGCAAGTTCTCGTGCGACGGCGTCGGCGCCCGGGTCGCCCGCACGGACGGTGCGATTCTTTCCGGCCCGCTTTGCGGCGTAAAGGGCGGTGTCGGCGGCGGCGACGAGTGTGTCTCCGCGGCCGTGATCGCCGGCGGCGACACCGGCACTCGTGGTGACGCTCAGCGAACCCTGACCGTCGAGCCGGGGCACCGACAGGCGCTCGATCGCCAGGCGCGCCCGCTCGGCCAGCTCATGGGCGCCCTGGAGGTCAGTGTGAGGCAGGATCAGTGCCATCTCCTCACCGCCGTAGCGGGCGGCGAGGTCGGCCTCGCGGCAGGTCTCGCTGAGGACCTCGGCGACGCGGCGCAGCACGAGATCGCCCTGCTGATGGCCGTAGGTGTCGTTGAACGCCTTGAAGTTGTCGATGTCGAACATCGCGATCGCGACCGGGTGGTGGTAGCGCGACGCCTGGCGCATCTCGTCGTCGAGCCGGGCGCGGAAGAGGCCGTGTGAGGCGAGCCCGGTGAGATCGTCGGTGACCGCCTGGCGGGCGACGTCGTCGTGCATGTCGACGTTGGCGAGCGCGAGCGAGGCGCGGGAGGCGAGCGAGCGGAGCAGCTCGTGGTCGTCCTCGCCGAATGGACGTCCCGCGCGGCTGACCGTGATCACGCCCTGGGTCGGTTCTCCCTCCTCACGCGGCCAGATCGCGACCGCGGCGACATGGGCGCCCTTGGCATGCGAGAGACCCACGCCGTCCTCGTTCTCCTCCGCGCGGCTCTCGGCCTCGGCGAACGCGGCGTCGAGCACCGTCACGTCCCCGACGTATCCGGTCACCTCCAGCGGCTCGGTGCTGCGCCGTCGCGCGCTCACGCGGCCGCCCTCGGCGCCGGTGGCGTCGATCGCGGTGGAGAGTGCGAGCTCCAGCAGTGCGTCGCGGTCCAGTCCGGACGCGAACGCCTCGCCGATGCGGCGCACCGCGGCACGGAAGCGGGCGCGCTCCTGTTCGAGCTCGTCCATCCGCGTCTGGAGCTGGCGGGACATCGAGTTGAACTCCTGGCCGAGCGCGGCGAACTCGTCGTGGCCGACGGTCTGGACCGGCTCGGAGAAATCGCCGCTGCCCAGCCGGCGCGCGGCCTTGAGGAAGTGCGAGACCTGCGACTGCGTGAAGTGGGCCATGAGCTGGGTGAAGCAGAACGCAAGCAGCAGGAGCGCCCCGATCAGACCGCCGGCGAGCAGCCGCTCGTTGCGCACCGATGCGCTCGTCGCGCCGAGCGCCGAGAGCACCGAGACGTCGACGTGCGAGCCGTCGAAGCCGGACAGGCGCTGGGTGATGAACCGGTACTTCTCCGATCCGATGCTGACGGCACCGACGCCGGCGGGAAGGCTCAGATGCGAGGCGCGACCGTCGCTGGTGCCGATCGTGGCCCCGCCGCTGCGCACGACGAGCACGGTGTCGGTGCCCGCGAGTTGATCGGCGTACTGGCTGGCGGTGACCTCGGAAACGACGAACGTCCGCCCCGAATCGCCTCCCGAGGACCGCACGGCGGCGATCCCCGGCGCGATCGCGGCGTCGCTGCCCGCCGTGATCGTGCGTGACTGCCCGACGTGCACGACGATCCGGGCCAGGCCGGTGCTGGCGAGCATCGCGTCGACCCGCGAGGAGAGCTGGGACACCGGGGTGTAGGCCAGCGAGCGGGCGACGGTGCGCGCCTCGAGGCTCGCCTCGTGGCTGTCGGATTCGTAGACGCTGCGGGCGGTTCCGGCGATGCCGGCGGCGCGCGCATCGGCCTTGCTCTGCCCCGCGCTGTCGATCAGCTCGAAGCCGAGTACGCCCATCAGCGTCATCGGAATGACGACGATGACGACGAAGAAGACGGTCAGACGCGCGCGGAAGCTCATCGAGGAAACCACCTCGGTTATCGGCTTCAACGTCACAGACCTGAAGCCTGCAAGGTGGAGATCCCGCGTGTTGCGGGTTAGTTCTACACTTGGTGGTCCTGTGCGGCCACGTGCCGCCGCCCGGGGCTATAGCTCAGTTTGGGAGAGCGCCTGGATCGCACCCAGGAGGTCGCCGGTTCGAGCCCGGCTAGCTCCATTTTCCGGACCGTCGTGCCTGGCTTACCGATCCGCCTGCCGGGCATCTGTTCCGGAACGTGCGCGGACGAGTCCGACAGACGGTTCGCGGGTCGATTGTCTCCGTGACGCGGCGCGCCGAGGAGGCGACTGGTGACCGGGTGCGCCTGCGAGTCGTCGTGCTCTTCGCGGGCGTGTACGGGCTGTCGTCGGCCGACATCGGCACGGTGGGGTCGGTCGCCCCCCAGCTCGAGCGCGCGCTGCACATCTCGAACTTCCAGATCGGCATGATTGCGGCGGTCGCCGCCTCCGCAGGCGCGGTCGGGACGATCCCGGCCGGCGTCCTGACCGACCGCGTCCACCGGATCAACCTGCTGGCCGCGAGCATTCTCCTGTGGAGCGCGGCCCAGCTGTGCGGGGCGCTGTCGCCGTCGTTCGGCGTCCTCCTGGCGAGCCGGCTGGCGCTCGGTGTGGTGACCGCGACGGCCGGCCCGGCCGTCGCCTCGCTCACCGGCGACTACTTCCCCGCGGCCGAGCGCGCACGGATGCTCGGACTGATCCTCACCGGTGAGCTGGTCGGCGCGGGGATCGGCCTGGTGGTGTCGGGCGATCTGGGATCCGCTCTGTCGTGGCGGTACGGGTTCGGATGGCTGGCGATCCCGGGTGTCGTCCTGGCGCTGGCGATCTGGCGAGGACTTGTTGAGCCGGATCGCACCGATCGCACTCCCACCGGCCGCGAGGAGCCTGCCGAGGGCGAGCAACAGAGCATTCGCGAGCTCACCTGGCGGCGTCGAATTCCCCCGTATCGCGATCTGATCCTGCGCCGCGATCCGACGAAGATGGGACTCTGGCACACGATTCGCTACGTCCTCCGTGTCCGCACCAACGTGGTCCTGATCGTGTCCACAGCGCTCGCCTACATGTTCTTCGCCGGGGTCCAGACGTTCGCCGTGCTGCTGTTCCGCGCGCGCTACGGACTCAGCGAGGAGACCGCGACGCTCCTGCTGGTGGCGACCGGCGCGGGAGCGCTGGCCGGGTTGGTGAGCGCCGGCTACGTCGCGGACCGCTGGCTCGCGCGCGGGCGGATCGCGGCCCGTGTTCTGGTGGGAGCGATCGCCTACATCTGCGCCGTCGCGTTCTTCGTCCCGGCCCTGCTGAGCGGGGCACTGGTTGTATCCGTGCCGTTGTTCACCCTCGGCGCCGCCGGCCTCGCCGCCCCTGATTCAGTACTCAACGCCGCTCGCCTGGACATCATGCACCCGCGGCTGTGGGGGCGGGCCGAGGGCGTGCGCACCGTCCCGTACATGCTCGCCTTTGCGATCGCTCCACTGCTGTTCGGCTTCATCTCTGACGCGCTCGGAGGCCGCAACAGCGGCGCCGCGGCCGCCGCGGGCGGAGTGGCCAGTCACGCCAACGGCCTCGCACTGTCCTACACCTTCCTGATCATGCTCATCCCAACCGCAATCGCCGGCGTGAGTCTTCTGTGGGCGGTGCGCACGTACCCGCGAGACGTCGCCACGGCGGCCGCCTCGAGCAAGGCCGCGCCGACCGATACGGCGCGACAGGGCACGAGCGGGTAAAGACGACTCATGCTCAGGGCCCTCGTGGTGGTGCTCTCCATCGGACTGGCGGACTCGCTCAGTCCGAGCACGAGCGTCACTGGGCTCCTGCTCGCCTCCGGCGAGCGACCGCGACGCAGCGTGCTGGAGTTTGCCGCCGGGGTCTTCGCCGTCTTCCTGCTCGGCGGCCTGATCCTCACGCTCGGGCCCGGGCGAGCGATCCTCGCGCTCGTGCCGCGGCCCGGCGCGACGACCCGCTACATCCTCGAGACGGTGGCCGGCGCGGCCATGCTCGTGATCGCCGCAAGGCTGTGGCGCCATCGAGCATCGCCGCGCGATCGCGAGGCGCGCCGGGTCGGGCGGCGAGGATCTCCTTTCCTGCTGGGCGCCACGATCGCGGCAGTCGAGCTGCCGACAGCGTTCCCGTACTTCGCGGCGATCGCCACCGTCGTGGGGTCGGGGCTGAACCTCGTTCTGCAGATCATCCTCGTCGCGATCTACGACGGGTGCTTCGTCCTCCCGCTGCTCGCGCTCGCGCTCGCCGTCACCATCGCCGGCGACCACGTGATTGACAGGCTCACCCGAGCGCGGGAGTGGCTCGCGTGCCACTGGCCCGTGCTGCTCTCGCGACTCGCACTGGTGGCCGGCATCTTCGTGGTCACGCTCGGAGTCACCGGGCTGACGCTCGACGCGCCGGGCGACACCGGTCACTTCTCACGCGGTCTGCGGGACCTGCTCACCGACCCCGTCGATCACTGATGTGGAGGTGCCCGCACTAGCCTGGCTTGACTGCGGATGCAAGAGGCACTGATCGATCTCGCCCGGACCGCGGCGGAAGTGAGCGGGCCCTACGCCAACTTCGTGCTCACCCAGGTCAACGACCACGTCGTCCGGATGAGCGTGATGACCGAGCCGTACCACTGGCACCGCCACCCGGACTCCGACGAGATGTTCCTGGTGATCGAGGGCGCCGTCCTGCTGCGGACCGCCAACGAGACCGTCGAGCTCGGGCCCGGGCAGATGTACACGGTCCCGGCCGGGTTGACGCACGTGACGAGCCCGGCGTCCCCGCGGTCGGTGAACATCACCGTCGAGCAGGCCGGGATGTCGACGGAGCGGGTGGACCCGCCGGCCGACGCGCAGCGGTGACACACGCGTACAGTCCGGGAGCGTGACTCCCGGTCCCGGCGAGGTCGCGCTCGGCGACCGCTTCGACATCACGCTCGACGCGGTTGAGCGAGTGGCCTGGCGAGGAGAGCGCGTCGCGCTCGAGACGGCCGCGGCGCGTCGGATGGACGAGTGCGCGGCGGCCTTCGATGCGCTGGTCCAGGCGCGCGTGCAGGCGGATCCGCAGGCGCTGATCTACGGGGTGACCTCGGCGCCCGGGGACGCGGCGGGGGCGGCCCTCGACGCTCAAGGGCAGGCTCGCCGGCCGACGCGACTGTGGACCGCGATGTCCTACGGCGAGCCGCTACCGGGGCGGGTCACACGGGCGATCGCGCTCGCGCGGCTGGCGAACTTCCTCGGCGGCCACGCCGCGGTGCGGGCTCGGCTCGGCGCGGCGGTGGTCGAGATGCTCAACGACGGCGGACTGCCGGCGGTGCCGTCGCAGTCCAACGGAGGCTCGGGTGAGATCCTGCCGCTCGGCACGCTGTTCTATGACCTCAGCTCCCGGATCGAGCTATCAGCCAAGGAGCGGATGGCGCTGATCAACGGATCCCCCTGCGCCGCCGCGCTCATCGCCGATGCGGCCCTCGCCGGCCGGGCGCGGCTCGTGGTCGCCGAGCAGGTGTTCGCGCTCGTCGCGGAGATCACCGGGACGCCGCGCGAGCACTACGCGGCGGAGCTGGAGGAGCTCTGGGGCGATGAGCACGAGGCGGCGGCGCTGCGGTCGCTGCGGTCGCTGCTCGGCGAAGCCGCGACGGGGCAGCAGAGCCATCAGGCCGCGGTCTCGCTGCGCATCCTCCCGCGGGTGCTCGGCGCCACCCGCCGCGCGCAAGCGGAGGCCGAGCGAGCGGCCGAGGTGTCGCTGCGCGCCGTCACCGACAACCCGGTGTTCCTGCCGCCAGGGGGTCGCCACCCGGGCGGCGCGGTCCACTCAACCGGCGGCTACCACAACGCCCAGGCCGCGCCCGCGATGGATGCGCTGGCGTTCGCGCATGCCGATCTCTGCCAGCTGAGCGAGCGGCTCAGCGACCACCTGTTCGGCCACCCCGACACCGCGGCGCTGGTCGGTGGCGATGAGTGGTCGGTCAAACCGCTGCACATGTCGATCAACGGCTGGGCGGAGGAGGCACGCGCCACGGTCGGGCCGACGCTGCTCTCGCTCGGCTCGTTCGGGCAGAACGACGTGCCAGAGCTGGCGTTCATCGCCTGGCGCAAGGCCACGGCCGCGGCCCGCTGCGTGGACGGAGCGCTCGCCGGGCTCGCGGTGCTCGCCTCACAGGTGCTCCACCAGCGGGACGGGATGGCCTCCGAGCCGCTCCGGGATCTTGTCGACCGGATTCGGGAGCTCGTCCCACCTGTCGAGGAGCCGCGGCCGCTTGGGGTGGAGTGCCAGCGCCTGTACGAGCGGATGACCGACGGCGCGACCGGCGGCGTCCCGTTCGTCTGAGCGGGAGCCGCCCGCCCGAGGCGGCCGCGCAGCCACGGCGCGGCCCGGTATAAGGAGTGCATGGGGGCGCCCTCAGCCAAGCGAGTCGTCGTGGTCACAGGCGCCGCCGGCGCGATCGGCACGCTCGTCGTCTCACGTCTCGGCGAGCGGTGGAGCATCCGTGCGACCGACATCCGCTCGGGAGCCGCGATCGAGCATCTGGACGTGGTCGACGTCGATCGCTGCCGGGCGGCGTTCGAAGGAGTCGACGCGGTCCTCCATCTCGCCGCCAACCCGGATCCGGCCTCCGAATGGTCCGAGCTTCAGGCGCCGAACGTCGTTGGCGCCCATGCGGTTGCCGAGGCAGCTCGCGACTGCGGGGTGCGGCGCTTGGTGCTCGCGTCGAGCCTCCAGGTCGGAATGGCCTATCCGCACACCCGGCAGCGTCGCTCGGAGGATGCGCCACGCCCGGCGAACCTCTACGGGGCGACGAAGGCGTGGGTGGAGGCGCTCGGCAGCTGGATCGCGGCGACGTCGGACACGTCGGTGGTCGCGCTCCGGATCGGCTTCTTCTCCGAGCGGCCTCCGGCCGGCGCGAATGGCACTCCCGACAATGTCACCGCCTGGCTCAGCCACGGCGACTGCGTGCGGCTCGTCCAGGCCGCGGTGGAGACCGAGCGCGGCGGGCTCACGGTGGTGAACGGAATCTCGGCCAACCGTTACCGCATCGCCGAACTCGGAGAGGCCGAGCACGGGATCGGCTACGCGCCCGTCGACGACGCCTGGGAGGCGGTCGAGCCCGGCTGACCGTTCGTGCCCCGGCCCGCTGCTGTGCTTCGGTCCGCCTTGTCCACCCTTCGCCGACGACTGATAATCGGTGAATGTCCGTTGACGAATCCCCGAGTGTCTTTCGGCCGGGCGGCGTCTCCTATCTGCATATCCCGTGCGACGACCCCGCGCGCGCGGCGGACTTCTACGAGGCGGTGTTCGCGTGGACGCCGCGGCGCGACGGGGAGGAGCCGGCGTTCGCCGACGCGACCGGTCACGTGATCGGGCACTTCGTCGCGGGAGAGGCCGCTCCCGAGGGCACCGGGATCCTCCCGTTCGTCTACGTCGACGACGTCGCCTCGACGCTGCGGGCGGTCGAGCTGCACGGCGGGCGGATCGAGCACGAGCCGCGGCCGGAGGGCAGCCTGCTCGTCGCCACGATCCGCGACCCGGAAGCGAACCTGATCGGCGTGTGGACCGAGACCGCCCGGTGAGACAGCCCCCGGGGAGCGCGGATCAGCCCGCGCCCGCGTCGATCAGCTCGAAGTAGAGCACCGAGGCGCTGAGCGCGACGACCGGAGTGATCGCGACGTTGACCGCCCACTGGACGATGTCGCGCCCGACGTGCCCGAGCGGGGCCGAGACGATGCCCGCGAGCAGGCTCACCGCCAGGACCGCGACGTAGACGATCACGATCACGCCGAAGACGCTCCACCCGTTGCCCCGTACGAGCTCCCGCGAGCGCGCGAACGACCCGAGCACGCCGCGCTGTTCGATCACCTCAACGGGCACGACCACGCACCAGAACGTGAGCAGCACCAGGCCCGGGACGATGATCAGCACGAAGCCGATGATCACCCCGACGGCGAACAGGATCGTGATCACCAGCAGCGGACCGAGCAACGGGATGACCGCGCGAAGCAGGTCCCCTTGGGAGGCGACCCGGACGCCGGCGCGCGCCTGGGAGACCAGCTCGACGACGAACGCCTGGTAGAGCAGCGACAGCACCAGGAACAGCACCGAGAGCACGAGCGCCAACCCGATCGGGAGCAGCAGCGCGATCGCGAGCTCGATGGCGAACAGGACGGCGGCGACCGGGAGCAGCACACGGGCCTCGGAGAGATACAGGCTCCAGATGCGCTCGACGACGGCGGACGGGGCGATGGCGCGCGGCATCGGCGGATCATCTCATGCGGACGGGCGTCCGCGCGGGCGCCTCGCGCAGCGGCCAGTGCGATCTCTGATCAGGCGGCCAACTCGGCGGTGATCAGCCGCTCGGCGACGCGGACCGACGGGCCGAGGCGCCGAAGCTGATGGATCAGATCGTCGACGGCGGCGCGGAGCGCCTCGCTGGAGATGGGCTCAAGCGCATCGAGGATGAATAGCGCCGAGGTACTGCCCTCGTGCAGACGGGTGCGCCGCCCCTGGCGCCAGTTCCATCGCCGGCAGGTCACTCCGAGGTCGTCGCAGCGCACGACCTCGCCGGGCGCGGGGTACTCGATCACGGTGTCGCCGTCGACCTCGGTGTCGAACGGCTCCTCTCCCGTCGCGCGGACCAGCCGGAGCGGCCCGACGAGCTGGGTGAGATCCTCCCCGCCGAGTGGGATCTGGTGCAGCACGGAGATCGCGTTGTAGATGTCGGTGAGGCGGTTGATGCGCGGCAGGCCGGACTCCGCGCGGCGCAGCAGCGCCTCGACGCTGTTGCGGTAGCGCTTGGGCTTGGCGCCGACCGCGCGGTGGGCGCCGCGCCACGCGGCGAGGTGCGGCAGCTGCTCGGGCGGACCATCGCGCAGCGCACCCCGCGCGGAGGCCTCCGCGGCCTGCAGCATCGTCTCGCCGTGCTCCTCGTCGTCGTCGGGCGCAAGGCCGTCGACCGCGACGAGCATCACCCGGTAGTCGGGGCAGAGCGCGAACACCTCGGGGTCGACCCAGACGTCGGCGAGCAGCGCGTCGATCCGGTCGAAATCGACCGTCGACTCATCCATCGCACGACCCGGTGAGCACACCATGCCCTCCGGACGCGCCACCAGCAGCGCTCCCGCGTCATCCATGACCTAACCATCATGACACAAATTGTGCCATTTGTGGAGGGGCTGACCCTGGCGCGCCCGCCACGACCGAGTGGCCGGGGGCGGGCGCGCCGGCCCGCTCAGGCGAGCGGAAGCGCGAACTCGCCGTCGGGACCCTGATCCCTCGGGGTGCCCGCGTCGGCAACGTAGATGAGCCGGACGCCCAGACCGCTCGCCTGGGCCGCGTGCTCCTCGACCCAGCCTTGGAGCGACTCCGAGATCACCGGCCAGTGCGCGGGCTCGGTCTGAATGACAGGCCCGAGCTGCACGAACGCCTCGCGATGAGCCGGCTCCGTGCGCAGCGTGAGCTCAGGCACGCGCGCGGCGAGCTCCTGTGCCTGGTCGGTGGGAATCGGGCGACACCACTCCATCGGACCGTCGCTGTCGTCGTTGACCTCGCCCCAGTAGATCGCGTACGCGGCCCCCTCCGGCCCGCCGATCCTCGGCAGGTCACGATCGCGCAGAATCGCGATGAACTCCTTTCCGAACGACCACGCGCCGGCCGTTCCGTCGACGGAGCGCTTGAGGGTGAGCACGCTCCGGGCCGGGAGCTCGCGGGTCTTCACTTCATACATGGCTGGCCTCTTTCCCTGCATTCGCTCGACGAGGTAGTGAGCGAGTTCCCGCCGGGCAGCGTGCGCGGCATCGAGCGTCTCCCAGTGCGCGGAGACCCGAGCAGCCGCCCGCTCCGGTTCGAGCTCGAGGATCATCTTGATCTCCGCGAGCGGGATCTGAAGCTGACGCAGCGCGGCGATCAGCCGCGCGTCGGCGACCTGGGACAGGGCGTAGTACCGATAGCCCGAGTCCTCGTCGACGCGCGAGGGCGGAAGTAGCCCCAGCTCGTCATACAGCCGGAGCGCCTTGGGTGAGAGCTGGGAGCGTTCCGCGAACTCCCCAATACTCATCAGATCCACCAGCTCACCACCTCGTCGATTTTCGTTGACTGGGCGAGTCTGCGGCCTCCCCCAGGGTGAAGGTCAAGGGGTGCCGGTCACGTCCGCCGCGCGAGGCTCGCGGTGAGCGCGACCGCCGTGTACCGCATCGTGAACGCGCCGCCGGCGGCGTCGATCACCGCCCCGAGCCCGCGCACCAGTTCCGCGAGTGTCGCGTCGGGGAATGTGCTGTGGCCGCCGAACGTCGGCACCTGGTCGAGCCATTGTTCGCGGGTGTAGGGCCGCTCCCATTCGACCCACCATGGTTCGGGCTCGGTGAACGCCTCGGTCGCGCGGATCCCGGCGGTGGTCGTCTGGAGGATCCGGTCGTAGGCGGCCGAGACGTGCCGGGGCGGCGCCGCGAACGGCGTGTCCGGGAGAACCCGGGCGTAGACCTCGGAAAACGCCGCCGCCATCTTGACCGGCGGCTGCTGAACGTTCCAGAAGACCGCAATGTGGCCTGCCCGCCGGAGTACCGCGGCCGCTTTCGCCGCGCCCGCCGACGGATCGATCCAGTGCCAGGTCATCCCGGCGATGACCGCGTCGAACCTCCGCGCCGCGGGCTCCCAGTCCTCGAAGCGCGCGACGTCGACCGCGAACCCGCGCGACCGGGCGAACGCCGCCATCCGCGGGTCGACCTCGATGCCGAGCACGCGGCAGCCCGCCTCTCGGAACGGCTCGGCCGACACGCCAGTCCCGATCCCGACGTCGAGCACCTCCGGCCCCGGGCTTGCGTTGATGATGCGCTCGACCAGCGCTCGGGGATAGCGCGGCCGGGTCCGGTCGTAGCGCGCGGGGTCAGCCCCGAACGACTCCGCCGCCTGACGTGCACGATGAGGCTCCGACCTGGGGGACGGATCGGGCCCCGCCGGTAGAGTGGGCATGTGCCCACTCTAATGGGCACTCGCCCACTCAGCAAACCCAGGGAGCGAGGATGCCGACCGGAGTACCGCTGGCTGACGGACGCGAGAAGCTGTTCGACGCCGCCCGGCGCGTGTTGCTGCGCGACGGGGCGGACGCCCTCACGAGCCGTGCGGTGACGGCTGAGGCGGGCGTTGCCAAGGGGATCCTCCACCGGTACTTCGCCGACTTCGACGCGTTCCTCGCCGCACTCGCGGTGGTCGAGCTCGAGCGGATCGACGCGCGCTCCGCGCAGCTGCGCATGACCGCTGGTGAGGCGTCCGTCGCCGACATCCTGACCGAGGGGCTCTGCGGGTCGCTCACGCCGGAGGTGCTGTCGATCGCCGATCTGGCCGTCTCTCGCCGCATGCTGCTGGCACGGCTACGGCTGGCCACCCCCACCGGGATCCCGCTGTTGGCGCAGATCACCACGATGATCGCCGCCTACCTCACGGCCGAGCGCGGTCTCGGCCGGCTCCCGCTGGGGACCGACGTCGACCGCCTTGCCGTGATGCTCGTCGGAGGCGCGCATCTGCTGGTGGCCGGAGGCGCGGGCGCCGGCGAGGTCCGTGAGCTCGTGGCCACGGCGCTCGGCGGCGGCGGCGCGGCTACCCGACCATCGCCGGCGTCGCGGTCTCCCAGGCGAACCCGTCCGGGTCGGTGAATGCGCCGGTGTCCGCGCCGATCGCCAGCCGGGGCGAGCCGCTGCCCTGCTCGTCGACCCCGGCATCCTTGGCCAGCGCCTTGCGGCTGTAGAGCGCGAGCGTGACCGCCGGGCCGGTGTTGAACTGGACGTACTTGCTCCCGAAGCTCTTGGCCACGGTGACGCCGCGCTCGACGTAGAACGCCTTGGTCGCGCGAACGTCGGCGACGCCGAGCAGCAGGATCAGCTCGTCGACCTCCCGGGTCGCCCGGCCGGAGTCCTTCTTGGAGGATGTCGCGACCTTCCAGATCGCTCCGTCCGGCGCACGCAGCACGCCGCCGTAGCCCCAGAAGCCCTTCTTGGCCGGCTTGATCTCGGAGGCGCCGGCCTCGAGCGCCGAGCCGATCAGCGCATCGACGTTGGCCGGCTGGGTGACGACGAGCGACAGCGTGAACGCACGGAAGCCGCCGGTCGGCGCGTCGGTGGCCCGCAGGCCGAGCTCCGGGCCGAGTCCGAAAGCGGTGTCGTAGAAGGACCGCGCAGCCTCGAGGTCAGGCACCTCGAGGGTGATCGATGTGATGGAGGTCATGGTGGTGCTCCTTTCGTGGCCGGGCCTACGCGGTGAGCTTCTTGAGCAGTGCCTCGATGCGGGCAAAGCCGGCCTTCGAGCCCTCCTCGACGCCGTATTGCATCGTCATGTCGCGCTGCTCCATCGTCTCGAAGCGCATTGTCTGAGTGAACTTCGTCCGGTCGCCGAGATCTTCGAACTCGAGGATCTGGACGTGATTCATGAACGTCTGCACGAGCCGCGCCGGGGGGTCGACCTCGCGGTACTCGCCCTCGATGACGCCCTGTTCGGTCTTGAAGCGGTAACGGCCGCCCGCTCGGACGTCCATCTCCTCGACAACGGTCCCGGAACCCCACCACTCGGGGATCAGCTCTGGATCGGTCCAGACCGAGAAGACGTGGGCGCGATCCGCATCGAAGACCCGCTCGATCACGATCTCGGTCTCACTAGGGGTACTGATGCCGTTGCTCACTGGTTTCCTTTCGTTCGTTCGACGACCTGCGCGAAGCGGTCGAGCCGCGCCATCCAGACGCTGATGCCCTCGAAGGCGTAGGGCACCAGGTGACAGACGCGTGCCCGGCCAACCTTCTCGGTGGTGACGAGGCTTGCGTCCTCGAGCAGCTGGACGTGCTTCTTCATCCCGGTCAGCGACATGTCGTACGGCGCCGCGAGCTCGCTGATCGTCGCGCTCCCGGTGCTGAGGCGTTCGAGCACATCACGCCGGGTCGCGTCGGCGAGCGCGACGAACGCGCGGTCGATGTCGTTGGCGGGATACTGAACCATCGGGTTCAGTATTGCACATCACGCAAGTCCCTGGGTCGCTCTGGAGCACTCTGGGAACCTCGAGTGCCGTGACGCGTCTCGAAGTTCCCAGAGGGGCGGCGATCTGAGGCCCGCGCGCGCCGGCGGTCTGACTCTGTGCCCTGCCAGTGCACTTTTCTCGATAGCCCGTCCCCGACCGCGGCTACTCAGTGGTGCGCCGCTTGTAGAGCCAGGCGGCGAGCGGCGCGAAGATCCCGAGCAACAGCGCCGACCAGAGCAGCGCTGCGAGGACCGGGTGCTGCATCGGCCAGGCGTGGATCGCGGCCGACGGGTTCGGGTTGTGGAACAGCTGTCGGGCGGCCGCGGTGACCGCGCTCACCGGGTTCCAGTCGGCGATCGTGCGCAGCACGGCCGGCATGTGCTGGGTCGCGACGAGCGCGTTGGAGACGAACGACAGCGGGAACAGGATGATCAGCCCGATGTTCTGCGCCGACTCGCTGTCGCCGGTGACGATGCCGAGGCACGCGCACACCCACGACAGGGCGTAGCCGAACAGCAGGAACAGGCCGAACCCGGCCGCGACGTCGAGCGCCGGACCGCTCGGGCTCCAGCCGACGATCAGGCCCACGATCGCGACGATCGCCGTGCACAGCACCGCGGTGAGCAGGTCGGCGAGCGAGCGCCCGACGAGAACCGCCGCCGGCCACATCGCCAGCGAGCGGAACCGGTCGATGACGCCGGAGCTCAGATCGGTGGTGAGACCGACGGCGGTCCCGATCGACGAGGTCGTGAGGTTGAGCGCGAGCAACCCCGCGATCGCGTAGTTCGTGTAGCTGCCGCCGCCCGGCAGCGTGACGCCGGCGCCGAACACGTACACGAACAGAAGCGTGAACAGGATCGGCTGGATCGTCACGTCCGACAGGCGCAGCGGCTCCCGGCGGATGTGGGTGAAGTTGCGCATCGTCAGCACCGCGACGTCACGGACGCGGCCGGCGAGCCGGGCGCCGCGCGGCGGCGCGGAGTTGAGGGGGAGCGTGGTGGCGGTCATGCCAGGGTCACCTCGAGTTCAGGGTCGGGGGTGGAGCCGGAGGCCTCCTCGGTGGGTGGCCGGTGAGCGAGAAGAAGACGTCGTCGAGCGACGGCTGGCGGATCTCGACGTCGTCGACCTCGATGCCCGCCTCGTCAAGTGCGCGCACGATCCGGGTGGTGAGACCGGCCGCCGCGCGGACCGGCGCTCGCAGGTGCCGGCCGTCCTCGCCGAACGTGATCTCGCCGTCGACGAGCCGCGCCAGCGCGTCACCGGCGTCCGGGTGTGGCGCGGTGAGCAGCACCTCCATACGGGCACCGCCGGTCTCGCGCTTGAGCTCGGCCGCAGTGCCCTCGGCGATCGCGCGGCCGTGATCGACGACGACGATCCGGTCGGCGAGCTCGTCTGCCTCGTCGAGGTACTGCGTGGTGAGGAGCAGCGTTGCGCCGTCCGCGATCAGCCCGCGGATCACGTTCCACATCCGCACCCGGCTGGTGGGGTCAAGGCCTGTGGTGGGCTCGTCGAGGAACAGGAGGGCCGGGCGCATCACGAGACCGGCGGCGAGATCGAGGCGGCGGCGCATTCCGCCGCTGTAGGTGCGTGCCGCCCGGTCGGCGGCGTCGGTCAGGTCGAATCGTTGCAGCAGCTCGACCGCGCGGGCGCGGGCATCGCGGCGGCGCAGCCCGCTCAGCCGCCCGATCATCACCAGGTTCTGGCGTCCGGTGAGGACCTCGTCGACCGTCGCGGACTGCGCGGTCACGCCGATGTTGCGCTTGACCTCGGTCGCCTCGGTGACGACATCGAGACCCGCGACGCGCGCCGAGCCGGAGTCGGGACGCGCAAGCGTGGTGAGGATCCGGACGGCGGTCGTCTTCCCGGCCCCGTTTGGCCCGAGCACGCCGAGCACGGTCCCGGCCGGCACGGCGAGGGAGAGGCCGTCCAGCGCCTGGGTGGTGCCGAAGCGCTTACGCAGTGCCTCAGCTTCGATCATCATCGCGGTCATGCAGTCTCCTTACCGATCGTCAAGTAAGCGAGAATCTAACAGCATGACTTACCGGTCGTCAAGTAGGAGCTGGCCGGTACACTTCACCACGATGGCCGCAACCTCCCCCACCGCCCCCACCCCGCGCCCGGAGGACGAGACGGTTTCCACCCGCGAGCGGATCCTCGACATCGCGCTCGAGCTGTTCACCGAGCAGGGTTACGACAAGACCTCGATCCGGGACATCGCCGAGCGGCTCGGCTTCACCAAGGCGGCGCTCTACTACCACTTCAAGAGCAAGGCGGACATCCTGCTCGAGCTGCATCTGCGACTGCACGCACTGGGCGAGCAGCTGCTCACTGCACTCGAGGCCCTCCCCGACGGTGAGGCGCGCGCTCAGCAGTGGCCGCGGCTGCTCGACGAGTTCATCACCGCCGTCGACGACAACCGCCAGCTCGTGCTGATGCACCAGCGCAACCAGAACGCGCTCGAGGCGTTGCAGCACTCCGAGCGCCACCATGCGGCCAACGACGACATCGAAGGGCAGATCCGGCGGCTGCTCTCCGACTCTCAGCTGCCGCCGGCGACTCGGGTGCGGATGGCCTGCTCGGTCGGCGCGGTGATGACCGGGCTGCTGCCCGAGGGCCTCGTCGGCGACATCCCGCACGACGAGAAGGTCCGGCTCGTCCGGGCGACGGTCGCGGACATGTTTCGCGATCCGGCCTGAGCCTCAGTCCGCCGGCTCGGCCGCCGAGACCTCGCGCATCAGCCGCATCGCGGTGCGGGCGTTGGCGGGATAGAACGCCTCGATCGCCAGCTCCGAGAGGGTGACGTCCGAGGCGGTGAGGAACGTCGAGAGCGTGCTGATGAACGCCAGCTCGCCCTTGCCGTCGGTGTCGAGCACCCGCAGCGGCAGCAGGATGTCCGCCGCCTGTACCTCGGTATGCGGTGGCGCCGGCGCGACGCCCGGATAGCTCGCCAGCTCGTCATAGAGCGACTGCAGCTCGGGGTCTCCGGTGATCTGCGCCTCACGCCGGACGCGGTGCAACAGATGCGCGCTCCACTCGGCGAGGTTGAGCGTGCGGGGAGCCATGCCGTCGGGATGCAGCGCCACGCGCATCCCGTTGGCGGGCGGCGCGAGCAGGTCCGGACTGACCCCCACGAGCAGCAGATCGAGCGCGTCGTTGGCGCTGATCAGGTTGTGGTGACGGTCGACGACGACCGCCGGGTAGGGCTCGTGGGCGCGCAGGAACCGGTCGATCGCATCGCGCACCACCGCCATCTCGGTCGCGTCGAGGTTTCGCTCCTTGTACGCCGGCGCGTAGCCGGCAGCGAGCAGCATCTCGTTGCGCTCCCGCAGCGGCACCTCGAGCTCCTCCGAGAGCCGGATCACCATCTCCCGGCTCGGCCGCGCGCGGCCGGTCTCGAGGAAGCTCAGGTGCCGCGCCGAGACGTCCGCCTCACCGGCGAGCTCGAGCTGGCTGAGGTTGCGCCGCCGGCGCCAGCCGCGCAGCAGCTCGCCGATCGGTGAGGGGACGCTCGCAACGGACATCGCGGTCAACCTACTGAACCCGTTCGGGCTCGGCCACGGCAACCGCCGCCGGCGGGCCTGGTAGGAGCCGGGTGAGTGCGGCGACCGTCACCAGCAGCACGGCCAGCTCCAGCGCGGCGAGCTCAAACGCATGCGCGTAGCCGTGGTTCAGGGCACCGAAGAAGATCACCCCGGTGACCGCGACGCCGAGCGCGTTGCCGACGTTCTGCATCGTGGAGAGCATCCCCGCCGCCGCACCGGCGCGCGCGGGATCGAGGGTGGTCAGGATGGTGCCCGTCAGCGGGGCGAGTACGAGGCCCATCCCGACGCCCACGGCAATCAGACCCGGCACGAGCAGCAGGAGCGAGCCATGGGTGCCGATCTCGAGCACCGCGGCGAGCAGCAGCACGTGGCCGCTGGCGAGCACGAGCGCTCCCTTGGTGATGATCCGCCGGCCGTGCCGCGCTGACAGCTTGGGGGCGATCGTGGCGGCCACCGAGTAGGCGCCGGCGAGCACCGTGAACACCAGTCCCGCACTGAGGGGCCGCATCCCGCGTCCCTCTTGCAGGTAGAGCGCGAGCACCACGAAGAACGACGCCTGGCCCGCCCAGAAGCAGATCTGCGTGAGCAGCCCGGCGCTGAACGAGCGGTGGGCGAACAGGCCGAAGTCGACGAGCGGGGTGCCACCCCGGCGCGCGAGCCGACGCTGATCGACGATGAACAGCGTGAGCAGCACGGGCACCGCGGCGAGCGAGAGCCACGTCCACAGCGGCCACCCGCTCTGGCGGCCCTCGACGAGCGGCAGGATGAGCGCGACCAGCGTCGCCGTGGCCAGCGCGGTCCCGCGCAGGTCGAGCGGGGCGCGGCCACTGCGCGCGGAGTCGGGGATCAGCGCGGGGGTAAGCGCGAGCGCCACCGCCCCGATCGGGACGTTGATGAGGAAACAGCTGCGCCAGCCGAGCCCAAGCGGGTCGAGCGCGATCAGACCGCCGCCGATCAGCTGCCCACCGGCGGCGGCGAAGCCCATCGTCGTGCCGTAGGCGCTCAGCGCGCGCAGGCGGTCGGTGCCGGTGTAGAGGATCGAGATGAGCGACAGGATCGCCGGTGTCAGCACGGCGGCGCCGACGCCCTGCACGAGCCGTGCGATGACGAGCTCGGTCGGGGTGCCTGCCGCCCCACAGGCGCCCGAGGCGATCGTGAACAGGGCCATGCCGATCGCGAACACCTGACGGTGCCCGAGCCGATCGCCGAGGCGCGCTCCGGTGATCACGAAGATCGCGGAGGTGAGCGAGTAGCCGGCGACCACCCACTCGACGGCGGTGGTGCCGGCGTGGAGCCGACCCTGGATCGAGGGCAGCCCGACGTTGACGATGAAGAAATCGAGGACGACCATGAACGTCCCCGCGAGGACGATGGGAAGGGGTAGCCACCTGGAGGTCGTCAATCCAGGGACCCGGGATTGGATCGCTGATGTGCTCATGGACGACAGCCTGCCGTCCATCGGTAACCGCGTCGATTACCTCTCAGGTAGCGCCATTACCTCACGGGTAAGGGGGCGGCTCGTCTACTCGGCGATGATCGGCGCGGCGGCCCTGGCCGGCGCCGGCCGCCCGCGGCTGTAGATCGCCATCGCCACCGCCGGGATGAACGCGACCACGAGCAGCCCGACCGCATAGACGAACGAGTGCGCGAACGCCGATGCGAGCGGCCCCTTGATGTGGGCCTGCGCGGCCGGCGAGAGATGGGCGACCGCGGCGAACCCGCCGTGCCCTCCGTGCGCGTGGAGGTGCAGGCGGCTGTTGATCTGCGAGGCGAGGATCACGCTGAGGATCGCGGTGCCGATCGAGGCGCCCCCCTGCCGGATGATGTTCATCGCGGTCGAGGTGCGGGCGATCGCGCTCGCCGGGACCGACTGCATCGCCGCCGTCATCGTCGGCATCATCGACAGGCCCATGCCGAGGCCGAGCACGAAGTTCAGGCTGCACAGCAGCACGTAGGACGTGGTCGCGGTGACGAACGCGAACGGGACGATGCCGATGATGAGCAGCGGCAACCCCACGGACGGCAGCCACCACGGGCCGCGCTTGTCGGTGATCCTCCCGCCGATCGGCATCGTGACCATCGCGCCAAGGCCCTGCGGGACGAGCAGCAGGCCCGCGTCCAGTGCGGTCGCGCCGCGGACGGACTGGTAGTAGAGCGGGATCAGCAGGAACGAACCGAAGTAGGAGATGGCGAACAGCAGGAACACCCCGGCCGCCGCGCCGGCGCGCGTGTGGGTGAAGGTTCGGATGTCGATCAGCGGCGCGTCCGAGCGCCAGCTGTGCGCGAAGAACCCGGCGATGAGCACCGCGCCGACGAGCACCGGCGCCCACGAGCGCGCGTCGCCGAAGCCATAGCTGGCGGACTCCGCGAGCCCGTAGATGAGCAGCGCGAGGCCGGGTGAGAGCAGCAGCATCCCGACCCAATCCAGGCGATGCGTCGGCTGGGACTCGTCGGGGTCAAGCACGATCTGGCCGAGCACGAACGCGAGGATCCCGATCGGCACGTTGATGAAGAAGATCCACCGCCACGAGACGTCGTCGACGAGCCAGCCGCCGAGGATCGGGCCGACGATCGGGGCCACGAGCATCGGCACACCGAGCACGCCCATGATCCTGCCCATGCGGTGCGGGCCGGCCTTGCGGGTGGTGATCGTCATCACCGCCGGCATGATCATCCCGCCGCCGAGGCCCTGGAGCACCCGGAAGACGATCAGCGACTCCGCGCTCCAGGCGAGGCCCGAGAGGACCGAGCCGGCCGTGAACAGGACGAGCGAGGTGAGATACAGACGCTTGGTGCCGAAGCGGTCCGCGGCCCAGCCGGTCGCCGGGATCACCGCCGCCAGCGACAGCGTGTACCCGGTGATCACCCACTGGATCGTGGTCAGCGACGAGTTGAACGTGACCGCGAGGTGGTCGACCGCGACGTTGACGACGGTCGTGTCGAGGATCGACATGATCGCGCCGAGCATCACGACGCCCGCCACGATCAGCGTCTCGCGATCGAGGCCCTCGTCAGCGGGGTTTGCGGCCGGGCTTGCGCTCGAATCGGACATCGACGTGAAGTATACGGAATCCGGACCAAGCAGTCCGCTTTGGAGTTAGGGCTGTATTTCGACAGTGGACGCGGAGCGCTGGGCGATCAGTGAGGCGACCTCGGCGCCCTGGTCGAGCGTCAGATGATGGTGGCCTTCGATGGCGACGAGCTCGGTCGGGCCGGCGTGGGCGTCGGCGAGGAACTCGCGACCGGCCCGGTCGACGACCTTGCTGTGGGTGCCGTAGATGAGCGTGATCGGCCCGCCGTAGTGTGCGAGCGCGTCGGCGAGAACCTCGTCGGGGATCCGGCCGAACACCGACAGATCGGCCCGCAGCGACCACCCTCCGTCCTGTTGGGAGAAGGCCGCGGCAGCGATGCGGCGCAGGAGAGCGGTGTCGGCGACCGGCTCGCGGGGGCGCAGGCGGAAGGTCGCGACCGCTTCGTCGAGGGTCGCGTGGATGCGGCGGGGCAGCGGGCGTGAGGGCAGCACGCGCGGGCGTGGGTCTGGACCGCCGGGGCGGCGCACCGGTGCGTCGACGAGGACGAGCGCCGGTACGAGGCCGGGGTCGGCGGCGGCGGCGCAGATCGAGACCCGGCCGCCGAGGCTGTGGCCGACGAGCAGCGACGGGCCGCCCGCCACGTCGCGGATTGTGGCGATCACCTCGTGCGCCCAGGTCTGCGCGGTATAGGTGTCGCGATGGCCACTGGCGCCGTGGCCGCTCAGTTCGAGCGCGACGACCGTGTGGCCGGCTTCTCTCAGGGGTCTGATCACCGCCTCCCACCAGCCGAGGTGAGCGCCCGCGCCGTGGACGAGCACGATCGGCGGGGTCGGGCTGCGTGGCTGCGGCGCGGTCCAGCGCGCCCAGGCGATCGGGCAGCCGTCGACGTCGAGATGGCCGCGCTCGGCGGCGGCGGGCAGGTCCTGCACGGGCGGCGAATCTAGCGGTGGTGCCCGGGCGGCCCCGGGCGGGCGGGCGGCGCGGCCCGGGCGGGCGGCGCGGCCGGGGCGGCCGGGGCGGCCGGGGCGGCCGGGGTCATAGGCTCGGGGAGATGCTGGCCGGCTATGACCATCTGCTGAGCGCGGCGCAGCGCTTGCAGTGGGATGCCGAGTCGATTTCGCTGCAGCGCGACCGCGCGGCGCTCGACTCGCTGCCCGCGCCGGTGCGCGCCGCCGCACAGACGCTGACCGCCGGCTTTGTCGTCGCCGAGCACGCCGTCGCCGAGGAGCTCGAGCCGTTCGTCGCGGCCGCCGGCGAGCTCGACCCGCATCCATGCGCGCGCGAGTGCTTCGCCGCTCAGGCGAAGGACGAGCGCCGCCACGCGCGCTGGTTCGACCGGCTCGCCGGCGAGCTGTTCGACCTCGACCGGGCAGCGGCCCGGGCGGCCGCACCCGCAGCGATCCGGGAGCTGTTCGAGTCAGAGCTGCCCGCCGTGGCGCACGAGCTGGCCGCGCGGGCGGACCCCGCGCAGCTCGCCGCGGCGGTCGGGCTCTACCACGTGGTGCTCGAGGGGATCGCGTTCGCGGTCGGCCAGGAGGCGCTGCTCGAGCTGGCCCGCGACCACGGGCTGGATGGAGTCGCCGACGGGGTGGCGCGGGTGCAGGGCGACGAGCGCTGGCATGTCGGGCTCGGGGTGCTGGCCCTGCAGCGGCTCGGCGCCACCCTGGACGTCGAGGCGCCGGCACGACGCGCGCTCGCTGCGTGGGGGCCGTCGACAGCGACGCCGGAGCGCACCGAACGGGTGCTGGCAGCACACGCCCGCCGACTGACGATCGCCTCGGCTCGGCCGCTGGCAGAATCGCGGCCGGTATGAGCGAGACGATGCATGCGGTGCTCGCCTCGGGCGGCGTTGCGCTCGAGGACCCGGCTGCGCTGCGCGACGGCGAGGCGCCCGCGCCGCAGTTGCGCCCGCGGGACGTACTCGTGCGCGTGCAGGCGGTGTCGGTCAACCCGGTCGACACCAAGGTCCGCGGCCGGATGCAGGCCGGCGAGCCGGCGAAGATCCTCGGCTTCGACGGAGTCGGGACGATCGAGGCGATCGGCCCGGATGTGTGCGCGTTGTCTGTCGGTGAACGCGTGTGGTACGCGGGCGATGTGACGCGCCCGGGCTCCAACGCGGAGCTGCAGGCGGTCGACGAGCGGATCGTCGGGCCGGCGCCGGCGTCGTTGTCCGACGCGGAGGCCGCCGCCCTGCCGCTCTGCGCGATCACCGCCTGGGAGTCGCTGTTTGACCGCCTGCGCCTGGGCCCGGAGTCAAGCGGCGCTCTGCTCGTGCTCGGCGCAGCCGGCGGGGTCGGGTCGGTGCTCATCCAGCTCGCACGGGCGCTGACGCCGCGGCTGCGGGTGATCGCGGCCGCGTCGCGACCGGAGTCCGAGCGATGGGCAAGCGAGCTGGGCGCCCACGCGGTCGTCGACCGTCACGACCTCGTGGCACAGACCCGCGCGGCGGCGCCCGACGGCGTCGATTACATCTTCTCCCCCCACTCGCAGGGGAACGAGCAGGCGTACGCCGAGTTGCTGCGCCCGTTCGGGCACATCGTGGCGATCGACGACCCGGAGCAGGTCGCGCTCGGCGCGTTCAAGCGCAAGGCGATCGCCTGGCACTGGGAGTACATGTTCACGCGCTCGACGTTCGAGACCGCGGACATGGCCGAGCAGCAGGAGATCCTGCGCCGGATGGCCGAGCTCGTGGATGCGGGTGCCGTGCGCTCGACCGCAACGGAGACGATCCAGGGGCTGAACGCCGCCTCGCTGCGCCGCGCCCACGAGCTCGTGCTCAGCGGGCGGATGATCGGCAAGGCCGTCGTCAGTCGGTGACGCCGGCGGCGGCCCGGCAATCGAGCTGGAGCTCGCGCCACAGCGGGATGCGCTCGAGCGTCGCAATCCCGAGCACGCGGTAGTGCAGCGTGATCGCGTCGATCCGCGGGCTGTGTACCGGGCAGGACCGTACCGTGAACCGGACCGCAAGCCAGCCGCCCGACTGCGCCTGCAGTCGCACCGGAAGCGAGCGCGCCACGGGACCCTCGGCAGCCGAGGTCTCCCCCGCTCCACCGCTCTCCGCGCCGAGCGCAACGCGCAGCACGTGCAGTGACGCCGTGCCGTGCCCGTCGAGGCGCACGCTGGTGATCTGGGAGGGGACGGCGATGCCCTGCAGGCCGACGGCGAGCACCACCGCGTGCCCGGACCCCGCCGTGGACGCGGTCGAACCCGCGCTCCCGTTCTGCGCGAATGCATGGGTCGCGGAATAGCTCAGCGCCAGCACCACGGCACCGGCGAGCGCCGGGGCGAGGCCGCGCCGGCCGAGTGAGAGCCGGGAGGGCCACGGGCGGCAGGTTCCGTCGACGCGGTAGGCGAACAGGCGCAGCGTCAGCGGTGCGAGTACGACCGCCAGGATGAGCCGAACGCCGCCGCTGTGGCCGAGCGCGATCGCCGCGTACCCGGCGGCACCGAACGCCAGCCAGGCCCACGCCGCGGCCGGCCGGGCGATCTGCCGGTACTCGACCCGGCTGGCGACCATCGCGCCCCCGAGCACGCACACGATCAGCACGTACGCGGCGGTCGCGAGCGCGGACCATGCGCCGTCGACGCGCCAGGGCAACCAGAGGCTGTCCGCGACCGAGCTGGGCGCGATGCCGAGCAGCGCGAACGGGAACTGGACGACCCACAGGGCGACGCCGGTGAGGACCTGCGCCGACAGTGTGGCGAGCAGCAACGGTCCATACGCAGGGGGACGGGCACCGGTGCGGGCACGGCTGTCGGCGAGCGCGCTCATGACAGGCTGTATCGAACCGACCGCCCGCGCGGTCCAGCGTTATGCGGAATGTTGGACAGGTAGCCGGGCGGCGAGGCCGCCCGGCTGCCGCTCAATGGGTGTCGCCGGTGCTCAGCGCGCGCCGGCGGTCGCGCCGACCTGCGGGCCGAGCTCGACGAGCCGCTTGGCCGCCGCGACGATCGCGTCGGAGTCGATGCCGCAGTCGTGCAGCAGTTCGGCACCCTTGCCCGAGCCCGGAACGTGGGTGACGGCGAGCTTGACCACGCGCGGGCGCTCGTCGGTGTCGGCGAATGCGCTGATCACGGCCTCGCCGATGCCGCCCTCCGGCCAGTGGTCCTCGGCGACGACGAAACGGCCGCCGGTGGCCGCGCTGGCCGCGGCGAGCGTGTCGGTGTCGATCGGCTTGACCGAGTAGACGTCGACCACTCGCGCATTGACCCCGTCCGCCTTGAGCCGGTCGGCGGCCTTCAGCGCCTCGTGGACGGTCACGCCGGCGCCGATCAGAGTCACCTGGTCCTCGTCGGACTCGCGCAGCACCTTGGAGCCCCCGATCTCGAAGGTCTCGTCGGGCGAGTACAGCGTCGCGTAACCCGAGCGGGTCGAGCGCAGATAGGAGATGCCGTCGTGGTCGGCCATCAGCTCGACCAGCTTGGCGGTCTGGTTGGGATCCGAGGGGTACAGCACGACCGAGTTGCCGAGCGCGCGGAACTCCGCCAGATCCTCGAGCGCCATCTGCGACGGGCCGTCCTCGCCGATCGAGACGCCGGCGTGCGAGCCGTTGATGCACAGCTTCGCCTGGGAGATGACGGCCATCCGCACGAAGTCGTAGCAACGCGACAGGAACGCCGCGAAGGTCGCCGCGAACGGCGTGTAGCCGCGGACCTGGAAGCCGACGGCCGCCGACATCAACATCTGCTCGGCGATGTAGACCTCGAAGTAGCGATCGCCGCTGTGGGCGATGACGTCCTCCAGGTGGGTGGAGTTTCCGACCTCGCCGTCGAGCGCGACGACGTCGCCGCGGCGCTGCATGACCGCCGCGAGGCCCTCGCCGAACGCCTTGCGGGTCGGGACCGGATCGCCGCCGATCTCGTACGCGGGCAGCGGAGCCGATGGGTTGGAGTCGAACACGTGGGGCTTCTGGGTCGACTCGGGCTTGGCAACGTCGACGTGGACCGGCCCGATGTTGCCGAGCTCCTCGATCGCCTTCTCGGGATCCTTGAGCGGCTGGCCGTGCTTGCCCTCGACGTTCGCCGTCTCGCTCGCGCCCTGGCCCTTGATCGTGCGGGCGACGATCATCGTCGGCCGGTCGGTTGTGGCGACGGCCTCGGCGTACGCGGCGTCGATCGCCTCGATGTCGTGGCCGTCGATCTCGATCGCCTTCCAGCCCGAGGCCTCGGCGCGTCCGGAGTAGGACGCGAGATTCCAGCCGTGCATCGTCTCGCCGCGCTGGCCGAGCCGGTTGACGTCGACGATCACGGTCAGGTTGGACAGGCCCTCGGTGCCGGCGTGATCGACTGCCTCCCAGATCGAGCCCTCGGCCATCTCGGAGTCGCCGCAGAGCGTCCACACGCGGTAGTCCAGGTGGTCGAGGTCCCGGGCGGCGAGCGCGATGCCCGCGGCGATCGGCATGCCCTGGCCGAGCGATCCGGTGGCGACGTCGGTCCACGGGATCAGCGGCGTCGGGTGGCCCTCCAGCCGCGAGCCGAACTGGCGGAAGGTGAGCAGCTCCTCGTCGGTGATCGCTCCCGCGGCGGCGTACATCGCGTAGATCAGCGGCGAGGCGTGGCCCTTGGAGAAGATCAGGTGATCGTTGTTGGGGTTCTTCGGCTCGTCGTAGTCGTAATGCAGGTGACGGGCCATGAGCACCGCCATCAGGTCGGCGGCCGACATCGACGACGTCGGGTGACCCGAGTTCGCCGCGGCAGCCGCGCGGATCGAGTCGATGCGAATGCGCTGCGCCAGCTGATGGATCTCTTCGTTGGTCATCTGCCTACCTCTGTGGGCTCTTTCGGTCTCACGAAACTCTCTGCCGATTGTCTGCGCGTGGATGGCGAAACGCAAACATGGTCCGCGCGCTGCGACAGCGCCAGCGGCCACCAGACATAAATACCACCGGCCCGATTGGCGTTTGTGACCCTCTGGTGGGATTGCCGAGGTCCGGCAGGCGTACGATTTCGAATATGGCCGTCGCCGGCGTCGTCCTGCTCGTCATCGGTCTCCTGGTCGCGATCAGCGAGGCGCACCGGCCGACGCACGGAATCGCGGGCGGGCTCGGGGTGGCGGTGATGGCGGTCGGGATCGCCTTCGCGCTCACCGGCGCCGGGGCCGGCGTCGCGATCGGGATCGCAGCCGCCGCGGCGCTCGCCGCGGGCGGCGCAGGCGGTGTCGCGTTCACGATCAATCGGACCGGGGCCGTGCGGCACCGGCGGGTGCGCGGCGGCGCCGAGGGGCTGATCGGCCAGATCGGCGTGGTTCGCACCTGGTCGCCGGAGAGCGAGGACGGCAGCGTCTTGCTGGCGGGCGCCGTGTGGCATGCCCGTCGCTCCCCGGCGCCCGAGGATCCGCTCGCCGCGCTCGACGCGCTCGACGCCGACGAGGACGCCGCGCGATCGAACGGGTCGGGCGGGCCGGAGCTCAGCACCGGTGACCACGTCGTCGTCGAGCATCTCTCAGGGCTCACCGTGTCGGTCCGGCCCGCCGAGGACTGGGAGCTGATGTAGTGCACAGGATTCCTACCGGGAGGCCATGATGCTCACCGTCATCCTCATCGTCGTCGTCGCGCTCGTCCTGGCGAGCGCGGCCGCGGTGCTGAACTCCGTCAAGGTGCTGCGTGAGTACGAGCGCGGCGTCGTGTTCCGTCTCGGCCGGCTGATGGAGCAGCGCGGGCCGGGTTTGCAGCTGCTGATCCCATCGCTGGACAAGATGGTCCGCGTCTCTCTGCGCATCGTGACGCTCACCGTGCCGCCGCAGGAGATCATCACCCGCGACAACGTCCCAGCGCGGGTGACCGCCGTCACCTACTACCGGGTGATCGACCCGGCCAAGGCGATCACGGAGGTGGAGAACTTCAAGGCGGCGACGCTCCAGATCGCCCAGACCTCGCTGCGCTCGGTGCTCGGCGTCGCCGACCTCGACACCCTGCTGTCCGACCGCGAGCACCTCAATGGCGCGCTGCAGACGGTGATCGACTCACAGACCGAGCCGTGGGGCATCAAGGTGACGAGCGTCGAGATCAAGGACGTCGAGATCCCCGAGCGGATGCAGCACGCGATCGCCCGCCAGGCCGAGGCCGAGCGGGAGCGCCGCGCGAAGATCATCAACGCCGAGGGCGAGTTCCAGGCGGCGGCGAAGCTCGGGCAGGCCGCCGACGTGATCAGCCAGAACCCGGTGACGCTGCAGCTGCGCTACCTGCAGACGCTGCGGGAGATCGGCGCCACCCAGAATTCCACGGTCGTATTCCCGATGCCGATCGACCTGATCAAGCCGATGATGGAGATCATGAACCGGTCGGCGTCCGGTGGGGCTGTGGAGGCGGCGGCCGGGGCCGGCTCGACGAACGGCGCCGCCGAGGAGGTCGACCCGGGCCAGCTGCCGCTGGCCCCGTCGCTGGAGATCGGTGCGGGTGGGGTGACCGGGCTCGGTGAGCCGGCGGCTGCCGAACCCGCGACCACCGAGCCGGCGCCTGCCGAGCGCGCGACCGCCGAGCCGGCGGACGCCGGGCATCAAAGCGACGCGTGACGTCGCTGAGATGCCGAGCTGGGCATCAAACGCCGGAATCGCCGTCGTTTGATGCCCGCACGGTCAGCTGACGCGGCGGGCGGAGTGGCGCCAGTGCGGCTCGCGCAGCGGGTTCTTCAGCACCTTGCCGGCGCCGGACCTCGGCAGCGGCTCGGTGCGCAGCTCGAATGACCGTGGCACCTTGAAGCCGGCGATCCGGCCGCGGCAATGGGCGCGCAATGCGTCCTCGTCGACTGCCGAGGCATCGGAGAGCACCACGACCGCGTGGACCCGCTCGCCCCACTGCGGGTCAGGGACGCCGAAGACCGCCGCCTCGGCCACGCCATCGAGCGACGCGAGCGCGTTCTCGACCTCGATCGAGTACACGTTCTCGCCGCCGCTGATGATCATGTCCTTGAGGCGGTCGACCATGAACAGGTAGCCACCCGCGTCGGCATACGCCGCATCGCCGGTGCGATACCAGCCGTCGGCGGTGAGCGCTGCCGCGGTGGCCTCGGGCCGGTTCCAGTAGCCGAGCATCACGTTGGGACCGCTCACCCAGACCTCGCCGATCTCCCCCGGGGCGAGCGGCCGGCCCTCCGGGTCCCGGACCTCGGCGCGCACGCCCGGGACCGGCGCGCCCATCGAGCCCAGCCGCGAGGCATACGGCTGTTCGCCGGCCACGCCACGCCGGTGGACCTCCGGAGAGAGATGGGTGACGGTCGGCGCCGCCTCGGTCATCCCGTACATCTGCGCGATCTCACAGCCGGCGAGGCTCTCGCACACGCGCCGCTGGAGCTCGGGGGAGATCGGCGAGGCCGCGTAGTGGAGGTTGCGCAGGCTGAACACGTCCGCGTCGGGATGGGCGTCGAGATACACGAGCCACATCGCGAGCATCGTCGGCACGAACGTCGCGAGCGTCACCCGCTCGCGCTCGATCGTCTCGGTGACCGCCGCGGGATCGAAGCGCGGCAGCACGACCTGGCGCGCGCCCACCCAGGTCGCGGCGACGACGTTGGCGATCCCGGCGACGTGGAACATCGGGTTGACGTGCAGGAACACATCGTCGGCGCGGTGGCCGGTGATGATCAGGTTGTGCAGGGCGTTGGCGGCGAGGTTGCCGTGGCTCAGCATCACGCCCTTGGGCGAGCCGGTCGTGCCGCCCGTGTAGGAGATCGCGGCGAGCGTGTCGGCGCCGATGGGAGCCGGCTGTGGCCCCCGGGCGCCGCCGTCCACGGCATCGGCGAGCCACCGCTCGTAGGTCAGGCCCTCGCCCGCCCCGTCGGCGACGAGCATCTCCAGGGACCCACAGCGATCCCGCAAGGCGGCGGCGAGATCCGCGTTCGCCGGGTCGTGGACGAGCACCCGCGGCGCGCAGTCATCGACCATGAACGCGAGCTCTTCCACCGCCAGGCGAGTGTTGAGGTCGACGAGCACCCGCCCGGCAGCCGGCACCCCCAGCCAGCACTCCAGGTGCGCGAGCGAGTTGACGCCGAGAAATGCGACGCGATCCCCGGGCTCCACGCCGAGGCCGGCCAGCGCTGCGCCGAGCCCGGCGACCCGCTGCGCGAGCTCGGCGTAGGTGAGCGAGCGCCCGGCGGAGGTGACCGCGACCGACTCGCCGTGTACCCGCGCGGCGCGCTCCAGCGGCCAGCGCAGATCAGCGAGCGTCACAGCTTCAGCAGCTTGGCCGCGTTGCCCTTGATCACCTCGGGTCGGACGTCGTCGCGAATCGGCAGCTTCTCGAAGTCGGCAAGCCAGCGCTCGGGGGTGATCAGCGGGTAGTCGGAGCCGAACAGCATCTTGCCGCGCAGCCGGGTGTTGATGTACTGAACGAGGATCTCCGGGAAGTACTTGGGCGACCAGCCGGAGAGGTCGATGTAGACGTTCGGCTTGTGGACGGCGACCGCGAGCGCCTCCTCCTGCCACGGGAACGACGGGTGGGCGAGGATGATGTCGAGGTCGGGGAACTCGGCGGCGACGTCGTCGACCGCCATCGGGTTGGAGTACTTCAGCCGCACGCCGCCGCCGCCCGGCATGCCGGCGCCGATCCCGGTCGTGCCGGAGTGGAACAGCGCGATCAGCCCGGCCTCCGCGATCACCCGGTAGAGCGGGAAGAACTCCGTGTCGTTGGGCCAGAACCGCTGCGTGTTGGGGTGGAACTTGAAGCCGCGCACGCCCTGCTCGATCAGCTCGCGCGCCTGGCGGACGGCGAGCTTGCCGCGATGGGGATCGACCGAGCCGAACGGGATCAGCACGTCGGGGTTGGCGCGGGCGGCGGCGAGCACCTCGTCGTTGCCCAGGCGCTTGCGGCCCATGCCCGCCTCGTCGTCGACGTTGAAGATGACTGCCGCCATGCCCAGCTCGCGGTAGTAGTCGGCGACCTCCTGCGCGGTCGGCTGCGGCGGGTGGCCGCCGAAGTACTTCGCCGCGGCGTCGAGCATCTCGGTGGTGACCGGATCCTGCGCCTCGTCCTGGTTGCGCTCGGCGTGGACGTGGACGTCGATCGCGGCGACCTTCTCGACGTCGATGCTCATCGCCCGCCGCCGGTGAGGTCGAGCTCGGGCAGGTGGAGCCCTGACGGCTGGGCGGAGGGAGCCATCGTGGCGTCCCATTCGTCGGCGATCTGGTCCGCCGACCAGCCGCGGTCGCGCAGCGCGAACTGGAGCTCAGACGGATGGGAATAGAGCGACAGGCGGTCACCGCCGACTCCGATCGCCTGGCCGGTCACGCCGGCGGCGCGCTCGGAGGCGAGGAAGACGACCAGCCCGGCACAGTCCTCGGGCATCCCGATGGCGTGCTCGCGCCGGACCTCGGCCGGGAGGTCCTCCCCACGCTCAACGCGCTCCACGAGCGGCGCGTAGATCGGGATCGTGGCCGTCATCTGCGTCCACGCCGTCGGCACGACCGCGTTGACGGTGACGTTGGCGCGAGCGAGCTCCATCGACCAGGTGCGGGCGAAGGCGACGATGCCGGCCTTGGCCGCGGCGTAGTTGGTCTGGCCGAAGTTGCCGTACTGGCCCGCGGGTGAGCCGATCACGATGATGCGGCCGCCTTCCCCCTGTTCGCGCATCTGGATGGCCGCAGCGCGGGCGCAGGTGAACGTGCCACGCAGGTGGGTCTCGATCACCAGGTCGAAGTCCTCATCGGTCATCTTCCAGAGGACCTTGTCGCGGAGGATCCCGGCGTTGGTGACCATGATGTCGAGGCGGCCGAAGGACTGGACTGCGACCTCTACCAGTCGCTCGGCGGTCTCGGCAGGACCGACCGCTGCGGTCACGCCGACCGCCTTGGCGCCGGTCTCGTCGATCACCGCGACGCTCTCGGCGACCGCGTCGCCATCGAGGTCGTTGACCACGACGGCCGCGCCAGCGGCGGCGAGCGCCTGCGCGTAGGCCCGCCCGAGGCCGCGCCCGGCGCCGGTGACGACCGCGACCTTGCCGTCCAGCGACACCGAGCTCATGCGTAGAACCGCACGATGCAGTCGGCGGCGACCGACGGTCGGTCGGCGCCCTTAACCTCGACCGTGGCGTGCACCTTGGCCTGCACGCCGCCCTTGATCTCGGTCACCTCGACCAGTTCGGCACCCGCGCGCCACTGGGCACCGACCGGGAGCGGCGCCGGGAAGCGGACCTTGTCCAGGCCGTAGTTGACCGACGTCGCGGCGTCGGTCACCTCGACCTGCTGGGCGGCGACCGCGACCAGCGAGAGCCCGAAGAAGCCATGAGCGATCGTGCCGCCGAACGGGGTTCGCGCGGCACGCTCGGGATCGACGTGGATGAACTGGTGATCGCCGGTGAGATCGGCGAAGCGGTCGACCTCGGCTTGAGTCATCTCACGCCACGGCGTGTAACCCAGACGCGCTCCCACGTGCGTCGGAAGTTCGGCCAGCGTCGTACGCAGGCCCTGGCTGGTGGTCTCGGACATCGCGGTCTCCTCTCGGTTGCGCTCGACGCTATTCGACGGGCTGCTCTATGTCAAGCTACCTGACATAACGGTGCCGACGGGTCAGGCTTCCGGGCGACCGCCCGGCCCCGCGCCCACGGCCAGCCGCTGCGCCGCCGCGCCGAGCACTTGGGTGAGTGCACGTCGCTCATCCTCGCTCAGCGTGGCGAACGCCTGATCCTCGATCGCGTCAACGATCGCCTGCGCGCGCGCCACCCACCGCCGGCCCTTCGCGGTGAGCTTTGCGCCGCGGGCGCGGTGATGGCCACGCGTCTGCTCGCCGGGCGCGGGCCGGGTGACGAGGTCCTTCTCCTCCAGCGACGCAAGCACCTGGTTCATCGCCTGCGGGGTGACGAACGAGCGCCGCGCGAGCTCCGCGTTGGACAGGCCGCCACGCGCGCTCAGCACCGACAGCGCGGTGAACTCCGGGACCGACAATCCCTCAGGGGCGAGCCGGCGGGACATCTCCGCGCGCAGCACGGTGTGGAAGCGCCCGACGGAGTAGGCCAACCGCGGCTGGCCGACGGCGGGCTCGAACCGGAGGAAGGGATCGGTCGCGGTCATCTACGAGAGCTTGCCAGCTTCCCGCTCACCAGACCCGTTCCGAGATCCGCACTCGGTCGAGCACCCGGATGCGGCCTCGCTCGAGGCGGACAGTGCCGCGTTCGGCCTCCTCCCGGAGCACTCGGTTGACCGTCGCCCGTGAGGTCCCGGCAAGCTCGGCAAGGTCCTCCTGGCGCAAGGGAACCAGCACATCGCCGTCGATGGAGCCGTACGTATCCGCCAGCTCGAGCAGCCGCTTGCGCACCCGCGAGTCCGCGGGCGTGTAGAGCGCATCGAGCAGCTGCGCGCTCAACCGGCGGATCTGAGCGGTGAGCAGCGCGATCAGCACCTCGGCGACCTCGGGCCGCTCCGAGCGCAGCCGCCGGAAGTCGACCGCCTGGATCGAGTGTGTGACCGTCGGTTCGAGCGTGACGATCGACGCGGTCCGTCGGGCATCCGGACCGAGCAGCGCGAGCTCACCGAACGCCTCACCGGGACCGATCACCGCGAGCGTGGCGCGCTGCCCGTGCGGGGTCACGATCCGCACTGCCACGCGGCCACTTTCGATCAGGTGGACGCAGTCTCCAGGATCGGCCTCGTGGAAGACGACCCCGTCGCGCGCGAACGTGCGCCGGCGCGCCAGCGCGAGAGTGCGCTTCACGTCCTCCTCCGGCACGCCGTCGAGCAGCCGCCAACGCATCGATGCCAAGTGTGGCGAACCGCACGGCCCGCGGATAGTGTTCGGCCATGACAGGCCCGGGCAGAGGGCGTGCCCGCGACCGTCCGCTGCGTGCAAGGTCGGCCCGACGACGGCTGCTCGCGCTGGTCGTGACGTAGCCGCGGGCGTCGGCGTGATCATCCAGGTCACGGGCGTGCTCGATCGTGCCGAGGGCGCCACGCTCGACGTCCGCTTCGCGCTGCGAGGCGCTCGCCCGGCCGGACAGGTGGCCGTCGTGGGGATCGACACCCGCACACTCGCGGCCGCCGGCATTCCTCGCTGGCCGTGGCCGCGACGATTGCAGGGGGAGTTGCTGCGCGACGTTCATTCCGACGGTGCGCGCCTGATCGTGTATGACGTCCAGGTCACCGAGCCGACGGCGCCCGCCGAGGACCTGGCGCTGTACCACGCGGTGGCGGATGCACGGCCGGTGGTGATGGTGACCGCCGAGGTCGGTACGCACGGCGCGACGCGGATCCTCGGCGGGAACGCGAACCTGCGGCGGATCGGGGCGCTCCCGGCGTGGGATCAGTTCCCGGTCGCGGCCGACGGCGAGATCCGCCGCTTCGCTCCCGGGTACAACGGACTCAACGCGGTGGCGGTGGTCGTCGCCCGGGCGCTCGGGCATCGGGTCCGTCTCGCGCCGTCGGCCCGGCCGTTGATCGACTTCCCCGGCGGACCGGGCACCGTGCGCGAGGTCCCGGCGATCGCGCTGCTGCACCACACGGCCCCGGCAAGCGATCTGCGCGGCCGAGTCGTCGTCATCGGCGCGACCGCGCCATCGATCGGCGACCAGCACGCCGTGGCAGCCGACGGCGGCACGTTCATGTCCGGGCCCGAGCTCCAGTCCGACGCGATCCTCAGCGCGCTCGAGCGGTTCCCGCTGGGCGACGCGCCACTCGGGCTCGGACTCGCGCTGATCGTGTTCTCGGCAGCGCTGGTGGGCGCGATGACCGCGTGGCGCTCGGCGGGCGTGGGCGCCCTCGCGGGCCTCGTGTGGTGTGGCGTGGGAGCGCTCGGCGTCCAGCTGGCGTTCGACGGCGGGACGGTGATCGGCGTGCTCCCGCCGCTGTGCGCGGTCGCATTCGCAATCGTGGGCGCGGGGCTCGTCGACCTCGCCACCGTGCGCCGCGAGCGCACGCTCCTGCAGGCGACGTTCGCCCGGTATGTCCCTCCCGATCACGTCAAGCGGGTGGCGACGCTCGTGGAGTCGGGCAGCGGCCTGGCCGAGCAACTGGAGACCACCATGGTCCGTTGCCTCCCGCGGCGGGTACGCCTCCGGGGCCGCGCGCGGCACGGAGTGGACGACCACCGACACGTGTGACTCAACGACGATCCACGTGCGGCTGGGGAAGGTGCTCGTCACCGACTTCGTCAAGCATCTTCACGTGCTCGTGTCCGCGGGCCACAGTTACACCGCGCACAAGCCGGGAACGACGCCCCGCCCGGTGCCGAGTCTGTCCTGGACCGCTCCGCAGCCGATCGGCAACGGCGGCTCGCTCAACTCGATCTCATGCCCGACCACCTCGTTCTGCGCCGCCGTCGACTCCAACGCCGACGTGCTGACGACGACCGATCCGGCGGGCGGCGCCTCGACCTGGTCGTCGACGCTCGTCGGAACCTCCTCGCTCGGGTTCACCGCGATCTCCTGCCCGGCGGCGAACCTGTGCGTCGCCAGCGAGCAGGGCACCGGCGACGTGTGGGTATCGACTGACCCGACCGGCGGCGTCGGCGCGTGGACCGCGACGAACGTCGTGACCGTGGACGGTGGCGGCCTCGCCGACGTGACGTGCCCATCGACGACGCTCTGCGTCGGCGCGGACGGCGGCGGTGACGACTACACGACCACCGACCCGACGACCGGCAACTGGTCAATCGATCCGGTCGATCCCGGCGGGACCCTTGACAGCGTCTCATGCGCGGGCACGGGCCTGTGCGTCGCCGTCGGGTCCGCCCTCTCGACGTCGACCAACCCGGCCGGTGGGACCGGGGCGTGGCGAACGACGACGTCGCTCGGCGGCGCGAGCGCCGGCTGCGCAACCACCTCGCTCTGCCTGCTCGGTGACGGCACGGACGACATCTACGACTCGACCGACCCGAACGGTGGCCCATCGACGTACCACGAGCAGAACACCGTCGACTCCCATTCGGTGTTCGCGACGATCACCGGGCTCGTGTGCCCGAGCGCCACCGACTGCCTGGCGGTCGACAGTGCCGGTGACGTGGTCTCGACCGACGCCCCGACGTCCGGGCCGTGGAGGACGGCACAGGCAGATCCCACCGGGTTTCTCAATTCGATCTCGTGCCCCAGCACGACGCTGTGCGTCGCGGTCGACGGCGGCGGCAATGAGATCGTCGGCACAGCGACCCGCGCTGCCACGGAGGGTGCGGACGTCAGCGGGGCGGACGTGATCGGCCGAGAGCCAAGGGCGACCGCCGCGACTGCGTCGACCCGTGTCGTGGTGATGGCCGGCTTCACCGTCGGCGGCGTGCCGGCGATACGGATCACCCACACGGTCCGTGGGTCATGCTTCAGTACCTCGGACGCGCCGTTGCGTGACGATGCGTACCGCTGCATGAGCGGCAATGAGCTGTTCGACCCATGCCTCGCCCCGCCTTCCTCGGTGAGAGCCCCCAACGAGGTCGTCGTCTGCCCGACCGATCCGTTCCGCAACACGGGGATCGAGATCCGCCTCACCAAGCGTCTACCTCGCAATCAGGAGCCGGCAGCGTCGGACCGAGGGGTCCCGTTCGCGATCCGGCTGACGAACGGTTGCGAGGCGATGCTCGACACGGACGCGACCGCCGCGATCGGGCGGACCCGCGCCAACTACGACTGCGCGCGGAGCCATCAGTGGCTGTGGGGAGCGCCCTCGCGCCGTGGTCGGGTGTGGATGATCTGGTCAGCGCCGCTGAACGCCAAGCACCTCACCCGTCGCGTGTCGATCGCCGAGGCCTGGTTCTGACGCCGCGGCGGGCCGCATCGGACTGGCGCAGCCCGCCGTCTAACCTGACCCGGCGGTCATGGCCACCCGCGCCGACATCCGCAACCTCGCGATCATCGCCCACGTCGACCACGGCAAGACGACGCTCGTCGACGCACTGCTGTGGCAGTCAGGCGCATTCCGCGCCAACCAGTCCGTCAACGAACGCGTGATGGACTCGATGGACCTCGAGCGCGAGAAGGGCATCACGATCCTCGCCAAGAACACGGCGATCCGCTACGGCGATGTCAAGTTCAACATCGTCGATACCCCTGGCCACGCGGACTTCGGCGGTGAGGTCGAGCGTGGTCTGACGATGGTCGATGGGGTGCTGCTGCTCGTCGACGCGTCCGAGGGACCACTTCCACAGACCCGGTTCGTCCTGCGCAAGGCGCTGGCCGCACGGCTGCCGGTGATCCTCGTCATCAACAAGATCGACCGACCCGACGCGCGCGTCGCCGAGGTCGTCGACGAGGTCTACGAGCTGTTCCTGGACCTCGACGCCGACGAGTCGCAGATCGAGTTCCCGATCGTCTACACGAACGCCAAGGCGGGGACCGCGACGCTCGACCTCGAGACGGCGGGCACCGACCTGCAGCCACTCGTCGGCCTGATCGTCTCCGAGATTCCCGCTCCCGAGTTCGAGGAGGGCGCGCCGCTGCAGGCGCATGTGACGAACCTCGACGCCGACAACTACGTCGGGCGCATGGCGATCTGCCGCGTTCGCAACGGGACGATCCGCCGCGGCGAGACCGTCGCGTGGTCACGCCACGACGGCTCGATCGAACGGGTGCGGATCTCCGAGCTGTACGTGACCGAGGCGCTGGAGCGCGTCGAGGCGGAGTCGGCGTCCGCGGGAGAGATCATCTCGGTGGCCGGCATCCCCGAGATCACGATCGGCGACACGCTCACCGACGCCGAGGACCCGCGCCCACTGCCGATCATCATGGTCGACGAGCCGTCGCTGTCGGTCACGATCGGGATCAACACGTCGCCGCTGGCGGGCCAGGACGGGCAGTTCCTCACCGCGAGCCAGGTCAAGGCGCGCCTCGAGCGTGAGCTGGTGGGCAACGTGTCGCTGCGGATCGGGGAGACCGAACGACCTGACGTCTGGGAGGTCCAGGGCCGCGGCGAGCTCGCGCTGGCGATCCTGGTCGAGCTGATGCGCCGCGAGGGCTTCGAGCTGACCGTCGGCAAGCCGCAGGTCGTCACCCGCGAGATCGATGGCGTGAACTGCGAGCCGGTCGAGCGGATGTCGGTCGACGCGCCTGATGAGTACGTCGGCGTGATCACGCAGCTGATGGCGCTGCGCAAGGGCCGGATGGAGCAGATGGTCAACCACGGGACCGGCTGGGTGCGGATGGAGTACCTCGTCCCCGCCCGCGGTCTGATCGGCTTTCGCACCGAGTTCCTCACCGAGACCCGGGGCACCGGCCTCGTCCACCACGTGTTCGACCGCTGGGAGCCGTGGCATGGCGAGCTGCGCACCCGGCCGACCGGTTCGCTGGTCGCCGACCGTCAGGGGACGGTGGCCGCCTTCGCGCTGTTCAACCTCCAGGAGCGCGGCACGCTGTTCGTCGAGCCCGGCGACCCCGTCTATGAGGGGATGATCGTCGGCGAGAATTCCCGTTCGGAGGACCTCGACGTCAACGCCGTCAAGGAGAAGCACCTCACGAACATGCGCATGTCGGTCTCCGACGAGCTCGTCCGGCTCGTGCCCAAGCGCGAGCTGTCGCTCGATCAGGCGATGGAGTTCGTGCGCGTCGACGAGTGCGTCGAAGTGACCCCGCACAACGTGCGCATGCGCAAGGTCGCCCTGGTCAAGACCGACCGCGTGAGGCTCGCGCGGCGGGCCGCGCAGGCCGCGCGCTCGTAGACCGACGCGATCACCTCGTCCTTGGACGGGCCGCTGACCCGCCAGGTGACGGTGAAGCGGTCGGGCGGTTGGAGCTCATAGCGCCCGCGGTAGGTGTCGGCGCCGCACAGGTGCGTGACCTCGTCGCTGCCGCCTGCCAGGTCGAGCGGATGGAACGGACGGCCGTCGGCGAAGCGGACCTGCCACGCACCGTCCCCGTCGGGCTCGATCCGCAGACTGCGCTCGGCCGGTCCGTCGTGGGCGCCCAGGCGCAGGCGGCCGTGCTCGTGCCACACGATGGTGGCCGGGGACTCGGGGTCTTCTAAGAACCGCGCACGACCCTCGAAGCGGCCCGCACCGTCGTTGATCACCCGGGTCACGCGCCACTCGCCGAGCAGCCACGCCACCAGCGCAGACGGCCCCTGGGGGTCTGCGGTGGCGGTGGCATCGCTCATCGCACAGACGATGGCAGCCGTCGGCGACGAGCGCCGGAAACCTCCCAAAAGCGCGCGTTTGCAGGATTTCGTGCAGAGCAGGTTCCCGGCGTGACACGGCGACGGGCCGTGTTAGGGTGATCGCGCTGCTCCGCTCGAGGGTGATGACTCGGGCCCCCTCGTCGTCATGCCCCCGCACTCGTATCGACACCCATGGGCGTTGCGCGCCGCTGCGGCTCTGTCCGTCGGCGCCGCCGCACTCGGCACCTCCTTCGCCTCGACCGGGTCCGCCGACCTGCAGGGGCAGATCTCGACGGCGAAGGACGCCGCCGCGGCCCTGCACAGCGAGATCAACTCGGACTCGAACCAGATCGCGTCGACGAACAATGGGATCGCCGACGCCGAGGCGCGGCTCAACCACCTGCAGAGCTCACTGGACGCGCGCGTCGGTGAGCTGCGCACGATCCAGGGCAAGCTGCTGGCCTCACGCGACCGCCTGATCAAGCTCGAGAACCGACTGCACCTCGCGACCAAGGCGCTGTCGGCCAACCTCGTCGCCGGCTATGAGGGCGCGCAGCCCAACCTGGTCACGGTGATCCTCAACTCCAAGGGGTTCGGGCAGCTGCTCAGCGAGGTCAACTTCCTGCACCGGATGGGTCATCAGGACGCCTCGATCGTCGACGTCACGCGCATCGCCCGCCAGCAGGTCTCCGAGGAGGCCAAGCGGCTCGGCGGGCTGGAGAAGAAGGACCGCGCGCTCGCCGAGGCCGTGCTCAAACAGCGCAACGAGGTCGCGGCGCTGCAGGCGGCGCTTCAGAACGAGCGCGTCCAGGAGATCGCTCGGCGCGCTCGGGCAGCCGGCCACTACCACGCGGTCGAGGCCAAGGTCGGCGCGCTGCAGCACAAGCTGAACGTCGAGGAGGCGAAGGCCGCGGCCGCCGCGCGGCGGGCCGCACAGACCGGCAACGCCGGCGTCGGCGGCCTCGCGATCGACACCAACGGATACGTCCAGCCGCCTGCCGGCGCGCCTGAGGCGGTCAGGCAGATGATCGCGGCAGGCAACGCGATCGCCACGCTCCCCTACATCTGGGGCGGTGGCCATGCGTCCTTCCAGGCCGACGGCTACGACTGCTCGGGCTCCGTCTCCTACGTGCTGGCCGCCGCCGGCCTGATCTCAGCGCCCGAGGTGTCGGGCGACTTCGAGGGCTTCGGCGACTCGGGTCCCGGCAACTGGGTCACGATCTACGCCAACGCCGGCCACGTCTGGATGGAGATCGCGGGCTGGCGCTTTGACACCGTCGCGCTGGCCGAGTACGGCACCCGCTGGTCACGCGGCGGTGGCGAGTTCGGCGGCTTCGTCGTGCGCCACCCCCCAGGGTTGTAGCGGGGCATCCGTTCCGAATTCGTGCCGTCGAGGCGCTGGGCGCGATGCGGGGTGGAAATCAGGCGGACGGCACCTAGAACGTGACGCCGACCGCGCACCGGCGAACGCAGGGCACGAAATCCGTGGAGTCGCCGCGCTCTCGGTCGATTTCGTCGGGCGCGTCGCTGGCAGGGGGATCGACCCGACGAAACCGTCGGAGTGCGCGGGTTTCGTCGGGAGCGTCGGGCCACGGCGAATGCTCCCGACGAAATCAGTGGGACTCGGAATCCGCGGGAGGCGCGGCGGTCAGATGGTCTGGGACGAGCTTGAGGAGCTGCTCGAGCCTTCGGCGGCGGCGAGAATCGCTGCGGCCTTGCCCTTGAGGTCGTAGAGGGTGATCTTCGTGCCGCTGACCGTGATCGTCACCTTGCGGGCGACCTTCTCGGCGATGGAGAACGCCTTCTCGGAGCCGGTACGGCCGTCGGAGAAGCCGCCGCGGCCCCGGCTGCCGAAGGGGGTGCGCCCAGCGCCGAACGGGCTGCGGGCGCTGCCGGAGGGGTTGCCGCTGCCCGAGGTGTTGCCGCCGCCGATGCCGGAGCGGCCGCCGAGGCCGCCCCCGCTGGAGGTGTCGGCGAGCAGCCAGCGCAGGTGACCGTTGCGGACCTCGGTGGCCAGCCAGCGTACGCTCACGCTCGACTCGACGCCCGAGAAGCCGCCGAGGCCCGCGACGTTGTCCGAGCCGCCGAGGATGGCTGCGGCGGCGGAGCTCTGGCTCTCGACGCCGACCGTGCCGCCGCCGTGGCTCTTGGCGTAGCGGGAGGCCGCGGTGAGCGTGGTGGAGTCCGAGCCGAAGCTGGGGCCGCCTCCCGACAGGCCTCCGCTCGGGAAGCCGCCGGAGCGCCCGGAGGATCCGCTGCCAGCCTGGCCGAACGAGCCGCCGCCGCTCCGGCCGAACGTCCCGCCGCCGGGGAAGCCTCCCGCACTCGGACCGCCCGAGCGGGAGCCCCCGCCGAAACGCCCGCGACCCGGGAAGGTCCCGCGGCCGCCGCCCGGCGCGCCTCCGAATCGCCCGCCGAAGCCGCCGAGCGAGGTCGCGTTCGTCGGGCCGCCGGCCGGGAAGGTCGAGCTCGTCGCGTGCCCGAGGGTGTCGAACGCCCATGCAGCCGGGGCCGCGAGCAGTGCCGCCAACGCCGCCCCGAGGGCGACCGCCCGCAGCCGCGCCGAGAGTCGCAGGCCGAGGACGACGACGCAGAGCGCGCAGACGACGATCACCAGTGGCTCGGCCCACGCGACCGAGCCCTGGATTCCGCCGAGCACGACGAGCACGGAGACGGCGCCGGCGGCGATGGCGAGCACGCCGAGCACCTGTCCGGCCCGGTCTCCGGAGAGCGCCCGCCCGGCGCCCGCCCCGACGAGCATCGCCACCCACGGGGCTAGGAACGAGACGTAGTAGGGGTGGAAGATGCCCGAGGCGGCGCTGAACACGATCGCGGAGACGAGCGCCGCGCCGCCGACCGCGAGCACCCAGGCGGTCCGCGGGTCGGCGCGCCTGAACCGGGTGATGGCGAGGACCCCGACCCCGGCCACCAGGGCAAGGCCGAGCAGCCAGCCGGCCTGCCCCCCGAGCGCGGAGTCGAGCAGCCGGAAGAGGCCGGCGGAGCCGCCGCCGAAGCCGCCGCCTCCGCCGCCCGTCCCGCCCGCCTGCCCGGCGACGCGGCCGACGCCGTTGTAGCCAACGATCAGCGACCACACCGAGTTGTCGCTCGTCCCCGAGATCCAGGGGCGGTCGGCGGTCGGGGTGAGCGTGACCAGCAGCGGCCACGCGAGCGCCACGGCAGCGAGCACGAGGCCGCCCCAGAGCAACTGGCGCAGCGCATGCCAGGTGCCGCGGCCCGCCGGGGCGAGCCACAGCCAGGCGACCGCGATGCCCGGGACGACGAACAGGGCGACCGCCATCTTCGCCTCGAAGCCGAGCCCGACGAGCGCGCCGCACCACACCAGCCACCGTGTGCGACCGTCCTGGAATCCGCGCACGGCGCACCACATCGCGGCCACGCAGCAGAGGATCAGGAGCTCATCGGGGTTGTTGTGGCGCGCCATCGCGACGGTGATCGGGGTGAGCGCGAACGCGAGGCCGGCGACGAACCCGGCGGGCCGTCCGAACAGGCGCCGCGTGAGATCGGCCGCCAGCAGCACGGCGACGATGCCCATCAGCGCCTCGGGGACGAGCAGCGACAGCGGGTGAAAGCCGAAGATTCGGGCCGAGAGCGCCTGGACCCAGAGCGCCGCCGGCGGTTTGTCGACGGTCATCAGGCCGCTGCGGTCCAGCGAGGCGAAGAGGAAGTCGTGCCAGCTCGAGGCCATCGAGCGGACCGCACCCGAGTAGAACGTGTTGGCCCAGTCGTTGCGGGAGAGGTCCCACAGGTTGAGGACCCCCGCCAGAACAGCGAGCGCGAGCATCTCCGGGCACGCCCGGCGGACCCGGTCCAGGACACGCGTGCGGGGATGGCCGGCGCCCTCGTGCGAGGGGCCCAGACGCGGGGCGGTGGTGGCGCTCACGGCTGGTCAGGGGCCGGGTGGGCCTCGGCCCAGACGCCGGCGGCGAAGATTGCGGCCACGGCGAAGGCGATCATGCCGGAGGCTGAATAGAGAGCGATTGACACCCGTGCAGCATCGACATCACCGACAAGATGAGAACAAGATCTCTGTAAGCCGAACGTAGGAGTCGTTCGGCGGCGGGCGTCAATCGGCAGCGGCGCTCCGTTCGGCAAGTGGCCGCACGACCGCCACGAGGATGACCAGCACCGCGGTCTCGCACGTGAGCAAAACCAGGCGGTCCACGCCGGCGAGCGCGACGGCCGAGAGCAGCCCGAGCACCGTGATCCCCGCCAGCAGCGGCCAGCCGCTCGCCAGCTGCGCCGTGCGCTTGAACATCCCGAGGCCCGTCAGATAGAGCGCCGGGCCTCCCAGCAGGACGGCCGCCGAGAACGCATCGGACGCCGCGCGTGGGTTGGCGATCGCAAGGTGGATCGCGACCGCGACCGCGATGACGCCCGCGACCATCACCGCGTGCGCGTAGGCGTACGCGGAGCGGCCGGTCCGCGCGCCGCCCTCGCCGGCGATCCGAGCGGCGCCGCGCTCCGCGGTCCCTGTGAAGTAGCTCGCCCACAGCGCGGCCGAGGTGAGGAAGCCCAGCACGAACGCGGCGTCGACGGCAACCGACCCCTGCTGCTTCGACCACGTGAGGCCGACGCGGAGCACCGACTCGCCGAGCGCGATCATCAGCACGAGCTGGTAGCGCTCGGCCAGATGCGTCCCGGTGAGCTGCCAGTCCTCGATCGGGATGGAGCCGACGCCCGGGAGGGCGAAGCCGTGGATCGGCGCCGCCAACTCGACGACCGCGGCCGCCGCCCACACGATGAGGCGCAGATCACCGTGCAGATAGGCGCCGACGACCCAGATCAGCCCGCCGATCACCAACCAGGCGAGCAGACGCAGATTGTTGCGGCGCATGCGGTCGCCGGCCGGGAACGCCCAGGCGACGACGCCGGTGCGGACCACCTGGAGCAGCGCGTAGGCGATCGCAAACGGCGCGCCGCGGCCCTCGAACGCCTCCGGGAGCGCGGCGGCCATCACCAGGCTGAGCAGCATGAGCACGATCATCAGCACCGTCCCAGCCGTACGGTCGGGGTCGAGCCAGTTGGTCGCCCACGCGGTGTAGTTCCACGCCCACCAGACGGCGACGAGCAGCACGAGTGCCTCGAGGATCCCGTGCGCGCTGCGATGCCTGTTGTCGAACAGGAAATCGGAGAGCTGGGTGATCGCGAACACGTAGACGAGGTCGAAGAACAGCTCCATGTTCGTGACCCGGACGCCCCCGTCGGGATCCTTCTCATCGGTCGCGCGCAGGACGTCCCTCGGCATTGCGGGCATAGAGTAGGGAGCACCTGATTTCTGGACACTCACAGGAGTTCTGAACCCATGGCCACCAATCCCGACAGCTTCGGCGCCCGGGCCGACCTCACGGTCGGCGACCGGACGTTCGAGATCTACCGGCTCGATGCTCTGCAGTCGAAGTTCGACATTGCGAGGTTGCCGTTCTCGCTGAAGATCCTCTTGGAGAACCTGCTGCGCAACGAGGACGGCGAGTCGATCCGCGCCAAGGACGTCGAGGCGCTCGCCTCCTGGGACGCGAACGCGGAGCCTTCCAAGGAGATCGCCTTCACGCCCGCCCGCGTCGTCATGCAGGACTTCACCGGCGTCCCCGCGGTCGTGGACCTGGCGGCAATGCGCGACGCGATGTCGGCGATGGGCGGCGACCCCGAGAAGATCAACCCGCTGGTCCCCGCCGAACTCGTGATCGACCACTCCGTGCAGGTCGATGCGTTCGGCACCGCCACCGCGTTCGAGAAGAACGCCGAGCTGGAGTTCGAGCGCAACCAGGAGCGCTATGCGTTCCTGCGCTGGGGCCAGGGCGCGTTCCGCAACTTCCAGGTCGTCCCGCCGGATACGGGGATCGTGCACCAGGTCAACCTGGAGTACCTGGCCCGGGTCGTGTTCGTGCGCGACGGCGACGGTGACGACGCCACGCAGGCCTACCCCGACTCACTCGTCGGCACCGACTCGCACACGACGATGATCAACGGCCTCGGCGTGCTCGGCTGGGGCGTCGGCGGGATCGAGGCCGAGGCGGCGATGCTCGGCCAGGCGATGCCACTGCTCATCCCCCAGGTGCTCGGCTTCAGGCTTACCGGAGAGCTCGCTGAGGGCGCGACCGCGACCGACCTGGTGCTCACCGTCACCGAGATGCTGCGCGAGCGAGGCGTCGTGGGCAAGTTCGTCGAGTTCCACGGGGCCGGCCTCGCCGGCCTGCCGCTCGCCGACCGCGCGACGATCGGCAACATGTCGCCCGAGTTCGGATCGACCTGCGCGATCTTCCCGATCGACGCCGAGACGGTGCGGTACCTGGAGTTCACCGGTCGGCCGGCCGATCAGATCGCGCTCGTCGAGGCCTACGCCAAGGAGCAGGGCCTGTGGCATGACGAGAACTCCGAGGAGCCGACGTTCTCCGACGAGATCGAGCTCGACCTCGGTGACGTCGTGCCGTCGATCGCGGGGCCCAAGCGACCCCAGGACCGTGTGTCACTCACCGAGTCCAAGGCCGAGTTCCGGATGGCGCTCGAGGGGCTGCTGCCCGACGACGAGGACGACGACGAAGGGGATGAGGCCGGCGAGGAGTCCTTCCCCGCCAGCGACGCCCCGGCGAGCAACGGCACCCGGTCCCGCGGCTCCGCGCCGCACGGCGGAACCGGCGGGGTGCAGGTCGCCGACATCCGCAGCGCACGGACCCCGGTGACGCTCGCCGACGGCACCGAGACCGAACTCGACCACGGACGGGTGGTGATCGCGGCGATCACGTCGTGCACGAACACCTCCAACCCGTCGGTGATGCTCGGCGCCGGGCTGCTGGCGCGCAACGCGGTGCAGAAGGGGTTGAAGGTCAAGCCGTGGGTGAAGACCTCCCTCGCCCCGGGCTCGAAGGTCGTCACCGAGTACCTGGAGCGCGCCGGTCTGGACGAGTACCTCGACGCGCTCGGCTTCAACCTGGTCGGCTACGGCTGCACGACGTGCATCGGCAACTCGGGGCCGCTGCCGACCGAGGTCTCAGACGTCGTCCAGGCCGAGGACCTCGCGGTCGTCTCGGTGCTGTCGGGCAACCGCAACTTCGAGGGGCGGATCAACCCCGACGTGAAGATGAACTACCTCGCCTCGCCGCCGCTCGTGGTTGCCTACGCGCTCGCCGGGACGATGGACATCGACCTCTACGACCAGCCGCTCGGCGAGGACACCGAAGGCGAGCCGGTCTATCTCAAGGACATCTGGCCCGAGTCGGCCGAGGTCGCGCGGACGGTCGAGGAGGCCGTCCAGTCAGACATGTTCCACAAGAGCTACGGGGACGTGTTCGACGGCGATGAGCGCTGGAACTCGCTCGAGGTACCGACCGGCGACTCGTTCGCGTGGGACGAGCGCTCGACGTACGTGCGCCGGCCACCGTTCTTCGACGAGATGCCGCGCGAACCCGAGCCGCTGGAGGACATCGTCGATGCGCGCGTGCTCGCCAGGCTCGGCGACAGCGTCACCACCGACCACATCTCCCCTGCCGGCTCGATCAAGCGCGACGGCCCGGCCGCGAAGTACCTGGGTGAGAACCACGTCGAGAGCCGGGACTTCAACTCGTTCGGGTCGCGCCGCGGCAACCATGAGGTGATGATGCGCGGCACGTTCGCCAACGTGCGGTTGCGCAACCAGCTTGCCCCGGGCACCGAAGGCGGGGTCACGCGCTATCTGGGGGCGGACGCCGACGGCGAGGAGATGTCGATCTACGACGCGGCGATGAAGTACATCGAAGCCGACGTGCCACTGGTGATCCTGGCCGGCAAGGAATACGGCTCGGGGTCCTCGCGAGACTGGGCGGCCAAGGGCACACGGCTGCTCGGCGTCCGGGCGGTCATCGCGCAGTCATTCGAGCGCATCCACCGCTCCAACCTGATCGGGATGGGCGTGCTGCCGCTCCAGTTCAAGGACGGGGAGTCAGTCGATTCGCTTGGACTGACGGGCGAGGAGCGATTCACGATCGAGGGAATCGCGGGCGCGGACGAGGTCCCACGGAACCTCACGGTCGAGGCGGGCGATCAGTCGTTCGACGTGATCGTCCGGATCGACACGCCCAAGGAACAGCGCTACTACCGCCACGGCGGGATCCTCCAGTACGTGTTGCGCCAGCTGCTCGATTAGTTGACACTTATTGAGCACCGGTCCGCCACCGGACCGGTGCCCAGACAAGCGGATAACCTCGGCGCCCATGGCCACTCCTCCGCTGCTCGATCAACTGCTCCGCACGCCCGGCCCCTCCGGCCACGAGACGGGACCGGCCGCCATCTGGCGCGACTCCGTCAGCGCGTTCTCCGACGAGGTCCGCGTGGACGGGATCGGCTCCTCGTCCGTCCGCGTGCCGGGCACCGGCGGCGGTCCGTCGATGGCCGTGATCGGTCACATCGACGAGATCGGGATCCACATCACCCACATCGACGAAGAGGGCTACCTGCACTTCGGCGAGGTTGGGGGATGGGACCCTTTTCAACTCATCGGCCAGCGAGTTCGCCTGGCCACCCGCGGCGGTGACGTCCTCGGCGTGATCGGGCGCAAGCCGATCCACCTGCTCGATCAGGAAGAGCGCGCCAAGGCACCGAAGGTCAAGGATCTGCATCTCGATATCGGCGCCGCCGACGGCGACGCGGCCCGGCTCGCGGTTCGCATCGGCGACGTCGGCGTGATCGACGCGGAGCCGATCGCGCTGCTCGGCGATCGTGTCGCCTCCCGCTCGTTCGACAACCGCATCGGCGCCTGGGTGGCCGCCGAGGTCGCGCGCCAGGTCGCGGAGGCCGGCGGCTCGCCGGGCGACGTCTACGGCCTGGCGGTCGTCCAGGAGGAGACGAGCCTGTCGGGCGCCCGAACCAGCGCGTTTGGCATTGATTTCGACATCGCCGTCGTGGTCGACGTCACCCACGCCACCGACCAGCCCGGGATCACGCTCGGTCCGGTCACCAAGCATGCGCTCGGCTCCGGCCCGGTGATCACCCGCGGCACGATCGTCCACCCCGTCCCCACCGAGCTGCTCATCGACACCGCCGAGGAGCTCGGCGTGGGCCACACCGTCGAATCGGTCGGCCGCTCGACGGGCACCGACGGGGACGCCGTTCACAACAGCCGCGCCGGCATCGCCACCGCGATCGTCTCGATCCCGCTGCGTTACATGCACTCCTCGGTCGAGCTGGTGGACATCGCCGATGTGGAGGCGACGGCGAAGCTGATCGCGGCGTTCGCACAGAAGCTCACGCCCGGGCTGTCGCTCGCGCGCTGAGCCGGCGATGCTCGTGACGCCGTGGCGGCGATGAGCACCCCGACGCTGCTGCTGTTCGATATCGACGGGACGCTTGTGTGGCGCGCCTCGGTCGAGCACGCGGCGGCGCTGCGCGAGGCGCTGCACACCGTCCATGGGCTCGACCCGGCGTTCGAGCACACCCTGTCCGCCGCGGGGCGCACCGACGGTGAGATCGCGCGGGTGCTGCTGCTCGCTGCGGGCGTGTCGGCAGAGGCCATCGACGACGGCGCGGCCGCGGTCCGCGAGGCCTCGGTGGAGGCCTACGCGCGACGGTGCCCCGCCGACCTGTCAGACCGGGTGCTGCCGGGCATCCCGGAGCTGCTGGAGTCGCTGCGCACACGCGACGACGTCCGGCTCTCGCTCGTCACCGGCAACTTCGAGCCGATCGCCCGGCTGAAACTGAGGCGGGCCGGGGTCGGCCGCTTCTTCGAGAGCGGACAGGGCGGGTTCGGCTCCGACTCCGAGGACCGGTCGATGCTGCCCGAGCTGGCGCGGCGGCGCGCCGGCTCCGACGGGGTCCCATGGCCGCGCGAGCAGACGATCGTGATCGGCGACACGCCAAGGGACATCGCCTGCGCGCGGGCCGATCGGGTGCGGTGCATCGGGGTCGCGACGGGGCCCCACCCGGCGTCGGACCTGAGCGAGGCGGACGCGGTGGCCGGGCCGGGGGAGCTCGCCACGGTGCTCGGCGGGTTTCTGGCCGGCTGAGACGACGGCCCCCTGTCAAGCGCGCTTGACAGGGGCACCAACCGGCGTAGGGTTTTGAGTGTCAAGCATGCTTGACAACATCAACCCACGAATGAACAACCACGTGCGTCAACTCCGAACCGACAGGGAACTTTCCCAGGGGAAGCTGGCCGCCGAGATGCGGGTCTCGCGGCAGACGATCAACTCGATCGAGCAGGGTCGGTATACGCCCTCCCTGCTTCTGGCGATCAAGCTCGCCCGGCACTTCGGCAGCACGGTGGAGGAGGTGTTCGAACCAGATGATTAGAACCGCATGGTGCAGGGGCCGGCCCGGTCGCAACCGCTGGATCGGGTCGGGCGCGTTTGTGGTGGCCGGCATCGGGGTGGCGGCGGCGCAGCTCGCGGGCGGGAGATCGGTCCCCGACGTGATCCCGACGCTGATCATCTTCGGCGCGGTCGCGTTCGTGCTGGCGGTCGGCGGGCGCAGTGAGTCGATCCGGGCCTTCCGGGGCGATCTCACCGACGAGCGATTGCGCGGCGTGGAGCTGCGCGCCGTCGCGTTCAGCGGCCGTGTGGTGCTCCTCGCGCTCGTGGTCGCCTACATCGTCGAAATCGTCCGCGGGCACCCCTTGTCCGCCTACACATGGCTGCTCGCGCTCGGCGGCGTGACCTACCTCGCGGCCTGGATCTACGGCATGCGCCGCTGAGGAACCGGTCAGGAGGCGGGCGCGAGGCCCGCGCCCCGCACCCGGACCGCGCGCGCCGAGACCTCGACGGCCGCCCGCGTGGCGTCGGCGAGCGTGTCCGGTTCGCCGGCGGCCGAACGGGGCGTCCCGCGGGCGACCCACCAATCGAGCAGCCCCGCGACGAACGCATCGCCGGCGCCGATCGTGTCGATGACCTCGACCTCCGGCACCGGGATCTGCTCGATCCGATCGGCGGTGACGACCGATACGGCGCCGGGGCCGTCGGTGATGATCACCGCCGCCGGGCCGGCGGCGACCAGCCGCCGAGCGGCGTCGTGCGGGGCCTCGCCCTCGCAGATCAGCGCGAGGTCCTCGACGCTCGCCTTGACGATGTCGACACGCCGCATCAGCGCCTCGATTGTGCGACGGTAGCCGGCAAGATCGTCGATCGCGCTCGGTCGGCAGTTCGGGTCGCACACGACGGTCAACCCGTCCGGCGCGGCGGTGACGAGCGAGAGCAGCGTCGAGGACACCGGCTCCAATCCGAGGACGATCCCGCCGACCAGGAATGCGTTTGCATCCGCGAGCAGACCACGCGGGACCACGTCCGGCGACAGCTGGGCGGCCGACGTCTGCACGTGGTAGAAGCGGTAGCGCGCCGAGCCACCGGAATCGAGCTCGGCGAGCGCGAGCGTCGTGGGAGCGCTCGTCGGATCCTCCACCGCAAGGCGCGCTCCGGCCTCGGTCAGCCGCGCGCGAAGCTCACCTCCGAAGCGATCGTCGGAGAGCCGCCCGAGGTAGGCGCAGTCGGCGCCCAGCCACCCGAGCACGCGCGCGACGTTGAAGACCGCGCCGCCGGGCAGCGCCACGAGCCGGCTGTCGGGCTCGGCAAGCACGTCCATCAGTGCCTCTCCGGCGACGACGATCACGCGCGAGATTGTCGTCCATCAGGCCGCGCGGATGCCGGGCGACCCCGCGGGCGCGGCGCGCTCTCAGGCCGGCTCCGGCGCGGCGCGCTCTCAGGCAGGCTCGGGCGCGGCTTCGGCGGAGGCGACCACGATGTCGTCGTGATAGCCGATGCGGCGGGCGTGCATGTAGGCGACGAGCCCGGCAGTGACCAGGCCGAGGGAGATCGCGGTCGGGATCTGACCGAGGTTGAGGCCGGCCTGGTGGATCGGCATGTCGCTGTAGTCGGCCCACGAGGCGCCGAACGGACGCGTGAGCGTGTAGGCGAACCAGAACGTGAACACCGCGTTCACTCCCCGCCGCCAGAGCACCAGCGGAATCAGGATGAGCGCCCCGAAGAGCAGGAACGAGGGCAGGTAGGCGAGGTGCAGATCGACCGCGGTCCAGTCGCCCGAGGCGGTGCCGAGCGCGAACGACCCGAGCACGGTCAGCCAGTAGAAGCGCTCGCGCCGCCGGTTGACGATGCTGTGGATGTCGAGCGTGCCCTCGGAGCGATGCCAGGTCAGGAAGATGACGGTGACGATCACCGCGTACATCAGAGTCGTCGACCAGTAGGGCATGCCGATCCCCACGTGGAACGCGTCCGCGGCTGAGGTGCCGAAGATGCTCACCGCCGCGACCACCGCCCAGTACGGAGCGGTCTGGTAGCGCTCCTGGCGCATCTGCCAGCGCAGGGTCACCGTCAGCAGGATCAGCATGATCGGCACCGAGATCGCCGGGCCCAGCTGCTGGTTCATCGCGTCCGAGATCGCCTCGCCGGTTGCCGTCATGAAGATCTTGGTCGCCCAGAACCAGGGCGTGATCGTCTCCGGCACCTTGGCGTGGACGTAGGTGTCTGCTCGGGTCGCGCTCATCTCTTGAAGTCGCGGCGCACGGAGTGGCCCCGGTACCGCGCAGCCGGGGGCCACGCTAGGCACCGTTCCTTAAGCGAGTTCTCATCTTTCGCCGCGGTAACGCAGCGCTAACGCCGCGGGATAGGATCGGCCACCCCCCACGACACCTTGAGGAGCAATGGATTTCGACGACTACCTGCGCCGGGTTCCGAAGGTTGAGCTGCACTGCCATTTCGAGGGCACGGTGCGGCCGCAGACGTTCGCCGAACTCGCCGCCAAGCACGGCATCACGCTCTCCGGCGACGATCCCGCCCGGCTCTACGACTACGACTCGATCTACGAGTTCCTGGTGATCTTCGCTCAGGTCTCCTCGACGCTGATCGACCGGGAGGACTTCGCCCGGGCGGCGTTCGAGTCGATCGAGGACGGGGTGAAGCTCGGCAACCTCGTCTACCGCGAGATGTTCTTCAACCCGACGCTGCACACCAACCGCGGGGTGGCGTACGCGACGGTCGTCGACGGGCTGATCGACGGCTGCCGGCGCGCGGAGACCGAGCTCGGCGTCCGCTGCCGGCTGATCGCCGACGTCTACCGACAGGACTCCGCCAACCAGGCGGCGGACATGGTGCGCGAGGTGCTGGAGCACCGGCGCGACGAGGTGATCGGGCTCGGGATGGATGGCGCCGAGGCGCCCGATCCGCCGGAGAAGTTCACCGAGGCCTATCGGCTGGCCAAGCAGGGCGGACTGCGACTCACCGCGCACGCCTGCGAGGACGCTCCGGCGAAGAACATCACCACCTGCCTCGACGTGCTCGGCTGCGAGCGGCTGGACCACGGGTATCACGTGCTCGGCGACCCCGAGGTCGTCGCGCGCGTTCGCGACGAGGGGATCGTGTTCACGACCTGCCCGACCGCGACCGCGGTCTGCTACTTCACCGACGATCTCACCGAGCACCCGATCGTGACGATGGCCGAGCAGGGGTTGCGGCTGACCCTCAACTCCGACGATCCGCCGATGTTCCACACCGACATCGGAACCGAGTTCGCCAAGATGGTCCCCGCCGCCGGCTGGGACCGCGCCCGCGTGCGGGAGATCTGCCTCACCGCGGTCGACGCGGCCTGGGTCGACGACTCCGAGCGGCGTGAACTGCGCGAGCGGGTGACGAACGGGCTGGACGCGCTCGACGCCGAGCCGGCCTAGTTGCGGACGAGCTTCTTGTAACTGATGCGGTGCGGGCGGTCCGCCGCCGCCCCGAGCTGCTCGTGGCGGAACGACTCGTAGGCCTCGAAGTTGCCCTCGAACCAGCGCACCTGGGAGTCGCCCTCGAACGCGAGTACGTGCGTGGCGATCCGATCCAGGAACCAGCGATCGTGGGAGACGACAATCGCGCAGCCCGCGAATGAGAGCAGCGCCTCCTCGAGCGCGCGCAGCGTGTCGGTGTCCAGGTCGTTGGTCGGCTCGTCGAGCAGCAGCAGGTTGCCGCCCGAGCGCAGCAGCTTGGCGAGATGGAGGCGGTTGCGTTCCCCACCGGAGAGCTTGCCGACCTTCTTCTGCTGGTCGGTGCCCTTGAAGTTGAAGCCGGCGGTGTACGCGCGGCTGTTCACCGAGCGTTCGCCGAGCGGGATCTCGTCCAGCCCGCCGGAGATCTCCTCCCAGACGGTCTTGTCGGCGTCGAGCGCCTCGCGCGACTGGTCGACGTACGCCAGCTGGACCGTGTCGCCGACCTTCAGAGAGCCCGAATCGGGAGTCTCGTCGCCGACGATCATCCGCATCAGCGTCGTCTTGCCGGCGCCGTTGGGGCCGATCACACCGACGATCCCGCCGCGCGGAAGCGTGAACGAGAGGTCGTCGATCAGTAGCCGGTCGCCGTAGCCCTTGCGGAGGTTCTCAGCCTCGATCACGATCTCGCCGAGGCGGGGTCCCGGCGGGATGTGGATCTGAACCTGATCGAGCTTGACGTTGCGCTCCTCGGCGAGCAGCGCTTCGTAGGCGTTCAGGCGCGCCTTGGGCTTGCCGCGGCGAGCGGACGCGTTCATCCGCACCCACTCGAGCTCCTGGGCGATCGTCTTCTGCCGGTTGGACTCCTGGCGCTCCTCCTGCTGCAGGCGCTTCTGCTTCTGCACCAGCCAGCCGGAGTAGTTGCCCTCGTACGGGATCCCGCGACCGCGGTCGAGCTCCAGGATCCAGCCGGCGACGTTGTCGAGGAAGTAGCGATCGTGGGTGATCGCGACCACGGTGCCCTTGTAGTCCTGCAGATGCTGCTCCAGCCACGCCACCGACTCGGCATCGAGGTGGTTGGTCGGCTCATCGAGCAGCAGCAGGTCGGGCTGGCGCAGCAGCAGCCGGCACATCGCCACCCGGCGGCGCTCGCCGCCTGAGAGTGTGCTGATGTCGGCGTCGCCAGGCGGGCAGCGCAGCGCGTCCATCGCGTACTCGAGGGTCGTATCGAGATTCCACGCGTCAGCGGCGTCGATCTGCTCCTGCAGCCGGGCGAACTCGTCGGCGGTCTCCTCGGAGTAGTTCATCGAGAGCTCGTTGAAGCGGTCCAGCAGCGCGCGGGTCTCGCTGACGCCGTCCTCGACGTTGCCCTTCACGTCCTTGCTCGGATCGAGTTCGGGTTCCTGGGAGAGCATTCCGACGGTGACGTTCGTGCCGAGCACCGCCTGGCCGTCGAACTCGGTCTCAGCTCCGGCCATGATCTTGAGCAGCGTCGATTTGCCCGCGCCGTTGTAACCGAGCACGCCGATCTTGGCGCCCGGGTAGAACGACAGGGAGACGTCGGACAGGACCTGCTTGTCCGGCGGGTAGCGCTTGCTGAGCCGATGGGTGGAATAGACGTACTGGGATGACATGCGGCCTGTCAGGATAGGAGCATGCTTCGCAGAACCCTCATTCCGCTCGCGCTCGCCGCCGCCCTGGTGTTCCCGGCCGCCGCCGGCGCCAAGACCTACACCGCGCGAGATCGCTCGCTGAGCGCGGTCATCACCACCAGCGGGACGCTCACCCGCCCCGTCCCACCGACGCTCACGATCACCGATCAGGGCTCCACCGGCACGAGGACCCTGTTCCACGGGCCGGTCAGCAACCACGCCTGCGGCACCGGCTGCCTGGTCTCGACCGCGCCGGCCGACCCGCCGGTGCGCTTTGCGCCGCTCGACGGAGCGGGCTCCGCGGACCTGATCGTCAACCTCTACAGCGGCGGCGCCAACTGCTGCACGGTGCTGGACCTCTTCCGCCCGAGCGCCGCGCTGAACGGGCTCTACGTGCTCTCGGCCTCGCACAACTTCGCCTACGCCGGCTACCGGCTGGAGAAGCTCGGCGGCCAGTACGCGTTCGTGACCGCCGACCCGACGTTCTCGACCGTGTTCACCGACTTCGCCGACTCGGGACTGCCGCTGCAGATCCTGCGGCTGTCAGGCGTGAAGTTCATCGACGTCACCTCGCGCTACCCGGCGCTCGTGAAGAAGGACGCGGCGCGCTGGATGAAGGCCTACCGGAAGGCGAACGGCCACAACGACGTCGGCCTGATCGCGCCGTGGGCAGCCGACGAGGCGCGCCTCGGGGATTGGAGCTCGGCGCACGCGTACCTCGTCTCCCAGGCGCACGCAGGGCGGCTGCGCTCGACGCTGCTGCCCCACGCGGCGAGCGGGACGCGGTTCATCGCTCAGCTCGAGACGCTGCTGCGGCGCGAGGGCTACCTGAAGTAGCGGCCCAAGCGCCGGTCCCTGAGGGTCAGAGCCCGGCGGCCGCCTTCAGCGCGTCGGCGCGGTCGGTGCGCTCCCAGGTGAACTCGGGCTCCTCGCGGCCGAAGTGGCCGTAGGCGGCGGTCTTCTGGTAGATCGGGCGGTGCAGGTCGAGGTACTCGCGGAAGGCGCCGGGACGCAGGTCGAAGTGCTCGGAGATGAGCTCGGCGATGCGGACGCGGGCGACGTGCTCGGTGCCGAAGGTCTCGACCATCACCGACACCGGGTGCGCGACGCCGATCGCGTAGGCGACCTGGACCTCGGCGCGGTCGGCCAGACCGGCGGCGACGACGTTCTTGGCCACGTAGCGAGCGGCGTAGGCGGCCGAGCGGTCGACCTTGCTCGGGTCCTTGCCGCTGAACGCCCCGCCGCCGTGGCGGGCCATGCCGCCGTAGGTGTCGACAATGATCTTGCGGCCAGTCAGGCCGCAGTCGCCCACCGGGCCGCCGATCACAAACCGGCCGGTGGGGTTGACCAGAAATGAGCGCTGAAGGCCCGCGGCGTCGTAGAGATCCTCAGGCAGGACGGGCAGCACGACGTGCTCCCAGAGGTCGTCTTTGATCCGCTCTTCGGAGCCCTCGGCGTGCTGAGTGGAGATCAACAGCTTCTCGATCGCCACCGGACGGCCGTCGCGGTAGCGCACCGACACCTGCGTCTTCCCGTCAGGACGGAGATAGTCAAGCGACCCGTCCTTCCGCACCTCGGCCAGGCGCTTGGAGAGCTGATGCGCCAGCGAGATCGGCAGCGGCATCAGCTCAGGCGTCTCATTGCTCGCGTAGCCGAACATCATTCCCTGGTCGCCCGCGCCCGCCACATCCAGCTCGTCGTGGTCGTCGGAGTCGCTGCGGCGCTCATACGCGTTATCCACGCCCTGAGCGATATCGGGCGACTGCTTGTCGATCGCGTTCAACACCGCGCACGAGTCCGCGCTGAAACCGAGATCGGCATCCGTGTAGCCGATCGATCGGATCGTCTCCCGCGCGATCTCCTGAATATCGACATAGGTCGTCGTCGTGATCTCACCGGAGACCACCACCAGCCCGGTGTTGACCAGCGTCTCGCAGGCCACACGACCCGTCGGATCGGCGGCGAGCACGGCGTCAAGCACGCCATCGGAGATCTGATCGGCCACCTTGTCGGGGTGACCTTCCGTGACCGATTCGGAGGTGAACAGGAACTCGTGCTCTGAGAAGCTCATGGACGCGGCTGCCTTTGCGTGCGGGTTGTCAGCGGCTGTTGTGCATTGGATAAGCGTGTGAGGGTAGGGCCTCCTCACCGGTTGTGGCGGTGGGAGGGCCGACTACCCTCGGTGCCCGGGACTGCGGGCGCGGACCGGGCGCGCGCCACGAGTGCTTTGGATGGACATGATCCGCACGCTGAGACGAGCCCTGCCGCTGCTCGCCACCTGCCTGTCGGCAGTGGCGCTGTGCGGCTGCGGTTCCACCCATCGCCGCGTGCATCGCGCAACCCCGCAGACCTCGACGACCGTGCCGGCGACGGGAGCAGGCGACCGGGGCGTCGTCACCTATGGGATCGGGGACGCGCAGGGGCAGTTCGCGAGCTGTGCCACCGGCGAGGAGTCCTGCTGCTCGGCCCGGCGGGCGCACTGCGCGCTCTCCCGGATGCGCGGGTACTTCGACAACCCCCTGTTCCTGCGGCTGCTCACACCGTCGAGCGCGCACCAGGTGCGCGACGTGCGGTTCTTCGTCGACTACGACGCGGTGCAGACGTGGAACGGCTCCACCTCGGCACCGGGCTGCGTGTACTCCCCGACCGTCGACCGGCCCTACTACGACGTCGCCAACGGCTGGCACATCGCCGCTCTGTCGATCGACGACCTCGTGGCCGGCGTGATCGAGGCGCGCGCCGAGGGTCTCACCCCGGTCGTCTCGATCGAGGGGTTCTCCTACGCGTCGGCCACCCCGCCAGGGGACCAGCCGTTTCCGGATCCGACGACGACCGCCGGCTACTGGGACTACCGCTGCGGTCTGCTGGGGATCCTCGGGGTGATGGGCCGGCTGCCGGCCTGGGAGCAGCCGCATGACTGGGAGGCGGTCAACGAGCCCGAGGGCTTCCAGATCTTCCGCAGCACCGATGGCCAGGAGGCGTCCGGCTGCCCGGTCGGCTCCTCGCCACAGCCGAACGGGCCCGCGAAGGCCGCCTGCGTCGAGATGGTCGCCAGCCACGTCATCCATGGATACGACAACCACGGACACGACACGGTGATCGCCGGCACGTTCAAGCACCCGTACACCGACTACCTCGCGCCCTACGTCCGCCAGCTCGAGAAGGTGATGCCCGGCGCCGCGTTCCCGCCGATCTGGTCGGTGCACGACTACCGCGAGGTCACCGATGCGTACTCCGGGGTCAGTCCGGGCGAGCTGGCGTCGTTCGACCGAGCACTCGCGCGCGACACCGAGGGCCGCGCGCGGAGCCTGTGGGTCACCGAGGCCGGGACGGTGCTCACCTCCGAGCTGAGCGGCGGCGACTGCCCGGCCGTCGGCGTCGACCGCGCGGGCACGCTGGGCGCGTGCATCAGTGGACAGCCCGACCGCCAGGCCGCCGACGCGAGCGCATTCTTCAACCTGTCCCACGTCGCCTCCGCGGTCCCGATCACGCACCTGTTCTGGTACCAGTTCCAGGGCGCGCCCAACTGGGACTCGGGCCTGATCGATGCCACCGGCAAGCCCCGCGCGTCGTATTGCGTGTTCTACGGGCAGGGCAGCTGCGACGGGAACGCCGACGCGTCCTGAGCGGCGGGGCGCGTGACGACACCCGGCGCGCGCCGACGCCGGCGACCCGCGCACGGTCAGCTCTCGGGCTGCCATCCGCTGAGCACCCAGCGCCGTCCGAGGAGCGTGACCGTCGCCACCGACACGTGCCACTCGGATGCCAGCCCGCGGTATGCCGCGTCGTCGGTCGCGCTCGTGCGCTCACGGGTGACGACCGCGTACCGGTGCGGGCTGCCGGTGAGCGCGCCGACGGCTTCGACCGTGCCGGTGTTGGCAATCCGGCCCCGATGCAGCTCCCGGTCGGCAGCGACCTCGCGGGCCTGAAGCTCCAGCGTGGCACGCGCCTGCCCGATGCTGCGGCGGGCGAGCGCCTTCAACCGTGCCGACACGTTCGCGGCGGTCCAGTTGACGTAGGCGGTGGCGAACGCGCGGACGGCCTGCTCGGGCGTCGGCCAGCCTCCGACCACGCGCTCGCGCCGCCGAGGGGTGGGGACCTCGTGGGTGCGGTCGGCGCGAGCGACGGTCCGGGCGTCGGCGCGAGACTCGGCACTGCCGTTCGTGCCGCCGCCGAGCGCCGCGCACCCCGACAGCGCCGCCGCCAGCAGCGCGGCGAGCACGAGCGTGATCCAGCGCGGGCTCACAGGCCCGCCGGATGCCGTGCCACGAACCCGTCGTCCTCCCGCTCGAGCGGGTGCCACCCGATCCCCGTGGTCCCGTCGCCGGGGCCGGCCGCGTTATGGGTGTCCCACCGCAGACCCGCGACGTACATGAACACGTGCTCGGGACTGGCGTAGAGGGTCACCCAGCGGCCAGGCCCGGGCTCGCCCCAGCTCATGAGCGCCGAGGAGTCGGCGTCGAAGTCGACCGGGACCAGGCCGCCGCCGTAGAGCAGGTGGGCGACGCTCGAGGAGCAGTCGTAGGTCGCGGCGATCTGATCGAGCGGGATCCCGTGTCCGCCGCCGTACTGGTAGGGCTTGCCGACGATCTGGTTGCCCGCGGCGATGATCCCGCGCACCGCGGAAGGGGCCGAGGCCGGCGCCGCCGCCAGCCCGTCGGACAGCAGCTGGGCCCGCGGCCCGGTGGTGACCGGCGCCGCCGTCGAGCCGACCGTCGGCGCCCCACACACCCCGCTGGGCACCGCGCCGCCCATAGAACCGTCAAGTGACGCGGAGACCTCCGTCGCGTCGCCGAGCAGTGGGCCGGCACCGCTGGCCGGCGGCCGCGCCACCCGGACCGCGCCTGACCAGTCACCGGCCTCATACGGGATGTGCAGCTCGCCGGCCAACTCCCACCACAGGTCGATGACGCGCGGCAGCCCGTCGACCGGCCCGCCTCCGAGCCCGATGTCGCGTTTGTACGCGATCACCGAGTGCGCGCCCCAGGTGACCCGCAGGGGCGTCTCGTACGCGAGCCCGCCCATCGCGGTCGCCGTCTGGAACGTCGTCCCACCCAGCTCGGCATAGCTATCGGGATGGGTGTCGAGATCGACGCCCGAGGAGCTGACCGAGCCGCTGCTGGGATCGCCCGGGCCGCCGTACTCGGTGGCCCCCACGCGCGCGCCCGCCCCCGGCCCGAGCGGCGTCACCGGGCTGGGCGTGCCCGGGCACAAGCTGCCCCCGATCGACCCGCCGAGGCCGAGGAGGAACAACGGACCGAGCCCGGCGGCGAGGAGCGCCGCCACCACCGTTGCCAGCGCCGGAGCCAGGCGCGAGCGGCGATCGGACGGGGCGGTGACGGTCATTGCGGCGACCGTATGTCGAGGCCCTCCAAACGCTCAACAACTGAGACAAAATCGTTGCAATTGAGCCCGTCGACCGGCCGGCCCGCGGGCTGGTCCTGACCGGGTGCCCCCGCTAACGTTCATCCTTCCCATGCCTCGCATCCTGGACGTCGAAGCCGCGCTGCTCCTGCTCGAGCTCGAGCCTCCCTTCGACCAGCGCACCGTCCAGCTGGCGCGCCGGCGGATGGCCAAGCGCTGGCACCCCGACATCGCCCCGCCGGGGCGCCGCTACGAGCACCAGCAGCACCTGCAGGCGATCAACCAGGCCGCCGACGAACTCGAGCGCCTCGCCGAAGACTCGCGCGGCGGCACGGTCAGCCGCAACGCCGTGCGGGCGTCGGCCGCCGCCACCAAGCGCGCCCGCGAGGATGCGGGTCGGCGCGCCTACGAGAACGAGCAGCGCGAGCGCGACCAGGCCGAGGATCGCGCCAAGCACGATCCGTTCGGCTCGCGCGTACCGGATCACTCCGTCGTGCACCGTTACGCGCGGTGCGTCTCCTATCCGGAGTGGGGAGTCGGCACGGTAACCGGCATCTACTTTTCAGGGGACGAGGAGAGCTCGCAGCAGTGGGCGCGCGTTTCCTTCCAGGTGGGGGTGCGGACGATCCCGGCGGGGTCGCTGCAGTTCGTCGATTTCTCCCGCCCGGACCCCGCCGCCGACCGGGTCGAACGGTTCATGACCGCCGCCCAGCACGCGCTCGCCGAGGGTGACGCGCCGCTGGCGGCCCAGCGTCTGGTCTACGCCCGCGACGCCCAGCCGGACAACCCGGCCGTCCTGCGGCTGCTGACGGCGGCCTTCTGGCAGGCGGGCAACCTGCCGGCGGCCGCCCGCACGGTCCGCGACTGGTCGCGCGTGGAGACCGACCGCCCGACGCCGGAGCGCTACGCGTCGCGCATCTACGAGGACATGGGCGCCTTCGACCTCGCGGCCGACGCCGCGCTGAAATGCGCCGAGCGCGCGCCCGCCGACGCCTCGGCGTGGGAGCGCGTCGGGCGCCTGCGGCTACGACTCGGGGATCGCGGCGCGGCGATCGCCGCCCTGGAGCGCGCCCGCCTCACCGGCCCGACACTCGAGGGGCTGCTCGACCTCGCGCTCGCCTACCACCTGGCCGGCGACGTCGGCGCGGAGGTGTCGGCGGCCGAGGCGGCCACCCTGATCGATCCGGAGGCCCCGGAGGCCTGGTCGGCCTTCGCGCATGCGCTGGCGCGCACCGACCGCGTCTCCGAATGCGAGGAGGCGTGCCGTCGCGCGCTCTCCTTCGGGGCCGACCCGGAGGTCGAGGACCTGCTGGCGCGGATCGAGGCGGCCTCCCCGCGCGGCCTCTCCGCGCGCAGCGCTGCCTGATCGGTCTACCCGGGGATCGCCTCGACCTGATCCAGCACGCCCAGCAATTCGCCCACGCGGCAGACGAGCAGCCGCTCCTCGTTGATCTCGACCCAGGCGCCGGCCGAGGAGGGAAACACGACGTGGTCGCCGGGCCGGACCGGCATCTTGACGCCGACGTGCTCCCACCAGTCCAGGCCCGGGCCCACGGCGAGCACAATCCCCTGCTGGGGCGGTGGCTCGTCGGAGCCGGGCGGGACGAGCAGGCCCGAACGGCGGATGCGGTCGGGATCGAGCTCCTTGATGACGATCCGGTCGAACAGGGGGCGAAGCTGGTCGCGCATCGCGCAGAGGATAGGGCCGCAGATTGCGGCGTCCCTGACCACGTCGGTCCGGATCGGCGCCTAGGCTGCGACCGATGCGCCTGATGGTCGCCCGCTGCTCGATCGACTACACCGGTCGGCTCACCACCCATCTCGCCGAGGCGACGCGACTGTTGATGACCAAGGCCGACGGGACGTTCATGGTGTGGTCGGACTTCGGCGGGCAGGCGGTCAAGCCGCTGAACTGGATGACGCCCCCGACGGTGATCGAGGAGGACGAGAACCGCGTGATCGTCCGCAAATACGCGGGCAAGACCGAGGACAAGCTGGAGATCACCATCCACGAGGTGATCTCGGACCAGCAGATAGAGATGGGCTCACCCGACGCCGATCACGCGCTGGCCAAGGACGGCGTCGAGTCCGATCTGCAGGAGCTGCTCGCCGCGCAGCCGCACTGGTGCGGCGAGGGCTTCCGGCTGGTGCGCCGAGAGTGGCCGACCGACATCGGGCCGGTCGACCTCATGTGCCGCGACGCCGAGGATGGTTGGATCGCGGTCGAGATCAAGCGCGTGGCCGGGATCGACGCGATCGAGCAGCTGACCCGCTACCTGGAGCGCATCCACCTCGACCCGGAGTTCGCCGGCTGTCGCGGCGTGCTGGCCGCTCAGCAGATCAAGCCGCAGGCGCGTGTGCTGGCCGAGGCGCGGGGAATCGCCTGGGTCGAGGTCGACCTGGCGGTGCTGCGAGGCGAACGCGAGCCGGACCTGAAACTCTTCGTGGCATGAGCGACACCGACGAAGTACTCACCGAGGTCCGAGAGAAGGTCCTCCTGATCACGATCAACCGCCCTGATCAGCGCAACGCGGTCAACGCCGCGGTCGCCAAGGGCATCGGCAAGGCGCTGGACCAGCTCGACGGCGACGATGAGCTGCTGCTCGGGATCATCACCGGCGCCGGCAAGGGCTTCTGCGCGGGCATGGACCTGAAGGCGTTCGTCGCCGGCGAGCGGCCATGGTTCAAAGATCGCGGCTTCGCGGGCATCACGCGGCGCGCGGCCGACAAGCCGCTGATCGCGGCGATCGAGGGATTCGCCGTCGCGGGCGGGCTGGAGGTGGCGCTCGCTTGCGACCTGATCGTCTCCGCCAAGGGCGCCAAGCTCGGCATTCCGGAGGTCAAACGCTCGCTCGTGGCCGCCGGCGGCGGACTGCTGCGGCTGCCGAGGCTGCTGCCACCCGCGGTCGCGATGGAGATGGCGCTGACCGGCGATCCGCTGCTCGCCGAGCGCGCGTACGAGCTGGGGATGGTCAACGCGCTCGCCGAGCCGGGCGCCGCTCTCGATGCCGCGTTCGAGCTCGCCGCGCGCATCACCCCGAACGCACCGCTCGGGATCATCGGCTCCAAGCGGATCCTGGTGGAGTCGGCCGATTGGCCGGTCGCCGAGTTCTTCGACCGCCAGGAGAAGATCTCCGGCCCGATCTTCGACTCCGAGGACGCCAAGGAGGGCGCCACCGCGTTCGCGGAGAAGCGCGCTCCGGTCTGGCGAGGCCGCTGACCTGACCGCGGGCCGAGCCGGTGGGTCCGCTCGGATGATTGAGGTTCATTGAAGAAACGGGCGGGCCCGGCACGCGCGTGAGGTAGGGTCCGCCGCGATGCGGGGATGAGGATGGGCGACGGACTGCTGCTACGCGGGGTGCGCTGGCGGCTCGGGCTGTCGCTCCTCACCGTGCTCACGGCGGCCATCGCGGTCGCGACCGCCGTGCTGGGACCGATGTACCTGCATACCGCCGGCGACTCCGTGCTGCGGCGCGCCGTCGACTCGGCCGCGCTGCAGACACGCGGGGTCACAGTCACCCCGTACTACACGCCGACCCGTCCGCTCGCCCTCGCGCGACAGGCGGTGCGCATCGTCGAACGCGAGCCGGTGGCCGCTCACCTGTTCGGCGCCCCGATCACGACGGCGATCACCGGGGTCACGATCCCGACGACCATTGCAACGTTCGGCTCCAACCTGTTTTTCCGGACCGGAATCTGCGGGAAGCTGCACATCCTCCGTGGCAGCTGTCGCCTCGGTCGAGACGACGTGGTGATGACCGCGCGCAGCGCGCGCCAGGTTCACACCGGACTCGGCGACGCGCTCACGGTATCGCTTGGCCCTCACGCCGAGCTCACTGTCCGGGTCATCGGAATCGCCGCCACACCGGATCTGGCCGCGGCGTACTGGTGGGGCCAGGGGGTCGCCGAATTCCCGTTCGGAACGCTGCCCGGTCCCCACAGTCCCACGCCGACCGATTCGCTGATCACCTCGCAGGCGACCGCCCTCTCCGCCAGCGCCCGCAGCGCGCCCTCGGTGACCGTGCAGCTCCCGGTCCGCCCCGGCAGCGTCGATCTCGCCGATCAGGCCACGGTCACCCGCGATCTCGACAGGGCCGCGGCCGCCCTGCAGCCGCACCGCCTGCACCTTTCGACCGGCCTCGGCGGGCTGCTCTCGGGTGCCGATCACCAGCGCCGGGTGATGGCGACGATCGTGGCGATCGCCGCCACCCAGCTCGTCGTGCTCGCAGTGTGGGTGCTCGGCAGCCTGCTCGTGCGCTCCGGCGACGCCCGCCGCCGGAGGCTCGCGTCGCGCGGCTGCGCGGGTTCCCGGGCGCCTCGATGCTGTGGGTGACCGCCGCCGAGCCGGCGCTGCTGTGCCTGATCGGCGCGGTGCTCGGCGTCGCCGTGGCGTGGGCGGCGATGCTGGAGGCCCGCCATCAGCTGTTCGTCGCCGGCGCCTCGGTCGGATTTGACGGCTGGACGATCGCGGCGCTCGCGCTCACGGTGTTCGCGATCCTGGGGGCACTCAGCCTCGGCACGCTGCGGCTGCTGCGCTCCGCCGATCTCGGCGAGGGCGCGACCCGCCGGGCACGCGGCGGCAACTCGATGCTCGGCATGGTCACCGACGCGGCGCTCGTCGTGCTCGCGGTCGTCGCGCTCGTCGCGCTTTCCACGAGCGGTGCGCTGAGCGGTCACACCGATCCGCTCGCCTCCGTCGCCCCGGGCCTGATCGCGCTCGGCGTGGCGGTGCTCGGCGTGCAGTTGATCCTGTTCGCCTGCCGGTTCGGGATCGCGCTGAGCGCCGGGTCGCGGCGGGTGGCGCCATTCCTCGCGCTACGTCAGATCGCGCGCCGGCCGGGGGTGCTGCGCCAGGCCCGGGTGCTCATCATCGCCCTCGCACTCGCCTGCTTCGCCACCGCCGCCTGGTCGGTGGCGCGCACCAACCGCGAGACGGCCGCTCGCTTCCAGGTCGGCGCGCGCACCGTCGTGGGGGTCGCGCCCACGAGCCCGGGGACGCTCGAGGCGGCCGTCGCACGGGTCGACCCGCACGGGCGCTTCGCGATGGCCGTCGCCGACCTGCGCACGCCGAGCACGACGCTCGTCGGAGTCGAGGCCCTCCCGGCTGCGGGCGATCGCCGCCTGGCCGCGCGGTATCTCGGCCCGCGGAGTCGCGACGCTGCAGCGCGCAATCGATCCGCGGCTTCCAGCGGCCGTCGAGCTCCCCGAAGCGCCGGTGCAGGTGTCGGCCCGCGTGAGCGCGACCGGCCAGACCGCGGCCCGGTTGCCCGACCTCGATCTGTCGATGTGGGTGTTCAGCCCGCGTGGCGGCTCGGGGATCGTCGATCTCGGCCGGCTGCACGCCGGCACGTTCACCTACCACGGCAGCCTGTCCGGTCTCTGCTCGAGCGGCTGCCGGATGAGCGGGCTCGGCGTGCTGCCCGCGAGCGGCCGGGCCGCTCCGTCGAGCGGAGCCGTGCGGCTGGTGGTGACGCGGATCGCCTCACGGCTGAGCGACGGCGCGCTGCGCGCCGCCTCCGCGCACCTGTCGGCTCCCCTGTGGCGCTCCGAGGAACCGGGGGTCTCCGTCGACTCGAGCACGGGAGGAGGTCTCTCGCTCAGCGTCTCCGCGGCCGTGATGGCGGGCGAGGCGGGCGGGTCGGGATCGACGATCGGGCCGATGGCCGCGCCGGACGACGCACCTGCCACGCTGCCGGCGGTCGTCACCAGGGAGCTCGCGTCCGTCAACGCCGCCAGCGGAAGCTCGTTCTCCACCAGCGGCCTGGACGGCAACTCGATCACCGTGCACCCGGTCGCCTTCGCCTCCGCACTGCCGCGGCTCGGCGCCGACGCCGCGCTGCTCGACCTTGACCTCCTCTCCAACACCCAGACCGCACCGACCGACCCGGGGCTCACCGATGAGGTGTGGCTCGGCCCGCGCGCCCCACGCGACGCGGTCTCACGACTCCGCGCCGCCGGCCTGTCCCCGACGACGATCGAGCGCTCGTCGACGGTGTTCAACCGCTTGCAGCACTCGGGGCCGGCGCTCGCCGACGACTTCCTGCTCGTGGCCACGCTTGCCGCACTGCTCGTCGCGGCGGTCAGCACGCTCAGCTCGTTCGGCGCCACCACCCGCGAGCGCGCCACCGAGCTCACCTCGCTCGAAGTCGCCGGCGTCCCGCGCTCGACACTCGTCGCCTCGCTCGTGATCGAGTCGGCGATCCTGGTGCTCACCGCACTATGCGGGGCCGGCGCCGGCGTCATCGCCGCGCTGCTGGCGATCCCCGCGCTGCCCGAGCTCACCTCGCGCACGCTCGCCCCGCTGCGCTACACCCTGCCCGGTTCCACGATCGCGGCCGTTGCCGTCGCGGTGCTGCTGCTCGTCGCGCTCGCGGCGGCCGCCGTCGCAGTGGTCCTGGTCCGCCGCATGACCCCGATCCTGCTGCGCACCGCGCCCGACGATGTCGCCGGCTGACGCCCTGATCCCGGACCGCGCACCCGGCGCCGAGGTCGTGTGCGCGGGAGTCGTGCACGTCTACCAGGGTGAGGACACCCCGATCGTGGCGCTGCGCAACGTCGAGCTGCACGTCCGCGCCGGCGAGATGCTCGCGGTGATCGGGCCGTCCGGCTCGGGCAAGTCCACGCTGCTCGCGTTGCTCGGAGGGCTGCTGCAGCCGACCGCGGGCGCGATCATCGTCGGCGAGCACAACATGGCGCGGCTCGACCCGCGCGGGCTCGGACGGTTGCGCGCGACGGAGCTCGCGTTGCTTCTCCAGGACCCGCTGCAGAACCTGCTGCCCTACGCGACGTCCTTGGAGAACATCGCGTTCGCACAGCGGGGCGCGCGGCGGCGCGGATGGCCGCTGCGCTGGGTCGGCGAGGAGCTGATCGAGACGTTCGGGCTCGGTTCGGTGGCGCGGCGGCCCGTCCACCAGATCTCCGGTGGCGAGCAGCAGCGCGTCGCGATCGCGTCCGCGATGGCAACCTCGCCCCGGGTGCTGCTTGCCGACGAGCCGACCGCGCGACTGGACCGCGCCGGCCGCGACGCCGTGATCGAGAACCTCCGACGCGCCCACGAGTTGAGCGGCGCGACGATCATCATCGTCACCCACGACACCACGTTGGCCGAGTCGCTGCCGCGCACGCTTGGGATCTCGCAGGGCGTCGTCGGGTCCGAGCGTCGCGCCGGTCGCCGGTTCGCCGTCGCCGGGCGCGACGGCTCTGTCCAGCTGCCCGCCGAGATCGCCGCACGTTTCCCGGTGGGCACCGTCTTCTCGGTCACCATGGAAGAGGAGGAAACCGTCAGGCTGCAGGCCGAGACCGGCCTGGCAGAGGACTTCCCGAGCCACGGGGAGGGATCCGGGTGAGCATCACCGAGCTGCGCGGCGAGGCGCTGGAGCTGCGCGGCGGCGATGAGGTCATCCTCTCCGGGCTCGACGTGGTGGCGCGCGCCGGGGAGTCGCTGGCGATCCACGGGCCGTCGGCGTCGGGCAAGACGAGCCTGCTCTACGCGCTCGGCGGCCTGGCGCCGCTTGCGGGCGGACGGCTGGAGATCGACGGCCGGCCCGCCGTGCCCTGGCGCGATGCCCGGACCGGGATCGTGCTCCAGAACCTCTGCCTGGTCCCGATGCTCAGCGCCGAGGAGACGGTCGCGCTGCCGATGCAGTCAGCGGGCGGCGCCGCCCGCGGGAGATCGTGGCGCGCGCGCGTGCGGCGCTGGAGCGGCTCGGACTTGGCGACCACGCCTCGCAGCTGGTGGGCACGCTGTCGGGCGGGCAGCGCCAGCGCGTGGCGGTCGCTCGCGCCCTGGCCTGCGATCCCGACCTGATCCTCGCCGACGACCCGACCTCGGCGCTCGACGAGCACTGGCGCGCGGTCGTGCTCGACGAGCTGCGCGCCCAGGCTGTGCGGGGAGCGATCGTCGTACTCGCCAGCGGCGACGAGGGCGTTGCGGCGAGCTGTAACCACGTGCTCGAACTCGAACCCGCCGTCGCGCGCTGAGGCTTACGCCTCCACCGTCTCGGTCTCGGGCGCAGGCTGGTCAGCGACCGGCGGGTTTGCGCCCAGGGTGATCCTCGGCACGAGCAGACTCGCCAGGACGCACACAACGAGGAACGCCGTCGCCATCACGAACGTCTCAGTGAAGCCGGTGACCGTCGGCAGGCCGTGGGCGACGTGGGCGGCGAGGAACGTCGCCGACAACTGCCCGCCGAGCGCGCCGCCGAGCGTCCGCATCACCGTGTTCATGCCGCTCGCGACTCCGCTCTGGTGCGGCGGAACCGCGCCGATGATGAGCGTCCCGAGCGCGGCGAACGAGAGCCCGATGCCGAGCCCGAGCAGCGCGGCGAAGATGAGGAAGTCGTAGGGGTGGCCGTGGGCCACGGTCACGACCGCGAACGCCGCCGCGCTGATCGCGCCGCCGGTGATCAGCGAGAACCGCGAGCCGAACCGGGCCGAGATCCTCCCGGCGAGCATCCCCATCACGAACATCGTCGCGGTGCTCGGCAGCAGGTACAGGCCCGAGAGCACGACCGAGGCGCCGAAGCCGAAGCCCGTCGAGCGCGGCAGCTGCACGAACTGCGGGATCACGATGAACGACGAGTACATCCCGGCGCCGAGCAGGAACGCCGCGAGGTTGGTCGTCCAGACGCCGCGCACCCGCATCATCTCCATGTCGACGAGCGGCTGACGGCTGCGCACCTCCCACGCGACCCAGGCCGCGCACACGACGAGTCCGGCGGCGAGCAGCCCGATCGTCCGCGCCGATCCCCAGCCCCAGGTCGTCGTCTCGCTGACCGCGATCAGCGTCATCGTGATCCCGGCCGTCATCAGGCCGGCCGCGACCCAGTTGACGGTCCCCGGTGTGCGGACCGGGGACTCGGGCACGAGCCGCCAGGTGAGCAGCGCCGAGAACGCGAGCACGATCAGCGGGATCCAGAACAGCCAGTGGTAGTCGAGGTGCTGGATGATCACGCCCGCGAGCACGATCCCGATCCCGCCGCCGATTCCGAGCAGTGCGGAGAGCAGGCCGATGCTGCCGGCCACCTTCTCCCGGGGGAACTCGTCGCGGACGATCCCCATCGCCAGCGGGAAGATGCCGCCCCCGGCGCCCTGGATCACCCGAGCGAGGATCAAGAGCCACAGCGAGCTCGCGAGCGCGGCCACCAGCGTGCCCGCCATCAGCAGGACCAGCGTCACCAGCAGCAGCTTCTCCTTGCCGTACATGTCGCCGAGGCGGCCGAGGATCGAGGTCGCGACCGACGCCGAGAGCAGGTAGCCGGTGAGCAGCCACGCGATGCCCGTCTCCGAGGCCCCGACCGCGTGCTGGATCGACGGCAGCGCGGGGACGACCGCCGAACTGAGCATCGAGTAGGCGAGCGCCGCCAGGCTGAGGACGAGCAGCGTGACGTTGGGATGGGCGCGGTTGTGATCGTCCGGTGCAACCATGGCGAGCTGGATTATCCGGGTGGCGGCTGCGTAGCGTTGCCCCAGGCGGTCGCCACGATCGTGCGCCGGCCGCCGCGGTCGCGGTGCTCGCACAGGTAGACGCCCTGCCAGGTGCCGAGCGCCGGCCGTCCGCCGTTGATCGGCAGCGTCAGGGTCGGCCCGAGCAGCGCCGCCTTGACGTGTGCCGGCATGTCGTCGGAGCCCTCAAGCGTGTGCGTCCAGTAGCGCGCATCCTCCGGCACCGCCTGGTTGAACCACGTCTCGAAGTCACGTCGGACATCCGGCGAGGCGTTCTCGGAGAGCGCGAGCGAGGCTGAGGTGTGCTGGATGAGCAGGTGGAGCATCCCGACCTCCATCTCCTGGAGCTCGGGCAGGGCGCTCTCAAGCTCGCGGGTGACGAGGTGAAATCCGCGTGGCCGCGGCTCGAACGTGATCGCGCGCTGGAGCCACATCACGCCGGCTCCTCGCCGAACACGACCATCCGCGCGGTCCCCATGTCCACCCGCCGGCCGTGGAACGGGACGCCCTCGCGGTCCAGCAGGCGCCGCTGACGATCGCCCTTGGCCAGCGAGCCGTCGGCGCGAACGATGCGGTGCCAGGGGACGGTCGGGTCCTCACATCCGGAGAGGACCGTGCCTGCCAGCCGGGGCGCCCCCGGGGAGATGTCGCCGTAGGTGCGCACGAACCCCTCCGGCACCGCGCGGACGCGGTCGAGAATCGCGCGGGCGCGCTCCTGCGACGGTGCGCCCGACGGCGACCTGGAGGCCGTGCCGCTCACGGCAGCAGCACGATCTTGCCTCGGGTGTGCCCCTGGGCGAGCTCCTCGTAGGCGGCCACGACCTCCTCGAGCGGGAACGTCGCCTCGATCGGCACCTCCAACTCGCCGGCCACGATCAGCCCCGCGAGCTCGGCGAGCACCGCGGCGCTCGCGCCGGCAGCGTTGCCGTCCCCCTTGACCCCGCGCGTCCCGATCGCCTCGAAGTCGGCGATCGTGTCCACGCGGTCGGGCGCGACGCCCAGCTCGTCGAGGGCAAGAGCGACGTAGCCGACCCCGACCAGGTCGATGAACGCGTCGACACCGTCCGGCGCGGCCTCGCGGATGCGTTGGGCGACAGAGTCCCCATAGGCGACCGGCACGACCCCGTGCGCGCGCAGCCAGTCGTGGTGGCGCTCGCTCGCCAGGCCGATGACCCGGGCACCGGTGTGTGCGGCGAGCTGGACGGTGAAGACGCCCACGCCGCCGGCGGCGCCCGCGACGACGACCGTGTCGCCGTCGGCCGCCCCGACCGCGCGGACGGCCGCCCACGCGGTGGCGCCCGCCACGAACAGCGCCCCCGCGACCTCCCAGGCGAGTTCCGGCGGCTTGCGTGTGAGGTTGGCCCGCTCGACGACGACGAGCTCGGCGTGGGCCGACCGTTCGTCATTCCAACCGATGACCTCGTCGCCGGCCTCGAAGCCGTCGACCTCCGGGCCCACCGCCTCGATCACGCCGGCCACGTCGGATCCCTCGCCGCTCGGAAACGTCGCGGGAAAGCGATCGTGCAGCGCGCCCTCGCGGATCTTCGCCTCACCCGGGTTGATCGAGGTCGCCTTGACCCGGACCAGCACCTGCCCCGCCCCGGGGACCGGGTCGTCGACGTCGACCACCTTCAGAACGTCGACCCCGCCGTACTCGTCGAACCTCACCGCTCGTGACATCCCGGCTCCTTGTGCCCGTGATTTCCCGACCCGATCTACGCCTTGCAGGCTATTCCTGCTTGGTGGGCGGAATCTTGCAGCGGACTCGGGATCGGGATGGGCCGGGGAGCGGTTGGTACGGTTGACCGCGGCCCTGGGGGTTCTCGATAGCCGCCGGCCCCGCCGAGAGTCCCGCCGCCACATGCGTTCACACGTCCCGCATCCGCCGCGCTCTGCGCTCGTCGCGCTGGGCGTCCTCACAGCCGCCATCGCCGCGGCGCTCGTGATGCTCGCACCCGTGCTGTCGCGCGCGGATGACCTCGGCTCGCTCAAATCGCAGCTCGGCGCCCAGCAGGCCCGCCAGCGTGGGCTGGCCGGCTCGGTCGGCCAGCTGAACCACTCGATCGCAACGCTCGACAACCAGATCGCGCTTGTGCGCAACCGTGAGGCCGCCGTCAACGCCGAGCTCGTGCAGCGCCGCGCGGAGCTCGCCCGGGTCGGAGACGAGCTGACCGCCGAGCGGGCACACCTGCGGATGCTGCGACGCAGGCTCGCCGCCGCGCGAACTCTGTTGGCGGCGCAGCTGCGCTCGGGCTACGAGGCCGACCGTCCGGACCTGATGACCGTCGTGCTGAGCTCGCACGGATTCCAGAGCCTGCTCACCAAGCTGTCCTTCCTCGGCGACGCCCAGCATGCCCAGCAGCAGCTGATCACGATCACCGTCAGCGCCAAGCAGCAGGCGGCCGCCACGGCCAAGCGGTTGGCCGCGCTGCGGCGCACCGATGCCCGCCTGACACACGAGACCGCCGTCCAGGCGCGCGCGCTGGCGGGGATGAACGCGCTGCTCGACTCCCGCGAGCAGGCGCTCGCGCGGGCGCGGGCCGCCCAGAGCGCCGCACTCGCCGCCAGCCAGGCCGCCAGCCAGCGGCTGCGGGGCCGGATCTCCGCCGTGGAGGCCGCGCAGCGGGCCGCCGCGCGCCGGGCCGCCGCGGCTGCCGCCGCTCGCGCCGCGGCCGCCGCCGCCGGAGCGAGCTCGGGGTCGGGTGACTCGGGCGCCTCGGGTGCCGGCTCGGCCGCGCCCTCCGGCGGCTGGGCGATCCCGGAGGCGATCGTGATGTGCGAGTCCGGCGGCCAGAACCTGCCGCCCAACAGCGCGGGCGCGTCGGGCTACTACCAGATCATCCCCAGCACCTGGAAGCTGTTCGGGGGAACCGGGCCGGCCGCGTACCTCACCTCGCTGGGCGAGCAGAGCGCGGTTGCCTCGCGCATCTGGAACGGCGGCGCCGGCGCCTCGAACTGGGTGTGCGCGTCGATCGTCGGCATCACCCACTGAGAGCCCGCAGTTGAGCCGGCGCGCGCTGGTCGTCGCCGTGGCGCTGGTGGTCGCGCTCGGCCTGCGGGTCGCGTTCGTGGAGTCGACCTCCTACCGGGCGGTCAACGACGCCGGGACCTACAACCGTTTCGCGGCCGCGATCGCCACCGACGGCGATTACACGACCGGTTCCAACGGTCCGGGGACGGGCGCCGGCGGCTCGCGAGGGCCGACCGCCTACTTCCCGCCCGGCTACTCCTACGCGCTCGCGCTCGCCGACCTGCTTGACGGGCATTCGTCGGGGCACCAGGCTGCGCTACCGGGGGAGCGGCTGGAGAACGCGGCGCTCGGGACCGTGACCGTGGGCCTGGTCGGGCTGGTCGCTCTGGAGATGTGCGGGGCGGGGCCGGCGCTGGCGGCACTGGTGCTGGCCGCGGTGGACCCGGTGCTGGTCGAGCTCTCCGGGGTGCTCGTGGCGGAGAACCTGCTCGTCGTGCTGGAGCTGATGGCGGTGTGGGCCGGGTTGCGGGCGCGCGGCTCGCCGAGGCCGTGGCGATGGATCGGCGCCACGGGGGTGCTCACCGGGCTGGCGACGTTGACGCACGAGAACGCGGTGGTGATGGCGCTGCCGCTGGCGGTGGCCGCGGTGGTGGCGGTGCGCGGACGGGCCGCCGGCGGGTCGCTCGGCCGGACGGCGGGAGCCGTGGCGCTGCTGCTCGCCTGCACGGCCGTCACGATCGCCCCGTGGACGGTCCGCAACGCGCTGCAGTTGCATCGCTTCGTCCCGGTCGCCGACGAGGCCGGCATCACGGTGCGCGGCACCTACAACCCGGTGTCGGCCGCCGACCGCTCGATCCCGTACAAGTGGCGCCTGTTCTGGTTCGTCCCGCAGGACCAGGCAATTCGCCGCCGCGCGGGGACGATGAGCGAGGACACGCTCTCCTCGCTGCTCGAGCACCGCGCGCTGCACTACATCGACCGCCACCCGAGCGCACCGCTCACCGCGGGCGCGGACAACCTCGCGCGGATGTTCGAGCTGGAGGGGGCGGCAGCCTGGCAGGCGTCGGCGAGGGCCGTCGACCTATCCGTCGATGACGCGCGCATCGGCGTCATCGCCTTCTGGGTGCTGTGTCTGCTCGCACTTGCCGGCCTGGCCACCCGCGCCGCCCGCGCCGCGCCGCGCTGGCCGTGGGCGGTCCCGGTGCTGTTCGCGCTGTCGGTGATCCTCGTCAACGTCGAGACCCCCCGCTTCCGAGAGCCCATCGACCCGTTCCTACTCGTACTGGCGGGCTGCGCGGTCGACGCGGTGCTGCGCCGTGGCTCGGCACCCGCGCGGCCGTAAGATCCGGCACATGAGCGAGCGCAACGTCACCGCGGCAGACGGACGGACCCTGCGGATCAGCGAGGTGGGCGATCCGAGCGGCACGCCGATCCTCTGGCTGCACGGCACGCCCGGGTCGCGTCTGAGTGACTCAGTGGTGGCCGCCCATGCGCAGGACAAGCGACTTCGCCTGATCGGCTATGACCGCCCGGGCTATGGCGGCTCGAGCCGACACTCCGCGCGCAACGTCGCCGACTGCGCCTCGGACGTGCGCGCGATCGCCACGGCCCTCGGGATCGAGCGCCTGGCGGTGTGGGGCGTCTCCGGCGGCGGGCCACACGCGGCCGCATGCGCCGCCCTGTTGGAGGGCATCGTCCCGGCGGTCGCGGTGCTCGCCTCGCCCGCGCCCTACGGCGCGCCGAAGCTGGACTGGCTCGCGGGCATGGGGGAGCTCAACGTCCAGGAAGTCGAGCTGCAGCTGAAGGATCCCGATGCGGCGAGGGCTCGCTGCGTCGAGGACCGGCGGGAACTCCTCGACGCGGATCTCGCCGGGGTGTTAGACAGCTGGCGGTCGCTGTTCTCGCCCGTCGACGTCGCGGCGCTCACACCCGAGTTCGGCGCCTCGATGATCGCGCAGATGAAGGAGGGCCTGCAGGGCTCGGAGGAGGGCTGGTGGGACGACAGCGTCGCCCATCTCGGCGATTGGGGATTCGGCCTCACCCAGATCAGGACCCCGGTGCTCGTCGTCCACGGGCGCCAGGACCAGTTCGTGCCGTTCTCCCACGGTCAGTGGCTCGCCGAGGCGATCCCCACCGCCGAGCCGATGCTGCTCGAGGATGAGGGTCATATCAGCCTGATCACGAACCGGCTGGACGAGATCGAGGACTGGCTGCTCGCGCGGATGGGCTGAGCGGGCAGCGGGCCGCGCGCTTCGCGGGCCGCGCAGGCCGCGCGGCCGCGCGGCCGCGCCGATCAAGTCGCCGGCGGATCGGTCGATGACCGGGGCACCGGGCGCGAGCCCTCCGCGCCCGGGCCGATCCATGTCCGTTCTGCCCCACCCCCGCTCTCGTCTGCGCCCGCGCACCGCGCGACCCGGCGCGACCGCAGGCGCCCGCGAGCACATCGCCCCGACGGGACCGCTCGTCATCCGGCTGCTGTTCGGGGCCGCCTGGGGCATCGACGCGGGACTCAAGTGGCTGCCGGGCTTTCGCCAGAACTTCCTGCCGATGCTGCGTCACACCGCGAAGGGCCAGCCTTCGTGGTTGCACTGGTGGTTCCACACCTGGATCGCTGTCCAGTCGCACGCTCCCGGTCTGTTCGTCACGCTCACGGCACTGGTCGAGACCGCGCTCGCACTCGTGCTGCTGCTCGGCGTCGCGCGCCGCGCCGGGTACGTGCTGGGCATCGGTTGGTCGCTGATCGTGTGGGCAGTCGCCGAAGGGTTCGGCGGACCGTACATGTCCGGCTCGACCGACATCGGGTGCTGCATCATGTACGCGCTGCTGTTCGGCGCACTGCTCGTGTTCGCGCCGTCGGCCGAGAACGAGCGCTTCTGCCTGGACCACGCGCTGGTCAAGCGCTGGTCGTGGTGGCGGACCGTTGCCGAGCCGCACGCCGGCGACCGTCGCTGACGCCTCTTCGGAAACTCTTCGACGAGAAATCGTCGGCACCGGCGTCTGGATGAGGAGGCGGGGTTTTGGGCCCCGCCTACTCATTGAGCCAACGAAAGGACCTGATGTCCGTCACTGCCGACTCACGTCCCATCGGGCCGGGTGTTCAGCAGGCGTCCACGAGCGCCCGCGCCTCGGCTCACCCGGCGAGCCGAGGTGTGCTTGCCATCCGCCTGCTGTTCGGAATCACCTGGGGCATCGACGCCGTGCTGAAGTGGCTGCCGGGCTATCGAGATTCCTTCCTGTCCCAGCTCCAGGGCGCGGCCCAGGGTCAGCCCTCGTGGCTGCACTGGTGGTCCACGGCTGGATCTCGGTCCAGTCGCACGCCCCCTCGCTGTTCGCCGATCTCACCGGCCTGGCCGAGACGACGCTCGCGCTGGTCCTGCTGCTCGGCGTCGCCCGCCGCGCCGGCTACCTGTTCGGGATCGTCTACACCCTGCTCGTGTGGTCGGTCGGCGAGGGCTTCGGCGGCCCGTACGTGTCAGGTTCGACCGACGTCGGCACCGGGATCATCCTCGCGATCCTGTTCGCCGCGCTCTACGTGACCGCCCCGTCGGCGGCGCGGGAGCGGCTGAGCCTCGACCGCGCGCTGATCACGCGCTGGGCGTGGTGGAAGCATCTTGCCGAGCCGCACGCGGCCGACCGGCGCTGACAGGCTTGGTCGCGGGGACTGGGGCGACGCGCTCAGCGGAGATCGCGTATGCGATTGAGCGCGTCGAGCCCCGCGACCTTGTACGCCTCGGCGAGCGTCGGATAGTTGAACACCGCCGAGACGAGGAAGTCCAGACCGGCCTCCCGGTCCATGAGCGCCTGGCCGATGTGGACCAGATCGGTCGCCTGGGCGCCGATCACGTGGACGCCGAGCAGCCGCCGATCCTCCGGAGAGACGAGGATCTTGAGCAGGCCGTCGTCCTCTCGGAGCATCATCGCCTTGGCGAGCTCCCGCCACCAGGCGACGCCGGCGACGTACGGGATTGCGGCCTCGGTGAGCTCCTCCTCGGTCCGCCCGACGTAGGAGATCTCGGGGATCGAGTAGATGCCGATCGGGACGAGATCGGGCATGTGGTGGACGGGCTCTTCGAACGCCGCGAGCGCCGCGATCCGGCCCTGCTCCATGCCGGTCGCGGCCAGGCCGGGTGGTCCGGCGACGTCGCCGACGGCGAAGATGTGCGGAACCGAGGTCCGGTACTCCTCGTCGACCTCGACCCGCCCGCGCTTATCGCAGTCCAGGCCCGCGTTGCCGAGGGCCAGCCCCTCGGTCGCGCCCTGGCGGCCGGTCGCGTACATCAGCGTGTCGGAGACGATCTCCTTGCCGGACTTCATCCGGCAGACGACGCAGTCACCACGTCGCTCGACGGCGATCACCTCCTCGCCGAAGCGAAAGGTGACGTTGCGCTTGCGCAGCAGGAACCGCAGAGAGACGCCGATGTCACGGTCGACGAACGGAAGCAGCCTGTCGCGCGCGTCGACAAGCGTGACCCGGACGCCCATCGCGGCGAACATCGATGTGTACTCGATGCCGATCACGCCACCGCCGACGATCGTCATCGTCTTGCAGGCCGCGTAGTCGAGGCTGAGCACGCCGTCGGAGTCGATCACCCGGCGATCGTCGAAGTCGACCCCCTTGGGGCGAGCGGGGTTGGTGCCGACCGCGATCACGATCTTCTCGGCGGAGACGTGCATCTCAGTGCCGTCCTCGTCGCAGCCGGTGATGTGGACCGTGTTCGGATCCTCGAACGCCGCGGAGCCGACCAACAGGCCGACGCCGTTGCGGCGGAACTGCTCACGGACCACCGCGGTCTCGTTGGCGATCACGTGGGCGACGCGGTCGTGGAGCATGTGCACGCGCGCGGTGCCCTCGCGCTCGGGGTGCAGGGGGTCTGAGAGGTCCGACCCGCGGGCGGCCATCGCCTCGAGGATCGACTGCCGGAGCGACTTGGACGGGATCGTGCCGCTGTGGATGGAGACGCCGCCGATGCGGTCGCGGCGCTCCACGACGCCGACGCGCTTGCCGAGCTTTGCGGCCTGGATGGCGGCGCGCTGCCCGCCGGGCCCGGAGCCGATGACCAGAAAATCAAGATCCATATGGATGTGTCATCGGCGCGGGCCGAGTGATATCAACCCCCGGCCGCGACGACAAGCCGTGACAGAGGTCTTGACAGGCCTAACTGGTGCTAGCTACATTAGCACTATGAGTGCCATCGCCCCTCTGTTCGACGAGGCATGGGACCACTGGCGGCGCCGGCGGAGGCGGGTCGTGCTGGGGTGCGTGGCGGCCGCCATGGTGGTGGGCGCACTGTTCGCAGGCAGCGCGATCGTCCCGCCGGGCACGAGGCGCGGCGGCCCGGCGCAGGTCGCGCCGTCACGCGTCCTCTCGAGGTCGCCGGACCTGGGCGTGAGCTGCCCGGTCGCGAACTCGATCGCCTGCAATCGTGTCGGCCTTGCCGTCTGGCTGAAGCGGCCGGCGTTGTCGGTGACGGCGACGATCGCCGGCGCGTCGTTCGCGCTCGACTACCGGGGCGATCTGGAGAGCGCCTCCCAGCGACCGCGGCTCGCTTTCGACGGCTTCCTGGAGCGAGCCGGGATCATGTCCCGGATGCACGTCGAGCCGGTGGAGGGGAGCGTCGTCGTCCGCCGGCACGGTCACTGGGTCGTCGTCAACCGCCACCGGATGTGGTACGGGGAGTACCGGCGTGTCGCGCCAGGGGCGACCGTCCGCCTCGTGATCCGCGACCGGTCCGGCCGGACGGTCGTCACTCATGTGCGGGTCGGACTGTCGACGGGTTGGGGATGAGCGGCCACCCTCCGATCGCGATCGATCCCTCAAGCCCGGTCGCGCTCCATGAGCAGGTGGCCGCCGCGATCCGCCGTGCGATCGCCGACGGCGAGGCGGGACCCGGTGATCGCCTCCCGCCCGCACGGGACCTGGCGGCGGTGCTCGGGATCAACGTCAACACGGTGCTGCGTGCGCTGCGCCAGCTCCGCGACGAGAGGCTGCTCGAGTTCCGCCGCGGGCGAGGCGTGACCGTCACCGGCGCGGCAGTGGAGCGCACGGAGCTGCTGACCAAGGCCCGGGAGCTCGCCGCGCTCGCCCGGCGCCTCGGCTATCGCCCGGACGAGCTGGCCGATCTCGTCAGGCAGCTGCCCTGAGCGCGTGATCGCTACTGGGCGGTGCGCCAGTCCGGCGTCGTGGGCGAGCGTCCGAGCTGACGGGTGACGACGAGCGAGTCGAGGTGGGCGAGCGCCTCGCCCGAGCCGACCGCCACGCAGGTGAGCGGGGACTCGGCCCGGTAGACCGGCATCCCGGTGTCGCCGGCGACCATCTCGGGGAAGCCGCGGATGAGCGTGCCGCCGCCGGCGAGCAGGATCCCGTCCCGGGCGATGTCGGAGGCGAGCTCGGGCGGGGTCTGCTCCAGGGTGTCCCGGATCGCCTGCAGGATCTCGCGCAACGGCCCGGAGATCGCCTCCCGGACCTCTTCGGAGTGCAGATGGACCGCCGTCGGCAGGCCGGTCACCAGGTGGCGGCCGCGGACCTCGACCGTCTGCTCGTGTTCGCCCAGCGGGATCGCGGAGCCGATCTCGATCTTGATCGATTCAGCCGTGCGTGAGCCGATCGCCAGCTGGTAGACCGAGCGCAGGTAGTGGGTGATCGCCTCGTCCATCTCATAGCCGCCGACCCGCACCGACCGCGCGATGACGATCCCGCCGAGCGAGATCACCGCCATCTCGCTGGTCCCGCCGCCGACGTCGACCACCATCCGGCCGATCGGCTCCTCGATTGCGACCCCGGCGCCGATCGCCGCCGCGATCGGCTCCTCGATCAGCTGCACACGCCGCGCGCCCGCGGCCAGCGAAGCCTCCTCGACCGCCCGCTTCTCGACCTCGGTGACGCCCGAGGGCGCGCACACGATCAGCCGTGGGTGGGCGGTCCGGCGGTCGATCACCTTGCGGATGAAGTAGCGCAGCATCTCCTCGGTGACCTCGAAGTCCGCAATCACGCCATGGCGAAGCGGCCGGGTCGCCGAGATCGTCGCCGGCGTGCGGCCGATCATTCGCTCGGCCTCGTTGCCGACGGCGTGGACCTCACCGGTGGAGACATCGGAGGCGACGACCGACGGTTCGGAGACCACGATCCCCCGGCCACCGACATAGACGAGCGTGTTCGCCGTCCCGAGATCGATCGCCATGTCGTGCACGCCGAGATTCGGAATGATCGTCCGGCGCGAGTTATCGCGCCGTGACCCGTCGCGGCGAAGACGCATCGGCTGGAGATTAGTGGGCGACTGTTATGGCGTGGGCCATGCAACAAGACGGGCAGAATGAGCGGAGATGTCGTTGCGCCCCCACCGGCTCATGGTCGGTCTGCTGCTGTCGCTCGCGACCTGGGTCGCGGTCGCCGCGATCGGCGCGCGGTGGATGGATGACCAATTGCTGAGCCGCAGCGGCTGGGCATCCACGAGCCACCGCGTGATCGCCGATCCCCACGTCCGGCGGGCGATTGCGGCGTTCTCCGTCGACCAGGCGTTCGGCGCGGCCGGAATCGATGCGGAGCTCTCGCGAGTGCTTCCCGGGAGCCTCGCCACCGCGGCCCAGCAGCGGCTGCGGGCAGCCGGAACGACCGCGGCCGACACCGTGCTCTCGACCCGGGCGGGACGGGCAGCCTGGCAACGGGCGACCGATCAGGCCCAGTCCGACCTGCTCGCGGCCGTCGACTCGCCCGGCCGGCGCCGCGCGGTCGTGCTCAACCTCTCCCCCCTGCTGTCCGATGTGGTCGGCGCGGTGGCGGACAGCCCGGCCGCCAAGGCGATCCCCGGCAGCTCCCAGGTGCTCACCGTCCGCTCCCCGGCGGCGGGGCGGCTGGTCGTGCTGCGATCGCGCCAGCTGCGCGGCCTGCGGACCGGGGTCTCGACCGCCCGCACGCTCGCCTGGGCACTGCCGGTGATCGCACTCGGGCTCTACGCACTGGTCCTGCTCCTCGCCTACGGCTGGCGCGCCCGGGCGCTCTCGCGGGTCGGCTATTCGCTCGCGGTGGCGGGCGCGATCGCCCTGGCGCTGCGCTACGTGCTCCAGTACCCGCTCTCGGCGGTGTTCGTCAGCTCCTCGACCGACCGCTCGGCGGTGCGGGCCGCGTGGCTGATCGGCACGAGCGACGCGCGGTCCCTGGCTCTCGAAGTGCTGATCGCCGGAGCGGTGGTAGCGGTCATCTCCTGGGTCCTGCGGGCGGTTTCCCGCTGAGCACTGAGGGGTGTGTTACCTCAGGACGGATAATCCGGCGTCAGGTGACACACCCCCTCCCCGGACTATTTCGATCGAATTCGTTCGAGAGGTCCCGGGTTAGCGGTCGCCCGGTGAGACGCGCGGGTACTGGCTGACGCGGACCGAGGCGTCGAGCGCAGTCCGGACGATGCGGGCCTGCTCGGTGGCGTGGGCGATCGGGTAGCCCTCGCCGGAGGCGGCGCGCTCCGGGCGGCCGACGTAGCCGAAGGAGAGGTTCTCGGCCAAAATCTGGAGCAGGCGCGGTGACATGAACGCGCGGGCGCCCATGTTGCGTGGCTCCTCCTGGGCCCAGATGACCTCCTCGAGCTTCGGATAGCTCTCGATCAGGTGCAGGATCTCGCCCTGCGGAAACGGATACAGCAGCTCGACGCGGCCGAGCGCCACGCCCGGGTTCTCCGCCCGCAGCGGCGATCCCAGGAGGTCGTAGTAGACCTTGCCGCTGCAGAGCACGAGGCGGGTGACCTGCGCCGGGTCGACGGCCTGGTCGGCCAGCACCGCCGAGAAGCGACCCTGGGCGAGCTCCTCGACGCGGCTGGCGGCCTGCGGGAGACGCAGCAGCTGCTTCGGGGTCATGATGATCAGCGGGCGCTGCTTGGCGATCCGCGCCTGGCGGCGCAGCAGATGGAAGTACTGGGCCGGCGTCGTCGTGTTGGCGACGCGGATGTTCCCCTCGGCCGCGAGCTGCAGGTAGCGCTCCAGGCGCGCCGAGGAGTGCTCAGGGCCGGCGCCCTCGTAGCCGTGGGGCAGCAGGAACGTCAGCCGCGAGGTCTGGCCCCACTTGGCCAGGCCGGAGATGATGAACTGGTCGATGATCACCTGGGCGCCGTTGGCGAAGTCACCGAACTGCGCCTCCCAGAGGACGAGCGTCTCCGGCCCCTCCTCGGAGTAGCCGTACTCAAAGCCGACGCACGCCATCTCCGACAGCGGGCTGTTATGCAGCTCCATCGGCGACATCGCGCCCGGCAGGTGCTGGATCGCACAGTGCTCCTGACCGGTCTTGGCGTCGTGCAGCACGAGGTGGCGCTGGCTGAACGTGCCGCGCTCGGCGTCTTGGCCGGTGAGGCGGATCGGGATGCCCTCGGACAGCAACGAGGCGTAGGCGAGCGACTCGGCGTGCGCCCACTGGATCATCGGCTTCTCAGTGCCCTCCCGGATCGCCTCACGGCGCTGCTCGAGCTGCTTGACCAGCTTGGGATGGACCGTGAACCCGTCGGGGACGCTGAGCAGCTCCTCGTTGAGCACCTGAAGCCGCTCGAGCGGGACCGCGGTGTTGACCTCGGGCGAGGGCGTGCGGTCGAGCTTGTACTCGCCGGTCGGCTGGTCGTGCGCGGCGTCCTTGACGGCCTCGACCCGGTCCTTGAGCTCCTGATGGGTCTCGGACAGCTCGGCCCAGACGCGGTCGGTCATCTCGGTCGACTCCTGCTCGGTGACGACCCCCTTCTCGATCAGCTGGCGGGCGAACAGCTCGCGCACCGGCGGGTGCTTCTTGATCGCCGCGTACATCTCGGGCTGCGTGTAGGCGGGCTCGTCGGCCTCGTTGTGGCCGAAGCGCCGGTAGCCGATCAGGTCGATCAGCACGTCGTGGCCGAACTCCTGGCGATACGCGAACGCGAGCCGGATCGCGGAGACGCAGGCCTCGACGTCGTCGGCGTTGACATGGATGATCGGCACGTCGAAGCCCTTGGCCAGATCGGAGGCCATCGTCGTCGAGCGCGAGTCGTCCGGGTCGGTGGTGAAGCCGACCTGGTTGTTCTGGATGATGTGGACCGAGCCGCCGACCGTGTAGCCGTCGAGCGCCTGCAGGTTGAGCGTCTCGGCGACGACGCCCTGGCCAGGGAACGCAGCGTCGCCGTGCAGGATGATCGGGATGGCGGCGTTGGTGTCCTGATGGGCGTGTGGGCCCTGCCGCGTGGTCTGCGCCGCGCGCGTGGCGCCGACCACGACGGGATCGACGAACTCCAGGTGCGAGGGGTTGGACTCCAGGCGCACGGTGAGCGACTCGCCGTTCAGCAGCTGATAGGTGCCCTCGGCACCGTGGTGGTACTTGACGTCGCCGGTCCCCCCCTCGGGGATCGAGGTGATCGGCTCCAGCGTCTTTGAGCCCTCGAACTCGGCGAAGATCGTGCCGTACGGCCGCCCGAGGTTGTGCGCGAGCACGTTGAGACGGCCGCGGTGGGCCATCCCGATCACGACCTCGCGCGTGCCGCGGGTTCCCGAGAGCTGGATCAGCTCGTCGATCATCGGCACCGTCATGTCAAGGCCCTCGACCGAGAACTGCTTCTGGCCCAGGTAGCTCTTGTGCATGAAGCGCTCGAACGCGTCGACTTCGGTGAGCCGCCGGAGGAGGCGTTTCTGCTCGTCGGTGGTGAGCGGGCTGCGGAACTGACCGGACTCGATCGCCTCGCGCAGCCACAGCCGCTGGCGGTTGGAGGCGATGTGCTCGATCTCGTAGGCCATCGTCCCGCAGTAGGTCTCACGCAGGCGCGGCAGCGCCTCGGCGAGCGTGCCGCCCGGCACGTACATGCGCAGGATGTGAGCGGGGATCCGCTTCATGATCTCGGGGGTGAGCCCGAGCGGGCCAGGGTCGAGCGACGGGTCCGAGGACGGCTCACGGCCGAGCGGATCCAGGCGGGCCGCGAGATGGCCGTGGGTCCGGTGGGCCTTCAGCAGCGAGGTCGCGGCCTGGACGGCCTGCAGCAGCTGCTCGTCGACCTGGCCGCCCGAGGCGCGCTCGGCGGCGGGCGGGGCGGCAGCGGGGACCGCGGCCGGCTGCGGGGGGGCGGGCAGCTCGGGCAGGGTCACGCCCAGGTCGGCGAACACCCGCTCGTAGAAGTCGTTCTCGCCCTGGAGCAACCCCTCCACCCGCTGCAGGAAGCGGCCTGATTCCGCGCCCTGGATGATCCGGTGGTCGTAGGTCGAGGTCATGGTCATGACCTTCTCCGCGCCGATCGCGGCCCCGATCCGCCCCAGGCCGACCGGGTAGGCGATCGAGCCGGTGGCGACGATCGTGCCCTGGCCCACCATCAGCCGCGGAACCGAGGCGACCGTGCCGATCCCGCCCGGGTTGGTGAGCGAGATGTTCGCCCCCTGCAGGTCGTCGGCGGCAAGCGTGTTCGTGCGCGCCTTCTCGACGAGCGCGTTGTAGGCGTCGAGGAACCCCTGGAAGGAGAGCCCGCCGGCGTCCCGGATGACCGGCACCATCAGCGTGCGGGTGCCGTCCTTCTTCTCGACGTCGACGGCGAGGCCGAGGTTGACCTGGCCATCGTCGACGCGGTGCGGTTTGCCGTCGATCTCCTGGAAGTGGTGAGCCATCACCGCCATCTCCTCGGTGGCCACTCGCGCGATCGCATAGGCGATGAGGTGGGTGAAGGAGACCTTCCGCTCGGCGGCCTTGAGCTGCTTGCGCCGGGCGTCGAGCGTGGTGACCGTGAGCGTGCGGAAGGAGGTCGCGGTCGGGATCGAGCGGCTCTGATCCATGTAGCGGGCGAGCGCGGCACCCCCGCCCTTGATCAGGGTGGCGCCGGCCGGAGGCGCGGTGGCGGCGCTGGGCTCGGCGGGGGCGGGCGTGGCGCCATTTGTCTCGTGGGCAAGCACGTCGGCCTTCGTGATCCGGCCGCCGCGAGCGGTGCCGGTGACCGCCCCGAGGTCGATGCCCTCGGCGGCGGCGACGCGCCGGGCGACCGGGGAGGCGTTGGCGTTGGTGTCGGTGGATGGCCCGGGCGAGGTTGCGGGGGCGATTGCGCCGTTGGTGCCATTGGTGCTGGGTGCGGGGGGAGCCGTTGCGGCCCCGGCATCGGCGGTCATGCGGCCGATCACCTGGCCGACGTTCACCGTCTCACCCTCCTGGGCGAGGATCTCGGTGATCGTGCCGCCGGTGGGCGCGGGAAGCTCCATGTCGACCTTGTCGGTCGAGATCTCGACCACCGTGTCGCCGTCCTTGACGGTGTCGCCGACCTTCACCGACCACTCGAGGATCGTGCCCTCGGTCACCGACTCGCCGCCGGTGGGGGTGACGATGTCAACGCTCTTGCCGGTGCTCGCCTCGCTGCCGGCGGCGTGCGCGGCCTCGGTCTGGGCGCCGGCGGCAGCCTGCTCGGCAGTGGCGGGCTCGGCCTCGCCGGCGTCGGTCACCGACGACGCGGTCGCGTTGCCGCCGTTGGCCGCGGGCGCCGTGGCGCCATCACCGGGCGCGATCTCGGCGAGCACGGCACCGACGGTGACCGTGTCCCCCTCCGCGGCGTGCAACTTGACGACCGTGCCGGAGATCGGCGAGGGGACCTCGGCGTCGACCTTGTCGGTCGAGATCTCGACCAGCGTCTCATCGGCCGCGATCGTGTCGCCCTCCGCTTTGTGCCATTCGAGCACCGTGCCCTCGGCCACGGAGTCACCCATGGCGGGCATCTGAACTTCGACGGTGCTTGTGTCAACGGACATCTGAGGGCCCTCGGCGCCTCACTCTACTGCGCGCGTCGAGGGCGTCGTGCGCTCACGATGTCTGTCTGCATACAGGAACCCGAGGCTCCCCGCAAAGGGCCCCAGCCCGCCCAGGACGGCCACCGTGACCGCCAGCCAGAACGGGATGATCCGCGCCCTCGCGGCGGCGATGCAGACCAGCGACATGGCGATCCACAGGACGCCGTGAGCGAGGCCGAGCCAGAACGTCCACGGCTGCGGCCCGCCCAGTGCGAACGCGCACACGAGCAGCCCTGTGTAGACGATCGAGTGGCAGAACGAGGTGATCTCCAGGCGGCGGAACGTCACCGGCCCGAGGGTGCGTTGGCGCATTGGATCTAGGACGTGAGCAGCGCCGCGGTGAGCCGCAGCGGCTCGTCGGCATGCGCCGGCCACAGTCCCGGGTCGGCCGGCCACCACTCGTACTCGTCGTGTTCGGCGTCGGGGGTGACCTGAGCGCCGGCCCCCAGCCACGCCTGCCCGACGAGCATCGTGATCCGGGTCGGCAGCCGGATCAGAGCCTCGACCGTGAGCCGCTCGGCCGTAACCGACCACTCCTCGGAGAGTTCACGCGCGAGCGTCGCCGCCGGGTTCTCGTCCACCTCCACCGAGCCGGCCGCGCCAAGCGCCCAGCGACAGGCCCAGGTCGCAAGCCACGCCGCGCGGCGTCCGGCCAGCCAGCGGCCATCAGCATCACGCACGACGCACAGCGCCGAGAGGGAGTCCGCGCCGCCCGCCCCCGGCAACAGGCGCAGCGCCCAGCGCACCGGCTCGCAGTCGAGCTGCAGCCGACCGTCCGGGGAGACCTCGTACGCACGCAGGCGCGCGGCCAGACCATCGTGGCTGGGCGACCCGCGGCTGCGCAGCTCCTGCAACGCGCGGTCGGCCGCCTCGATCGTCTCCGCGGAGGGCGCATAGGGCTCGCTGCGCCAGCTCACCTCGATGTCGCCCGGATCCCACGGCCCGCGGGCAAGGACGCCGGACTCGTCGACCATCGTCATACCGTACCCGCGGCTCGCGCCGCGCCGCGCCTCATCGAGCGCGTGACCGAGACGACGACCAGCGTGAGCAGGCCGACGCCCGTCAGCAGCACCACCGCCGGGCGCATCAGGTGTTCGAGCTCGGCGATCGCGATCGGCGCCGCAAACCCGACGTACGTGAGGGCGTAGAAGATCGCGGTGAGCGACGCGAGCTCCCCCGGCGCGGCGAGCGCCTGCACCTCGAGCAGGCCGGAGACGAGGCAAAGGCCGTAGCCGCCGCCGAGCAGCATGTCCGCGGGCAGCGCGAGCGGCCAGCTGCCGACCGCGACCGCGAGCGCGGCGAGGGCGAGGCCGGCAAGGACCGCGACCAGGCCGGTGATGAGGCCGCGGCCAGGCTGGGCGCGGTCGATTCGCCGGGCGAGTGGCTGGATGAGGACGCCGGTGGCGAGGGTGAGCGCCGCGGTGAGCGCCGCGAAGCCGATCTGAAAGTGGCCGAGCTCGGTGGCGACCATCGCGGGGAGCACTGCGAACGCGACCGACGGCGCGACGAACACCCAGGGCGCTGCAGGGCTGACCACGCGCCGAAAGCGGGGCGTGAAGGCGGACGCGACCAGAACCGAGCGGGTCGCGTTGCGGTTGGTCGCGGGGACCGTTTCGGGTGCCCGCAGGCCGGGAGCGAGGATGAGCGCGACGACGGCGAGGTGCGGGAGGTAGGCGACGAGCAGCGGGTCGGGCGCCCACTGGGCGAGCAGGCCGGCCACGAGCGGGCCGAGGCCGAAGCCGGCGCTGATCGCGATCGCGGCGCGGCGAGCGCCGGCCTCGGCGTCCGCGGTCATGTCGTGCGGCGGCACCGAGAGCTCCTTCACCCAGGCCGTCCCGGCGGCGAACGCGGCGCCGCTCGCCGCGCCGGCAAAGAGACGACCGAGATAGAGAAGTGCGAGCGAGTGCTCGCCCGCGATGAGGGCGCACGTCGCCACGCCGGAGAGCGCGCCCGCGCCGCAGGTGATCAGGCGGCGCCCGCGCGCGTCGGAGATCGGTCCGAGCAGCAGGAGCGCCGGGATCAGGCCGAGCGCGTAGACGCCGAACAGTGCGTCGCCGGTCCCGCCCGAGAGCCCGCGATGCAGCTTGTAGGCGAGCAGCAGGCTCGAGAACTGGTTCGCGCCCCAGCCGACGGCGAACATGACGCCGCACACTCGCAGCCACGGTCTCACGACGGCTCGGTATAGCGCTGCCTCGCGTCGGCGCAGTCCGGGGCGTATGGTCGCTGACCGTGAGCACCGCCCAGGGCATCCATCAGATCACGGACGAGGGCGAACTGCGGGAGCTGATCGGCGGCTCGCCGACCGAGACCGTCGTCTCCAAGATCGCCGATCACGTCAACGACGTCACGCGCCGGTTCATCGAGGCCTCGCCGTACGTGTGCCTGGCGACCGGCCGCCCGGACGGCGGACTCGACGTCTCGCCGCGCGGCGATCCGCCCGGGTTCGTGCGCGTGCTGGACGAGCGCACGCTGTTCATCCCCGAGCGGCCGGGCAACCGGATCGCCGACACACTGACGAACCTCCTGCATGACGATCGGATCGCGCTCCTGTTCCTCATCCCGGGGGTGGTGGACACCTTCCGCGTGCAGGGGCGCGCGATCATCACCGACGACCCGGAGCTGCTGGCGGGCTCGGAGGTTGAGGGCAAGGTGCCGAAGCTGGGTCTCCTGGTCACGATCGAGGAGGCCTACACCCAGTGCCCGAAGGCGTCGATCCGCTCGTCGTTGTGGGATCCCTCGCTCTACGTCGACCGGGCCACGCTGCCCTCGGGCGGCGAGGTGCTGCGCTCGGTGCGCTCCGACGGGTTCGACGCCGAGACCTATGACCGCGAGCGGGCCGGGCGGTACGCGCGCGGTGAGGGGCTCTACTGACCTGGTGAGGTCTCCGGTGGGCGGAGGATGCGGCGGATGCGCGCGGCCTCCTGGGTGCCATCGCGGGTGAGACGGTCGTCGGTGACGCGCAGCGTGCGATACCCGTGCTCGAGCGCGTCGGCGTCCTTGGCGCGGTCCCGCTCAAACGAGGCCCGGCTGGAGTGGTGCTTCCACGAGTCGAGCTCGACGATCAGCTTCTGGGCCGGGTAGAGCGCGTCGACCTCACGACCGTTGTGCGGGAGGATCGCGCTGATCTGTGGCATCGGGAGGTCGTGGCGGCGGGTGAACCGGCGAAACGCGTCCTCGAGCGCGGAACGGGTCGGACGCTGTGGAGCGTCGCCGTCCGCGCTGCCGAGGAGGCGGTCGACACGGCGGCTCTGATCGCACAGCTCCTCGAACGCGCCGGCGTGCAGGTGCCTCTCGACGCGAAGGGCGTTGACGAGCCGGATGAGCTGCGCGTCGGTGAGGCGCGGCTGGAGGTCCAGGGCGGTGCGGAGCGGCGAGGTGACACGGATCCCCTGGTGCGTGCGAACGTGGTGTGGCATCAGCGTGGTCGAGCGATGCGTCCAGATCCCAGGCCGTCTCCGCTCGTACGGGGCGACCACCTCGATCAGCCTCGGCCACGGCTGGACGCCCCAGAGCGCCGCGGCCGCCGCGTGGCTGAGCGCTGACCCCTCGCCGCAGGCGAGCGTGGCCGCGTAGGCACGTGCGAGTGCAGACCGCGGCACGTGACCGATGGCGTAGACACCGGCGTGGACCGGGATGAGCCACCCGAGCCGGATCTGACTCCGGATCCAGCCGAGGCTGACGCCAAGCGCGAGCAACTGGGTGCGCGTGATGTGGCCGAGCTGCCCGTCGCCGACCGTCGATATCTGGGCTCTGAGGGGACATTCCTTTCGCATGTCTGTTCGGTAGAGCCCTGAGCGCCGTTCGATTCACCCCCCAACGCGAGAAAAAGGCACTGTGGGGCCTCGGACATCGACCGCGCCGGCGTGGGGTGGGCGCGGGTCGGGGTGCCCGTACGGGGGGTGGGCGCGGTCGGGGGGCTCGGGGCGGCCGGAGGCTCTGGCGGCCGGAGCGTCGGCGCCGCCGGAGCGTCGGGGCGGCCGGAGCGTCGGGGCGGCCGGAGCGTCGGGGCTTCCAGGCGCGAGGCGGGCGGAGAAACGACAGTCTCGCCACGACGGCACGAGCACGGCAGGCGCGCGGCGCGAGAAAAGTGCACTGTCAGGACCTGGACATCGACGGCAGGCGCGGAGACCGGGCGGCCTGGGCCAGGAGCCGCGCGGCGGCCGGCGCTGTCCCCCGCCGCGGGCCCGGTGGAGTGCGCAGCCGCCGGCGCGAGAAAAGTGCACTGACAGGGCCTGGACATCGACAGCGCACTTCGGTCGGGGCCTCGACCGGACCTCGGCGGCCGGGCGGACCGGGCGGACCGGCGGACCGGGCGGACCGGGCCGGGCGGACCGGGCCGGGCGGACCGGGCGGACCTCGGCGGCCGGGCGGACCGGACGAGGCGGACGAGGCGGACGAGGCGGGCGAGGCGGGCGAGGCGGGCGAGCACCGACCGGCCTGGATGGCCCAGGGCGGCCGGGGGCCGGGCAGGTCCGCCGGCCCGGGGCAGGCCGACGGGCGGTCAGGGGAGCCGGGCGAGGAGGCGCTCGGCGGCCGGGCCCATCTCGTCGGGGAGGCGGGCGAGGAGCTCGCGCCAGACGGGGTCCTCGGCGCAGACGGAGGCGAGCTCGCGGACGGCGCCGTCCTCGTCGCCGGCCTCGGCCATGCCGAGGGCGCCCCAGAAGCGGACCTCGCGTTCGCCGGAGGCGAGCTCGGAGGCGCGGCGGAAACGGTCGGCGGCGGCCGCGACATCGCCCTGGGCGGTCGCCTCGTCGCCCTCGGACAGAAGCGCGTAGGCGGCGTGCATCTGCAGCAGGCGGTCGAGCTCCTCGAGCGGCTCGTCGTCGTCGTCGACGCGCAGGGAGACGACCGTCTCCCAGGGGTCGCCGGTGCCGGGCACGACAAGCAGCGCCGCCGATTGGCGGCCGCGGAGGTCGCCACCGGCCTCCTCGGCCGCGACGAGTGCCGCAAACAGACGATCGGCGAGCGAGCCGGAGCGCCAGAGGTAGGCGTCGAGCATCGCCTCGGGCACGCCCTCGTGGGTCATGATGTTCGCCTGGCAGCTGACCCCGTCGGCCTGGGCGTCGCCGGCGTAGCGGATGCACTTGGGCCCGGTGTAGCCGACCACGGCGCCGGCGGCGTCGACCATCGCCACCTGGCGCAGGGCCGCTCCCGGGTCCTGGGCGCGCAGGGCCTCGAAGGCGTCGGGGGCCGAGGAGCCCTCAGCCATCAGCTCAAGGCCACGGGGGCCGTAGTCGAGCCGCGCGTTGGCCTGGGTGGCCACTGCGCCGACCCCAGGCCGGGCCCAGGTCACGACCGAGCCGACGGAGAAGAAGTGCGACTGGACAGCGACCCCCAGCTGGCCGGTCGCGGGGTCTCTGGCGACGATCGAGTAGGTCATGGGCGGATCTTCGCACCAGCGGGGCCGCCCGCGCCACCCGATGCCCGGGTCACACTACGGGCGGATCGGGCGGCCATCCCGCGCGGCCCAGCAGCGCCCGCTGATCGGCGACCAGCGAGCCGCGCAGGTCCTCCACGGTCACGACCTCGGCGCGCTGCTTGGATGCGGCGCTGGAGGCCCCGACCAGTGCCGAGACCACCGGCCGCCCGGCCTCGACCCGTGTCCACTCGCACACCTCGGCGGCCGCGCCCGCCGGGACGCCGCCGGCGGCGGCCAGCAGGTCGCAGGATTCGATCACGTGCCGACCCGCGTCGAGCGCGACGGCGGCGCTGTCGACGAGCAGACGCCGAAGCGCGAGGTCGGCCGGCACCGGCAGCAGCCGCGCCCAGTCCAGGCCCGGCAGGTCGCGGAACTCCAGCTCCGGCGCGCCCCTGAGCGCCCAGGAGAGGACCACCGGAGGCTCCCGGACGTAGGGGTCGAGCGCGGCGCGGATGCGAGCGGTGCTGACCCCGAGCGCGGCGAGCGTGCGGTGTGCGACATCGTCCTCGGGACAGGCGTCGAGCTCGGCGCAGACTCCGAGCAGCAGGTGCTCGGTGTTGACCCACGCCAGCCGCCGGCTCTGAACCTCGACCAGCGACAGCTCCAGTGCGCACCGCGCACCCACCGTGAACGGAACCCCATGGGCGGGCGTCGTCCGGGTCGGCGGGACGAGCCCAGCCAGCGTCTCCATCGCCGCCTGCTGTCCCACCCCGAGCGACTCGAGCGCCCACGCACCGAGCCCCTCCCCCTCGGCCAGCTCGCCGAGCAGCAGGTGCTCAGTTCCGACATGCGGGTGGCCGAGCTCCCGGCCCACGTCCTGTGCGCGGACGAGCACCTGACGGCCGCGCTGGGTGAATCTCTCATACACAGCCGGAGCATCCCATCCCGGCACCGGCACCCGCGACAGCGGCGCCTCCGGCTGCGACGGGCCGAGGGCGCCGAACGTGATCATCATGCGGCGGTCGTGCGGTTGAACCGCCGCAGCGCGAGCGGCACGCAGACCCCGAGCAGCACCACGCACCAGCCCACCATCGCCAGTTCGGGGTGGTCGAGCTGGAAGGAGCCGGAGCTGTGCAGGTGGGTGGTCAGCGAGCGGGTGCTGGCGACGAACGCGGACACGGGGTCCCACTGCGCGATCGCCCGCGGGATGGCGTCCATACCGGCGATGGGGACGAAGGTGCCGGCCATGAAGGTGAGCGGCAGGATCACGATGAAGCCCATGCCCTGGACGGCGTCGGGGGAGCGGATGAGCAGCCCGAACAGGACCCCGGTCCAGATGAAGGCGAAGATCCCGAGCGCGAGCAGTCCGGCGAGCTCGAAGCCGCCCGCGACGGTGACGTCGGGACGCCAGCCGAGCGCGATCCCGAACGCGACGTAGATCGACATGCCGAGCACCTGCTCGCAGAACTGGCCCATCACCTGGCCGGTGATGATCGAGAGGCGGTTGATCGGCAGCGAGCGGAAGCGATCGATGACCCCCTCGCTCATGTCGGTCGCGGTCGCGGTGCCGGCGCTGATCACGCTGAAGGCGAGACCCTGGCCGATGATTCCGGGGAACAGGTAGCTCTTGTAGCTGATGCCCGGCACGTGGATCGCCGAGCCGAATACGTAGAGGAACAACAGGATGAAGATGATCGGCTGCACGGTCACGTCGAGCAGCCGCTCGGGCACGCGCGGGATCGCGCGCAGCGAGCGCCAGGTGAGCAGGCGCGTGTCGCGCACGAAGCGCAGCGGCGAGACCGCCGATCCTCGCCCACGGGCGGGTGTCGGGGCGGGTGCGGCAAGCGTTGTCATGCGCGCGCCTCCTCGGGCTCGCGCTCGGAATCTGAACCGCCCGCGCCGGCCCCCTTCTCGGAGTGGCCGGCGGTGTGGCCGGTGAGCGCGAGGAAGGCGTCGTCGAGCGTCGGGCGGCGCAACGCGATCTCGTCCACCGGGATGCCCGCCTCGGCCACTGCGTCCGCCACGCGGGCGAGATCGGCGACCTCGTCGGGCGCGGACACCGAGACGGTGCGCTGCTCGGGCAGCGTGGTGATCGTGAAGTGCTCCCAGAGCAACGCCTCGAGCCGGCCGAGCGCCTCGCCGTCGGCGGCGATGACGTCGACGCGCTGATCGCCCACGCGTGCCTTCAGCTCGGCGGGCGTGCCGGCGGCCACCTCACGGCCGCGGTCGAGCAACACCACACGGTCGGCGAGCGCGTCGGCCTCCTCGAGGTACTGGGTGGTGAGCAGGAGCGTGACGCCCTCGGCGACGAGCTGGCGCACCGTCGACCAGACGACCTGGCGGCTGCGGGGGTCCAGGCCGGTCGTCGGCTCGTCGAGCACGAGCACCTGCGGGCGCTCGATCAGACCGGCGGCGAGGTCGATCCGGCGGCGCTCCCCGCCGGAGAGGTTCTTCACCAGCCGGTCGCGGAAGTCCTTGGCGTCGAAGCGCTCGAGCAGATCGTCGGCGCGTCGCCGGGCCGCACGGCCGTTGTAGCCGCGCAGCTGCGCCATCAGCACGAGGTTCTCCCGCGCGGTGAGGTGCTTGTCGAGCGCTGCGAACTGGCCGGTGAGCGAGATCAGCTCCCGCACGCGTGCCGCGTCACGCACGACGTCGTGTCCGCCCACCCACGCGCGACCGCCGTCAGGGGCGATCAGGGTGGCAAGCATGCGCACCGTCGTCGTCTTGCCGGCGCCGTTGGGGCCAAGCAGTGAGACGACGGTGCCGTCCTGGACCTGCAGGTCGAGCGAATCGACGGCGACGAACTCGCCGAAGCGCTTGGTGAGTCCATCTGCGCGAATAGCAATATCGGTCATGGCGCGTAAAAGTACATAGACTGAAGAAATACGTCAAGGGAAATTATTCACGGTATGATCCAATCCCTGGAACAGAGCGATGAGCGAGCGCGCGGACGACATCCCCGAGGACCCCGACGAGGCGGCGCACGAGTCGCTGATCGACGGGCTGATCGGCGAGGAGATGGGCGACACCATGGCCTCCGTGATGCGACGGGTCAGGCGTGCGCAGGAGCAGTGGTACCGCGCCGAGCATCCCGACGAAGGACTGCGCGATCGCAAGCGGCGGCTCACCCGCCAGCTCATCTCCGACGCCGCCACCGCGATGTTCGCCTCGCGTGGATTCGACGAGGTGAAGGTCTCCGAGGTCGCCCGCCGCGTCGGCGTCTCGGAGAAGACGATCTACAACTACTTCCCCACCAAGGAGTCGATGGTGCTCGACTCCGCCGACGAGATCGTGGAGGGCATCGCGGCCGCGCTGCGCGAGCGCGGGCCTGACGAGTCGATCACGGCTGCGGTGGTGCGTGCGCTCACAGGCGAGACCGCGCGCTTCGACTTCGACATTGACGGGCTCGCCGAGACGGTTCCGGCCTTCGTGGCGATGATCGAGCAGACGCCGGCCCTCCACGCCGCCTGGCTCGAGATCCACGCGCGGCTGGCCCAGGTGGTGACCGAGGAACTCGCCGCCGAAGCGGACATCGATCCCCGGGACCCCGAGCCGATGATCGCCGGCCGAGCACTGGTCGGACTCGGGGAGGTCGGGATGCAGTCGCGGGTGCGCCACACCCAGGACGGGCTGCGTGGCGACGAGCTGCGCGAGGCGGTGCTGTCCGACGTGCAGCGGGCGGCCCGCCTGCTCGACACCGGGTTGTGGGCGTTCAACCTTCCGGCGAGCCGCCGCGCGCGGACCCAGGCGGCCGAGGCCGCTCGCGCGGCCGAGGAGGCGCGGCGCCAGGTCGTGGTCGCGCTGCGTGAGGCGCGCGCCGCCTGGGATCAGGCCCGCACGGCCGCGCGCGAGGCCGGCGAAGAGGTGCGCCGCGCCGGCCAGGAGGCTCGGCGGGAGATGCAGGCCGAACAGCAAGAGCGGCGCCGGCAGGCCAGCGAGCAGCGCCACGCCCAGCGCCGCGAGCGCTGAGCGGAGTCAGCGCATGACGCCGGGGCCCGGCGCCCGCCGCTCAGACGGGCGGGCGCAGTGGCGCAGGCTCTGAGCCGGACTCGACCGTCACCGGCTCGTAGAGCTCCTGCTCGGCGACCGCGTCGATCAGCTCGGCCTCTTCCTCCTCGAGCTCCTCGTCGGAGTCGTGGTCGCCGTCGCAGAGGATGCGGAAGTTGCCCGAGGTGCCGCCGTCGGTCTGGATGACGATCCCGGGGAGGATCTCCTCACCCTCGTCAAAGCCGAGCCGCTCGATGTCGAAATGGGCCATCCCGATCCCCCATGAGTTGTGATCGGGGTTCTCGCGATCGTGGACGTTGATCGCGATCTTGAAGCTCTGCATGAGCTTGCCCATCGTGGCGGCGTCGACCATGAAAGCCAGACCTCCTAGCGCCCAGTCTCGATGATCTCGATGCGGTAGTCGTCGGGGTCGCGCACGAAGCACAGGCGATTGCCGCCGTCGCTCACCGTGTAGGGCGGGCGCTCGGGCTCGATTCCCTGCTCGGCCAGGCGCGCGAGCGTGGGGTCGAGCTGGTCGGTGGTGATGGCGATGTGGCCGTAGCCGGTGCCGATCTCGTAGGGCTCGGTGCGACCGAAGTTGAAGGTCAGCTCGAGCCGCGGGTTGTCGCCGTCCTCCGGCAGATTCATGAAGACGTTGATCGCCTCGTCGCGAATCGGATGGCGACCCACCTCCTTGAAGCCGAGCGCCTCGTAGAAGGCGACGGAGCGGTCGATCTCGGTGATCCGGTAACAGGTGTGGACGAGGCTCATGGGACGGAGACTACCCCCGGACGAGCTGCGGGTAGCCTGCGACTCATGATCGTCGAACGCTCGATGAGCGACGGCTTCCTCACGAACAACTACATCGTCGCCGACGAGCCCGGCGGCCATGCGGTGATGATCGACGCGGGCGGCCCGGTCGCGCCCCTGATCGAGTTCGTGAGGCGCGGTCAGCTCACGCTCACCCACATCCTGCTCACCCACCATCACGGCGACCATGTGGTCGACCTCGACGAGGCGATCGCGGCGTTTCCGGACGTCCCGGTGCTGATCCACGAGCTCGAGCGGGGCGAGGTCCCGCAGGCGACGGGCACGCTCGCCCCCGGCGAGACGATCCGCACCGGCGCGCTCACGATCGAGCCCCTGCACACCCCTGGCCACACCGCCGGCATGCTCTCGCTGCTCGTCGACGGCACCGACGTGTTCACCGGTGACACGCTGTTCAAGGGGTCGGTTGGCGGCGTGCGCGCCCCCGGCTCGACGAGCTACGGCGACCTGAAGTCCTCGATCATGGACACGTTGATGTCGCTGCCGCGCGAGACGCGCGTGCACCCGGGCCACACCGACCCGACGACGATCGGCGACGAGCTCGAGCACAACGGCTTCATCCGCATCTGGCGCGGGGTCGACCCCGAGGGCAGTGAGGAATGCGTCGCGCTCGGCGAGCCGGCGACGCTGATCCTGCTCGGCGACGATTACGACGGCGGGCACAAGGCGTGGGTGCGCTGGCCCGATGGATCGGACGACATCGTGCCGGGGTCGAGGGTCGAGACCAGGGCCTGAGCCGCGGCGGGCCTAGACTCGGGAGTCGTGCGTCAGAGGCCATCTCAGGACCCCCCGCACACGTGGCAGGGCCACACCTTCGGTCCTGCGTCCTGGCCACGCTCGATCCGGCGCTCGCCAGCCGCGCATACGGAGTCCTGAGATGGCCTCTAAGGACAAGATCCCCACCTCTCGGGTGGGGAGGACGGCGAGGATCGGGAGTCTGGCCGCCAGTCAGGCGCTGCGCCAGGCGGGAACGCGGGCGGCGAACGTCGCCCGCGACGAGGAGGGGCGCAGTGCGGCGCTGGAGCGGCGCCACATCGAGGCAGCCGAGCAGATCGTCGAGGCGCTCGGGACGATGAAGGGCGCCGCGATGAAGGTCGGCCAGGTGCTGTCCTTCCTCGACACCGGCCTCGTGCCCGAGGAGTACCGGGAGGAGTTCCAGCGCAAGCTGGGGGCGCTGCGCGACGCCGCCCCGACGGTGACGTTCGGGCAGATGCGCAAGGTGATCGAGTCAGAGCTCGGCGAGAAGCTCTCCGATGTGTTCGAGGACTTCGACACCGATCCGATCGCCGCCGCCTCGATCGGCCAGGTCTACCGGGCGGTGCTGCTCGACGGCAGCGAGGTCGCGGTCAAGGTGCAGTATCCCGGGGTCGCGGCCGCGGTCCGCGCCGACATGTCGAACCTCGGACTGATCCTCCGCCTGGTCAAACGGATC
>DASXZK010000010.1:0-49199 GCA_036501965.1 Solirubrobacteraceae bacterium
CCAGAGGCTTGACCCGCAGCGCGTTGAGGTTGTCGACGACGTCGGCGTCGTACTCGTACTCAGTGAGGTAGCGGATGGCGAAGTTCATGTCGGCAGGCGAGCGGCGACGCGCCGTCAGACGTGAACGGCGGCCAGCGCGGCGATCGCGAAATAGCGGGAGTCGATGTCGCGATCGACCAGGGCGAGCTCGTCCTGGACGCGCTCGAGGATGTCCTCGAGCGCACCGCCGGCCTCCGGTGCGCGCCGTTGCAGCTCGAGGTCGGCGATCAGGCGATCGAGCCGCAGCACCGGCGGTGAGGAACGTGGCTGGGCGTCGGCCTGTGTGAGCGCCTGGGCGAGCCCGTCGATCGATGAGGCGACCGATCCCGGGTAGGCGGAGTCGAAGAGCAGAAAGCGCGCGACCGGCACGACCGACGGAGCCGAGCGAACGGCGCGGCGATATGCCTGGAACCCGCCGACGGCATGCAGCAGCGCGATCGCCTCGGTCTCGTGCGCCGGCCGGTCATCGTGCAGCGAGCGAATCGGGATCGCCACCCGCAGCATGCGCAGCACCATGTCCGCGTCCTCGATGCGGGCTCCCGCCTCGAGGAATGCGCGGCCCTCGTCGCGGAGCATCGTGCGATTGAACAGCCCCCAGAACAGCCCGCAGTTCTCCTTGACCTCCTGATAGAAGGAGTACGGCCCGGTCTGGAGTGCGGCGGGCAGGTCGTAGCGCCCGAGCAGCAGATAGAACGAGTTGAGCGCCTCCCACATCTCGGTCGAGATGACGTCGCGCATCGTCCGCCCGCGCTCGCGCGCCCGCGCGACGCATGAGACCACCGATGCGGGGCTGTCGGTGTCGAGGGTGAGCATCCGGGCGACCTCGGTCCGCCCCAGGCGCCGGTCCGGGACCGCGGTCTCCTCCTCGCCGGGCGCCGGCGATTTGGCGCCGATCGTGGCCAGCACGCCCTCCCAGGACAGAGTGATCCCGCCCTCGCCCGGAACGCCGGAGACGTCGGCGTGGAACGCGCCGTCGAGGATGCGCGCGGTGTGCTCGGCGCGGGTGAGGTCGCGACCGAGCCAGAACAGCTCCTGGGCGATCCGGGCGAGCATCAGGAGACGCGCGTGAGCGCGTCGAGCGTCTGCTGCTGCTGCTGGGCCTGCCCCTGCCAGGCACCGCCGTAGCGCACGTCGGGCAGGCGCGGCGGCCGGTACGCGGGAAGCGTCCCGGGCGCGGCATCCACGCCCGTGGTGCCGTCGTCGAGCACCCAGGTGTCCTTGGAGCCGCCGCCGGCGGAGGAGTTGACGATCATCGACCCCTCCTGCAATGCGACCCGCGTCAACCCGCCGGGGACGATCCGGATCTCGTCGCCGAACACCGCGAACGGCCGCAGATCGACGTGCCGGGGCTCGAGGCGGCCGCCGACGTCGGTGGGCGCGGTCGAGAGGTGGACGAGCTCCTGGGCGATCCAGGCGCCCGGATCGTGCTCGATCAGCCGCTTCTGCTCCTCGAGCTCCGCCGCCGAGGCCTGCGGTCCGATGAACACCCCCTTGCCGCCGGACTCCGACGTCGGTTTGACGACTACCTCCGACAGTCGCCCGAGCACATGGGCGCGCTCGCGCTCGTTGGCGAGCAGGTAGGTCGGCACGTTGTCCAGGATCGGCTCCTCCCCCAGGTAGAACCGGATCATCTCGGGCACGTAGTAGTAGATCGCCTTGTCGTCGGCGACACCGGTCCCGATCGCGTTGGCGATCGCCACCGTGCCCGCGCGGTAGGCGCGCACCAGGCCGGGCACGCCGAGCAGCGAGTCGGGACGGAACTCGAGCGGGTCGATGAACGAGTCGTCGAGACGGCGGTAGATCGTGTGCACGCGCTCCAGGCCCGCGGTCGTGCGCATGTAACAGACGGCGTCGCGCACGACGAGGTCGGAGGGCTCGACGAGCTCGACCCCCATCTGGCGCGCCAGGAACGCGTGCTCGAAGTAGGCGCTGTTCATCGCTCCCGGTGTCCAGAGCACGATCGTCGGATGCGACTCGGCGGCCGGTGCGACCGCGCGCAGCGCGTCGAGCAGCAGCGACGGGTAGTGCTCGACCCCGCGCACCCGGTGGCCGGCGAACAGCTCGGGCACCAGGCGGGTCATCGCGACGCGGTTCTCCAGCACGTAGGAGATGCCCGAGGGCGTCCGCACGTTGTCCTCGAGCACCCGCCAGCGGCCACCGCCGTCGCGCACGAGATCGCACCCGCACACGTGGCAGTAGACCCCGCCAGGCGCGCGGACCCCGTGGACCGGACGCGCGAACTCCTTGCGGCTGACGATCAGCGACCAGGGGACGATCCCCGCGCGGACGATCTCGTGGGCGTGGTAGACGTCGTCGACGAACGCGTTGAGCGCGCGGATCCGCTGCGCGAGCCCGCGCTTGATGATCGTCCACTCCGCGGCGGTGAGCACGCGCGGCACCAGGTCGAGCGGCCATGCGCGATCGCGCCGCTCGCCATCGGAGCCGGCGATCTCGAAGGTGATGCCCTGCTGCATGAAGATCGCGTCGCGCCGGCGGCCGGCGGCGTGCAGGGCCTCGGGTCCGAGTCGCTGAAGCGAGGCCATCAGCTCGGCCGCGTGCGGCAGCGGCGCGCCGGTCTCGTCGAGCAGCTCGTCGCGGCAGCCCTCGGGGATCGTGTACCGGCGCGGTGGCGTCTGGCTCTGCGGGGACATCGGTCGAAGGTCTACCCGGAATGAACCGGTTTCGCCAACCCCCGGCGGCCAATCCGCGCTGTCCAGATGTCCAATCCGGGCAATCCGCAGGCCATGTGACGTTCATCTGACGCCTGCGATTTACCTTCCATCGCACACGAGCCGTCCGGGGCGCCAGGTCCGGCTCGACAGTCGATCAAACACGGGAAGGACCCACCATGAAGAAGAAGTTCGGCCCGCGCCGGCTCGCGGGCAAGCTCACCTACGCCAACGTCGTCGCGACGCTGGCCCTGATGCTCGCGATCAGCGGCGGAACCGCACTGGCGGCCACGCATCTGATCACCGGCAAGCAGATCGCCAAGGGAACGATCTCGGCGACGAACATCAAGAAGCACACCCTCACCTCGACGCTGTTCAAGAAGGGCGTGAAGCTGCGCGGGGCGCGCGGCGCGACGGGCCCCGCGGGTGCCGCAGGCGCCGCGGGTGCGCCTGGCGCCGCGGGAAGTGCGATCGCCTACGGGCTCATCGAGAACAACGGCAACGGCAATCCGGCTTTCGTCGGCGGGCTCAGCGCCGGCTTCACCGCGGTGTACTCGCCGTCGACCGGAACCCTATGTGTCGCGTATCCGGCCGGAGTCACCACCAACCTGCCGCTGTCGATCACCGACGCGAGCAACGAGACCGGCCGCTGGGAGCAGGTGAACAACGGAGCCTGTGGCGGAAGCGGCTTTGCGTTGGGCAACCTCAGCGGCGGAGGCCTCACGGGCGCGCTGTCGATCTCGGTCCCCTGATCGACGGGGCCGGACGACGGCTCCCGCCCAGGAGGGGTACGGCTGGGCGCCGCGGCGGAGGCTCCGCTCGCGGCGCCTCGCCGCTCGTCCCGGCTTCGGCCGACCATGCCCCATCCGAGATGTCGTGGTCGATTCACACTTGGGGCGCAGTCAAACTGACCACGCAATGCGCCGGCGGGGTGCCCGGGCCGTAGGATCCGCCCGTGCACCCCGCCGTCGCGCATCACGCCGACATTCCCGAGCACGAGGTCGCGCGGGGCGACATCGCGTTCCGCCGCCGGCGCCTCGGCGCGGCCGGCGGGGCCGCCAGGGTCGGCGCCAGCCATTACGTCGTCCCGCCGGGGGCGCGCCAGATGCCGGTCCATGTCCACGGTGACGAGGAGGAGATCTTCTTCGTGCTCTCCGGCGATGGACTCGGGTACGAGCTGGAGGGGCAGGATCCCGACGGCCCGGCGCTCACCTACCGGGTGGCGGCCGGGGACACGATCGTCCATCGCCCCGACGCGCGGCCGCACACGTTCCTCGCGGGCGACAACGGCCTTGAGCTGATCGCGTTCGGCAGCGGTAGCGAGACCTCGATCACGTACCTGCCGCGTGCGGGCGTGATGTGGTGCGGCCCGCGCTGGGTGCCGGTCGACGCGCCACACCCGTTCAGCGCGGAGGCGGCCGCGGGGCCGGTCCGGGCGACCGCCCCGGCCCCCGAGCGCCCCGCGCACGCGGTCGCGCTCGACGGGCTTGACACCGGCCCCTTCCCGCCCGCGGAGATCCGCCAGGCCGGCCGCGCCGCCGGCTCGGTGACCGCCGGGCTCAACCATGTGACGCTGCCGCCCGGCGAATCCGGGGCGCCCGCTCACTGCCATTCGCTCGAGGAGGAATTGTTCGTGGTGCTGGCAGGCGGCGGCACGCTCGTGCTCGGTGGCGCGGCGCACCCGCTCGCGCCCGGCGACGTCGTCGCGCGCCCGCCGTCCAGGGGGCTGACCCACGCGCTGACCGCGGGCGCCAACGGGCTCTCCTACCTCGTGTACGGCACCCGCCAGGCAGGCGACGCCATCTACTACCCCGACCGCGGCAAGGTGTGGATGCGCGGAATCGGAGTCTGGCTCGACGCCGAACCCTCCTCGCCGCACGCTGCCGGTCCCTGAGCCGACTCCCGCGAACCCCGTAACCTGAAGGCGATGCGCATTCTCATCACGGGCGCGGGCGGGATGCTCGGCCTGGATCTGCAGTCGGCTGCCCGCACCGCCTCCCACGACACGATCGCGTTCACGCGCGCCGAATTGGACATCACGGATCCGGATGCGGTCCGCGGCGCGGTCGCCGAGGCGCGGCCGGACGTGGTGATCGGCTGCGCGGCGTGGACGAACGTGGATGGCGCCGAGAGCGAGCCCGAGGCCGCGCACGCGGTCAACGGCGCCGGTGCCGGCAACGTCGCGGCCGCAGCGGCGGCGGTCGGCGCCTGGACCATCCACGTCTCGACCGACTACGTGTTCGACGGCACCAAGGGCACGCCGTACCTCGAGTCCGACCCGGTCGCGCCGCTCTCCGAGTACGGGCGCTCCAAGCTCGCCGGCGAGCGGGCGGTCGCCGCGCGCGCGCCGGAGGCGCACACGATCGCGCGCACCGCGTGGCTGTTCGGCGCCCACGGTCACTGCTTCCCGAAGACGATGCTGCGCCTTGCCGCGGAGCGCGACGAGCTCTCCGTCGTCGGCGATCAGATCGGCTCGCCGACGTTCACCGGCCATCTCGCCGCCGCGCTCGTCGGCCTGGCCGAGCAACGAGAGCGCACCCCCGGGATCGTGCATCTCTCCGCCTCGGGAGAGTGCTCGTGGTGCGACTTCGCCCGGGCCGTGGTGGCCGCGGGGCCCGACGGGGCGAGCACGGGTGTACGCGCGATCACGACCGCCGAGTACCCGACTCCGGCACCGCGTCCCGCCTACAGCGTGCTCCGCTCCGAACGCGGCGCACCCGTGCTGCCGAGCTGGCAGGACGGCCTCTCGTCGTTCATGTCCGAGCTGTCAGGGGTGGTCGTGTGAGATTGCTCGTGACCGGTGGGGCCGGGTTCATCGGCTCCAACTTCGTCCACCACGTGCGCCGCGAGCGTCCCGACTGGGATGTCGTGGTCTACGACCTGCTCACCTACGCGGGCAACCGCGCCAGCCTCGACGGGACCGGCGTCGAACTGATTCAGGGCGACATCTGCGACGCGGCGACGGTCGGTCCGGCGGTCGCCGCCTGCGACGCGGTCGTGCACTTCGCCGCGGAGTCGCACAACGACAACTCGTTGCACTCGCCGTGGCCGTTCGTGCAGACCAACGTGGTCGGGACCTACACGATTCTCGAGGCGGTTCGCGCGCACGGGGTGCGCCTGCACCACATCTCGACCGACGAGGTATACGGCGATCTCGAGCTCGACGATCCGGCGAAGTTCTCGCCCGAGACCCCGTACAACCCGTCGAGCCCGTACTCGAGCACCAAGGCGAGCTCCGATCTGCTCGTGCGCGCCTGGGCGCGCTCATTCGGCCTGGAGGCGACGATCTCCAACTGCTCGAACAACTACGGCCCGTTCCAGCACGTCGAGAAGTTCATCCCTCGCCAGATCACGGAGATCCTGCAGGACCGGCGGCCGAAGCTGTACGGCGCCGGTGAGAACGTGCGCGACTGGATCCACGCCGAGGACCACTCCTCAGGCGTGCTGGCGATCCTCGAGCGCGGCCGCCCGGGCGAGACCTACCTGATCGGCGCCGACGGGGAGCGCAACAACAAGGACGTCGTCGAGCTCATCCTGTCGCTGATGGATCGTCCGGCCGACGACTACGACCACGTGAACGACCGGCCAGGTCACGACCTGCGCTACGCGATCGACGCGACCAAGCTCCGTGAGGAGCTCGGCTGGGAGCCCCGGTACCGGGACTTCGAGGCCGGGCTGTGGGCGACGATCGCCTGGTACCGCGAACGCGAGGACTGGTGGCGACCGCAGAAGGCGGCGACCGAGGCCAAGTACGAGGTCCTCGGGCGCTGAGCGACGATCTCGCCGCGCTCGAGCGCGAGATCACCGAGTGCCGCGCCTGCCCCCGGTTGGTCGCCTGGCGCGAGCAGGTGGCGCGGGAGAAGCGCGCCGCGTTCGCCTCCGAGGAGTACTGGGGCCGGCCGATCCCCGGTTTTGGCGACCCAGGGGCGCGGGTTGTGGTGCTCGGTCTGGCGCCAGCCGCGCATGGCGGCAACCGCACCGGCCGGGTCTTCACCGGGGACCGCTCGGGCGATTGGCTGTTCGAGGCGCTGCACGCGGTCGGGATGGCCAACCAGCCGACGTCGATCGCGCGCGACGACGGTCTGCGGTTGACCGGCTGCTGGATCGCGGCCGCGGTGCGCTGCGCGCCGCCGGAGAATCGCCCGACGCCGGCCGAGCGCGACCAGTGCCTGCCGTTCGCCGTGCGCGAGCTCGCGCTGCTCCCCGGGGCGAGCGCGATCGTGTGCCTGGGCGGCTTCGCATGGGATGCGGCACTGCGGATCCTCGCCGCGCGCGGGGAGCAGATCCCGCGACCGCGACCGCGGTTCGCTCACGCCGCCGAAGCGTCGGTCGGCGGGATCGCGGTGCTCGGCTGCTACCACCCTTCCCAGCAGAACACGTTCACCGGGCGGCTGAAGCCGGGCATGATGGAGGACGTGCTGCGCCGCGCCGCTGAGCTGGCCGGCTGAGATACTCGACACGGGAGACGATCAGGATGAGGGCGGTTCAGTTCAGCGAGTTCGGCGGTCCCGAGGTGCTCCAGCTCGTCGAGATGCCGGAGCCGCACGCCGGGCCGCGGGAGATCCGTGTCGTGGTCAGCGCGTGCGGGGTCAACCCGATCGACTGGAAGGTCCGCGAGGGCTACATGGGCGGCGACCTCCCGCGTGGCATGGGCATCGAGGTGTCCGGCGTGGTCGACGAGGTCGGCGACGAGGTGACCGACGTCACCGCCGGCGATCAGGTCTTCGGGCCGACGTCGAACGGCGCCGCCGACTTCGCGGTGCTCGCCAACTGGGCGCACGTCCCGGCGACGCTCGACTTCGCGGGTGCTGCGGCGCTTCCGGTCGCGGTGGAGACGGCCGCCCGCAGCCTCGACCTGCTCGAGGTGGCCGCCGGCCAGACGCTGCTGATCAACGGCGGGGCGGGTGCGGTCGGGACGGTCGCGGCGCAGTTCGCCGTCGACCGCGGCGCGCGAGTGATCGTCACCGCCAGCGAGCGCAACGCCGAGCGCCTGCGCGGCTACGGCGCGGAGGTGACGGGCTACGGCGACGGTCTGGCGGACCGAGTGCGCGCGCTGGCGCCGGACGGTGTGGACCGCGTGTTTGACATGGCCCCGGGAGGGGCGCTACCTGAACTCGTCGCAATCGCCGGGGACCCGCGGCACGTGCTGACGATCTCCGACATGCAGGGCGCGGCGAGCGCGGGTGTCCTGACCAGCGGCGGCCCGACGTCGGTGCGGCGCTGGGACGCGCTCGATCACGCGGCGACGCTGATCGAGCAGGGCAAGCTGACCCTCCCCGTCCAGCAGACGTTCCCGCTCGATCAGGTCGCCGACGCCGAGCGGCTGAGCCAGGAGGGCCACCTCAGCGGCAAGCTCGTGCTGCTCGTTGACTGACGTCGCGCTGGCCGGCCTCTCGATCGCCGACCCGCCCGAGCGCTGGGCGGCGCTCGGATTCCATGTGCGCGACGGGCAGATCAAGGCGAACTCGGTCATGCTCACGCTGGGGATCGCACCGCCGGGCGGGGGGATCGTCGGGTGGACGCTCGCGGGGGCAGGGGGTGAGGGCGATGTGAGCGGGTTGCCGACGCGGTGGGTCGAGCCGGGATCCGGCATGGACCGGCTCGCGCCGGCCGCCGGGGGCGGGATCGGCTCGCTTGACCATGTCGTTGTCGCCACCCCGGCGTTCGACGCGTTTGCGACGGAGCTGGGCGAGCGTGGGGTGGGCCTGCGCCGCGTCGCCGAGGTGCGCGGGACGCGCATGGGGTTCCGGCGTCTCGGCGGCCCGATCCTCGAGGTCGTCGAGGCACCGGAGGCGCCGGCGACCGCGTTCTGGGGCGTGACCTTTGCGATGCGCGGCCCTCCTGGCGGCGTGGAGAGCCTCGACGCGCTGTGCGCGCGCAACCGCTTCGTCGGCGAGCCGCGCCCGGCGGTCCAGCCCGGCCGCCGGATCGCCACCGTCGCCCGAGAGGCCGGGCTTTCCACGCGGGTCGCGTTCATCGACCCGGTTCCGCGCTGACCGCCGGGGGGGACAACCGTCGAACTTCGGCGCCATCGGTTCAGCCAGGCCGCGTCGCTGCCGATCGATGGTTGACATGTCTGCACAAGCGGAGCAGGCCGACAACCGTCGGACCGCCCGGGGCCACTGGGTCCGGCTCGATGGCGCCCGCCTGCTCTACGCGGGGCTGGGTGTCGTGCTGGCTGCCTACATCGCGCTCCTCCTCATCCGCCCGGCCGATCAGAGCTCGACCCTGATCGACGGTTGGGGCGTCGATCTGTTCGAAATCCTGGGCGGCGGTCTGTGCATCGTCGGTGGCAGGCGCCGCCAGCCGGGTTCCGCGGTGCCGCTCGTGCTCGGCGCGGCTCTGATCGCGTGGGCGTTCGGAGATATCGCGCTCACAATCGAGTCGCTCGGCGGCGCGACGCCGCCGACGCCGTCGGTCGCCGACGCGCTGTACCTGACCTTCTTCCCGCTGTCTTATGTCGCCGTCGTGCTCATGGTGCGCGGTGAGACGCGCCGGCTCAGCTCCCCGAGCTGGCTCGACGGCGCGGTGGCGGGACTCGGCTGCAGCGCCGTCTGCGCGGCGTTCGCGTTCTCGGCGATCGTTCACACCACCGACAGCTCGCCGCTCGGCGCCGCGGTGAACCTCGCGTATCCCGTCGGCGACGTGCTGCTCCTGCTGCTCGTCTCCGGAGGCACCGCGGTCATGTCCGGCCGGCGCAAGGCGCCCTGGCTGATGCTGGCCGCAGGGCTGGGGGCGAACGTGCTCGGCGACACCGCCAACCTGTTCTCGTCCTCGGTCGGCGGCTCTCACATCGGGGTCATCATCAACGCGGCGGCATGGCCGACCTCGACGCTCCTGCTGTCGGCGGCGATGTGGATCCGGCCCGGGCTGGCCGATCCGCTCGCCGACCAGCGAACCCCGGGCCTCGCGCTGCCCGGTGCGGCGGCCATGGCCGGACTGGGGATCCTGGTGCTGGGGACGTTCGAGCACATCAACCACGTCGCCACGTCGCTTGCGGCAGTGACCCTGCTGGCCGTCGTGGCGCGGACCTGGGGGTCTGTGCGGACGCTGCGCGCACAGACGCGGCGCCGACACGAGCAGGCGGTCACCGATCACCTGACCGGACTGGCGAACCGCCGCCGTCTGTTCACGATGCTCGAGGCATTCTTCGCGCAGCCGGTGTCCGACCGCCCGGCGCTTGCGTTCCTGTTCATCGACCTCAACGGCTTCAAGCGGATCAACGACTCGTTCGGCCACCCGGTGGGCGATGAGGTCCTCGGCCGCGTCGGGGCACGCTTGGCCGGCTCGCTGCGCCCCGGAGATCTGCTGGCCCGCGTCGGAGGCGACGAATTCGCTGCCGTCCTGATCGGAGCGGACGGGGAGCAGGCCGCCTCGGTCGCCGCGCAGCTGAGCGCCAGCCTCGACGAACCGTTCCTGATCGACGCCGTTCACGCGCGGATCGGGGCCAGCATCGGCGTGGCGCTGGTCCCCGGAGACGCGGTCGAGGCCGAGGAGCTCGTGGGGTGCGCGGATGCCGCGATGTACCGGGCCAAGGTCGCCGGCGAGCGCTGTGCCTTCTTTGACCGCGAGCTCGACCGGGGTGGGGATCGGCTCCGGCTGGCTGACGATCTGAGCGTCGCGATCGACGGCGACCAGTTGCTGCTGCACTACCAGCCCCAGCTCGACCTCCGCGACGGAGCGATGGCGACGGTGGAGGCGCTGGTGCGCTGGAACCACCCGGAGTTCGGGTTGATGGCACCGCTGAAGTTCCTGCCGCTCGCCGAGGAGGCCGGGCTGATGGGGCGGCTGACGGTCTGGGTGCTCCGACGCGCGCTCGCCCAGTGCGCCGCCTGGCACAGGGAGGGTCACTCGCTGCGTGTCTCGGTCAACGTCAGCGTCAGCGACCTACTCGATCCCACCTTCCCGGCCACCGTCACGTCGCTGCTCGCCGAGGCACGCCTGGCGCCCGAGGCGCTCATGCTCGAGATCACCGAGACGAGCATCATCGACGAGTTCGAGCGGGCGCGCGAAGCCGTCGCCTCGCTGCGGGCGCTCGGTGTCAGGCTGTCGATCGATGACTTCGGCGCGGGCTTCACGTCGCTGGCATATCTCAACGAGCTCGCCGTCGAGCAGCTGAAGCTCGACCGTCGTTTCATCGCGCCGCTCGCCGGTGGAGCTCGCTCCCGCGAGTCGGAGCTCGTCCGAGCGACGATCGAGCTCGGTCATGCGCTCGGGCTGCAGGTCGTCGCCGAGGGGATCGAGGACGAGAACGCGCTCGCGTTGCTGCGCGAGCTGGGCTGCGACGTCGGCCAGGGCTACGGCATCGGCCGCCCGGTGCCGGCCGGTCAGCTGGTACTCGGTCCCCGCCCGGCGCGGGCCGCCTCGGCCACCGTCGTCGCCTGAGATTTCGTCGCCGCCTCAGGCGCGGAGCGCCCGGCGCTGCGGGCATCCCAGCGCGGGGGTTCGGAGGTGCGCCCGGTGCAGTACTCGCACAACGTATACACGTGGTGTATAGTGCTGGTCATGTCCATCTCCAAGACGTTCCTCGGTCTGCTGGAGGACGGCCCTTCCCACGGTTACGACCTCAAGCGCGAGTACGACGCGCGCTTCGGGCTCGACCGCCCGGTCGCCTACGGCCAGGTGTACGCGACCCTGTCGCGGCTGCTCAAGCACGGCCTCGTCACCGTCGAGGCGATCGAGCCCGGCGATGGCCCCGAGCGCAAGCGCTATGCGATCACCCCCGAGGGCGTCGCCGACGTCGAGCAGTGGCTCGCCGAGCCCGAGAAGCCCGACCCGTATCTGCAGTCGACCCTGTTCGCGAAGGTCGTGATCGCGCTGCGCAGCGGCCGCTCGGCGACCGAGATCCTGGACACCCAACGCGCCGAGCACCTGCGGCTGATGCGCGAGCTGACCCGTCGCAAGATGGAGGGGAAGTTCGTCGACCAGCTCGTGTGCGACCACGCGCTGTTCCATCTCGAGGCCGACCTGCGCTGGCTGGAGCTGACCGCGGCGCGCCTGGACGACCTCTCTGGGGCGGTGACGGCATGAGCCCCGCGGGCAGGCCGTCCGCGACCGCCGAGGCGGAGTCGGCGGGGACGCAGTCAGACCGGGCGCTGCTGGAGTGCCGCGCGCTGGTCAAGCGGTTCGGCCAGACACCGGCGCTCGATGGAGCGACGCTCGCCCTCGCGCCGGCTGAGATCGTCGCCGTGATGGGCCCCTCGGGCTCCGGCAAGTCGACGCTGCTCCACTGTGCCGCCGGGATTCTCTCTCCCGACGCGGGGGAGGTCGTCTACGACGGCCGGGAGGTCGGCCGCCTGCCCGATTCCGAGCGCAGCCGGCTGCGCCGGTCGGAGTTCGGCTTCGTCTTCCAGTTCGGCCGGCTGGTCCCGGAGCTCTCCTGCCTGGAGAACGTCGCGCTCCCGCTGCGGCTGGCGGGTGTCCCGCGCCGGCGGGCCGCTGACCAGGCCGCCGAATGGCTTGGCCGGCTCGAGGTCGCGGATCTGGCACGGCGGCTGCCCGGCGACGTCTCCGGCGGCCAGGGGCAGCGGGTCGCAGTCGCGCGGGCGCTCGTCACCGGCCCCCGGGTGGTGTTCGCCGACGAGCCGACCGGAGCGCTCGACTCGCTCAATGGTGAGCGCGTCATGCAACTGCTCACCAGCGCCGCGCGTGAGAGCGGGGCGGCGGTCGTGCTCGTCACCCACGAGGCCCGCGTCGCCGCCTACGCCGACCGCGAGGTCATCGTCCGCGACGGCCGCACCCACGCAAACTGATGTCCCGTCCGCTCTCCGAGCTCGGGCTCGGCATCCAGGTCGCGCTCGGCTCGCGCACCACGCGCCTGCGCAGCATCCTGACCGGGGGCGGGGTGGCGCTCGGGGTGATCGTGCTCGCGCTCGCGGCCTCGGTCCCGCACGCGTATTCGGCACGCAAGGCCCGGGAGCACGCCTCCACGCCGGTGACCCACAGCGGCGACGGGCGCCTGCGCATGCTCGGCGGATCCACCGTGTTCCACGGGATCACGATCGGCGAGAACGCGGTCCAGGTCACCGGCACCCGTGCCGACGGCCCGGTGCCCCGGCCTCCGGGCGTCACCCGGATGCCCGGCCCTGGGGAGATGATCGTCTCCCCCGAGGTCCTGCGGCTGCTGCGCGGGCCGGGCGGCGCGGAGTTGCGCCGGCGGGTTGATGCCCGCGTGGTCGGCACCGTCGGCGACGCGGGGCTGAGCGAGCCCAACGACGCCGTCATCTACCGCGGTAGTTCCGAGCTCACCTCGCGCGGCGCTCCAACGGTCAGCCGCTTCGGCTCACGCGGATCCGCGGGGCCGACGCCCGTGATCATCACCTTGCTCGTGATCATGATCGTCGTCGCTCTGCTGCTGCCCGTGAGCGTGTTCGTGGCGACCGCCGCGCGCTTCGGCGGCGAGGAACGCGATCGCCGCCTGGCCGCGATGCGACTGGTCGGCGCCGACCGGACCACCACGGCGCGGGTGGCCGCCGGGGAGTCGCTGTTCGGCGCCGTGGTGGGGCTGGCGCTGGGCGCGGCGGGCTTTCTCGCCGTGCGGGTGCCGGTCGCCCACATCAACGTCGCCGGCATCGACGTCTTCCCCTCCGATATGCGCCCGTCGCTCCCGTTCGCGGTGCTCGTTGCGCTCCTCGTGCCGCTGAGCGCTGTGGCCGCGACGTTGATCTCGATCCGCCGGGTGGCGATCGAACCGCTGGGCGTGACTCGCCGTGGAGCCGAGACCCATCGCCGCCTCGTCTGGCGGCTGGTCGCGCCGGCGCTCGGCTTCGTGCTGCTGGCGCCGCTGATCGGGTCGTCCGGCCGGCTCGGAGACGCGGGCGGCCAGGCGGAGGCGGCCGCTGGAGTCGTGCTCGTGCTCGTCGGTGTCACCGCGCTGCTTCCGTGGGTGGTGGAGGCGGTCGTGCGCCACGCGCCGGATGGGCCGTTGCCGTGGCTACTGGCGATCCGTCGCCTGCGCAGCGACGAGGGCACGACCGGCCGCGTCGTGGGGGCGATCGGTCTCGCGGTGGCGGGCGCGATCGCGCTGTCGATCCTGTTCACCGCCGCCCAGTCCGACGTCGGGGTCCACCTCTCCGCGCTGCAGAAGCGGGTATTCGCCGTCGATATGGGGGCGTCGACGAGCGCGGGCGCGCGGCGGGAGATCTCGGCGCTGCGCGCAGCACCGGGGGTCGTGCACCTGTCGGCCACAACCGATCACCTCCGCCGGGCCACGATCATCGGGGCGAGGGTTGTGCTCTCAAGTGACGACGGGCGGGCGGTGGCCGAGCTCCGTGACCAGGTGGCCGCGCTGGACCCGCTCGCCGAGGTCCTCTCGCCGGCCGGCGGCGGCCAGGCGGCCCACACGCTCTCCGATCTGCGACGCGTGCTGTTCGCCGGGGCGGTCATCGTGCTGCTGATGATCGGCGCCAGCCTGCTCGTCGCTGCCGGTGAAGGGTTGCGCGAGCGCCGTCGCGCGCTGGCGGTGCTCGCGGCGTTCGGAACGCGCCGCTCGACCGTTGCGTGGTCGATGTTCTGGCAGGCCGCCGTCCCGGTTGCGAGCGGGCTGCTGCTCGCGGTCGCGCTCGGCATCGGGCTCGGCGCGATGTTGTCGGAGGTGGTGAGCCTCTCGCCGCAGCTGGACTGGGGCGCCATCGGGTTGATGCTCGCCGCCGGCGTTGGCGTGATCGCGGCGGTGACCGCGCTGACGTTGCCGACCGTCACCCGGATGATGCGCCCGGAGGCGCTGCGGGTCGAATAAGTACCGCCTGACGGGCCCACGGGGCGGATCCGCGCGGCCGGGTCGCCCCAGGCGGGAACTTCCGAGACATCAGGGGCGCGAACCGGGATGCTGTCTCGATCTGTCCCGGCCCCCGGGAACTTCCGAGACAGCATTCCGGCCGGGACGTCAGATGTCTCGGAAGTTCCCCGGCCGGCTGCCGTGGCGGTCGCGGGAGGCCGCGGGCGATTCGAGTGGCGGGGATGGTCGTCTTTCAGACGCCTCGTCTGAAGATCGACCACCCGGCAGAACGAGTAGCGTCCCCGGCCGTGTATGACGTCGCCGCCCTCCGCGCCCGGATCCCGGCCCTGAACCCGCCCCACCCGCCCACCGCGTTCTTCGATGGGCCGGGCGGCTCGCAGACGCCGGCCGAGGTCGGGCAGGCGATCGCCGCCGCGCTGAACGCGCCGCTCGCCAACCGCGGCACGATCAACCAGGCGGCTCAGAACGCCGAAGAGATCGTGGTCGCCGCCCGCAGGGCGGTCGCCGACCTGCTCGGCGCCGACCCACGAGGCGTCGTGTTCGGCCGTTCGATGACCCAGCTTGCTTATGACGTCGCGCGGGTGCTCGCCACCGGCTGGGGGCCGGGCGACGAGATCGTGGTGACCCGCCTGGATCACGACGCCCACATCCGCCCCTGGGTCCAGGCGGCCGCTCGCGCCGGCGCCGAGGTCCGCTGGGCGGACTTCGATCCGGCCACCGGAGAGCTCACCGCCGACGACATCGCCGCCCAGCTCACCGACCGCACCCGGCTGGTCGCGGTGGCCGGCGCATCGAACCTGATCGGCACCCGCCCGCCGTTGGCCGAGATCGCCGAGCTCGTCCACGCGCAGGGGGCTCTGCTGAGCGTCGATGCCGTCCACCTCACCGCGCACGCGGCGATCGACCGGCAGGCGTTCGGCGCCGACTTCCTGTTCTGCTCGCCGTACAAGTTCCTCGGCCCGCACTGCGGGGTGCTCGCCGCCGATCCGGCGCTGCTGGAGACCCTGCACCCCGACAAGCTCCTGCCCGCGACCGACGCCGTCCCGGAGCGCTTCGAGTACGGGACGCTCCCCTACGAGCTGCTCGCCGGCGTCACCGCCGCGGTCGACGTGATCGCCTCGCTCGCACCGCCCGAGACGGGCACCCGCCGCGCGCGGGTGCTCAGCGCGATGGAGCAGGTCGAGGCCCACGAGGACGCGCTCCGACACGAGCTCGAGCGCGGCCTCGCGCAGCTGCCTGGCGCCACCCAGCGCGCCCGTGCCGCCCGCCGCACGCCGACTCTGCTGCTCACGTTCGACACCGCCGCATCCGCCGCCGTCGCCGACGGACTCGCCAAGCGGGACATCAACGCCCCGGCCGGCTCGTTCTACGCGCTGGAGGCATCCCGCCACCTCGGCCTCGGCGAGGAGGGCGGGGTCCGCGTCGGCCTCGCGCCCTACACCGACGACACCGACATCGCGCGGCTCCTCGAGGGGCTCGAGGCAGCGGTCAGAAGCTGACCTCTATCTCCCGGTCGGGCCCACGCCGGCCGGTAGATTCGATCAGATGGCTGCCCTCGATGTGTTCAGCGCACGGACGCGCGATTGGTTCACCAAGGCGTTCGACGGTCCGACGGCGGCCCAGGAGCAGGCGTGGCCCGCGATCGCCTCTGGCGAGCACGTGCTCATCTCCGCGCCGACCGGGTCGGGCAAGACGCTCGCCGCGTTCCTGTACGGGATCGACCAGCTGGCCGCCGAGCCGGGGGGCGGGCGGGACCGAATTCCGCGCAAGGACCGGCGCATCCGGCTCGTCTACGTCTCGCCGCTGAAGGCGCTCTCCTACGACGTCGACCGCAACCTGCGCACGCCGCTGCGCGGGATCGGCGCCGACCTGCAGGTCGCAGTCAGGACCGGCGACACCCCACAACGCGAGCGCCAGCAGATGCTGCGCGATGCGCCAGACATCCTCATCACCACCCCCGAGTCGCTCTACCTGATGCTGACCGGGCGGGCGCAGACGCTGTTTGAGGGCACCCGCTGGTGCATCGTCGACGAGATCCACGCGGTCGCCTCGACCAAGCGCGGCTCGCACCTGGCGCTCACGCTCGAGCGGCTCGCCCAGGCCTCCGACCACGAGGTGCAGCGCATCGGCCTGTCGGCCACCCAGAACCCGCTCGAGGAGGTCGGCCGCTTCATGGTCGGGCCGCGGCGCACCTGCCGGATCGTCGACACGGGAGTCAAGAAGGAGCTCGACCTGAAGATCCACGTGCCGGTCGAGTCGATGGTCGAGCCGGACGACACCCCCAGCCCTGACCTCGATCCTCTCGCGGGGGGCGAGGCGACCCGCCGCTCGATCTGGCCCGCGATCTACCCCGAGCTCGTCGAGCTGATCGAGCAGCACAAGTCGACGATCCTGTTCGTCAACAACCGCCGGGCGGCGGAGCGCCTGGCGCTCCGGCTCAACGACCTCGCCGAGAAGGAGATCGCGCGCTCGCACCACGGCTCGCTCGCCCGTGAGGAGCGGACGGTCGTCGAGGAGATGCTGAAGGCGGGCGAGCTGCCGTGCCTGGTCGCGACCTCGAGCCTCGAGCTCGGGATCGACATGGGCGCGGTCGACCTCGTCATCCAGGTCGAGTCGCCCAAGTCGGTGTCGCGAGGACTCCAGCGGATCGGACGCGCCGGCCACTCGGTCGGCGACGTCTCCCGCGGGCGGATCTTCCCCAAGTTCCGCGCCGACCTGCTCGAGTGCGCGGTGGTCGCGCAGCGGATGCGCGAGGCGCGGATCGAGACCACGGTCGTGCCGCGCAACGCGCTGGACGTGCTCGCCCAGCAGGTCGTCGCCATGGCCGCCGCGGCCGAGCAAGACGACGCCAACGGCACCGCGAGCACCAGCGTGAACGTCGACGACCTCTACGCGCTCGTCACCCGCACCCATTCCTACGCCGAGCTCACGCGCCCCCAACTGGAGAACGTGCTTGACATGCTCGACGGCCGGTATCCGTCCAGCGAGTTCGCCGAGCTCCGGCCCCGGATCGTCTGGGACCGGGTCGCCGGGACGCTCAGAGCGCGCCCCGGGGCCCGCCAGCTCGCGGTCACCAACGCGGGCACGATACCCGACCGTGGCCTGTTCGCGGTCACGCTGCCCGACGGCCGCCGCGTCGGCGAGCTCGATGAGGAGATGGTCTACGAGGCGCGGCCGGGCCAGACCTTCCTGCTCGGGGCGAGCACCTGGCGGATCGAGGAGATCGGCCGCGACCGGGTGATCGTCACCCCGGCGCCCGGTCTGCCCGGCGCGGTCCCGTTCTGGAAGGGCGACACCCTCGGGCGCCCGAAGGAGCTCGGCGAGGCGATCGGCGCGTTCGCGCGATGGGCGGTCGACCAGTCCCCGGAGACGCTCGAGCGCGACTACGACCTCGACGGCAAGGCGGCGCGCAACCTCGTCCAGTTCCTGCAGGAGCAGCAGGAGGCGACGCGCATCGTCCCCAGCGACCGCGCGATCGTGGTCGAGCGCTTCCGCGACGAGATCGGCGACTGGCGCCTCTGTGTCCTGTCCCCGTTCGGCGGCCGGGTCCACGCCGCCTGGGCGCTCGCGCTGTCGGCCCGCATCCGCGACGCGTTCGGGCTGGAGAGCGACGCGATCTACTCCGACGACGGGATCATCGTCCACCTGCCCGATGCCGAGGAGCCGCCGGGCGCCGAGCTCGTCCTCCTGCAGCCGGACGAGATCGAGGATCTGGTCGTCGGCGAGCTCGGCTCGAGCGCCCTGTTCGGCGCGCGCTTCCGGGAGAACGCCGGGCGCGCGTTGCTCATCCCACGGGCCCGTCCGGGCAAACGCACACCGCTGTGGCAGCAGCGGCTGAAGGCGCAGTCGCTGCTGGAGGTCGCCAAGAAGTACGGCGAGTTCCCCATCATCCTCGAGACCTACCGCGAGTGCCTGCGCGACGTCCTCGACGTTCCGGGAGCGATCGAGCTGCTCACGAAGATCCATCGCCGCGAGCTCACGCTGGTCGAGGTAGAGACCGCCACCGCGTCGCCGTTCGCCTCGAGCCTGCTGTTCGACTACGTCGCGACCTACATGTACGAGGGCGACACGCCGAACGCGGAGCGGCGGGCCGCCGCACTCAGCCTCGACCGCGACCTGTTGCGCGAACTGCTCGGCCAGGAGGAGCTGCGCGACCTGATCGACGGCGGCGCCCTCGAGCAGGTCGAGGCCGACCTGCAGTGCCTGTCCGAGCCCGCGCAGGCCACCGGCCGCGACGGCCTGCTCGACGTGCTGCGGCGGGTCGGAGATCTCACCGAGCCCGAGCTCGCGGCCCGCACGCTGGACGGCGTCGATCCCCGGACGATGCTTGAGGAACTGAGCCGCGAGCGCCGCGCCACGAAGATCCGAGTCAATGGTGAACAACGCTGGATCGACGCCGCCGACGCGGGGCTCTACCGCGACGCGCTCGGTGCCGCTCCGCCAGGCGGGCTGCCGACCGCGTTCCTGGAGGACGTGCCCGACGCACTCGCACGGCTGCTCAAGCGCTGGGCGGCCACCCACGGGCCGTTCACCACCGGCGAGGTCAAGACCCGCTACGGCATCGACGCGGGCGCCGCGCTGCGCGAGCTCGAGCGGGCCGGCGGGCTCGTCCAGGGCGAGCTCCGCCCCGGCGGCTCGACCCGTGAATGGTGTGACCTCGAGGTGCTGCGCCGGCTGCGCCGTGCGTCGCTGGCAGTGCTGCGCAAGGAGATCGAGCCCGCTGAGCAGCGTGAGCTCGCGCGCTTCCTGCCTGCCTGGCAGGGCGTCGATCGCCATCCGGGTGGGCGGGGATCGGGTGCTGGGGTCGACCGGCTGCGCGAGGTGCTCGTCCCGCTGCAGGGGCTCGCGCTCCCCGCCGAGGTGTGGGAACGCGACGTGCTCCCCCGGCGCACGGGCGCCTACTCGGCCTCGTGGATGGATCAGCTGTGCGCGGCGGGGGAGGTCGTGTGGATCGGCGCCGGCGCGCTCGGGCGCAACTCCGGCCGGGTGGCGCTCTACTTCCGTGAGGACCTTCCGCTGCTCGGCGCCCCGCCGTTCAAAGGTGAGCAGCCGGCAAGCGACGCCCACGATGCCGTCCGCGCCCGCCTGGCCCGCGGCGCCTGCTTCTTCACCGACCTGCTGGTCGACGTGGACGGGCTGAGCCCGGAGGAGATCCAGGAGGCGCTATGGGACCTCGCCTGGGCCGGCGAGGCGACAAACGACGCGTTCGCCCCGCTGCGCGCTCCGCGGCTCACGCTCGCCCGCGCCCAGCGCGAGCAGCTGCGCCGCGGGCAGGCGCGCCGCGGCCGCTTCGGCGCGGGGCGACGCGCCGCATCGAGCACCGCCGCGCAGGTCCAGGGACGCTGGTCGCTCACCGGAGCCCTGCTCGAGGCCGGCCCGCCGGTCGACCCGGGAGAGCGGCGGCGGGCGCTCGGGGAGCTGCTGCTCGAGCGCTACGGAATCGTCACTCGCGAGCAGGTGCTCGCCGAGGGGATCGCGGGTGGCTTCTCGGCGATCTACGGCGAGCTCTCCCAGCTCGAGACGCTCGGGATCGCGCGGCGCGGGTACTTCCTGGAGGGCCTCGGCGGCGCCCAGTTCGCGTTGCCCGGCGCGGTCGAGCGGCTGCGCGCGCGCCGGCCCGTCGGCGGCGCCGGGCCCGACGCGGCGGATCCGGAGGCCACCGCGCTCGTGCTCTCCGCCGTCGACCCCGCCCAGCCCTATGGCGCCGCCCTTCCGTGGCCGAAATCGGACAGCGGCCGACGCCCCGCGCGGACCGCCGGGGCCCACGTCGTGCTCGTCGGCGGCGATCCGGTCCTCTACGTCGAACGCGGCGGGAAGGGGCTCTCGACGCTCGTGCCCGCCGACGACGAACGGCTCCAGCCCGCGCTCGCGGCGCTCGCCGACCATGTCCGTGCCGGCCGGATCAAACGGCTCGGCCTTGAGAAGGTCGACGGCGAGTCGGCGATGAGCTCGCCACTGGCGGCCGCGCTCACCGCACTCGGTTTCCAGGAAGGACCGCGCCGGCTCACGCTCAGCGCCTGACCGCCCCGACGCGCAGCCGACCTAGGATCAGCGCCATCGATCCGACGAGCGAGGAGGCAACGATGGCGAAGGAGATCTACACCGCACACGCGACCGTGACCGGGGGCCGGGCCGACGGCCACGGCGTGTCCTCGGACGGCAAGCTCGACGTGCATCTCCGTCCACCCACCGAGATGGGCGGCGACGGCGAGGGCACGAACCCCGAGCAGCTGTTCGCCGTCGGATACGCGGCCTGCTTCGAGGGCGCGCTCGGCGCGATCGCTCGCCGCCAGAAGGTCGAGCTCGGCGTGGTCTCGATCGACAGCCGGGTGAGCCTGTCGCCGAACGGCAGCGGCGGGTTCTTCCTGTCGGCAGCCCTCGACGTGACGTTGCCCGACGTCTCCGACCCCGCGCAGGCGGCGGAGATCGTGCGCGCCGCCCACCAGGTGTGCCCCTACTCCAACGCGACCCGCGGGAACATCGAGGTGACGCTCACGGCCAACGGCCAGACCGTCGAGTGAGCCCGGCTCACACCCACTCCGGCTCCATTCCCTCCGCGTAACGGCTGCCGTACGCCCCGTCGGGCACGATCTCGTCGATCCGGGCGAGATCGTCGTCGCTGAGGGAGACGTCGACCGACGCGGCGTTCTCCTCCAGCCGCTCGGGCTTGCGGGTGCCAGGAATCGGGACGACGTCCTCGCCCTGATGCAGCAGCCAGGCGAGGGCGAGCTGCGTCACCTTGATCTCCTTCTCCTCGGCGAGCTCGGTGAGCCGCCGCACCGCCTCGGCGTTCTTCTCGAAGTTCTCACCCTGCCAGCGTGGGTTGCCCCGACGGAAGTCGCCCTCGTCGTACTCCCCGGCGGGCTTGAAGTCGCCGGTGAGGAAGCCGCGGCCGAGGGGGGAGTAGGCGACGAAGCCGATCCCGAGCTCTCGGACGGCCGGCAGGATCTCGGCCTCGACCTGACGCTCGAAGATCGAGTACTCGGTCTGGAGCACCGAGACCGGTTGGACGGCGTGCGCTCGGCGCATCGTCTCCGGGCCGGCCTCGGAGAGTCCGAAGTACCTCACCTTCCCGGCGTCGATGAGCTGCTTGACCGCGCCCGCGACCTCCTCGATCGGGACGTCGGGGTCGACGCGGTGCTGGTAGAGCACGTCGATGTGGTCGGTCTGCAGATTGCGCAGGCAGTTCTCGGCGACCTCAAGGATGTGCTCGGGCCGGGAGTCCACCCGCCGGTTGGGGTCTGATCCCATCGGCAGGACGAAGCCGAACTTGGTGGCGATCGTCATCTCATCGCGGAATCCGCGGACAGCTCGGCCGACGAGCTTCTCATTGGAGCCCGTTCCGTTGCCGTACAGCTCGGCGGTGTCGATGAACGTGACGCCGAGCTCGTGCGCACGGTGGATCGTGGCGATCCCGCCCTCCTCGTCCGCGTCGCCGTAGGCGAAGGTCATGCCCATCGTTCCGAGGCCGATCTCCGACACCTCGAGTCCCTGCTGTCCAAGTACGCGTTGTCTCATATCCGTGCCCTACCCAGCCGACGCTCCGCGTCACCCCTCGAGCGGTACAGGATGAAACGAGTGGGATCGCTCGCGGAGGGCGCGTGGTCCATCATCCGCGCTCAATTTCTACAGCTATAGTGTGAGAAGTGACGACGTCGACGGTGACGCCGACCTGGACTGCTCGCCTCCCGCGGTGGGACGCTTGATCGGTATGGATGTCCCGATCCGTCCGGGGGATCCGCTCGCGCAGCCGACCCGCGCGAAGCTGTTCGAACTGCTCGGGAACCTCGGACGAGCGGCGGCCACCGACGAGCTTGCCGAGCGCACCGGCATGCACCCCAACGGCGTTCGCCTCCACCTCGAGCGGATGCTCGAGGCGGGGCTGATCGAGCGTCGCCGCGAACGCATGGCGCGCGGCCGCCCGCGTGACACGTGGGTGATCAGCCCCGAAGCTCAGCCGGGCGGCGATCCGCCGACGGGGTATGCCGCCCTGGCCCGCTGGCTCGTCCGTGCGCTGGCGCGCAGCGGCACGCGGATCCGTGATGTGGAGGCCACCGGGCAGGACATCGGCCGGCAGCTGAGCGCCGAGCTCGTTCCGGAGGCCGGCCGGGGCGACGAGCAGCAGTTGTTCGACTCGCTCGTCGCGCTCGGCTTCGCCCCTGCGCGCGAGCGCCTGGATCAGGACCGGCTCGTCTACTACCTGTGGAACTGCCCCTACCGCGAGGCCGTCCGCGAGCCCCAGTCGCTCGTCTGCGGGCTGCACCGCGGGATCACCCGCGGGCTCGTCGAGGGAGTCGACCCCGAGACGAGGCTCGTCGGGTTCGAGGCCAAGGATCCGGACGTCGCCGGCTGCATGATCCGGGTGCGCGGCCCGCTGGCGCGAGAGGCGCGGGAGTGAGCGGCACCGAGCCACGCCCGCTCACGGTCGCTGAGCTCGAGCAGTGGACGGCCTTCGGCGCCCGCTGGCGGCCCCAGCGGCTCGAGGCGGAGCGCGTGATCGTCGATCTCTGCCAGTGCACCGGCGAGCTCGTGGAGCGGCGCGAGGCCGTCGACCCCGAGGTCGTCGCGTACGTGCGCGCTCACGCGGCCGACGCCGCGTGAGCAACGCATGTTCAAGGTCGCGCTGTTCCTGCATCTGATCGGCGCGCTGCTGTTCTTCTCCGGCATCACGCTGATGGTGTGCAAGCCCTCACGCCTACCGAAACTGCAGGCGCCGGTCGTGGTCGCGATGTGCGATCCGGAACAGCCGGCCCGCGAGCACGAAGTGCAGCGCCGCCCCCACGAGCAGCAGCCATGTCCACTGGCCAGCGTGGCCGATGCTGTACAGGATCGCCGTCAGGACCATCAGGTAGATGCCGATCGCGACCCGCAGCCACGCGATCGGGCGCGGATAGCGCGACCCCAGCGTAAAGATGCTCTTGGTTGTGTGATGAGTGCCCATGATCCCTCCCGGGGAGATGTCCCGGAGGGCGTTCCCTCGCGGGCCGACCTCCGTGTGGTTGAACTTTGTGTCGCAAACCTAGCCTAGTTTGTCCCACAAAGTCAAGCCCGATTTCAAAACTTTCTCGCGATGCCGGTCGTCTTGCTTTGTCTCGCAAACCACGCTAGGGTTTGTATCGCAAAGACTGGAAAGGAGCAAGCGATGAGCGGGACATCCGAGTCGGGCGATCTCGACACTCACGGCGGCGACGACGGAGGCCTTGATCCCGAGGCGGCCACCCTGCTGCTGGCGCGGACCGAGCGCCGGGCGCAGCGCGGCCTCAGTTTCAGGACGCCGCAGCTCTCGCTCATTGCGGGGGCCGCGATGCTGCTCGCGCTCGGCTCCATCTGGCTCTCGGTGCGCAACCAGCACCCATACCGCGGCCCGACGCCCGCTTCGCTCGCCGTGCTGTACGTGTTCGTGGCGATCCGCATCGTGAGCGTGCTCGTCGCGCACAGCCGCGCGGCCGAGGGGGTGACCGGCCGCACGATGCGCATTCATCGCGCGGAGGCGGTCGGGCTGACCGCGACGCTCGTCGCCGTTTACGTCGTGATGGCCGCGCTGGCCCATGCGGGCGCGAGCGACGCCGTGGTCTACGGGGTGTACGTCCTCACCGCAACCCTGCTCACGCTCGGCGCGTACGGGGTCGCTCGCGCGGCGGCGCGTGAGGACTGGACGCAACTGGGCGGCGCGGTCGGGATCCTGCTCGTCGCGGCGGGAAGCGCGTTCGCGGGGCCCCGCGGGGTCTGGTTGAGCGACGGGATCGGCCTGTTCGTGGTGTTCGTCGGGGTGAGCGCCGTCCAGGCATGGCAGCGGCGGGCGTCCGCATCGGGCGCATGACCGCGGACGCGCTCGACCCGTTGATCCACGTCCCGGCCCGGTTGCAGATCGTCGCCACTCTCGCCGCGCTGCCCGAGGGCGACGCGCTCTCGTTCACGCGGCTGCAGGACCTGATCGGCCTGACGCCCGGCAACCTGATCACGCACCTGCGCAAGCTCGAGGACGCCGAGTACCTGACGACCGAGAAGACGGGGAACGGGCCGGCGTCCCGCACGTCGGTCGCGCTCACGCATCGGGGACGCGCGGCGCTCGAGGGCTACGCCGCCACGTTACGGCGCATGCTGAACGGAGTCTGAGATGCTTTCCGACATGCAATTTGCCAAGAAGAACATTCGAGATGTGGAGGACTCGGCGGCCAAGTACGGCCTGTCGGCTTCACAGGAGGCGCGGTTCCCGCGTGAGGACCTCGGCGCCGAACAGACCGGGTTCAACTACCTGACGATCAAGCCCCAGCAGCGTGAGGCGTTCGCGCATCGCCATCGCAGCGCCGAGGAGATCTACCTGGTGCTGGAAGGCTCCGGGCGCGTGAAGCTCGACGCGGAGCTGATCGACCTCGAGGCCCGTGACGCGGTTCGCGTGAGCCCGGGCGTGGCGCGCTGCTTCGAAGCGGGGCCGGACGGGCTCACCGTGGTCGTCTTCGGACCTCGCGTCGAGTCCGACGGCGAGACCGTCGAGGACTTCTGGGATCAGTAGCGGCGAGCTGGGCGCCCGGGACGGCCCACCCGAACACGCCGAGCACTGGAGCACTCGATGCGTATCGCCGTCGCCGGCGGAACCGGAACCGCCGGCCGCCACGCGGTCGTCGCCGCTGAGGCGGCCGGGCACGACGTGCGCGTGCTCAGCCGATCGAGCGGCGTCGACGTGTACAGCGGGACGGGACTCGCGCAGGGACTGAGCGGCGTCGAATCGATCGTCGACGCGATCAAGCCCGAGACGCTGGAGCCGGAGCGGGCGATCGAGTTCTTCCGCACCGCGGCGAGCAACCTCCAGCGCGAAGGCGGGACGCAGGGTGTCCGGCACATCGTGACCCTCTCGATCGTCGGCATCGAGCGGGTGCCGGGGTTCGGGTTCTACAACGCACAGCTCGAGCGCGAGCGCGCGATCCGGGGCGGTCTCGTCCGGTCACGATCATGCGCGACCCAGTTCCACGAGTTCCCGGCGCACTTCGTGCCGACCGGCGGCGCCGATTCGCTCAGCTGAGCTGCTTCTCCATCCAAAGATCGGCGTAGGGCTCGTCGTTGAAGGGCGCGACCTCGCCCCAGCCGGACGTCACGTAGAGCGCGACCGCCTCGTGCAGGTCGCGGTTGGTCTCGATCCGCGCGACGCTCGCCCCCGCCTCGCGGGCGCAGCGCTCGAGCGTCTCGAGCAGGCGCCGTCCGAGGCCGAGCCCCCGGGCTCCGGGGGCGAGCCACATCCGCTTGATCTCGGCGGGGGCATCCCGATGGTGCTTGACCGCACCGCACCCGACCGGCTCGCCGCCCACGTAGGCCACGAAGAACGCGCCGGCCGGCGGTCGCAGCTCCTCCGGGAGCGCGGTCGCGCCGGTCGAGGGATCGAACGTCCTGGCCGAGCGGCGGTTCAGCTCCTCGGTGTATCGAGCGAGACACCATGCGGCGTGCTCGTGCTCGGGGTCGACCACGACGAGCTCGACCGCCGCGGGCGTCAGGCGGCGCTCATCCATCTGAGTCCTGGGCAGGTTTTGCGCGGAACACGCGGGCAAAGCGTAACCGTGGCGGCACCCGGTCACGGGCGGTGGAGGGCCACCCCCGCGATCACCAGCACGAGCCCGGCGCACTCGACGGGCGACGGGATCTGGGTCAGGACGACGATCCCGATCACGGTGGCGATCGCCGGCAGCAGCGCGACCATCGTCGCGTAGGTGGACCGTGGGAGCCGGGCCATCGCGAGCTGGTCGGTGACGTAGGGAACGACCGAGGAGGAGATCCCGACGCCGATGCCGGCCAGCAGCGCGGTCGGCGCGGTGAACGCGGGCAGCGCCTCCCAGCCGCCGATCGGGGTGACCACGACGGCGGCGATCCCCATGGCGATGCACAGGCCGTCGAAACCGCTGAGCCCGGGCCGCTTGGCCACCCGGTCCGCGAGCACGATGTACACGCTGAACAGCAGCGCGTTGGCGAACGCGAAGACGAACCCGAGCGCGGCGCCCCGCACCGTGACGTGGGTGAGCAGGAACACGCCTGGGACCGCGAACGCCAGCGCGGTCACGTTGCGCCGGGAGCGCGCGCCGAGCGCCGCCAGTGCGATCACCGGCAGGAACTCGATCGCGGACACGGTGGCGAGTGGCAGGCGGCTGATCGCGGTGTAGAAGCAGGCGTTCATCACCGCGAGGGTCGCGCCCCAGGCGAACAGCAGCAGGCGGCCGTCGCGGTCGAGGCCGCGCACACGCCTCCACGGCCGCCGCCAGGCGAGAAGGATCACCGCCGCCGATGCGATCCGCAGCCAGGCGACCCCGAGCACCTCGACCCGCGCGAACAGCAGCACCGCAAACGACGGGCCGAGATAGTGGAAGGTCGCGCTGACCAGGAAGTACAGGTGTGGCGGCGCGGTCTGGATCCGTCGCTGCACGGTCGCCGTAGTTTCGCTGCTCATGTCCGGCTCGTACATGGGCAACACGCGGTACATTGCCACGCAATGCCTGAGAATCGAAGGCGAAATGGGCACCAGGCCGATGATGGGTTGCTCGACGCGACGAACCTCCGCCTGCTCGCTGAGCTGCAGGCCGACGCGCGGCTGTCACTCGCCGAACTGGGCCGCCGCGTCGCGCTCTCCTCACCCGCGGTCGCCGAGCGAGTCGCGCGGCTGGAGCGCGAAGGGGTCATCCGTGGCTACCACGCGGAACTCGACCCGCGCGCTCTCGGCTACGCGCTGAGCGCGGTCATCCGCGCCAAGCCCGCCCCGCGCCAGCTGCACCTGGTCGGGGAGGTGGCCAAACGGACGCCCGAGGTCGTCGATTGCCGGCGGGTGACGGGTGAGGACTGTTACGTGATGACCGTTCACGTGCGGTCGGTCGAGCACCTGGAGGAGGTCATCGACCGCTTCGCCGCGCACGGTCAGACGACGACCTCGGTCATCCAGTCCGCGCCCGTTCCCCGGCGCGGGATCGATGTGGAGCTGGGATCGGAGGTCTGAGTGCTCACGCCGGGCTCGCCGGCGCGGGCGCCGATCAGGCGATGCGGAAGTGCAGGACGCGCCCGACGGCGGCGAGGAACCGGGCCACCCGGCCGCGCTCGGGGCGCAGGATGATGACCGGGGCGTCCATGTCGGCGTCCACGCGCGCGTGGTCGTCGCCGCGGACCTCGACTCCGACCGGAACGTCCCCGTACAGCGACTCGGCAGCGTTGTTCGCCCAGATCACGGCCCGGAGGTAGTACTCATCCGCGTGGGGCACCTCCGGCGCCGCGTCGCGCACGCCCATCTCGCGCGCCACGACGGCCTCGAGCAGATCGCCCATCGGGCCCTCGCGCTCGACGAGCGCCTCGCGCATGTCGTCGGCGAGCGGCAGCATCTCGGTCGCCTCGCGCATGGTGGTGTCCATCAGCGCATCGAGCACCGAGAACAGGCCGAGGGTGAAGAGCTCCGGGGCGCGGGCGCCGGTCATCGGGCCACCGGCCAGCTCGCAGAAGCGAGCCCGGGTCAGGGCGGTGAGAGTGAGCTCGGTCGGCTTGTCGTCCACGCTGGCGATGACGCTCAGCGTCGCCCACCGGCGCGCGTTGTCCAGGCCGAGCAGGGCGAGCGCCTGGCCGATCGAGCGCACTTCGCCGCGCAGGCCGATGGCGGCCGAGTTGACGTAGCGGAGCATCCGGAAGCTGAGGGCGACGTCGCGCGCGATCAGCTGCTCGACGTCGTGCAGCTCGACGTCGGAGCGCTGCAGCGCCGAAACCACCTGGTAGAGCGCCAGGCGGTTCGCGGAGACCTGGCGCGTGCCCGCGACGGACGGTTGGCAGAAGAAGTGTCCCTGCAGAAGATCGCACCCAGCGTCCACGCAGCGGTCGCGCTCCTCGTAGGTCGCGATCCCCGCGGCGAGGATCTTGCAGCCGGCGGGCCGTAGCCGCTCGACCCGCCCGCGCAGCTGCTCCGGGCCGAGATCGCGGACGTCGAGCTTGACCACCTCGAAGAGATCGAGCACGGACTCGGCGGGCGAGTCGGGGTCGAATCCGTCGAGCGCGAGCTTGTAGCCCTGGGCCTTGAGATCTCGCAGGGCGCTCACCAGCTCATCGTCGAACTCCTGCGCGCACGAGATCTCCAACCCGCTGAGGCCCGGGGGGATCGCCTGCGCCAGCCCGTCGAGCAGAAACTCCCGCGGGACGGCGACCCACGCCTTCTTGTGCCCGATGATGCGCTCGAGATCGAGCTCGGTGAGCGAGTTGAGCACCACGGTCGCGGTCGCGCGCTGGCGGCTCTCGGTATGGTCGCCCTCCGCCCAGCCATTGCCCCGAAAGAGCAACTCGCAGCCGACCGCCTCAAGGTGGCGGTTGAAGATCGGCTGCCGGGCGACGAATGCAGAATGCATGTGTGGTCGTTGTCGGCAGGCGGACCAGTTCCCCTGAACCGCTCTGGACGTCTTGTCGAGGGCCGGTGCGGCATGCTGACGGTGTGCGGCGCGGCGCCAATGCGAACCCAGACCCCGGGGCCCGAGACAGCCGGCTCGTCGTCATGGGGGTCTCGGGGGCGGGCAAGACGACGGTCGGCCAGGCGCTCGCCCGCGACCTGCACGTCCCGTTCGTCGACGGCGACGACCTGCAGCCCGCCGCCAACGTGCGCAAGATGGCCTCCGGGACGCCGCTCACCGACGAGGATCGAGCACCGTGGCTGGCGCGGGTGGGGGAGGTGCTCGCCGGCGCGCCCGGGGTGGTCGTCGCCTGCTCGGCGCTGCGTCGCGCCTACCGGGACGCGATCCGCGCGGTCGCACCCGACGCCGTGTTCGTTCAGCTCGAGGTCGACCCGAGCGAGCTCGGCGCCCGCATGCGCCGCCGCCGCGATCACTACATGCCGGCGGCGCTGCTGCCCTCCCAGCTCGCCACCCTGGAGCCGGTCGCCGCCGATGAGGACGGCGTGATCGTGGACGCATCCGGCGCGCCGGACGCGGTCCTCGCGCGGGTGCGATCGGCGCTCAGCGCAGCGCGCGCTCAAGGCTCACGGTGAGCTCCGCGGCGTTCGTGGCGGGCAGGTAGTGACCGCGTCCCCGGCGGGCGAGCGCGACGCCGGCGGTTCGGGCGTCGGTCGCGTCGCTGGTCCCGAGCACGTGCAGGCAGTCGAGCGCGCCCGCGGCCGCTCGCGGGTCCAGCCCGCGCGTGTGCAGGCAGTCCGAGAGCAGAATCGCGGTGCGAATGCGGTCCCGCCCGCCCGAGGCGTCCTCCAGCAGTCTCGACGCGGCGCGCAGCGCGGCCGCCAGGTCGGTGCGTCCGTGGCCGCGCAGCGAGAGCAGGTCGTCGATCACGCGCCCGGCCGGCGCCGGGTCGCGCAGCGATCGCAGCACCAGTGTCTCGGACGCGAACGCGATCACTCCGCAGCGCAGCCGCTCTGAGCCCGCCCCGCCCGCCCCGGCTCCGGCGTCGGCGCCGGCGGCCGACACGACCGCCGAGGCGGCCACCGCGGCCAGCGCCACCGCGTGACCGCCCATCGACCCCGAGCGATCGACGAGCAGGCAGACCGCCCGCGGCGCGGCGGCAAAGCGACGGGTGATGAGCTCGGATCCGGACCGTGGCCGGCGGGCGCCGGTGCGGTCGAGCGTGCGCTCGAGGTCGAGATCCCCCTCCAGCGTCCCGGCGTGGACGGCGAGCCGGTGGGTGCCCCGCCGCTGCGGCGGGCCGCTCGCGCCGAGCCGCGGGAGCAGACGGCGGGCGAGGACGCGCGCCTGGATCCGCAGCGCCGGGTCGGTGGCGACCGCCATGTCGGCGAGCAGCGCGATCGCGCCGTCTGGATCGTCGCGCAGGAGCTCGGAAATCGCCCGCTCCTCGATCCGCCCGACCTCGGGCGAGACGGTCGAGAACCGCGCGTGTGCGTCGGCCAACTGCCGCCGGCTGAGCGTCCGGCGCGCCGCCTCGGTGACCGCGGCGCGCGTCTGCGCCGGGCTCAGCGGCTGCGGACGGCGCCCGTCGTCGGGCGGTCGCCCGGCGTCCCGTTCCCGTGCGCCGGCGCCGCCTGAGGTGCTGTCTGACTCGTCCCCGGATCCGGTCTGGACGCCCGATCGTCGTCCGTGGCGGTGAGGGCGACGTCGAGCAGTTCGGCGATCACCTCCTCGACCGAGCGCTCCTGGTCCTCGTGGACCTGGATGCGCCCGGACATCGCGGCGAGCGCCGCATCGAGCAGCACCGGCCGCTCGGACCACTTCATGCTGCGGATCTGAGCGAGCTCGGCGGCGAGGCGCACCATGTCGAGCGCTCCGCGGACCGATGATCCGGTGCGGACCGCGCGATGGGTGCGGGATCCACGTGCGACCGCGACCGCCACCGCGGCGAGCGGCGGCTCCGCACCGGCCACCCGCTCGACGACCGTTCGCTCGGACGGCTCGTCGAGGTAGCCGATCGCCACCCGGCACATGCGATCGGCGATCGCCTGGCTCACCCGCGCGGTCCCGACCGCGTCGTAGGGGTTCATCGCGGCGACGAGCACGAACCCGTCCGCGGCGCTGATCGTGCCCAGCCGCGGGACGACGAGCTCGCCCTCGGCCATCGCGGTGATGAGCGCGTTGAGGGTCTCCTCCGGGATCCGGTTGAGCTCTTCGAGGTAGAGCAGCTCGCCGGCGCGCATCGCCGCCGCCAGCGGCCCGTCGCTCCACGCCTGCGCGGTATAGCCGCCGTCGAGCACCAGCGCAGGGTCGTGGGAGCCGATCAGCCGCGCGGGGGTGAGCTCCGCGTTGCCCTCCACGAACTGCACGCCGCGGCCCTCGACGGCCGCGACCGCGCGCAGCAGCGTCGACTTGCCGGTGCCCGGCGGTCCGTCGAGGGCGACGTGGCACCCCTGCCGGATCGCGGCCGCGAGCAGCTCCGCCTCGCGGCGCAACCCGACGACTGAGCGGCCGAGCGCGTCGTGGAGTCGATCCCCGCCCACCCGACGCCCTCAGTGCTCGTGGACGATCACGCCGCGGATGTTCTTGCCGGCCTCGAGGTCCTCGTAGCCCTGGTTGATCTCCTCCAGCGCATACTTCCTGGTGACCAGCTCGTCGAGCTTGAGCTTGCCGGCGCGGTACAGGTCGAGCATCTTGGTGATGTCCCATGCCGGATTGCAGTCGCCGAACAGCGAGCCCAGGATCCGTTTGCGGTTGAGCGTGATGTCGGCGCCGGAGAGATGGACGGTGAGCGCCTCGGGGTGTGCGAGTCCGGTGAGCACGACCGCGCCGTCCTTGTGGACGGCGGCCGTCGCCGCCTGGACCACGCCCTCGTTGACGACGTCGACGGTGACGATCGCCACGTCGGCGCCACCGGCCCGGTTGGCCTGGGCCATCCCCAGCGCCTCCTCGGCGGTCTCCGCGGAATGGGTGGCTCCGAGTTCCTGCGCGAACTCGCGCTTGGAGGCGAGCGGGTCGACGGCGATGATCGTCGTCGCGCCTGCGTGGGCGGCGCCCTGTACGGCGTTGGCGCCGATTCCGCCGATGCCGTAGATGACGACCGTGTCGCCGATCTGGACATTGCCCGTGTTCACCGCCGAGCCCCAGCCGGTGGGAACGCCGCATCCCACGAGCACCGCGGTCTCCAGCGGCAGGTCATCATCGACTTTGACGACCGAGTGCTCGCTGATCGTCGCGTACTGCGAGAAGGTGCCGAGCATGCACATCGCGCCCGCGTCCTTGCCGTCGACCGAGAATGCGTACGTTCCGTCGGGCAGGTGGCCGACGAGGATCGTCTCGCCGAGGTCGCACAAGCTCTGGCGCCCGGTCGAGCACCAGCGGCAATGACCGCACGCCGGGATGAACGCACAGACGACGTGGTCGCCCGCGGAGACCTTCGTGACCCCGGGACCGACCCTCTCGATGATCCCGGCGCCCTCGTGCCCACCGATGTAGGGCAGCGCCACCGGCAGGTCGCCGGTCATCAGATGCATGTCGGAGTGACAGAGACCGGCCGCGACATACCGGATCAGGACCTGACCCTCCTTCGGGTCCGCAACGTCGACCTCCATGACCTCCCACGGCTTGCCGACCTCGACCAGCACGGCGGCCTTGCTCTTCATGGCGTCTCCCTCTCCTCGTGACTCGACGGCGTGGGGGGATTATGCGCGCTGAGTGCGCCCACGGGGCACACTGATGGTGGATGCCCGAGGGAGACACGATCGCCTATGCCGCGCGGTGGATGCGCCCGCCTCTGGAGGGGCACGTTCCGGATGAGATCCGTACCCCACACCCTCGCCATGCACTGGACCGCTGGCCGGAGCGTCTCGGCGGACGCACGATCACCGAGATCACCACCCACGGCAAGCACCTGTTCATCCACTTCGAGGGCGAGCTCACGCTTCATTCGCATCTGCGCATGACCGGCGCCTGGGGGGTGTACCCGCCCGGCCGCCGCCCTCGGCGTTCGATGCGACGAGCCTGGCTCGTGCTGCGCCGCGCCTCGACCGAGGTCGTGCAATTCGACGGTCCGTTGCTCGAGCTGCTCACCGAGAGCCGCGCGCGCCTGGACCGCCGGCTGGCCGAGCTCGGCCCCGACGTGCTCGCCGACGAGTTCGACTACGCCCGGTTCCTGGCGCGCCTGCGCGCGGACGACCCGACCCGCGGGATCGGCGAGGCGCTGCTCGACCAGCGCAACCTCGCCGGGATCGGCAACATGTGGAAGTCGGAGTCGTGCTTCGACTCGGGCGTCGATCCCTGGCGGCGGACCGGCCAGGTCTCAGACGACGAGGCCCGGGCGATCGTCGACGCCGTGCGGCCGCGCATGCGCCGCTCGGCCGAGACCGGCGATCAGAGCAGCGACCGGCGCGTGTTCCGCAGAAACGGCGAGCCCTGTCCGCGGTGCGGGACGACGATCCGTGCGCGCGGCCAGGGCGACGACAACCGCACGACGTTCTGGTGCCCCGGCTGCCAGCACTGAACGCGCCGCGGCTACAGGCGACAGCTGGCGGCCGAGTGGCCGGTCGGCTCGGCGAACGCGGCCTCGTGATGGCCGCTCGTCGTCGTGCGGGTCACCGTGCCCAGACGCCGTCCGTTGCGCGTCCACGTGAACGTGATCGTCGCGTCGAGCAGGCCGGTCTCCGAGGAGTAGTGAAACTCCGCGCCGTCCTGGTGCACACCGGTGTCGAGCGAGCCGAGTGTCACCGTGCGGGTCGCAGTGGATCCCTTCACCGGGATGAAGGTGCGCCGCCCGCCGTTGTACTGGCGCAGTTGCACAGTCATCGCCAGCGTGGAGCGGAATCCGAGCGCGCCCATCTCGCCTCGAACCCCGACCAGTCCGCCGTGCCGGACGTGACTCCGGCAGATGTTGATCGTCGCCCACAGGTAGCTGGAGCGCTCGGCGTTGGTCACCGCGCGGCTGATCTGCGCGCGCGTCGGCGTCGGGCTGGGGGACGTCGTGGTGGACGTCGTCGTGGTGGACGTGGAGGTCGCGGCCCGCGCGACTCCGGTGCTCACGCCGGCCACCGCCAGCATCGTCGCGATGCAGATCATCGTCCTGCGCATCACCTCGACCATACCGCCGCGTGACGAATCGTGACCCCGGTCGTAGTGAGGGCATGATCGCGTCCGTCACGGGCCGGCCGGCCGGCACCGCGGAGGGTTCCTGGGAGCGCTTCGAGGCGCTGTACCGCGAGAGCCGCCGCGACCTGTATGCCTACGTGTGCTCGCTGCTCGGCGATCCGGTCGCGGCCGAGGACGTCATCGCGCTCGCGTTCGAGCGCGCCTACCGGCGGCGTCGCACCTTCGACCGCCGTCGCGGTGAGGAGCGAGCGTGGCTGTTCGGGATCGCGCGCAATGCCGCGCTCGACGAGCTGCGCCGCCGCCGGAGGGTCGCGACGCTTGCCACCGAGCCGCCCGACGAGCAGCTGGCCGGACCCGACGACGGCGCCGAGGTGGCGCTGCGCCGCACCGCGGTCCGCGCTGCGCTCGGGGAGCTCTCCCCGCGGGAGCGAGAGCTCGTCGCGCTCAAGTTCGGGGCCGGTCTGAGCGGCGGGGAGATCGCGAAGGTGCTCGGGATGAGCGAGACCGGTGTCTCGACGTTCCTCTACCGCACGATGGGCAAGCTTCGGGAGGCATGTGATGCAGAGCGCTGAACCGCTCGAGCCCGAGGTGCTGGCGGCGCTGGAGGCGATCGACGCCACGCTGCACGGTGAGCCGGTCGACCCCGAGCACGCCGAGCTCGCCGAGCTCGCGCTGATCCTGCGCGACGAGCGCCCGGTGCCGCGCGACGCGTTCCTGGCCCGCCTCGACCGCCGCGTTCAGGACCGCTTCGCGGCGACGGGCGGACGCAGGTGGTCGTGGTCGGCGCACTGGCGGGAATCGGCCACGGCGCTCGCTGCTCTGGCCGCGGTGATCGTCGCCGTGGTCGTCTTCGCCGGCGGCTCGAGCTCGCCCTCGATACATCGCGGAGCCCTCTTCAGCTCGAACAGCGGCGCCTCGTCGTCTTCGGGCAGCGCCGGGTCATCCTCTGGCAGCGCAGGGTCGTCCTCGAGCAGCGGCTCTGGCGCGAGCGCCGCGCCCGCCGCCCCCACGGCCACCCAGGGGGCGTCGCGCGCTGCCGCGACCCCAGGCCCCGCACCCACCCCGCGCGGCGGACACGGCCGCGACCTCACCCAGTCGGCGCGCCTCGGGCTCCAGGCCCGGGCCGGCCAGATCGCTCCGGTGGCCCAGGAGGTGTTCGACGTGATCGGCGCAGAGCACGGCGTGGTGCTGAGCTCGCACGTCGCCCAGGCGGCCGGCGCCTCCGGCTACGCGACGTTCTCGATGCAGGTGCCGGCCGGCCGGCTGGAGACGACGCTCAACCGGTTGTCGCGGCTGCGCCACGCGCGCGTGACCATGCGCGAGGACTCAAGCGCCGACATCACCTCGCACATCGACAACACCGCGGCGGCGCTCGCCGCAGCACAGGCAGAGCGCCGCTCGCTGCTGCGCCAGCTCGCGGCCACCGACGTCCCCGCGCAGGCCGACCGCCTGCAGCGCGAGGCGGCGCGGGCACTCGCGCAGATCGACCGCGACCAGTCGGAGCTGCAGCGGCTCCGCCACCACGTCGCCGACAGCACGATCTCGGTCACCGTCCAAGCGCCGCCCGTCATCCACCACCCGCACCACGCGGCCGGCGGATTCACATTCTCCCGCGCGCTGCATGACGCCGGCCACATCCTGCTCGTCGCGGCCGGCGTGGCGCTGATCGCGCTCGCCGTGCTCGTGCCGCTCGGACTCGTCGTCGTCCTCTGCGCCTGGGTGTGGTCACTCGTGCTCCGCCGCCGGCGCGAGGGCGCGCTCGGACCCTCGTGAGCGGAGCGGCACCTGCGAGACTCGCGGGTGCTGATGGCTCGCCCGACCCACGTGGAGCTCGCCCGTTCGTTCGACTCCGCGGCTGCCGTCTACGCGAATGGCCGTCCGGGCTATCCCGAGCAGGCGCTCGACTGGGTCCTGCCTCCGCAGGCAAGCGATGTCCTCGACCTCGGCGCGGGCACCGGCAAGCTCACCCTGGGGCTCCTGGACCGGGGGCTCGCGGTCACCGCGGTCGAGCCGTCGGACCGGATGCGCGCCGAGCTCGAGACCTCGCTCGGCTCGCGGGTCAGAGCGTTTGCCGGTCGCGCCGAGGAGATCCCGCTGCCTGACCAGTCGGTCGACGCGGTCCTCGTCGCCCAGGCATGGCACTGGGTCGATCCCGCGCTCGCGATTCCCGAGGTCGCCCGGGTGCTCCGTCCCGGAGGCCGCCTCGGACTGCTGTGGAACCGGCGTGACGATCGTGTCGCCTGGGTGTCCGCGCTCTCCGAGATCCTCACCGTTCCGGACCCAGGGGCGCGCGCGGATGCGTCACAACCCGGGATCGCGCCGCCGTTCGGACCGGTGCAGCGATGCATCACCGACGGGTGGACGGACATGCTCACGCCGCAGAAGCTCGTCGACCTCGCGGCGTGCCGCAGCTACGTCATCACGCTCGACGAGGACGCCCGGGAGGCGCTGCTGGACCGCGTGCGAGCGCTCGCGGCCGAGCACCCGGACCTGGCGGGTCGTGAGCACTTCGAGCTGCCCTACGTCACCGAGTGCGTCCGGGCTGACCTGCCCCGCCCAGCCTGATCGCTCACGCGCGCCGGTAACGCGCGAGCACGTCCAGGTCCGGCTCCCAGCCGAGCCCGACTCCTTCGGGCATGTGCACCCGGTCGCCGTCGCGCAGCGGCTCGGGATCGACCATCCACGCCTCGGGCGCCACCCACAGCATCTCGATGTCGTCGACGTTTGCCCGCGCCGCCGCAGCATGGAGCGTCGCGTGGAACCCCGGCCCGTAGTAGGGGCAGTGGGGAACGATCGGAACGCCGGCGTCCGCGGCGACGTCGCACACGCGCAGGAACTCCGAGATGCCGCCCACCTTGGTGACACTCGGCTGCATCAGGTCGACCGCGTCCGCGAGCGCCGCGCTCGTGAACTGGACGCTCGTGCACCAGTTCTCGCCCGCGGCGATGCGCAGCCGAGGGGAGCGGAGCGCATGCAGCATCGCGAAGTCCTCGGGCGGAAAGATCGGCTCCTCGAGCCAGGCGAGCCCGAACTCCTCAAAGCGGGCCCGCTCGGACTCCAGCCAGCCCACGTCGTAGCCGCAGTTGACGTCGGTGGCGAGCGGCACGTCCGGGCCGACCGCGGCGCGGCCCGCGGCGATCGAGCCGAGCAGGCGCTCGTGCATCTTCACCGCGGTGTAGCCCTTGGCGAGCGCCGCCTCGCAGACCTGCTCGACGAGCGGTTCCTCGTCGTAGCGCATCAGGCTCGCGTAGGTGGCGAAATCGGTCCGCGGCGGGGTGGGCGGGTCCTGGGTCCCGGGCAGCAGCTCGTACACCGGCCGGCCGGCCCGCCGCGCCGACAGATCCCACAGCGCGATGTCGACGCCGGAGATGGCGAACATCGTCACTCCATAGCGCCCGTGCAGGTGCACCGCGCGCTGGGTCTCGAGGTTCCAGGCCGCGACGTCCTCGACCGGCCCGGCGAGCAGCCGCGGCACCAGCAGCCGGTCGATCATCGCCTTCGTCGACTCGACGGTGGAGTAGCCGAACCCCTCGCCCCACCCGACGTTGCCCTGCTCGTCCTCCAGCCGCACGAGCGTGAACTCGAGGCTTCGCCAGGCGTTCAGGCCGATCCCGGTTCCGGTCTGAGGGAACGGGAACGGGATCTCCACGATCATCGTCTCGGCGGCTGTGATCTGCACAGGGGTGCTCGCTCCTTTGGGTTGCGTAGAGTCGGCGGTCATGGCCGCCACTCCCGCAACCTTGACACAGCGCATCCGCGACCGGGAGCCGCTCCTGGGCACGTTCGTGAGCCTCGGCTCGCCGGCCGTCACCAACCTGCTGGCAGGCGTCGGCTACGACTACCTGTTGATCGACCTCGAGCACGGCGCCGGGAGCGAGGCGGTGCTCCAGAGCCAGCTGTTCGCCGCCGAGGCGGAGGGCGCCGCGACGATGGTGCGCACCGAGACCTTCGATCGCATCCGCATCGGTCGCGTGCTCGACCTCGGCGCGCGCGTCATCATGCTGCCCCGCGTCGACACCGCGGACCAGTGCGCCGCAGCGATCGCCCACCTGCGCTATCCGCCGGCCGGCGATCGTGGTGTCGCCTCCTCCAACCGGGCGCGCGGCTGGTCGACCCGCAGCGACTCGCTCTCCGAGGCCAACCGTGAGATCGCCGCCGTGGTGCAGATCGAGAGCGAGGAGGCGGTCTGGAACGTCGACGCGATCGCGGCCGTCGAGGGCGTCGACGCGCTGTTCGTGGGACCGAGCGACCTGTCGCATTCCCTCGGCGTCCCCGGTGAGCTTGACGCGCCCGCGTTCACCGACGCGCTGAGCCGGGTGCTCGACGCGGCGCGCGCCCACGACCTCGCCGCCGGAATCCTCGCCGCGACCCCCGAACGCGCCCACGCGTTCATGGAGCAGGGATTCACGCTGATGGTGCTGAGCGCCGACGTGAACATGCTCGCCGCCGCCGCGCGGGATGCGGTCGCCCGGGTCCGCGCAGGCGGATGACCAGGATTCTCATCACGGGCGCGGCCGGCGCGATCGGGGCGCTGCTGCGGACCGAGCTTGTCGGGCCCGACCGCGAGCTGGTGCTGCTCGATGTCATCGCACCGCCCGAGCCGGCCCCGGGCGAGGCCGCGCGAACCGTCACCGCCTCGGTCGACGATCTCGATGCGCTGCTCGCTGCGGCCCAGGGCGCGGATGCGATCATCCACCTCGCCGGTCTCGCCACCGGCGGTCACCCATGGGACGAGTACGTGCGAGTGAACCTCACGGGCACCTATAACGTGCTCGAGGCCGCCCGCCGGGCTGATGTCCCGCGCGTGATCTACGCGTCGAGCAACCACGCGGTCGGCTTCACCGAACGACCAGCGGGCGGCGTCGAGGTCCCGGCGACTCTCGAGCCACGTCCCGACAGCTACTACGGCGTCTGCAAGGTCACCGGCGAGGCGCTGTGCTCGCTCTACCACGACCGCCACGGGCTGGATGCGATCTGCCTGCGGATCGGTTCGTGCCGGCTGATGCCCAACGACCGCCGTTGCCTGTGGAGCTGGCTGTCCTACCCGGACACGGTGCGGCTCTTCGAGGCATCGCTCATCGCCCCGGCGCCTGGCTTCAGGATCGTGTGGGGGGTGTCGGCCAACTCGCGGCGCTGGTGGTCGCTGCAGGAGGGCCGCGCGATCGGCTACGAGCCCGAGGACGACGCCGAGGATCACGTGGAGGCGATCCTCTCCGCCGACCCCGAACCTGAGACGGCGACCGGTCCGGAGCTGCTCGGGGGTTCCTACACCTCGCCAGGTTTCGACGGGGCGGGTCGCACCGGTCAGCACGGAGTCTGATCCGCGCCGGACTCGGACCCGACCCACCCCGGTGTGGTACCACTCGCACATGGCGGCGACCAGTGAGGAGATGATCGCCCTCCTGCACGGCGTGCCCGCGTTCTCGGCGCTCGCCGAGGAGGATCTCGGTCAGGTGGTCGACGTGATCGTGCCCCGCAGCTTCGGCGCCGGGGAGGTCGTCTTCCGGGAGGGAGACGAGGGCGACACCTGTTACATCGTGCGCCTCGGCCAGGCCCGCGCCATCCGGGAGCACTCCGACGGGCGCTCGATCACGCTCGCCACGTTCGGGCGCGGCGAGATCTTCGGCGAGCTCGCGATGTTCGACGACGAGCACCGTTCCGCGACCGTCGAGGCGGTCGAGGACACCGAGGCGATGGCGATCCTGGGTTCGGATATGCGCCGCCTGCTGCGTGCCCACCCGGACATCGCGGTGAAGATGCTCGGTGGACTGGCCCGGCGGTTGCGGGAGACCAACGAGCGGCTCGCCCGGCAGTCGTTCCAGACGGTGCAGAGCCGCGTGGCGTCGGTGCTCGCCGACATGGTCGCGTCCGCGCGGTCGCAGGGGGCGGGCGAGAACGATGTCCTGATCACCGCCACGCAGAGCGACCTCGCGCAGCTCGCGGGATCCTCGCGCGAGTCGGCAAGCCGCTTCCTCGCGGTGCTCGAGCGCGCGGGCGTGATCACCCAGGGCCGGGGCCGCCTCGTCGTCCACGAGCCCGCCCGGCTGGAGGGATATGTCTACTGACCGATCGCGCAACGGCCGCTCCGAGTTCTCGGCGGGCGGCGTCGTCGTGCGCGGTGGAGAGGTGATCACGATCGTCCCGGTCAAGCGCGCCGGCGACGGGCGTCGCGTGCTCGGTCTGCCCAAGGGCCATCCCGACGGAGACGAGACCCTTGAGCAGGCGGCCACCCGGGAGGTCGCGGAGGAGGCCGGCGTGCAGGCCGAGCTCGTCGAGGAGCTCGGCGACGTCGAGTACGACTACGAACGCGGCAGCCGGCGGATCCACAAGGTGGTGAAGTTCTTCCTGTTCGACTACCGCTCAGGGGACCTCGCCGACCACGATCACGAGATCGAGGAGGCCCGCTGGATGGCCCTCACGGAGGCCGCCCGCGAGCTGACGTTCCCGGGCGAGCGAGAAATCGTGCACCGTGCGCTGTCGCGTGGGGCCGCAGATCGGTAGCCTCACCGCCGATGCGCGTCCTCAACTTCTACTCCTCGGTGTTCGCCGACCAGCTCCGGCGTGGCCGCAAGACGGCCACGATCCGCCTCGGCGACAAGTCCCACAAGTACCACAAGAACGAGTGCGTCCTGGTGACGATCGGCTACCAGCACTCGCCTCGCGAGAAGATCTTCAGCGCCGTGATCGATCAGGTGGAGGTCAAGCGTGTGCGCGACCTCTCCCCGCGCGAGATCGAACACGACAACCCCGAGTTCCGCCGCGTCGATGAGATGGTCCACTTCCTCGAGTCGATCTACGGCCGCAAGGTGTCGATGGAGGACACCGTCACCGTCGTGCGCTTCTCCCAGATCATCGAGCAGCCGCCCGATCAGATGCGCGACCGCATCCACGGGCTCGGCGGCGCGCGCAACTGACCCCCGCGGCGCCTCGGCCCTTCGAGGGGTTTGGGTCGCGATGCCGAAAAACGGTCAGATGACGCCGGAGTCTTGTGCTTTGGCGAAGGAATGCTGCACAAATTGCGCACCGGAGATGACCGGACGTCCTCGGTCTGGCTGAATTTGTCCCCGTGGCGGCTCCGCCGCCTCGTTTGGGGGCCTGGGATGGAGACACGATGACCGAACCTGACCTTGGGGAGCTGATCTTCGACGACGTCGATCCGGCGCTGCTCATGCAGCGGATCGTCGACGAGGCACGCTCTCTGGTCGGTGGCTGCGACGGCGCCGCGATCATGCGCCGGCACGGCGACGATCTGCTCACCGTCTCCGCCGCCGGCGTGACCGCGCATCATGTCGGCAAGTCGATCCCCCTGGGGAACAGCCTCTCCGGGCTGGCCATCGCCTGTGGGGAGCTGCTGCATTCCGACGACGTGCGCACGGACGAGCGCGTCGCTCCGGCGGTGCGCGCCGACCCGGACGCCCGCTCTCTGCTCAGTGCGCCGCTGCGTCGCGGCGACGAGGTCATCGGCGTGCTCATCATCATCTCCGGGGACCTCGCCGCGTTCAACGCCGAGGTCCGCGCGAACGTCGAGCGGGTGGCGAATTTCGTCGGGATCGCGCTGGCGTCGGTCATCGACACCGCACGCGCTGTGCGGTCGGTGTTCGAGACCCTTGCGAGGGAGCCCGCGACCGCGCTGGAGCCTGAGGAGCGACGCGGCAGCCCCGCGCGCGTCGGCGAGTTCCTCGCCAGCGTGATGAAGCCCGGCTCGGTCGAGGAGCTGCGCATCCGCCAGCGGATCGTGCGCGTGCTTCGAGAGGGGCGCCTGCGCACCGTCGCGCAACCGGTGGTCGAACTCGGGACCGGGCGAGTCGTCGGCGTGGAGGCGCTCGCCCGCTTCGACGATCCGCCACTCCGCCCGCCGGACGAGTGGTTCAGGGAGGCCCAGGGCGTGGGGCTGGGCCTCGAGCTCGAGGCGCTCGCCGTGCGCCGCGCGCTGGAGATGTTCGAGATGCTGCCGGGCGGGCTGAACCTCGGAATCAACGTCAGTCACCAGCTGCTCCTCTCCGGGCGGCTCGAGCCGCTTCTGGAGGGACATTCGGCGCGGCGACTGCTCGTCGAGCTCACCGAGCACGCCGCGTTCGACGACTACCAGACCTTCCGCGATGCGATGGCACCGCTGCGCGAGCGCGGCATCCGGCTCGCCGTCGACGACGTCGGCGCCGGCTTCTCGAGCCTGCGGCATGTCGTTGAGCTCGCGCCCGACCGGATGAAGCTCGATCGGATGTTCACCTCGGGCATCGAGAACGACCCGGCTCGCCGTGCGATGGCGGAGGCGTTGATCGTGTTCGCCCGCCGCACCGGCATCGGCCTCGTCGCCGAGGGCATCGAGACCGAGCGCGAGCTCGAGGTGATGCGTCGCCTCGGCGTGCCGCTCGGGCAGGGCTTCCTCATCCAGCGCCCGGCGGAGCCTCGGACGGTTCCCCGGTTCGCCGAGCACATCCTCCCGGCCGCTGCCTCGGCGACGCCCGACGCGTTCGCGCGCTACTCGGCGCGCGTTGGCCGCTCGTTGCGGCGGCCTCGCCGGCCGGCCGCCGGCACCTCGGTGGAGCCCGCGCCGGCGGAACAGACCGTCGTGCGGCACTGACTCGCTCCTCGGCCCGCAAGATGCCATCCTGGGCAGTGCCATGAGGCCGGCCGAGCGACAAGAGGGAGTGGGAGCGTCCGTCACCCGAAAGCAGCGCGCGCCGTGGCGCCCGAGGCTGCGCGGGATCCACCATGTGGGCATCACCGTCGCCGACCTCGATCGCTCGCTGCTCTTCTACCGCGATCTGCTCGGGATGAGAGTGATCGGCCTCAGCGTGGAGGCGGTGGGTTCGATCGTCGGTGTGCCGGGCGCGTCGGCGCGCATCGCCGATCTCGACGCGGGCGGTGGACAGCTGCTGGAGCTGATCGATTACGGCAGCGCGGCCGACTCCGACGCGGCGCCCCGCGGGCCCGACGCGGTGGGCAGCTGCCACGTGTCGATCCAGGTGGACGATCTGAGCGAGGCGCTCGCGCGGCTGGCGAGCGCCGGGCACCAGCCGATGGGGGAGGTCACCGAGCTGTCGCTCGGTGGCGTCTGGGAGGGCTGCGCGATCGCCTACGTGCGTGATCCCGACGGAGTCGTCATCGAATTGCTCGAGGGCAGCCACATGGATGTGCCCGAGTCTTTTCATGGCTGACCGCTCAGGCGGGTGCATCGACGAGTGCCTCTCGGTCCGCGGGGATCGCCTGTTCGTCGAGGAGTGCGACGCCTATGAGCTCGCCGAGCGCTTCGGCACGCCGCTCTACGTCATTTCCGAGGACCACCTGCGCCGCAACGCCCGCCGGCTCGTGCGGGCGTTCTCGGACCAGTGGGACGGGCCGGTCGGAGTACTGCCGTCGATCAAGGCGAACCACGTGCTGGCGTTGCGGCGGATCCTGTCGGAGGAGGGCCTGGGATGCGACACGTTCGGGCGCAGCGAGCTGTGGGCGGCGCTGGCCTGTGAGGTCCCGCCGGCCCTGATCTCCGTCAACGGCTCGGGCAAGTCCCCGCAGCTCGTCGAGGAGGCGGTCGCGGCGGGGTGCCGGATCACTCTCGACGCACCGCGCGAGCTCGATCTCGCGATCGCCGCGGCGCGCCGGCTCGGCCGCCGCGCGAAGCTGCGCGTCCGGCTCCGTCCGGAGCTCAGCGAGCTCGACGGGTTCGTCTCGGACTTCAGCCCGGACGGCGAGACGATCCCCGAGATCTCGCACCGCTACAAGGCGGGCATGCCGTTCGGGGAGCTTCTGCCGCTCGGCGAGCGCCTCCTGCATTCCGACGAGGTCGAGCTGGTCGGCGTCCACGCCCACTTCGCCCGGCACACCCGGAGCCTCGAGGTCTGGGAGGCGATGGCGCGGGCGTTCGGCGAGGGAATCCTCCGGCTCTCCGCGGCCTGGGACGGGTGGCTGCCGCGGGAGATCGACATCGGCGGAGGGCTTCCGACGGCGCGGGATCCGACCGGCCGCTCGATCCCCCGCCGCGCGGAGGACAGCGAGCCGACTCCGCCGGTCTCCGAGTACGCGCGGGGGATCTGCTCCGGGCTGCGCAGCTCACTCGCCGGATCGGGCGTGCGGACCGAGGAGACGACCCTGGAGATCGAGCCCGGGCGCGCGCTCTACGGCGACACCGGCGTCCATCTCAGCCGAGTCGTCAACCTCAAGACGGAGACCGAGCCGGCGCCGCTGCGGTTCGTGGAGCTCGACACGACCGAGATGTTCCTGCTCGACATCCACCTCGAGCACAACCGCTTCGAGCACATCGTCGCCAACCGCGCCTCCCAGCCGCTGGACGCGGTCGCCGACCTCGTCGGCTGCAGCTGCGGCTTTGACACGATCACGCCCGACGCGGGGCTCCCGGACGTCGCGCCCGGCGACGTGGTCGCGTTTCTCGACACCGGCGCCTACCAGGAGGTGAGCGCCAACAACTTCAACGCGCTGCCGCGCCCCGCCACCGTGCTGGTCACTGGCGGCGGCGCGCGGGTCGTGCGGCGCGCGGAGACGACCGAGGACGTGTTCAGCCGGGACCTCGACGTGGAACGCCCGGCCGCCGTGGCACTGTCGGCCCGCTGACGGGCCGTGCCCTGGACATCGGGAGGCGGCGCGGATACGCTCGCGCCGTGAACCGGGGAACCCGCGCCATCGGCGCGGCAACAGTCGCGGCTGCGCTCATGGCGCTATGGACAGCGTCTGCGAACGCCGCGGATGTGTCTCTTGGATCCGATGCGCTGTCCTACGCGCCGCCGCGAGTGGTGGTCGACGCGATCGGCGTCGGCTACACATCCTGGGCGAGCGGCAGCTCTGGGCAGCCGCTCGACGTCTGCCGGCTGGCGCCGCATGCCAACCGCTGCGAGGCCGGGCACGTGTACCCGTTCCCGGGGACCGGGACCTCGATCGACGCCGGCAACGCCCCGGTGTTCACGGCGGGCGGGCAGCTCGCCATCCTCGACAGTCGCTGTTGTGTGCTGTCGAATCAGAAGGAGCTGCTGATCTCCTCCGATCACGGCACGACGTTCTCCGGCCCGTCCCCGGTCGTCGCCGACGCGGCGAGCGGGATGGCCGGCAACCTGCTCGATCTGCCCGCCGGCACGCTCGGCCCAGGGAGCCCCGAGCAACTGCTGAGCAGCAGCACCAACGCGGTCACCGGTGGCGGCTCGATCCAGGCAACTGGCCTCGGACCGGCCGCGACGGACCCGGGCTGGTACACGCCGGCGGTCGCGTCCGGGTCGCTCAGCGAGAGCATCGGCCGGTCGGGGTCGACGTTGCTCGCCGTCTACACGAACGACACGACACCGCACTACACCGTGATGTGGGTCCGCTATCAGGGTGGCGATCCCGATGCAGCCGCCGCCTGGTCGGCGCCGCAGGCGCTCTCGCCGGCGCCGTCGCTTGACTCGGCGGCGCAGCTCGCCGGCGGCCCTGCGGGAATCTTCGTCGCTCGGAGCATCGCGACCCCGGGTGACAACGAGCGTCTGGTCGTCCAGCGGTTCACCGGGTCCGGGTGGTCAACTCCTGCCGCCGTCACCAATGACGGGGCGGGCGAGCGGTTCGGGATCACCCAGACCCCGACGGGCCGCGTGTACGTGATCTGGAAGGCAACCGACGGATCACTGCGCTATGCGGTCGCGAGGAACAAGCTCGCGACGCGATTCGGCGAGAGCGTGAAGCTGAGGACCCGGGGCGAGATCGAATACCCGCAGATCGCGGTCAACAGCGAAGGCGCCGGCTGGGCGACATGGTCCGACGACCACTCGCCCTCGCATGTCTCCGCACTGCCGATCGTGCCGCGGCCGAAGGTCACTCATGTGGGAGCCGTGTCGCTGCGGACACCGCGCGAGTGCGTGGCGGTCGGCGGAAGCTTCCCGGTCTCACTCGCGGTGTCCGGACGAGCTCAGATCGACGGAGCCCGGTTCTCGGTCTCCGGAGGCAAGGCCAGGACCGTCGCCCGCGCGCCCGCTCGCACGACTCTGACGCTACGGTCGGCGGGCAAGGCAGTCGTCGTCGCCAAGGTCCGGCTGGCGACGGGCCACGGGCGTACCCGCTCGGCGTCGATCCACGCGAAGCTCATCCCCTGCCCCTGACCGACCGCCGGCGGGCGGGGCGGGCCGGAGTGCGGCTACGTTCTGTACGCGTGCGCATTGCGGGTGTGACAGCCTCGCGCATGAACGCACTGGATCGAACCCCTGAGTCAAGGGCGGAATAAGTCGTGATCAGCACTAATCAGCTCAAGAACGGAAACCACATCGAGGTCGACGGCACCGTCTACAAGGTGATGGAGTTCCAGCACGTCAACCCCGGCAAGGGCGCGGCGTTCGTGCGCACGAAGCTGCGCCGCTCCTCGGATGGCAACGTGATCGACAAGACCTTCCGCGCGGGCGAGAAGTTCCGCTCGATCCGCACCGAGGTGCGCCGGATGCAGTACCTCTACAACGACGGCGCGGACGCCCACTTCATGGACTCCGAGACCTACGAGCAGCTCACGATTCCGGTCGTGACGCTCGCCGAGGACCTGCGCTGGACCAAGGAGAACGACGAGGTTGAGGTGCTCTACATCGACGAGGCGCCGAGTGGGCTGCAACTGCCGAGCGCCGTCGACCTCGAGGTCACCCAGACCGAGCCCGGGCTGCGCGGCGACACCGCCTCGGGCGGGGGCACCAAGCCCGCGACGCTCGAGACCGGCGCCCAGGTCCAGGTCCCGCTGTTCGTCGAGCAGGGCTCGAAGGTGCGCGTCGACACCCGCACCGGGAAGTACGTCTCACGCGCGTGAGCCGCGGCGGGGACGGCGCGGTCTCAGCTCGCTGGGCGTGCCCTGAACGCCCCGGCAGGTGTCAGGTCGCCGGACGCGTCCTGAACACCTCGGCGAGGGCGACGGCGGTCGCCACGCCGGCGTTCAGCGACTCCAGTCCACGCCGGCCGCCCGGGATCCTCACCAGCGCGTCGCAGGTGTCGCGCGTGCGCTTGCGCAGCCCCTCGCCCTCGGCGCCGACGACCAGCACGGTGCGCGCGTCGAACTCGGTCTCGGCGAGCGTCGCGGGGCCGCGCTCGTCCAGGCCGTACACCCAGTAGCCCATCGACTGCAGCCGCTCGAGCGAGCGCGCGAGGTTGGTGACCCGGAAGGTGTCGACGAGCTCGGCGCCGCCGACCGCCACGCGGGCCACGAGCGGTGAGACCTCGGCCGAGCGGTTCTTGAGCACGAGCACTCCATCGACCCCGAAGAACGCCGCCGAGCGCAGGATCGTCCCCAGGTTCTGAGGATCGGAGATCTGATCAAGCGCCAGCACGACGCGCGCCTCCGCCAGCCGCCCGAGATCCGCCTCGGTGAGCAGCGCCCGCCGGTTGACCAGCAGTGCCGTGCCCTGGTGCTTGTCATCGTCGCCGAGCCCTGTCACCCGGCGGAACTCGGGCCACTCGACGAGCTCGGGCCGGATCCGGTTCTCCCGGGCCAGGGCGATCAGATCGGCGTGGTAGGACTCCTTGCCGCCGAGCAGCATTCGCTGCACGGCGTGCGGGCGGGCGAGCAGCACGGCGCGGACCGAGTGCTTGCCGTAGACGATCTCGGTCGGCGCGGGCACGAGCCGAGGCTACTCGGCGCACGCCGCCAGCGATCCCGAGAGCGTTATCCTGTGCGGCCTCAGATCTCAGCGCGGGCGACTGAGAAACCCGGCTGGTGTGCCCCCAACCTCAAGGGTTGCTCAAGATTCCTGGCACTCTTCACAAGAGAGTGCCAAACGACCGTCCGGACACGCTATAGTGGCGCCGGCTGGCACTCTTGATGGACGAGTGCCAAGCCTTCGACGCACACTTTCTAACGGAGGTCATGGTTCATGAATCTCAAGCCTCTCGGCGATCGCCTGATCGTGCGGGCGATCGAGGAGGAAGAGACCACTGCGAGTGGGATCGTCCTTCCCGACACGGCCAAGGAGAAGCCCCAGAAGGGCAAGGTCATCGCCGTCGGTGACGGCAAGGTCAACGAGGACACCGGCAAGCGCACGCCGCTCGACGTCGCCGAGGGCGACGAGGTGCTCTACAGCAAGTACGGCGGGACCGAGATCAAGGTCGACGGCGAGGAGCTTCTCGTCCTCCGCGAGTCCGACGTGCTGGCCAAGGTCCAGTAGCAACCCCCCTTCAGGAGAATCGACACCACATGGCACATAAGGAACTGAAGTACGACGCGGAGGCGCGCAAGGCTCTTGAGCTCGGCGTCGACGCGGTCGCCAACGCAGTCAAGGTGACGCTCGGCCCGCGCGGCCGCTACGTCGTGCTTGACAAGAAGTTCGGCGCCCCCACGATCACCAACGACGGCGTCACCATCGCCCGTGAGATCGAGGTGGAGGACGTCTTCCAGAACCAGGGCGCCCAGCTCGTGCGTGAGGTCGCCACGGCGACCAACGACGTCGCCGGCGACGGCACGACGACCGCCACGGTGCTCGCCCAGGCGATCGTCCGCCAGGGTCTGAAGAACGTCACCGCCGGCGCCAACCCGCTCGCGCTCAAGCGTGGGATCGAGAAGGCCGTCGACATGGTCGTCAAGAACATCGAGTCGCAGTCCAAGGCGATCTCGGGCAAGGATCAGATCGCTCGCGTCGCCACCATCTCGGCCGGCGACGAGGAGATCGGCGACGTCATCGCCGACGCGATCGACAAGGTCGGCAAGGACGGCGTGGTCAACGTCGAGGAGGGCCAGACGTTCGGCATGGACCTCGAGTTCACCGAGGGCATGCAGTTCGACAAGGGCTACATCTCCCCGTACATGGTCACCGACCAGGACCGGATGGAGGCGACCCTCGAGGACCCCTACATCCTGATCGCCAACTCGAAGATCGGTTCGGTCCGGGACATCCTTCCCGTGCTCGAGCAGGTCATCCAGTCGGGCAAGCCGCTGCTGATCATCGCCGAGGACGTCGAGGGCGAGTCGCTCGCGACGCTGGTGGTGAACAAGCTCCGTGGCACGTTCACGGGCGTTGCGGTCAAGGCGCCGGGCTTCGGCGACCGCCGCAAGCGGATGCTCGAGGACATCGCGATCCTGTCCGGCGGTGAGGTGATCACCGAGGAGATGGGTCTGAAGCTCGAGAACACGCAGCTCTCGCAGCTTGGGCGGGCTCGTCGTGTGGTCGTCGCGAAGGACACGACGACGATCGTGGACGGCAACGGCGAAAGCAACGCGATCAAGGGCCGCATCAACCAGATCAAGACCGAGATCGAGAACACCGACTCGGACTTCGATCGCGAGAAGCTCCAGGAGCGCCTCGCGAAGCTCTCGGGCGGTGTCGCCGTCGTCAAGGTCGGCGCGGC
>DASXZK010000011.1:0-98674 GCA_036501965.1 Solirubrobacteraceae bacterium
CTGCAAAGCCGTCTACACCGGTTCGATTCCGGTCGTCGCCTCTCACGGGCCGAACGCGTGCCCCGGCCCCCCGGACGCACGGATATACTCGGCCGCCTTGCGGCTGTAGCTCAGTTGGCTAGAGCGTCTGCTTGCCATGCAGAAGGTCGAGGGTTCGAGTCCCTTCAGCCGCTTGATCAGAAGCCCCTCCGGGGCAGCCGTACAAAGATCGCCGCCAGGCGATCTTTGTCGTTTCTGGGAGAGAGTCGTGCGCAGCAGCGTCGCGCTGCCACCAGCTGAGGGTGGACTGCTGCGCCGGCGCGCCCGATGCCCCTGACGGTTTGTGCGAGCCAGGTGGGTGGGTAGGTTGACGCCGCTATTCCGTATGGGAGGAGGCTGATGTCGATGTCGAGGATCGTGCCCGAGGGCGTGTCGCGTTGGCTTGCCGGTCTGGCCGGCATCGGCGCTGTGCTCCTCCTCGGCGCCTGGCTTGCGGCGCCGGCCCCGGCGTCGCGACCCGCGGCTGCTCCTGGAGGAGCGGCACCGGGCGCTCCGGGCGCCACCTCCTATCTGGACGCGGCCCGCAAGGACTGCTTCGGGACCGCGCGCAACACCAGCTCGAAGGTGTGGTTCACGGTTGCCGACGGCGTGCTCTCGGACGTGTTCAGCCCCACGATCGAGAACACGAACGTGCACACCCTTCAGTACATCGTGACCGACGGGCACACGTTCACCGCGCTGCAGCAGCGCAATATGACCTATCGGGTCAGCTCTCCGGAGCCCGGCGGGATGGTCTGCCGGGTGACGAGCAGCGATCGCGCGCACGGCTTTCGCCTGATCAGCGACTACATCACCGACCCGTCGCGGGACAGCGTCGTGCTGCATACGAGGTTGGTTCCCATGGGCGGCGACGCGCGCGCGATCCGCGATCTCAAGGTCTATGTGCGCTACGACGCGACCATCGACAACACCGGTGGCGGCGGAAAGAAGAACGGCGGTGCGAACAACGCGCTCGTCGATCCGGCGACGACGGCCCTGGTCTCCTCGGACACCATGGCGCCGAAGGGTCCGTTCTCGGCGCGGGTCGTCGGTGCGCTCGTGGCGAATCGCCCCTTCCTGGGTGAGTCCAGCGGGTTTGTCGGCACCTCCAGCGACGGGCTGAGCCAACTCGACGCACACCACCGGCTCACCAAGGACTACCGCGCAGCGACCGACGGCAACGTCGTGCAGACCGCCGAGGTCGACATGACGCCGGGCCGGCCGCTCACGCTGGCGCTCGGCTTCGGGCCGAGCGCCCGCCTGGCGATCACCGCCGCCCATGCCAGCGCCACCGGGCGTTTCGCGCGGACGCTCCGCCGGTACGTCGCCGGGTGGCGCAGGTATGACGCCTCGTTGCACCGCCCGCCGCGCCAGCTTGCCGGTCTCACCAGAGGCCAGGACGCCGCGATGGATCGCACCTACTGGGTATCGGCGAACGTCATCAAGGCCGCCGAGGACAAGACGCACCTCGGCGCGTTCGTGGCCTCGCCGACGGACCCGTGGGGACAGTCCGTACCGGCCGCCACCACCCACGCCGGCTGGACCTACCGGGAGGTGTTCGCCCGCGACAGCTACGAGACTTTCACCGGACTGCTCGCCGACGGAGACACTGCCAGCGCGCGGGAGATGACGCGTTTCCTGTTTGACCACGCCCAGCAGCCCGACGGAAGCTTCCCCCGTGACTCCGAACTGAACGGCGCGGTTGCTCCTGACACGTTCGGGCTCTCAGAGATCGACGAGGTCGCCTACCCCCTCCTCATGGCGTGGGAGGCAGGACTGGCCGGAGAGAAATCCTTCTACCGGCACCACATTCGCCCGGCGGCGGATTACATCGTCGATCACGGGCCGAGCACGGGTGCTGAGCGCTGGGAGGAGCACCCGGGATACTCACCCTCGACGATCGCCGCCGAGATCGCCGGGCTTGTGGCGGCAGGCAAGCTGGCAGCGGCGGTCGGCGACACTGCGCGCGCTGATCTCTACAACGCCACCGCCGATGACTACCAGCGCAACGTCAAGCGCTGGACGGTCACCACGACCGGGCCTGACGGACCGCGGTACTTCATTCGCGAGTCGGTCGATGGCAACCCCAACACCGCCCAGACCTACGACCTCGGGAACGGCAGCCGCAACCATGTGGATCAGCGGTCCATCATCGACGCCGGCTTCCTGGAACTGACACGGCTGGGCGAACTCTCCGCGCACGACCCTGACGTCCAGGCTTCCCTGGGGGTCGTCGACTCGGTGCTGGAGCGCCAGACCGCGTCGGGCCCCGGCTGGCACCGCTATGGGATCAAGTCCCACGGCGCCGCCGATGGCTACGGCGACTGCTACGTGCCGGATCCGACGAGTTGTTCGCCCACTGGCAAGCCGTGGTTCACGCATGCGGACGGCTCGGGCCACCTGTGGCCGCTGTTGACCGGTGAGCGTGCCGAGCAGGATCTCCAATCGGGCGACCGAGCCATGGCCTCGCGTTTGGCGGTCACTCTGCAGCGAATGACCTGGGGTCTGGGGTACGTCCCCGAGCAGGTGTGGGAGGACCCCGACGTGCCGGCCTCCCCATACGGCGCCAACCCGGCCACCGCCTCGATCGGCTTCCAGAACGGCAAGGCGGCCGGCTCCGCCACCCCACTGATCTGGGGACAGGCGCAGTACGTGCGACTGGTGCTCGACCTCAAGGCAGGCACGCTGCTCGATCGGCCGACGATCACCCGCGCGCGCTACCTCGATCCGCAGGCGCCGACGGTCGTGCCGGTGACGATTGCAACGCCCGCCGACGGAGCGAGCGTGACCGCCGGCCACACGACCGTCACCGGGACAACGACGCCCGGTGCCCGGGTCCAAGTCGCCGCCGGTCGGCCGGGATCCGCAACCAACACCACCGTCGTGGTGACGACCGTCGCCAACTCACATGGCAGCTATTCGGCCGCGATCCCGACCCCGCCGCACAAGAAGATCTTGATCACCGCCACGGCCACCGCTGGCGCGCGCGCCACAGGCTGGACCCAGGAATCGATCAAAGCGTGAAGGAGCGAGACGACCGGGTGAGCGGCGTCGCTCGCCGACTAGCTCACCTTGTAGGCGACGACCTGCGCTCCTCCACGCGCTGACGCTGTCTTCGGGTTACCGGCGGGAACGATCACGGTGGCGCCCGCGATCGCGATCGGCGAGTTGGTCGACGCGGGCAGCATCGTGCGGTTGACGATCGCCCCGGTCGCTCGGTTGATGGCGACGAGCACGCCGTTGTAGAGCGTTGTGAACACGAGGTTGTTTGAGACGGTCGCGGCGCCGACCGGCAGCGTCGGCAGCTTGGTGTCCCACTCCACCTTGCCGGTTGCGAGGCTGAGCGCCAGGATCTCGCCTCTCGCCGGTCCGGCCGGCTTGATCGCGCTCGGCAGCTTCAGGCTCGGGTAGCTGAGCGGCAGATCCATGGTCACCACGTACACCGTGTCGCCGGCAGACGCGAGGTTCGTCAGCACGCCGCCGAAGGAGCCGGGAGCGATGGTGTACGGAACGGTGATCTTCAGCTGGTGAGCGAGGGCAAGCTGACCGTCGTTGTCGTGGCCGTTGTGCTCTCCGACCGGTGTCTTCCACAGCAGCCGGCCGGTCTTGGCGTTCATCTCGTAGACGATCCCCATCTTGCCCGAGCCGATCACAACCGGGGTGTGACCGACGCGTGTGGCAACCGGCGAGGTCTGCATGTCGTAATCCTTGAAGTCGTCCGGGACGCCCTGGTAGTACCAGCGAAGCTTGCCGGTCGCGGCGTCGAGGTTGACATCTGAGTCGGTGTAGAGAATCCGCGCCGGATGTGCGATCGCCTGCGCTGGGGTTTGGTAGGGGTTGCCGATGCCGAATGTCACCGATCCGTCACTGGACACCAGTGGCGTCTCCCACACACCGCCCGCGCCGAGTCCCAACGCCTTGACCCCCGGCTCCGGACCCGTGACCGTGTCAAACGTCCACAGCTTCGCGCCGGTCGCGGCGTCGAGCGCGATCAGCACGCCGCCCCCGGGGCCCGATCCGTACTGGCTGCCGAGATAGACGCGACCGTTCGCGACTGCCGGCTGGACGCCAAACGTGCCCTGCCCCGGCTGCAGTAGATGAGCGTCGCTCCAGACGGGGTGCCCCGTGGCAGCGCTCAGCGCGAACGCCGCCCTCGGTGTCAGTCCATACACCTTGTCGTTGGCGACGGCGACGCCATTGGGCCCGGGTCCACTGAGCTCCGGCTGATCGCAGCGGTACTCCCAGCGCAGCTTTCCGGTGCCGAGCGAGATCGCATACACATCGGAGTCAAGATCCTGGACGTAGACAACGCCGTCACTGACGATCGGTGCTGCGGTCAGCGATCCGTAGGCCTGCACCGACTTGGCGGCCGCCCCGGTCAGCTTGAACGACCACGCCTGCGTGAGCCGCGACACATTGGCCGCGGAGATCCTCGACGACGTCGCAACTCTGGTGTTCGCGAGGTTGCCATTGGGATCAGGCCACGAGGCGCCCGGAGCCCCGCCCGCTGTCGCGGAGCTCCCCTCGATCACCGTGCACGGGTGGGCGGAAGCGGAGGCGGCGGCACCCTGGCCGGCGCTGCCCGACCCCCCGCACGCGGCGACGAGCAACGCGATCGCGGTCACGATCGCGACGACCGGCGCGCGACGTGGATGCCGGCATGCTCGCATCTCCCATGGTGACCATCTCAGCCTGCCCGGAGACCGGCAAGCTCGGCTAACGCGGTGCTAACCGGCTCGACCCCGGCCGGCGCTCCTCAGCTCACGTGCTTGGCGACGTCCAGGACATTCTTGGCGGCGAGGTTGCTGATCACGGTGACCTCGCGTCTGCCGACCACAATCGTCACGGTCGTCGTCGGAAGGCCGCCCGCGTCGAGCTTGGACTTTGGCTCTGTGGACTCCCAGGCCTCATCCCCGACTCCTGACAGCTGCTTGAAGTGCGCCTTCAGGTCCTTGGCGAAGGCCTTCGCGCTCCGCTCGAACGCGGCATCGCTTTCCCGGAGCGGCTCAACGGCGATCGAGACGCTGTCCTTGAGGGTTGCCGACAGTGGGTGGGTGTAGTCGCAGAACACGTCCATCCCAGCCTTATGGGTCCCGATGGTGAGCGGCGTCCCCGCCGCCGCTCTCAGCGAGTTGGCCGTCGGGCACTTCTTGATCATCGCGGCGTGGGCGCCGGCGGCACCGACCAGTGTCAGCAGAGAGGCGGCGACAATTGCGGCTATGGAGACGCACTGGACACGCGCGCACTTCGGATCCCGGTCCTGAGCGTGCATCGAACGTCCTTCAGTTGACTGTTCACGAGATTTTGCGCTTACCCAGAGTCGTCCACATCCGTCACGGCCGTCTCCGCGGCGGGGATACGAATCATCACCACGTGCTCGGGGTTGACTCCGACCCTGGTCCCGGTCTCGGCCTCGATCAGCCAGGCGAGCTCCATGATCGATCCGCGGGCGGCGGAGATCACGACGCTCTCGACCGCGCGCGAGTCCCCCTCGACTTGCAGGTGCTGTCCTCCGCTGAGGACGAGCTCGGTGACCGGCCGATCAGCCATTGACCGTCCGCGGAGTCGCGAGGAAGTGGTGGACGGCGCCGGCCGACCTGCTGCGTGGAGAGCGTGGGTAGGTCAGAACCGAGGAGTGGGTCGCGGTGTGCCACGGGCGGCGCGCAGACGGGTCTCGGCGCTGGCGAGGCGTCGTTGCAGTTCTTCAAGCCGCGGGGTGATCCCCGCCCCGCGGCGGTACAACCGCGCGCGGAGCAGTGCGACGCTGTCGCGGTAGTAGTTCACCTCCGCCTGGATCGCTTCGATCTCCCCGAGCGTGGTCATCGCGCAAATTCCGAGACCGAGTAGGCGTTACAGCCCAGGATCTGGCGGGTCTGCTGCGCTGGATCGGTGGGGTGCTGGCTGTAGACGATGAACGGCTGGTGAGGCCCCATGTCGAAGATCGCGGTGACGGTGTCGCCACGGATCGGATCTGGCGAGCCGACCGAGGTCACGCAGTCGAGGTTTCCCCGGCGGGTCCAGAGTTCCATGATCCGGCGGTCGCTCGGGGGCCGCCCCATCTGTGACTCGACCTCGCGACGCAGTTCCTGGTAATGGCGCTCGCCGGCCTGGCCGTCGGCAATCGGGGTGAAGAAGCTCGGCATGACCGGGTCAGCCACCAGCGCTGGGGAAGACCCAATAGCACTGGCCCGATGCTGCGGACATCCGGCTCCTTCCGGTCGCGACGGGTGCATCGAGCGGTTCGCTCGTCCGGTGAGCGAATCCTCCGACGGAGAACTACCCCGCTGACCGTATCACCGCGTCCGCGGGAGTCAAACTCACCGCCCGATCGCCGCGTAGGGCGTGCGCTCGATCACCAGTGTCCGCGGGCGACAGACCCGTTTCCGCTATCGTTCCCTCGGGCTAGGCAACCGCCTGGCCGCTCCGTAGTGCCCCGCGTTTCGCCATTTCGCTGTTCTCAGCGCCTTCGTGTCACGCCGTGCACGTGAACGAAAGAGGGCGCACATGCCCACAGGAACAGTGAAGTGGTTCAGCGACGACAAGGGCTTTGGCTTCATCACCCCCGATGAGCCGGGCAAGGATCTGTTCGTCCATCATTCAGCGATTCAGGGGGACGGCTACCGTTCGCTCACCGAAGGCGCGCAGGTGAGCTACGACAGCGAGCAGGGCCCGAAGGGTCCGGCAGCCGCCAACGTCGTCCCGGTCTGATGCGGCAACCGCGATGGGGGCGTCCGGCCCCCATCGCACCGATTCAGCCACCGCACCCGCCGCGCGCGGCGGGTTGGGTGGTGCGCCCATGAGCCCCCGCGGAAAGAAGAAGACGTCGTTCGCCAAGCTCAACCGCGAGGCACGGCTCCGTGACCGACGCGAGGAGAAACGGGTGCGGAAAGAGGCCAGGCGAGAGGCCGCGGCCTCACCGGTCCAAGACCTTCCATCTGCGCTGAACGAAGACGGCGCCCCACAGGAGGAGGTGGACGCCAGATGAAGACCACCCGCGAGCGCGCCGAGGAGAAGCGCCAGGAGAAACTGGCCGACGTTCGGCACCAGGTGGCGAGCGGCTCCCTGGTGATCCGCAAGATGACCGACGCCGAGCGAGAGCGATACCCGGTGCGGCCGCCGCCGCCCCAGACCGGCCGACGACGATGACCACTGAGGACCGCGACGGGCTGATTGCTCGCATTCGACAGGTCCGCCGCCTCGCCCAGATCCGCAGTCAGGCACCCGCCCGGGCGAGCGCTGTACCGGCCGATCGAATGGGCGCCCTCGAAACACGGATGGCGCACCTCGAGCAGATGGTCGAGGGGCTCCAGGACTCGGTGTACCGCGAAGCCGAGCGGCAGGACAAGCTCATCGCCGAGATCCAGACACAGGTGGAGCCAGGGGCGATGGGCGCAGCGCTTGCCGACAACGCGCGGCACCGCGGCCTCTGACGGGCCCGCCGCCCGGGCGCGCGCGGCGATCACCCACGCGTGAAGAGCGGAAACACCGCGCACGCGAGCACCACGAACAAAGGGCCGGCATTCGGGTCGGTGGCGCCGCCGGCAAAGATTCCACCGAGCGACTGGCCCAGCACCCAGTAGCCCAGGTTGAGCGCGATCGACAACGACAGCCAGGTCCGCGGTCGCCATTCAGCCACGACCCCGATCGCGATCACCAGGCTCACGGCGCCGAGCACCAGCGCGATGAGGAGGCCGTGGCCCGCACTCGCCCGCGCGAGGGTGTGCTGCACGCTCGTCAGCCCGGCGATCCCGGATGACACCGACGTCAGGGCGTCATGGGTTGCGTCTGGGCTGCTGTTGGGGGCCAGCAGCCAGAGGTAGGCCATCACCGACCACAGCGCGCACCAGAGCACCTTCGCACCGCGGACCCCGAGCAGCCCGCCTTGCCTGCCATTCGGCCACGCGAGCAGCCCGATCAGCCCGTAGAGCAGAACCGCTCCCGGCGCACCGGTGAGCGGTTGGGCCATGTTCATGAAAAGCATCCCGAACGCCTCGCCGAACCCCCAGACGAACAGCGACCAGGCGAACGAGACGATCAGCGCCGGCTTGACCAGCGGGCGATACAGCAGGCCGAGGCCGATCGCCACCTGGACCAGCGCGAACAGGCTGTTCCAGACGGCAAGGTCGCCGTTGGCCATGCGCACACCCCAGTGCAGCAGGCTCGCCAGCCACGCCGGCTGCCCGGCCGCGCCGGCGTCGATCATCCGCAGGAACCCGCGCGAGTACATGAACGACTGGAACTGCAGTCCCCCGTCGAGCAGCCAGATCACGCCGAGCGTCGTCTGCAAACGCCGCGCGCTGTCAGACCAGAGGTAGGCACCGAGACGACCGCCGAATCCCCCATCGGATGCCGTCTCACCGATCAACGACCCGGCGGTGTTGGCCGTCATCGCAACCTGAATCCCACGAGGGTCAGCCGGCGCCCTGGGCGTACGCGGTGATGTCGGCATCGAGGGTGCCCTCGGCGTCGTAGGGGCCGATATGCACGTGGGTGACCTTGCCCGCGCGATTGATGAAGACCGTCGTCGGTGTCCCCTCGAGCCCTCCGGGGACGATCTGCTGGATATCCCGGGAGGTGGCGGAGTAGCTCGGGTAGCTCACGTGGTGGGCGCGCAGGAACGCCGCCGCGTCGCCGGACGAGTCGTTGGTGTCGGCACCGAGGAAGGCGACCTGCCGTCCGTACTGCTCCGAGGCGGCGGCGAACTGGCCGAACTCGGCGCGGCACGGCGGGCACCACGAGGCCCAGACGTTCACGACGATCGGGTAGCCGCGGAGCGAGCGGATACGCGCCTTGAGCGCGGGTTCTGAGCCGATCAGCCGGCTCGCCTGGCTGTGCAGGGCGGCCAGCGGCTTGGGCGAGCCGATCAGGTCCGGCGCGCCCGCGCCCGGGTGCGTGCGTGAGAGGGCCGCGCGCATCTGCGCCTGCAGCTGCGAGACGGTCGGCCACTTGCCGAGGTTGACGGCGTCGTACCACGCGATCCGGCCGCTTGCGGAGATGAGCACGAGCCACGGAGCGCCCTCGACCTCGTAGCCGTCACCGACCTCCCCGGTGGTGTCGATCGCGACTGGGTAGCGCAGCGGCGCGGAGAGGCCGTGCAGGAAGGCCGGCAGGGCGGCCGGCGATGGCTCGACGGAGCCTTCATCAACCGCGGTCAGCGCCGGTAGCCCGTCCGCCGCGGCAGTCGTCGCGTAGCGGTTCAGCGCAGCGAGCTCGCCGCCGATGCTCATGACCTCCCGATCCCAGGTGTCGAAAAACAGGTACAGGCGGGCTCGCCCTGGCCCCAGCGCGACCCGCCCGCCGCCGGCTTGGGGCAGGGTCGTCGCCCGGCTGGGCGGGATCGTCGACGCGGGGGCGTAGGACAGGTGAGAATCGACCTTCGGATGACCGGGGAGCAGGCTCGCCGCCTTGGCGGCAAGGATCTGGCCGAGCTGGCCGACCGAGGCATAGCTCTGCTGGGTCATGTACAGCGCACGCAGCCGGCCCTGCGGGTCGATGACGTAGAGCGCAGGGGTATGCGAGATCAGCCCGCGCTGCACGTCGGCCTGGATGCCATAGGCCCGCCACACCCTCCGCAGCTGAGGCAGCGAGCCGGTGAGGAATTGCCATTTGCCGATGAGGCCGTGCAGCTGGGTGTAGCTGAGCACGTCCTCGATCGCGGTCGCCTTCGGATCGGCGTCGACCCCGAGCAACTGCACGCGCGCTCCCGCCCGGCCGAGCATCCGCTTGGCGTCGAGCATCGCGGTCGTGGTGAGCGGACAGATAGTCGTGCACTCGGAGTCGTTGAAATCAAGGATCGTCACCTTCCCGCGATAGGAACTGAGCGAGACCCGGTGTCCGTCCTGGTCGGTCAACGTGAATGCGGGGGCGGTGCGCTTGTCCAGCGCGGTCCCGTAGTCCAGATACGGGTTGGTGGCCAGCGCACTGGCGGTGGAGCCCGAGGGACGAAGACGGAGCACCATCGCCGCCGCGGCAACGACCACGACGATTCCGGTCGCAAGCGCGATCCGACCGAGCGGCAGTCCGGCGCGACGCCTCACCTGGGGCTTTGTCGGCCTCCCAGCGCCGGAGAGCCATGTGCGGACCGACCCTCGCCGGCGCCAGAGCAGGACCGCGAGCGCGCACAGCGCAAGGACCGCGACGGTCCCGATCGCCACGTTGCGATCGGTCGTCCCGCCGGCCCCGGCCGAAGTGGGTGTGGTGGCGGCGGCGGGGCCGGTGATCGTCGGGATCGTCGCACCCCCTGTGGTCGCGGTGGCCCCGGCTGAGCCTGCCGAGCCACCGGGGGCCACCGAGGCGGGTTTGAGGTGGACCCCGGCAGCCGCCGCCAACCGCACGGTCGCCTCCTGCGCGGCGGCGGCCAGTCCAGTGCCGCCCACCCGAATCGCGACCGGGCCGAGGGCCCGTCTGGCGGCAACGGTCGAGTGGCCCGGCCAGTTGATCCCGAAGCCATTTGGCATGACGACGAGCAGCTCCCCCTTGTAGGCCAGAGAGAGCTCGTAGCCGAGGAAGTGGGCGTAGGCCTGAGGGCGATGCCAGAGCCCGGTGATCGCCCCGAGATCGCTGCGGTGGGAGATGATCGCGACCCGGATCGGGGCCCCGGAGTGCGCGCTGGAACGCAGCAGGTTGCCAAGCTTCACCTGCTCGGGTATCGAGACCCCGGCGGCTGAGCCGACGAACAGCGGCTGGTAGACGAGCACGTCGGATCCCGGATCCCCGTCACCAAGCGCCTCCGCGGGCATCCAGACCGCGGCGAGCAGCACCAGCAGCAGTGCGGCTATCGCACCCCGGGCGCCGCGGCGGCTCAGGTTCACTCCGACCTCAACGAGGGAAACGACCGCTCCGCGCGGGAGGGCACGATGTAGTTGGCGCGTCGCAACACGAACAGGAACTCGTTGATCCCGTTGTTGACGGTGTCGGTGATCGCCGGGTTGCGCAGTTGCGCCGAGCTTGCGTTCATCGCCGTGCGGGTGGTGACGAAGTCGTGGATCGTGCGCTGCAGGGAGACGAAGTGCAGCCCCGCCTGACCCCCGTCGACGGTGTTGAAGTCACGGCGCAGGATGATCGGCTTGCCATGCCGCCGCGCTCGAGCCGACGTCTGGGCATGGCCGAGGACGCCGTAGCGGGAGATCGCCTCGCCGAGCTTGCCCGGATCGGACTCAGCATCGGTGGTGAACCGGGCGGCCTGCTCCGGTGACACCTGTGGCGCGTACATCCGCGCGACCCGCTCGCGCTCTGAGAGGTCCTGATACCAGCTGTCCAGGCGTAGACGCATGTAGCTCACGGCCATCGTGGTGCCGTTCTCGAAGGGTCCTGACGCGATCGTAACCGAGTCCTCGCTGGCCTGGTTGCGTTTCAGATTCGACCTGAAGCCCATGAACAACGGGGCGCTCTCCGGCACCGGCCGGCCAGGCGGGATCCCGCCGGTCCGCTGGTGGGCGGCCGGCAGCCCGGCGCCGGTGAAACCGGTGCGGCTCTCGCGCCAGACGAGCGCTGCTGCCACGTCGAGGTGACCGTCAGCGCCGGCCAGGCTCGCCCCGTGCAGGAGCGCGGCCTCGATCTCGGCCAGCCGCGATTGGTCATCGCAGGCAAGGTGCACACAGAGCTCGTAGTCATCGATCGTCGGCAACTCGAAGTCCGACAGCGCCTTCGCTGCGGGAATCGGCGAGTGAGCCCCGATCCGGCTGAAGTAGCGGGGGCCCCATGAGACCGTGAACAGCAGACCGTGGGGACTCCATCGGTACCGGCGCTCCAGCGTCCGCAGCGCGGCCTCCAATATGTGCGCGTGGCGCGTCGAGGCACGGCCGCGCACGTCGAAGAACAGCAGCCGGTCGAAGCGAGGCGCCACCGGGTTGCCGTACCGGTCGCGGGTCTCGCTGGCCTCCCATGCGTGCTGGCGGGAAGGCAGCCCGGCGGGCTGGCCGCCCAGCGCCACCACCGGCAACGGCCGCTGATCCTCCACTCCCTGGCCGGTCCCGGCGCGTCCGTCACCGGACGTCTCGTCGACGACGATCCCCGCCGCGACGCCGCCCGCAGCCAGGGTCGCTCCCCCGATCAGGAACCGCCGGCGCGACAGCCGGCTCTCGCCGCGCGGCCGGCGGGATGGGCTCACGAAGTCGGCCGCCAGCGGAACGTGTAGCTGACCCGGTGGGGTTTGAGCCACACGTTCTTGTACTCGAGGTGCCGCGCGGCGACCGGCGGGCTGATCAGCAGGGTCAGCTGATAGACGCCGGCGCCGGGCAGGGCGACGTTGTTGCCGTAGTGCGGTCCCACGTACTCCGAGAGCATCGGCCACTGACGCTCGTCGAAGACCACCTTGCCGGCTTTCCGGATCGTCGCCCACACGCTCGCGTACGGAATCGGATAGTTGGTGTGCGCGTCGTCGAGCTTGACCATCAGGTGAAAGCTGACGTCCTTGGGCGGTTTGACGGTCCGCTCACGGGTGCCGTTGAAGATCACGAAGGGCACCGCCGTCATCGCCATCGCCGAGATCTTCATCCCCTGCCAGTCAGAGCTGCCCAGCATCTGGGTGGGGATCGCCTTGATCCCATCCACCTTGTCCGCGGCCGCCTCCTGCGAGCCCATCTTCATGGACCCCATCGCCGTGCTGGTGCCACCCGCTGCCATCGCGGCGGCGTTCGTGGTGGCCGCTCCGGACCCGCTCGTGCTCAGACCCGCCGAGCTGCCGCACGCCGCGAGCACGATGCAGGCCAACCCCGCCAACCCCGCCGTGCCCGCGGGCCCCAGAAGTCGCGACATCACAGTTCTCCTCACCGATCGGCGCATGGATCCACAGCGATATCACGATCGGGCCGATGAACGCTCCACATCCCCGTCATCCGGTCGGAGCTCGGACTCCGGGAGACGGTGCGGAGCCGTCGTCGGTGCGGCGCCAGGGCCGCGCTCGCAGTGAGGCCACCCATGCCGCCGTGATCAGCAGTGAGCCCACGCCCAGAACAGTCCAGGCGACGGGTCCGGTGGGGCTCGACGCGCGCCCGGCGGCGGGGGTCCGAACCCGCGGTTCGGGCAGCGGATGGCCGACCGCAGCCGCCACCCTGCGCACGGCGATGACAGCCGCCGCCGCGGTCGCCTCGCCGGAGTCGGGCAGCGGCGCCCCGATCAGGGATGAGCCGGCACGCGCCAGTGCCGCACTGGAGACGTGCCTGCCCACGATCCAGACGCCATACCCGTTGGGCATCACGACGATGAGCGTTCCCCGATACACGTCGGTGAGCTCGGTGCCAAGGAAGCGTGCGTACTGCGCAGGTTGGCGCCAGAGCTGGGTGACGGCGCCCAGATCACTCCGAGCCGCGATCAGCGCGACCCGCACCGGGACCCCGTCGCGCGCGGAGGCGCGGATGACCGTCTGCAGGCGGTCCTGGTCCGCCGTCGGGATTCCGCGGCCGGCGGGGATGAACGCCGTCTGCTCGGCCAGCACGTCGGAGGCCGGATCACCGTCGGCGCGGGCGATCGGCGAGAACAGCAACCCGGCCAGCAGCCACACCGCGATCACCACAGCGGGTGCCCGCAGTGCGTGCCACAGACGCCGGTCGGTCCGAGGAGGCGTAGAGTCTGCCAACGGTGTCTCAGTCTGTCAGATCGCGCCTCTGCGTCAGGTGGGCGCTCTGGCTGGCGGCGGTGGCTGCAGCGTTGCTCATCCTGCCCGCGACCGCGGCGGCGCACGGGCCAACGAACCCCGCTGCCTCGCGCTGGCAGGCCCGAGTCACGCACGTTCCAGCCGGCCTGCACGTCGAGGCGATCGACGGTGACCTGCGGCTGTGGCTGCGCGCGAACCCAACGGTGACCGTCGAGGTGATCGACTACCGGGGCGCGCCGTACCTGCGCTTCTCGCCGGCCGGGGTGTTCGTGAACCGCAACAGCGCGATGTGGTACGTCAACCAGATCCCGCGACTGACTCCGCCCATCTCGCTCGGGCCGCGCACACCGCCGCGCTGGCAGCGCATCAGCAACGGACACTCCTATCTGTGGCAGGACGGTCGCCTGCAGGCACTCTCGCGCACCGTGCTCTCCCCTGGATCGAACGATGCCGGACGCTGGTCGATTCCGCTCAGCCTCAACGGTCGTCCGGCTCAGATCAGCGGCCGGCTCTACCGCTGGCCAAGCCCCTCCCCCGTCTGGTTCTGGCCGATCGTGGTCGCGCTCGCCTGCACCGTGGCCGGCCTGCGGCTACGCCGAGCGGCACTCGACCGGCGGATGGCGAGGGTGCTCGGCCTCGTGGCGCTTGCCGGGATCGCACTGTCCGCGACCGGTCGTCAGTTGCACGGCCGTCCCGCGGTGACCGTCTGGCAGATCATCGTGCTCGCGCTCGAGCTCCTCTACTGCGGGTGGGCGCTCGGGTGGCTGGTGCGCGGGCGCCCCGGCTGGCTGACCTTCCTCGTCATCGCGATGGTGGCGTTGTGGGAGGGCATCTCGCTCGTCTCCACTCTGATCGAGGGCGATGCACTCCTCGCCACCGGTCCGCTGCCGGCGCGCCTGGGAGACGTGGCGTGCCTGAGCGCGGGCCTATCGCTGTTACCGATCGCGATCGTGATGGCCGAACGCGGCCAACCCGGACGCAGACGTAACGGCAGGCGCACCACGCACGACCATCCGAGCGCTGAGGACGAGGGTCCGCCCGTCTTGGCGACCCCGACTTCGTGGGATTCCGCCACCTGAGCGCGCGCGGCATCGCACCTGCCCGCGTTGTCGCCCTCGCAGCGCTCGGCATGGCCACGGTCGGCTGCGGTGCCTCCCAGCACTCAGGGCACCGATTGACCACATCCGGCAGCGCGCTCCCTGGCACGTTGCTCCGGGAAGCCCGGCCGATCGGCCGCGGGCCCGAGTTCCATCCGCCGGTTCGCGGGCAGCCGGTCGGCGCCTGCAGGCCGCGGCTGGGACCGCGCGTCGGCGTCCACGTCGAACTGTTCGCCGCCGACCGAGTCGTGCTCATTGCTCCGGGGATCGGCGCCCGCCCGCCGCTCCGGCGCGTCGAGGGACGGGTTGTCTCGGCCCGGTGCTTCGGCGCGGTCGTCACTCGTGATCCAACCGGGATCGTCCTTGTGCGGGCGAGCGCACGATCGACGATCGGAGATCTGATGCGCTCCTGGGGCCAGCCGCTGGCCGCCGATCGGCTCCTGTCATTTCACGGGACGGTCAGCGCCTACGTGGACGGACGGCGGTGGAACGCGACCTCTCCCTCCTTGATCCCGCTGACCCGACATGCTGAGATCGTGCTTGAGATCGGACCGCATGTCCCGCCGCATCGAGCTTTCACCTTCCCCGCCGGGACGTGAGACGGGCCTGCCTGGCTCCCTCGCCATGCCCAGGGGAAGGATTGCCGGGCGCCGGCGTCTTCGAGTGAAAGCCCCAATCCCACTGTGAAAGACCAGGTCCCATTGATCCGCTCCTCCACACCAACCGCGTCACCGGCAGCTCTCGCCCGGCTGCTGCTCGCGCCGGCACAGCCGGCCCGGGTCATCTGGGCGATCCTCGGGCTCGCCGCGATCGCGGTCGGCGTCGCGGGGTTTCTCCACGGCCGCCTGTTCCATGAGGGCTACAGCCAGGTCACGGTCATCGGACCGCTGTTCCTGCTCAACGAGCTCAGCTCCGGAGTGGTGATCGCGCTGCTGCTCCTCCGCCGGCCGTGGCTGTTCGCGCTCGGCGCGCTCGGGATCAGCGTCGGCGCCGTCGTCTCGATCGTGATCTCGCACACCACCAGTCTGTTCGGCTTCGCCGAGCACCGCTACTCGACGGCCGCGGCGACGATCGTCGCCGCCGAGTGCGTGGCCAGCGTGCTGGTCGTGATCGCGCTGGGGTTGGCGGCGCGCCTCGGGCTCGGCACCGAGGAGGCGCAGCGATGACCCGCCGGCTGAGCGCGCTGGCGGCGGTCGTCGTCATCGTGGCGACGGTGCTCGTTGCGGCCGGCGTCGGTCAGGGGTCGCCGCCGCCCGCCTATCCCCTCTCCCACCGAGCGGCCAGCAGCGAGATTGCGGCGGTCGCACACGGCAGCGCGCTCGCCCGCCGTGGCGAGCAGCTGTTCGACGAGCACGGTTGCGGCGACTGCCACACGATGGCCGCGGGCGGCTACGGCGGCCGGCTCGGCCCGCGGCTGGACGCGATCCTTCAAGGCACCGGAGTCAGCCAGATCGAGGCGGACATCATCCACCCGCCGCGGGACATCCCGGGCTTCGAGGGCGGGCTGATGCCCGAGAATTTCGCCTCCCGTCTGCCCCGCGGCGATATCCAGGCACTCGCCGCCTTCATCCGGACCGCCGCGCAGGGAGCGGCCGCCGGCAGCGGTCACTGAGCCGGCCCGGGCGGAGGGCGCGAGTTTCCCCGCACCCTCCGGCGGTCCGTCAGTGGAGCACCTTCAGGGTGTTGTCCCCGTCATCGACGAAGTAGATCCGCTTGGCGCTGGACCCGACGAACAGGCCGAACAGCGAGCCGGCTCCGGTCTTGGTGTCGACCGTACGCGTGGCCACCTGCTGCCCCGCCGGGTCGACCTCGACCATGTTCCCGTCACCCGCGTTGGCGGCGATGAGGTCGCCGTTGGGAGCGAGCACGAGGCCGAGCGGCCCGTTGAGATGGCCGCCCATTGACACCGTCGCGCCGGCGTCCGCCGCCGGGCTCATACGCGTCATCGCGTTCGGGATCGCCGCGATCCGGTTGTCCAGGGTGTCGGCGACATAGAGCCGGCCGTGGGGGCCGAGCGCCAGCCCGGTCGGTCCGATCACCAGCGCGTTGGGATCGTCGCGCCTGGGGATCTTGTCCGCGACCACCGTCTCGTTCGTCACCGTCGGCGCGTGCCCGCGGCTCGAGCGCAGCTGGATTCGCACGACGGTCGAGTTGTCGACGGTGTGCTTGCCGGCGGCGGCGCCGCCGACGAGCGCCATGCTGACGAACAGCGTCGAGGTCGAGCCGCTTCTCACGACCGTGGAGTCCCACGGGCCCTGGATCATCGGTCCGGCGATCGTGCTCACGGGTTTGCCGGTGTTGTCGAGCACGATCAGGCAACCGGCCAGGGCGGTTGCCGAGGTCCCGTCCGAGGTCGGCAGGCTCCCGACCACCACGTAGCCACCCGGCAGCACGTCAAGCGCGGTGGTCAGCCCGACTCCGCCGGGGCAGGAGCCCGGCAGGGTCTGATCGGTGATGTGGGCGAACACCGACCGCTGCCCGCTCGGGGAGACCTCGACGATCGTGGTGCCCGTCCCCTGCTGGTTGGCCTTGTCGTTGAAGTTGCTGATCAGCAGGTCACCGGCGTTGAGCGCCCCCTGCGTCGCCCTGACCTTGACGATGCCGTAGGGGTTGACGTCGCCGTTGCCCGGCACTGTCGAGCCGACGGTGGTGACGTGGGTGAGCTGCGTCAGCAGCGGCGTGGTCGTGGCGGCCGATGTCGCCGCCTGCGTCGCCGCGAGGGCGCCGACACTGACCGCGGCAGCGGCCAGGGTATGTCTGAGCATGTTCTCCTCCGATGCTCGGCGTGGCCGCCGGGCTCAAGCCCGGCGAGGTCCCAGTCCGTAAGACGCCGAGATGCACCGAATCCTTCCCGGGATGCTTCTCGATCCGCAGAACGTCGACGCGGCCGGCGACCGCGGGGCCTAATCTGTGCGCCATGTCGTCTTGGCGCCGGCGCCGGGCCGGAGCCGGCCGAATCGGTCTGCTGCCACTTGCGGCGTTTGCGGTGCACCAGCTCCGGTACGAGCTGGCGTACGGTGGGCGTGCCGGCCTGGAGTTGCGTGAGACCGGCCATTCCTACCTGCACTCGATCGTCCCGTGGCTGGTGGCACTCCTCGCGCTCTCGGCCGGCGGGTTCGTCTGGCTGGCCGCGGAGGCGCTGCGCGGAGGTGTCGCCCCAAGAGGCCGGCGACGGTCGTTTCTCTGCGTCTGGGCGATCTGTACCGCAGCGCTGATTCTGATCTTCGCCGGCCAGGAGACCCTCGAGGGGATCTTCGCGGCCGGGCACCCGGGCGGCTTCGTCGCCGTGTTCGGCGACGGCGGATGGTGGGCGGTGCCCGTCGCCGGCGGGATCGGGTTGCTCCTCGCGCTCGTCTTCCGTGGCGCCCGATGGGTCGTCCGCGCACTCTGCGAGCTGCGGCGCGCCCACCACCCACGCCCGCAGGCTTCCGCGTCCACCGCGCTGGGCATCGTTCGGACGTTTCTCCTCGCGCCCGCGCCACTGGCTGCGGGCCGGTCGACCCGGGGCCCGCCGGTCTGAGCGCGCCCGCGCTCTTGACCGTGCGGCGCCGGTTCTGTTCGACCTACCAATCAGGAGATGTGACTATGAGCGCAGACGCTGCCGGCTCATCAGCCGGCGCGCGTGCCGCCGACCCCGCACCCGGGTGGCTCGGCGCCTACTTCTGGTCTGACGGCAATCGCCGCGCGCAGAGCGTGCTCGGCCTGCTGTGGCTGCTCGATGGCGGGCTGCAATTTCAGTCGTTCATGTACTCCCACGGCTTCCTACGGATGCTGCTCGACGGCGCCGCCGGCCAGCCGAACTGGCTGCACGCCTCGATCACGTGGGCCGTGCACCTGGCCAACGGCAACCTCGCGGTGTTCAACACGCTGTTCGGGCTGGTCCAGGTGCTGCTCGGGCTCGGCCTGCTCTATCGGCCGCTTGTGCGGCCCGCCATCGTCGCCTCGCTGGGGTGGGTCGTGATCGTCTGGTGGTTCGGAGAGGCGTTCGGGATGCTGTTCATGAACATGGCCCAGCCGCTGACCGGAGCGCCCGGCGGCGTGCTGATGTACGGCCTGATCGGGCTGCTCGTGTGGCCGAGCGACCGTCCCGGCGGCCTGCTCGGGATCCGCGGCGCGAAGACGCTCTGGGCTGCGCTCTGGATCGTGATGGCCTGGTTGTGGCTGCTGGCCGCCAATAGCAGCGCAAACGCGACGAAATCGATGCTCACGAGCGTCCCGAGCGGGATCCACGCGCTCGACAGCGTCCAGAACTCGCTCGCGAGCGCGTCGTCGGGGCATGGGCTGGTGATCGCGCTCGTGCTCGCCGTGCTGTCGGCGGCGATCGGGCTCGCCGTCGCCGCCGAGTGGCACCCCAGGGGGTTTCTGATCGCCGCGATCGCGCTCAACGTCGTCTACTGGGTGATCCCCCAGGCGCTCGGTGGGATCTTCGCCGGTGGGGCGACGGACCCGAACTCCGGGCCGCTGTTCGTGCTGCTGGCGTGCGTGATGCTCGGGGTGATCGGGCGCTCGGTCGTCCAGGCGCCGGCGAGCCCTGCGGGTTGACGGTGGCGGTGGTGCGCGCTCAAATCGGCTCGATCCTTCTGCCAACCGGTCATCGCGCCGACCAGATCGGGCAAATTGTTACGTGCCCGCAACTCTCGTGCCGATGACGCGTTCTGACTTCGAATCATGAACATCCAGCCGAGTCGCCGGACCCCATGGGGCCGGCGAGCGGGGGACCCAACCGGAACGGCCACCCCAGGCCGTCCCATGGGGCGAATCACCGGCCACCGTGCCGGAGTAGCGCGACTCTTTCCGCGCGAGCCCGTCAGCTCACCCCGTAGGCGCCCGAAAGAGAAGGGTCTGCCGCCGTGCTCAACAACTTCATGCGCGCCTGCGTGCGCGCTGCGCTTCCGTGTCTCGCGTTCGCCGCCGCACTGTCCCCGGCGACCGCGCTCGCCTCCCCCGGGGGCGGCGGAGCCACGATCTCCACCCCCACGACAGCTACCACGCCGACGACGACGCAAACGACGCCGCCCGCGACGAGCCTGCTCGGCCGGCGTGTGCTGCGCATCGGGATGCGCGGCGCGGACGTCAAGCAGATGCAGCACGCGCTCACCGCCGCGGGCTACCCGACGACCGCGGACGGGCAGTTCGGGCCCGACACGCGGGCGAGCGTCAAGCGCTATCAGCGGGCCACCGGGCTGCGGGCCAACGGGATCCTCACCCGCTCGGAGGCCCGCACCCTGCAGTCCGCGACGCAGACCTCGACCCGGACCGCCACGGCGACAAGCTCCGCCACCACCGCCAACGGCACCGCCACGATCGCCTCAGACGGCGAGCTCGAGCTACCCGCCGGCGCGCCGGCCGCCGTCCAGCAGATGGTCGCCGCGGCCAACTCGATCATCGACACCAACTACGAGTGGGGCGGTGGCCACGGGAGCTTCCAGAGCAGCGGCTATGACTGCTCTGGCGCGGTGAGCTTCGCCCTGCACGGTGGCGGGCTGCTCTCCTCCCCGGAGGACTCCACCGGCCTTGAGAGCTACGGCCAGCCCGGCAAGGGCGCGTGGGTCACGGTCTACAGCGACCCCTCGCACGCGTTCCTGGTCGTCGACGGCCGAGCGTTCGACACCGCCGATTACGGCGGTCCCAACATCCCGAGCGGTTCCGGCCCTCGCTGGCGCCTGAACCCGACCGGGAACCTGCAGGACGGCGGCGCCTACACCGCCCGCCACCCCACCGGGCTCTGATCCGACCCCGCCCACCCGGACGGCGCTCAGCCGGCGAGTAGCTCGCCGGTGAGTGCCTGCGACGGCCCGAAGTCGATCGTCATGAGCGCGCCGCCGCCCGGCGCGTTCGCGGCGTTCGCCGTGCCCCCGTGGGCCTCGGCGGCCTGACGGACGATCGCCAGCCCGAGACCAGAGCCCGGCTTGGCGCGCGCGGCGCGCGCGCGGTGAAAGCGGTCGAAGACGAACGGCAGGTCCTCGTCCTCGAATCCGGGGCCGTGATCCCGCACCGCGAGGCTGCCGTCGCGCAGCCGCACCTCGATTTCGCCGCCGTCCGGGCTCCACTTCACCGCGTTGTCGAGCAGGTTCGCCACCGCGCGGGCGATCCGGTCTCCCTCCCCTCGGACGAGCGTCGGCGTGAGCTCTGCAGTGACGGTGAGCGTCGGGGCGCGCCGGCGGGTGCGCTCGACGACTGCCGCCACGACCTCGTCCAGGCGCACATCGCCGGCGCTGGTGCCCGGCTTGCTGCCCCGCGCGAGCTCGACGACGTCGGAGACCAGCGCAGTGAGCTCGTCGAGCTCCTCGATCACGTCGCGGCGCAGCGCTTCCCGCTCGCCTGCGGGCAGCCGCTCCTCGTCGCTCATCAGCTGTAAATTGGCGCGGATCGTCGCGATCGGCGTGCGCAGCTCATGCGACGCATCGGCAACGAGATTCCGCTGGGACTCGACCGAACGCTCGAGCGCATCGAGCGTGTCGTTGAACGTTCGCGCCAGACGTGCGAGCTCGTCGCTGCCCTGGACCTCCAGGCGATCCGTCTCCAGGCGTTCGGGTGAGGCCGCGATCGCCTCGGTCTGGCGAGTGAAGCGCGCGATCGGAGTGAGCGCGGCGCGGGCCACCAGCACCCCGAGCAACGCGGCGAGCGCGATTCCCGCAGCGGCGATGATGACCAGCAGCAGCAGCTGGTGCGAGAGCGCGTGGTTGATGGCAGTGAGTGGAAGCGCAGCGACGAACGCACCGGAGGAGCCGGCGCCGACGACGTACAAACGCAGGTCGATCCCGCGGACCGTCGCATCGGTGAAGTAGTGGCCGCGCCCGTTGCTCGCGAGCGCCCGCATCCGGTCGTCGGCCGGGATCTGGTCGCGCGGGTCGGGCGCGTGGACCGTGCCGTCGGGCGAGATCTGCTCGAGCGCGCCCTCGGCGCCTCCGAACGGCGCCCGCCGGCGATGCTCGAAGGCGAGTTTGCCGCCACGGCCCGCCGGTCCGGGGCCGGCCTGTCCCGGCGGGGCGCCATCCGCACCCTGGGCGAAGTGCTGCGCGCGGTCGGCGTTGGTGCGCAGCGTGGTGTCGACCTGCCCCCGGAGCTCGGAGCTGGTGCCGGCGTAGCTGAACACGGCGACCGCGATCACCGCGATCGCCACCGCGACACCGGCGGCGAGCGCCAGACGGACCCGAAGGCTCACGCCTGCCCGTCGCCTTCGCGCAGGGCGTACCCGACGCCACGCACGGTGTGGATCACCACCTGCGTGCCGGCCTCCTCCAGCTTGCGGCGCAGGTAGCCGACGTAGACGCGGAGCGCGTTGGAGCTCGGGCCGAAGTCATAGCCCCACACCCGGTCGTAGATGAGGCTGTGCGGCAACACCCGCCGCGGGTTGAGCATGAGCAGCTCGAGCAACTGGTACTCGGTACGAGTCAGCTCGACGAACCGCTCGCCGACGGCGACACCGTGGCGACCCGGGTCCAGCCGCAGGTCGACGAACGTGGGCGCGCTCCCGTCGCCTTCATCCGACGGGTCATACGTCGCCCTCCGCAGCAGCGCGCGCAGCCTCGCCCGGAGCTCGTCGACGTCGAACGGCTTGACCAGATAGTCGTCGGCGCCGGCATCGAGGCCGTCGATGCGATCGGACACCGCGTCACGCGCGGTGAGCATCAGCACCGGAATGCGGTTGCCCTCGCGGCGCAGCAGCCGGCAGACCTCCAGGCCATCGATGTCCGGTAGTCCGATGTCGAGCACGACCGCGTCCGGCGGCGTCGCTGCGATCTCCGCGAGCGCGCCGGAGCCGGTCTCGGCCAGGCGGACCTCGTACCCGGACAGGCCGAGCGCGCGCCGGAGCACGTCGCGCAGTCCGCGGTCATCGTCGACGACGAGCAGTTGCATCGGCTCTGATTGTGCCGCGCCCCGGGGCCGGACGGCCCAGACTCCTACGTGCCGCTTACACGTTCGCGGAGCACCGCGCCGAGGATCCCGTTGACGAACCCGGGGGCCGAGGAGCCGCAGAACGTCTTCGCGGTCTGGACGGCCTCGTTGATCGCGCCCTCGGGCGGGATCGGGGACTCGCCGGGCATCAGGTCGGGATGGAGCATCTCCAGCAGCGCGACCCGGATGATCGAGCGCTCCAACGGGGCGATCCGCTCCAGCGGCCAGTCGGAGGCGTGACGGCGGATCAGGTCGTCGAGCTCGTCCTGGTGCTCGCGCACCTGCTCGGCGAGCGCCAGCGTGAACATGTGCACGTCCCGCGGCAGCGTCTCGCCGAGATCGCGCCCGAGCAGGTCGCTCTGGTAGAGCGCCCAGACGGCCGCACGGCGTTGCTCGGTTCGACGGGCCATCCGCGGTCAGGCTCAGCCGACGACGACAAGCTCTTTGGGAATCTGGGTGAGGACCTCGCGCCCGGAGGGCGTGACGACGCACAGATCCTCGATCCGCACCCCGAGCTCGCCCGGGACATAGACACCGGGCTCGCAGCTGACGACGTTGCCGGCCTCCAGAACGTCCTGGGAGCGGCCGGACAGCGTCGGCTTCTCATGGACCTCCAGGCCCACCCCGTGGCCGAGGCTGTGTCCGAAGTGCTCGGCGTGACCGGCGGCATCGATGATGCGGCGCGCCGCCCCGTCGGCGTCGCGGCCACCCACCCCGGGACGCACCTGCTCCAGGCCCGCCAGCTGCGCCTCGAGCACGAGGTCGTAGACGATCCGCGCCTGCTCGCCGATCTCACCGGAGGCGACGGTACGGGTGCAGTCCGAGCAGTAGCCGTCGAGCACGGCTCCCCAGTCGATGACGACCAGCTGTGCGTCGCCGATCTCCACGTCGCGCGGGGTGGCGTGCGGCAGCGCACCGTGCGGCCCGGAGGCGACGATCGTGTCGAATGACGCGGCTGACGCGCCGCGATGGCGCATCGCGTCCTCCAGGGCGAGCGCCACCTCGGTCTCGGTCCGTCCCGCGATCCCCCGCTCGAGGATCTCCCGAAGCGCGGCGTCCGCGAGCTCGCAGGCGGCCCGCGTGCGCTCGATCTCGGCCGCGTCCTTGACCGCGCGCAATGCCTCCACGGGCGTGCCGGCGGCCACGAGCTCCACGGCGGCCGGCAGCTTCTCGCGCAACGTGGCGTGCTGGTAGACGGTGACATGACGGTCCTCGAAGCCGAGCCGCAGCTCGCCGTCGGGCAGCAGGGCCGAGAGCTCCTCGAAGAATCCGGTGCCGATGATGTGACGCTCGAAGCTCGGGTCGACCTCGGAGGCCGCCTGCTCGACGTAGCGGAAGTCGGTGAGGAAGACGCGACGGTCGGGGCCGATCAGCGCGGCACCGTTGGACCCCGTGAAGCCGGTGAGGTAGCGGACGTTGACGAGTGAGCTGACGAACATCAGCTCAATCCCTCCGTCGCCGTCGGACAACGCTCCCAGCAGGCGGCTCGCTCGATCGCTCACGCTGATCGCCTCCGCTCTGCATCCAGCATCGCTTGTAAGTCGGCGGCGTGAGTCATCCGGCTGGTGTCAGCTCCTCTCTCAGCATCACAAGCGCGTCACGGTAGCCGTCCGGGCCGCGCCCGGCGACGCGACCGCTGCACAGCCCGTCCAGGACCGAGTGGCGGCGGAACGACTCGCGTGTGTCCACGTCGGACAGGTGGACTTCGATCGTGGGCAGGCCCGCGATCTCCAGCGCGTCGCGGATCGCGTAGGAATAGTGCGTCCACGCACCCGGATTGAGGACGATGGCGTCCGCCAGTCCGTCGAGGCCGTGGAGGTGCTCGACGAACTCGCCCTCGTGGTTGGTCTGAAAGAACCGTGTCAGCAATCCGAGCTCCGCGGCCTGGTCGGAGATTTGCAGCTCGAGCTGGGTGAGGGTGAGCGTCCCGTAGTGGCCGGCGTCGCGGCGGCCGAGTTGGTCGAGGTTGACCCCGTGCATGACCTCGATTCGGTTGCGGGCGATGTCTGTGGGCATGGTTGATCGCGCAAGACGCTAGCCGGCGGTCGCCAGCTCCCGGACGGCCGCGATCAGCTCGCCCGATGGCACCGCGCAGCCGGGGCGCGCGGCGCCGGGCTCGGTGAGCAGCACGAACGGGACCGGCCCCTCCCCCACGCGCTTCTTGTCCCGGGCGGTCGCCATCACGACCGCATCGGGGTCGACCTCGCCCGCGAGCTCGGTCGGTAGTCCGCGCTCCTCGAGCAGCTCGCGGACCTCGGCGCGGAGCGCGTCGGCACCGGACAGGCGCAGCGCGGCCAGCAGCCCGAGGCCGACCGCTTCGCCGTGGCGATAGCGCGCGTAGCCGGTGACCGTCTCGATCGCGTGGCCGACGGTGTGGCCGAGGTTGAGCGTCTGACGAGGGCCGGTGTCCCGCTCGTCGGAAGCGACGACGCGCAGCTTCGTGTGCGCACAGCCGGCGACGATCGCCGGATCGGTCGGCTCGGCGCCGGCTCGGACCGCGTCCCACAGCCAGCCGCCGGCCAGCAGCGCGGTTTTGACAACCTCCGCGTAGCCGGCGGCGAGCTCTTCGACGGGGAGCGTGGATAGCGCGTCGCTGTCGGCGATCACGGCGCGTGGCTGGTGGAAGGCGCCGACGTAGTTCTTGGCCTCGGCGAGGTCGACGCCGGTCTTGCCCCCGTAGGCGGAGTCGACCTGCGCCACGAGTGTCGTCGGGACCTGCACGACGCGCACTCCGCGTTGATAGGTGGCCGCGCAGAAGCCGGCCAGGTCTCCGACGACGCCGCCGCCGAGGGCGAGGACGATGTCGGCGCGGGTCATCGCACCGCGGGCGAGCTCCGACCACACGATCTCGGCATGGGCGACGGTCTTGGACTGCTCCCCGGGCGTGATCGTCACCCGGCCGTCCAGCCGTCCGAGCCGCTCGCCATACAGCCGCCCGGCGTTGTAGTCGGTGACCAGGAACCGCCGGCCGCGGACGATCGCCGGCCAGAAGGGCTGTCGGTGGCCGTCCTCGCCGGCCAGGAGCCCCGGCCCGACGTAGGCCGGGTAATCGTCGCTCGAGTCCGCACCCGGCGTGGTCGCCCACAGCGTCCGGACTCCGGCGGGGACTCCGTCGAGCGCCTCGAGCACGCGGGCCAGCGCGGTCACGCGGGTCTGAGGCACGACGACGTCGGCGGCCGCCGCGTAGACCGGCTCGCGCCGGCCGTGCAGCGCCGTGAAGGCGTCCCGGTCACGCGCCAGGGGCCGTCCGCGTCCCGCGGCGCGGGCCCACGCGGTCTCGGTGTCGATGTCGATCCAGACGACCCGATGGGCGGCGAGCGCGGCGCGCAGCGGCGCCGAGGCGAGCGCACCACCCCCGAGCGAGACGATGTGCGGCGCGCCGGAGTCGAGCACCTGGAGCGCGGTTCGCTCCTCCAGCTCCCGGAAGGCTCCCTCGCCGTCGGCGGCGAAGATCTCCTCGATCGAGCGGCCGCTACCCGTGACGACCTGATCGTCGATGTCGATGACCGGCAGGCCCGCGGTCTTGGCGAGCGCATGCGCCGCGGTCGTCTTGCCGGCGCCCATGAAGCCGACCAGGACGACGTGGCCGTCCGCGGTCACCGTGACGCGGCGGCAACGTGTGCGGGCCGGCCGATCCGCTCGCGGTAGGCGTCGACGGCGGCGCGAACGTCGTCGATGTGGTCGCCCCCGAACTTGCGCCGATAGGCGTCGGCGAGCACGAAGCAGACCATCGCCTCCGCGACCACGCCGGCAGCCGGCACGGTGCAGGAATCGGTGCGCTCCCGCAGCGCCTGGGCGGGTTCGTGCGTGGCGATGTCGACGGAGCGCAGCGGCTTGGTGAGTGTCGGGATCGGCTTCATGAACCCGCGCACCACGAGCGGGTCGCCGGTGGTCATGCCGCCCTCCAGCCCGCCCGCGCGATTGGTCTCCCGGTGAAACCCGCGCTCGTCGTCCCAGAAGATCTCGTCGTGGGCCTGCGAGCCCGGCAGGCCCGACACCTCGATCGCGTCCCCGACGGCGGCACCCTTCACCGCCTGGATCGACATCATCGCCTGGCCCAGGCAGCCGTCGAGCCGCTCGCGCCAGGAGACGTGCGAGCCCAAACCGGGCACCAGGCCGAAGGCGCGGACCTCGAACACGCCACCGAGCGACTCGTTCGCCTTCCGCAGTCGGTTGATCTCCTCGACCATCGCGCGGCTGGACTCCGGGTCCAGGCAGCGCACCGGCGACTCATCGACGCCGGCGAAGTCCTCCGCGGTGAGGTCGTCGCGGCGGGGTGCGCTGACCCCGGTGATCTGCAACACGTGGGAATGGACGCTCACTCCGAGCGCGGCGAGGAATGCTCGCGCCAGCGCACCGCCTGCGACGCGTGCGGCAGTCTCCCGAGCACTTGCGCGCTCGAGGATGTCACGTACATCGCCGAGCCCGAACTTCTGGGTTCCGACGAGGTCGGCGTGGCCTGGCCGGGGCAGATGGACCTCGTCTGGCGGGTTGTCGACCGGCCAGGGGTTCATCCGCTCCTCCCAGTTGGCGTAGTCGCGGTTGGGGACCTCCAACGCAACTGGGCCGCCGAGCGTGCGTCCGTGGCGAACCCCGGCGGTGACGACCACGTGATCGGACTCGATCTTCATCCGCCCGCCGCGGCCATGGCCGAGCTGGCGGCGCGCCATGTCTCGGTCGATCCTCGCGCGATCGAGCACGAGTCCGGCAGGAAGCCCCTGCACAATGCAGGTGAGGCCGGGGCCGTGCGACTCCCCGGCGGTGATGAGCTCGAGCTCCATGATGGCCCGGACTCTAGGCGGTTCGGGTCTCGGCGGGGTGCTCCTGGGCGTCGATGCCGGGCACCCGCGTGCCGGTGCCCTCGCACCATGGACACCCGACCTCGTGGGGCGTGCCGCCGAGGCCGGAGATGAGCCGGCCGGTGCCGCGGCAGGCGAGGCATTCGCCGGGCGCTGCCGTCTCCGCGTCGCTGTTTTCCCTCGGGGTCACCGCCGCCACGATAGCCATATCGACGGCTACGGACGCACCGCGGCGCGCATCACCTCTCGCGGCGCCGCCCGCCCGGTGAACTGCTCGAACGAGAGCGCGCCCTGGGCGACGAGCAGCTCGAGCCCGTCGACGGCCTGCACCCCGGCCCGCCGCGCGGCCGCCACCAGCCGGGTCTCACCGCCCGCGTAGGCGTAGTCGGCCAGCGCGCCGCAGCCGGCGATCTGGCCGGCGGTGATCGGCAGCTCGGCGAACGGGTCGGCGCCGTGCAGCTCGACCGCGGTGCAGTTGACCAGCAGCTCGACGGCCCGGGCCGCGTGCGCTCCGTCGACGGCACGGGCGTCGAACTCGGCAGCGAGCGCGACCGCCCGCTCGGCGGTGCGGTTCCAGATCGCCAGGTCGGCGACGCCCGCGTCACGCAGCGCCCAGAGCGCGGCGCGAGCGCTGCCCCCGGCACCGAGCACGAGCGCACTGCGCGGGCTCGTCACCGGCGAGGGCAGCCCCGCGAGGCACTCGGTCAGCGCGGGACCGTCGGTGTTGTCGGCCCAGATCGTCCCGTCGCCGTGGTAGACGAGCGTGTTGGAGGCGCCGATCGCCCGGCTGCGCTCTGTGGGGTCGGTCGCGACCGCCAGCGCTGCCCGCTTGTGCGGGATGGTCACGTTGACCCCGGCGAACCCGGCGTCCGGGAGTGCGCGCAGCGTCTGCTCGATCAGCGCCGGCGGGATCGGCAGCAGCTGATAGCGCCAGCCGGCCAGGCCGACATGGGCGAGCGCGGCGTTCTGCATCGCCGGCGAGCGGCTGTGGGCGACCGGCCAGCCGGCGACGCCGAGCCGGCGACGCGGAACCCGGGGGGTCATGGCCGCGCCAGGCCCCTACTTGGGGCAGTGCAGGCGGCGATCACGGATGAGCAGCAGCTCGAACTGCGCGTAGCTCGAGGCGAACACCGTCTGGTGCGTGCACGGCTTGGAGAAGAAGTACAGGTAGTTGCTGCCGGCCGGGGCGGCCGCGGCGCGCAGCGCGGTGAGTCCAGGGCTGTCGATCGGCCCGGGCGGCAGGCCATAGTGCGTGTGGGTGTTGTAGGGGCTCTTGGACTCGAGCTGGCCGGCGGTCAACGCCTTGGTGAAGTTTCCGGTCGCGTAGCGGGCGGTCGAGTCAAGCTGCAGCATCATGTGGTCGCGCAGCCGGTTCTCGATCACCGAGGAGACGAGCCGGTCGTCGTGGGGCGACGCCGATTCCGCCTCGATCAGCGAGGCGATCGTGATCACGTCGAAGGCGCTCTGGTGGCGCCGGCGCGCCCCCGCCAGGCCGAGCTTCGCAAAGCGCCGCTTGAAGTCCTTGAGCTGGTCGGAGACGAGCGCGCTCAGCTTGATCGGATCGCGCAGCTGGAAGGTGTCAGGGAACAGGAAGCCCTCGAGCGTGTCGGTGGATTTGGGCGCTCCGTAGTGGCGCGGATCAAGCAGCTTGGAGCGGCGGGTGGCGGTCAGGTAGTTGCCGGCGATGCGCTGCTTGTGCAGCAGTGCGGCGACGTACTGGCGCGTGTGGCCCTCGGCGATCGTCAGCTCTGACGTCCGCGCCTTCTTGGGCACCGCGGTGAGCTTGCTCAGCACCGCCTCGTAGCTCATGCCCCGCTGCAGGTGATAGGTGCCCGCACGGATGTCGCGACGGCTGCCGTCGAGCGTCGCGCGGAGCTCGAAGAAGAAGCGCGACGAGATCACCCCGTCGGCGGCGAGCATCCGCGCCACGGTCGAGGAGCTGGTCTTCTCGGGGATTCGCACGGTGACGTGTCCGTGGGGTGAGACGCCGAACGGCTGAAACAGCTCGATCACGAACCACACGATCGCGGCGGCGAGCGCGAGCATGATCAGCGCCACGATCCGGCCGATCCATCGCATCCGGGGCCGGTGGGTGCGCGGACGGTGCGACCGGGCGCGACGGGGCGGGCGCGGCCGGGCGCCGCCGGAGGCAACGCGCGAGCCGCGGGACACGCGACGCGTGCCGGAGGGCATCTCGAGCTGGTCGTCCGGGACGTAGAACTCGGGGTCGGGCGGCGAGGGGAACGACTTGATCGGGCGGGACGCGTCGCCCCGTGGCTCCATCAGTCGCTCCGGTTCTGGCTCTGGCTCTGGGTCGGGCTCGGGGTCGGCGGCGCGCGGTGGCTCGGGACGCGCCGGGGCCGGTGGTTCGGGTTCGGGCTCGGGCGCGACCGGTTCGGGCTCGGGCTCGGGCTCGGCGGCAACCGGTTCGGGCTCCGGTTCGGGCTCGGGCTCGGGCTCGGCAGCGACCGGTTCGGGCTCGGGCGCGGCGGCGACCGGCTCGGGCTCGGCAGCGACCGCCTCGGGCTCGGCAGCGACCGCCTCGGGCTCGGCGGCGACCGGTTCAGCGGCGGGCTCCGCGGCGACGCTCTCCGGATCCTCCGGGTAGGGCTCGGCGCGGCCTTCTTTCCGCGCCCGCCGGTTGGCACGCTCGCGCCGCGCGGCCTCCCGGTCGGCGGCGGTCCGTCCACGTCCCTCAGGCACCGTCGCTCTTCCCTCCGGCGGGCGTCGCGGGCCGAGCCGCAAGCCAGCCCTCGAGCAGGTGCGCGGCCGCGCGCGAGTCCTCGCTCGCCCGTCCCCCGGTGCGCTCCGCCATCCGCGTCGTGAACCGCTCGTCGAACAGCTCGACAGGTACCGAGATGGCGTCCGCGAGGCCCTCCGCGAACGCACGCGTCTCGGCGGTCTGCTCCGAGTCCTCGCCGTTGAGCGACAGCGGCAGGCCGACGAGGACGCGTTCGGCCCCCGTCTCGGCGACGAGCGCGCGCAACTGCGCCCGGCCGCGGCGCGTATCGGGAGCGAGCACGGGTTCAAGCGGCGTGGCGAGCACACCCGTCGGATCCGACACTGCGGTGCCGCAGCGGGCGCTGCCGTAATCGAGCGCGAGCACGCGCACTACCGGTCCCTCACGCGAGTGGGCACGGGCACAAACTACGGGGTCACTCGGTCAGTGCCGCCTCGATCGCCACGCGAGCAGCGTTGAGGGCCTGGGGAAGCCTGTCGGGGTCGCGTCCTCCGGCACGGGCCATGGTGTCCCGTCCACCGCCCCCGCCTCCGACCTCGGCGGCCGCGACCTTGACGACCTGGCCGGCCTTCACGCCGCGAGCCACGAGCGCGGGCGCGACCGAGACGACGAGATCGACCTTGCCGTCGCCGGCGCGCCCGAGCACGATCGCGGCGTCGCCGAGCCGTCCCTTCAGCCGGTCCGACAGCGCGAGCAGCGCGTCGCCGTCCGGGACCTCGGCCGCCGCCGTGAGGACGGACACGCCGTCGATCTCGACCGCAGCGGCGGCGATCGCGTCAACGTCGATGGTTCCGCCGCCACCGCCGTTGCCCGCGCCCCGCTTGACCTGGCGCTCGAGCTCCCGAACCCTGTCGCGCAGCTCCGCGGTCGTCTCGGCGACCCGCTCGGCGGGTACCCGGAGCGCGCGCGCCGCGGACTCCAGCTCGCTGTCCCGGGCGCGCATGAACGCGACTGCCTCAGGGCCGGTGATCGCCTCGATCCGGCGCACGTTGGCCGCGCTCGAGGTCTCGGTGGTGATCCGGAAGAGGCCGAGCTCGGCCGTATTTCGCACGTGCGTGCCGCCACAGAGCTCGCGGGAGAACGACCCATCCCCCACCTCGACCATGCGCACGATCTCTCCGTACTTCTCGTTGAACAGCGCCATCGCGCCGAGCGCCTTGGCCTCGTCGAGCGTCGTGGTGAGCGCGTGGACCGGATGGGCCTGAAGCACCCACTCGTTCACCGCGTCCGTGATCACCGCCAGGTCCTCCGCACTCAGGGCGCTTGAGTGGGTGAAGTCGAAGCGCAGCTTGTCCGGGCCGACGTAGGAGCCGGCCTGATGGACGTGGTCGCCCAGGCGCCGCCGCAGCGCCGCGTGCAGCAGATGGGTCGCGGTGTGGTTGCAGGCGGTCGCGTGCCGGGTGCTGCGGTCGACGTGGGCGTGGACGGGCTGGCCGGGCTCGAACGCGCCGTGCTCGGGCGCAAGCTCCAGGACCTGGTCTGAGCCGAGCCGGAACACGTCGGAGACCGACGCGCGGCACTCGCCGCCCTCGCACTCGAGCATCCCCCCGTCGGCCACCTGGCCGCCGCCGGTGGCATAGAACGGCGATTCACGGAGCTTGACCAGCAGCCGGCCGTTCGGCGCCGACTCCACGGCGCCGATCGTCGTGTGCGCATCGACGGTCTCGTAGCCGACGAACTCGGTCACGAACCCGGCCGCGCCCGAGAGCGCAACCGCTCGCTCGCGCCGCCCATCGCCGCCCGCGCGGCCACCCGCGCGACCGCGGGCGCGCTGCTCGTCCATCAGCGATTCGAAGCCGGCCTCGTCGACGCCGAGGTCGTGCTCGGCGACGATCTCGAGCGTCATGTCGATCGGGAATCCGTACGTGTCGTGCAGCAGGAAGGCGTCCGCGGCGGCGATCCCCTCGTCACCGCGGTCCCTGGCCCGGGCGATGAGCTCATCCAGCCGCTTCAGGCCCAGCTCCAGCGTGTGCCCGAACGATTCCTCCTCGGAGGCGATCCAGCGGCTGATCGTCTCCCGCCCGGCATGCAGCTCCGGGTAGCCGCCCGCCATGGTCTCGGCGACGACCGCCGCGTAGCGCTCCAGCGTGCCGGCTCCGAGCTCGATCGAGCGACCGTGCTGAATCGCGCGGCGCATCATCCGGCGCAGCACGTAGCCGCGGTCCTCGTTGGAGGGCACCACGCCGTCAGCGAGCAGAAACGAGATCGCGCGACTGTGGTCGGCGAGCACCCGCAGCGCCTTGTCGGTGTGCGCGTCGGCGCCGTAGCGGTGGCCGGAGAGCTCCTCGCCGAGCGCGATCAGCGGCGCGAACTGGTCGGTCTCGAACACCGTCTCCACGCCCTGCTTCACGCAGGCCATGCGGTTCAGGCCGAGGCCGGTGTCGATGTTCTTGGCCGGCAGCGGCGTGAGCACGCCTTCGGGGTTCTGGTCGAACTGCATGAAGACGAGATTCCAGAACTCGAGGAACCGCTCGTTCTCGCCGCCCGGGAGGTCGTCCGCGGTGCCGTACTTCAGGCCGCGGTCGAGGTAGAGCTCTGAGTCCGGGCCGCACGGGCCCGTCGGCCCCATCTGCCACCAGTTCTCCTCGCGCGGGCATTCGACGATCCGATCACGCGGGACGCCGATCTCGAGCCAGTAGCCGATCGACTCCTCGTCCGGGCCCAGGCCGAGATCCTCGTCACCGGCGAACACGGTCACCCAGACGTCCTCGGGGGCCAGGCCAAAGCCCTCGGTCGACAGCCGCCACGCGAACGACTGCGCCTCGCGCTTGAAGTAGTCGCCGAACGAGAAGTTGCCCATCATCTCGAAGAACGTGAGGTGCCGGGCCGTCGTGCCCACGACCTCGATGTCGACGGTCCTGAAGACCTTCTGGCAGTCGGTCAGGCGCGAGCGCGGCGGCGTCTCATGGCCGAGGAAGTACTCCTTGAACGGGACCATCCCCGCGACCGTGAACAGCACCGACGGGTCGTACGCGGCGGGGACGAGCGACGCCGAGGGCACGCGCAGGTGACCCTCGGATTCGAAGAACGAGAGGTACGTCTCGCGGATCTCGTCGGTGCTCATCGCCATAGACATCCCAGTCTAAGGAGCTAAGGCGGACGAGGCAGGCTCACGCTCGGTGGGGAGTCTTTTCCGTCGTGGCAACCGAAAACCTTCCCCACGGCGGCCAGCACACGCCGCCAGGCATTGCTCAGCGGGTGATCGTGCCCCAGCCGACGACCAGCTCGCCGTCCATCAGGCAGGCGAGCTGTCCCGGAGCGGCCCCGTCGACCGGCTCATCGAGCGTGAGCTCGAGCGCGCGATGGCGGCCGGGGCCCGGGTCGCCCATCACGTTGGCCTGCAGCGGCTTTGAGCGGTAGCGAAGCTTGACCCGGTCCACCCGTGCGCCCTCACGCCGCAGCCGCGCGCCGCGGACCCGTACCCGGTCAGCCCGCAAGTCAGCACGCGGGCCGACCGTGACCCGGCGGGTGGCGGCGTCCTTGTCCAGCACGAACAGCGGCTCGGTCGAGTGGCTCGAAACCTCACCGAGCCCACGGCGCTGGCCGACCGTGAACCGGTGCTGGCCGCGATGCGCGCCAAGCACGCGACCGGATCGGTCGACGATCTCTCCTGGCGCGTCGCCGACCCCACCGTGCCGCTGCAGGAAACGAGCGCGGTCGGTGCCGGCGAGGAAGCAGAGGTCCTGGGAGTCGGCCTTGGAGGCGACGGGCAGGCCGGCGCCGGCGGCGATCTGCCGTACGCGGGTCTTGGTCAGGTCCCCGAGCGGGAAGCGCATGCGCGCGAGCGACGCCGGATCGAGCGCGGCGAGCATGTACGTCTGGTCCTTGGCGGGGTCCGCGGCGGCGCGCAGGAGCGGGCCCTGTGGGTGGTCGGACTCCGCGACCCGGGCGTAGTGCCCGGTCGCCAGCCAGTCACAGCCCAACCTGCTGGCGAGGGCGAGCATCGCGTCGAGCCGCACGTGACCGTTGCAGCCGACGCACGGGTTCGGGGTCTCCCCCGCCGCGTAGCCGGCGATGAACGGCTCGACGACCCCGGCGCGGAACTCGTCACGCAGGTTGAGCGTGAGGTGCGGCAGACCCATCGAGTGAGCGAGCGCGCGCGCCTGGGCGACCGCGGTCGCCGAGCAGCAGCTGCGCTCGGCGTCGTTCTCGTGATCAGCCCACAACTCGAGCGTGACCGCGATGACGCCGTCAGCGCCGAGGTGCGGGGAACCTTTGTCCGCCTCAGGCGGACAAACCTTCCCCGCCTCGCCGGGACCCTGCGCGCACAGGTGGGCGGCGACCGCCGAGTCGACGCCTCCGCTCATCGCCACCAGGGTCGTGGGGTGGGCGGGGTCGGATGGTGGCAGCTGGGCGTGCACGCGGACCGCTCCACCCAGCGCCCGTGCGAGCGCGTCGGCGGCGAGCTCCGCGGCGTGCAGCTTGCCGGGCGACAAGCCGCCGAGCTCGTCGGCGATCTGGGCCGGGCCGACGCGCGCGGCATCGAGCACCGGCGCCCCGCGCACGAGCTCGACCGCGGCGCTGCCGGCGGCGTGGGCCGAGCCGCAGCCGTGCGCCTGGAAGCCGGCGTCGCTGACGCGGTCGCCGTCGACTGCCACCGAGAACGTGATCTCGTCGCAGCAGGCGTAACCGCCCGCGGTGGCGGTCACGGCGCCGACCGGAATGTGACCGGCGCCCTGCGGGGAGACGAGATGATGCTCGAACGCGAGTTCGTCCACGGTCCCTGAAAGGTTATGCGGCTGTGCTGGGTGGGGAACCTTGTTCGACCTGAGGTCGAAGAAAGCTCCCCGCAGCGCCGGGGGTCAGGCCAACTTGATGCCGAGCTCGCGCAGCTGCCCGGCGTCGACCGGTGCGGGCGCTCCGGTGAGCGGGTCGCCGCCGCTCGTCGCCTTCGGGAAGGCGATCACCTCGCGGATGTTGTCGCGGTCGGCGAGCAGGGCGACGATCCGGTCAAGCCCCATCGCGATACCGCCGTGCGGCGGGGCGCCGTAGCGCAGCGCGTCGAGCAGGAACCCGAAGCGCGCCTCCGCCTCGTCGTCGCTGATCCCGATCAGCTCGAACACGCGGCGCTGCACATCGAGACGATGGTTGCGGATCGAGCCGCCACCGATCTCATTGCCATCGAGCACGAGGTCATAGGAGCGGGAGAGCAGCGTCGCGGCATCGTCGAGGTCGGCGACACCGGCGGGCTCTCCCGAGGCCGTCGCGGGCGCGGTGAACGGGTGGTGCTCGGCGTCCCAGCGATCCTCGTCGGGCGAGTAGTGGAACATCGGGAAGCGGACGATCCAGCGCACGTCGTGGACGCCCTCGGGGACGAGCGAGAAGCGCCGTGAGAGCTCCAGCCGCAGCGCGCCGAGCGACGCCGCCGCCACCTCGGCGGTGTCGGCGACGATGAACAGCACGTCGCCCACGGAGGCTCCGAGCCGCTCGTTCACCGCCGCGATCTCGGCCGTGGAGAGGAACTTCGCCACCGGCGAGCGCCAGCTCGGGTCCCCACCCACTCCCTCGACGAACGCCCACACGAGCCCCTTGGCCCCGTAGCGCTTGACGTAGTCGGTGAGCGCGTCGAGTTCCGAGCGGGGCAGCTCACGCGCGCCCGCGTTGATCCCACGCACCACCCCGCCGGACGCGATCGTCCCGGCGAACACCTTGAACTCGGTCTGTGCCACCGCCCCTCCGAGGTCGTGCAGCTCCAGCCCGAAGCGCGTGTCGGGACGGTCGGAGCCGAACCGGCTCATCGCCTCGGCGTGGGTCATCTGCGGCCAGGGGGCGGGCGGGACGGGGAAGTCGACCGTCGCGAACACCGCCGTCATCACCGCCTCCATCAGCTCGATGACGTCGTCCTCCTCGACGAACCCCATCTCGATGTCGAGCTGGGTGAACTCGGGCAGCCGGTCTGCGCGGGAGTCCTCGTCGCGGAAGCAGCGCGCGATCTGGTAGTAGCGCTCCAGCCCGCCGATCATCAGCAGCTGCTTGAACAGCTGGGGGGATTGCGGCAGCGCATAGAAGAGACCGCCCCGCCCACCCCCGGTGCGGGCGGGCACCAGGAAGTCCCGGGCACCCTCGGGAGTCGAGCGCGTCAGGTACGGCGTCTCGACCTCCAGGAAGTTGCGGTCCTCCAGCACGCCGCGCATCGCGCGAACGATCCAATGGCGCAGCACGAGCGCCTCCTGCATCGACGCGCGGCGCAGGTCGAGCGGACGGTGGCGCAGGCGCAGCTCCTCGTTGACCTCCCCGCCCGCCCCATCGTCGTCGATCTGGAACGGGGGCGTCTCGGCGTCGGCGAGGATCTCGAGCGCCGCCACCCCGAGCTCGATCTCGCCGGTCGCGAGGTTCGGGTTGACGTTCTCAGGCGCCCGGCGCCGAACCTGACCGGTGACGGTGATCACGTCCTCGGAGCGCAGTTTGTGCGCTTCGGCGTGCACCTCCGGGGCGCTCTCGGGATGGAAGACGAGTTGCAGGATCCCGGTGCGGTCCCGCACGTCGATGAAGATGAGCCCGCCGTGATCCCGGCGGCGGTGCACCCAGCCCGAGACGCGCGCCTCCTGCCCGGCGCGATCGGCGTCGAGCTCGCCTGCCCAGGCATCGCGATAGCGGTTGGGACGTGGCGCGCGCATCGTGTCGCTCACAGACGCTCACCGCGCAGAACCGCGGCGATCACCGCGCTGCGCTCGAGCTCGATCTGCTCACCGGATTCCATGTTCTTCAGGCTTGCCAGCGGGTCATCGGAGATGATCGCAACGTAGCGCGCCCCGATCCGATCGGCGTATTTGAGCTGGCCCTTCAGCGAGCGCCCGGCGAGCTCCATGCGCGCGGCGAGTCCCGCGTGGCGGGCCTCGTTGGCGAGCTCGAAGCCCGCGCGTGCGGCTGCCGCCTCGCGCCCGGCGAGCGCGACGAACAGGTCGGTCGGCCGCGGCGCGGTCGGCACCTCGCCGGCGGCGAGCAGGATCCGCTCCACGCCCGATGCCCAGCCGCAGGCGGGCGTCGGTGCGCCGCCGATCTGCTCCATCAGCCCGTCGTAGCGCCCTCCACCGCCGACGCCGGACTGGGCACCGAGGGCGTCGGAGACGAACTCGAACACGGTCCGGGTGTAGTAGTCGAGGCCGCGCACGAGCGTCGGGTCAAGCTCGTAGGCGACGTCGGCGTCGTCGAGCAGCTCACGCACCCTGGCGAAGTGCTCGGCGTCCTCGGGCTCGAGACGGTCGAGCAGCAGCGGGGCGTCCGCCATCGTGCCGCGGGTGCGCTCGTCAGAGGCGTCGAAGGCACGCATCGGGTTGAGGTCGATGCGGGCGACGACCTCGGGCGAGAGCTCGTTCTCGTGCGCGCGCAGGAAGGCGGTGAGCTCCTCGCGGTACTCCACGCGCGTGGCCGGGGTGCCAAGGCTCGACAGCCGCAGCCGCGTGTCCCGTGCGCCGATCACCTCGTAGATGTCAGCGAGCAGGATGATCAGCTCGGCGTCGGTCTCAGGGCCCGCGGCGCCGATCACCTCGGCTCCGATCTGCCAGAACTGGCGATAGCGCCCGAGCTGAGGCGCCTCGGCGCGGAAGAACGACTCGAGGTACCAGAGCTTCACCGGCTGCGGGAGCTTGTGCATGCCGTGCTCGAGGTACGCGCGGCACACCGGCGCGGTCCCCTCTGGACGGAGCGTCAGCGAGCGTCCGCCACCGTCGTCGAACGTGTACATCTCCTTCCGGACGATGTCGGTGGCCTCGCCGACGCCGCGGCTGAACAGCTCGGTCGCCTCGAACACCGGCGTCTCGATCCGGCCGTAGCCCGCGCCACCGAGAATCCGCGCGACGTGTTCTTCGAGCACGGCGCGCCGCTCCGCGTCGGCGGGCAGCACATCGAATGTTCCCCGAGGGGCCTGGAGCGAGCTCATCGTGTGACGGCTCGCGTCAGCCGTCGTGCGCGAGCTCGCGCAGGAACGGATTGTTCGCTCGCTCGCTGCCGAGCGTGGTCAGACCCATGTGGCCCGGGTGGACGACCATCTCGTCCGGGTAGGCCTCAAGCAGCCGGCCGATCGACGCTTCGAGCGTCGGCCAGTCGCCTCCCGGCAGATCGACCCGTCCGACAGAGCCCTGGAACAGGACGTCGCCGCTGAACAAGGCGCCATGGTCGGGCAGCCCGTAGCTCACGTGACCGATCGAGTGTCCGGGGACGAACTGGACGTCAAAGGGGAGTCCGGCGAGCTCGAGCGTCTCGCCGCCGACAACGGTGTGGTCGGCCTCATAGCCCTCGAACGGCCCGAAGCCGGGCAGCCGCATGTAGGCATTTGGGTCGCGGAGCATCTCGACCTCGCGCTCGGGCACGTAGACCGGGGCACCCGTCGCGCGCGCGACCTCGGCGACCGCGCCGATGTGGTCGAAATGCGTGTGCGTGAGCAGGATCGCCTCCAGCTCGTCGATCTCGAGCGCTCGCAGTGCCTCAAGCAGCCGCGGCCCTTCTTCGCCGGGATCGACCATCACTGCGCTCCTCGCGCCCGGGAGGCGCACGATGTACGCATTCTCCTGGACCGGACCAACGGTGAACATGCGGGCGTCGACCGTCACGTGATCGGCTTTCCCTGTTTTCTCATCCGCCGCCGCCAGACGAACATCTCGAGGTAGTACCCGGCCGGCACGTAGAGCGCGAACGCGAGCAGGCCGAACGCGACCGCGTAGAGGACGTTGTGGCCCTTGCCGAGCACCAGCAGCAGGATGAACATCAGCACGGAGGCAAGCGCGGCGCGCTGGACCATCGACTTCCAGGTCGGCTTGCGGTTCAGCCGCTCCTGACGGGCCTCCTCGCGCGTCCGCGACTTGCGCTCCTTCTCGGTCGGCGGGCGGCTCGTCCGGCCGCGCGAGGTGACCGACCCGGCGGCGTTGCCGCGATGTTTGGTCTGGCGCTTGCGCTTGGTCTGAGCCATCGAGCGTCTCAGTTTAAGCGGTCGCGCGCCGGGCGAGCATATTCTCGATTGTCGCCCGTCCTCCCAGCTCGAGCTCCGCCGGCCAATCCGCGAGCGCGGCCGCAGGCGCGAGGCCGACGAGCTCGGCCTCCGCGACCGTCGCATGACGGCCGACCGCTGCAAGCACCTGGGCCGGTGTTGTGCACTCAGGGTCGTCGATGTTGGTGGAGACCTGCGCGAGACCGCGGCGTGAGAGGGCCACGCCGATCGCGCGGACCGCGGCGAGTCCTTCCGGGCCGCCCTCGCGGATGCGGGCGGCGATCGCGCGGGCCTGTTCCAGGCCGGCGGGGGGCTCGAGCACCAGGTTGAAGGCCACCAGCGGGGCTCGCGCGGCGACGAGCACGGCGCCCGCACTCGGATGGGGGACGCGCGGGCCGAAGTCGGGCACCAGCTCGCCGAAGCGCATCCGTGCAGAGAGGGCCTCGACTCCCCCGCGCCGCAGCCCGGCACGGGTACGGCCGCCGGCGAGCTCGCCGTACAGGAAGACCGGGAGCGCGAGCTCCTCGCCGAGCCGGTCGGCGAGCAGCAGCGCCTCCGCGCTGGCGGCCCCGCGGTCCTGCGCGGTGAGGTGGATGATCGGCGCGACGTCCACGGCCCCGACTCGCGGGTGGACGCCGTCGTGCCCGCCGAGCGCGACGAGTTGCACGACGCGCGCGGCGCCGTCCATCACTGCCGCGGCCAGTTCCCCGGGCGCGCCCGCGAGCGTGTAGGCGCTGCGGTGGTGGTCGGCGTCCGTGTGCACGTCGAGCAGCCCGGGTCCGAACGCGTCGGCGATGGCGGCCACCACGTCCGCGTCGCGTCCTTCGGAGACGTTCGGGTAGGCGAGCAGCGTCGTCACGGGCGGGCGGATCGCTGTCGGCGAGAGCTCAGAGCAGGTAGCGACCGGCGTCGAGCACCCGTCGCCCGTCGATCTCGAGCGACGCTTCGATCACGACGACATCGAGATGGATCGGGACCGACACCGTCCCTCCGATTCCGGCGCTCGCGCCGAACGCCAGGTGGACGGAGCCGAGGATCTTCTCGTCCTCGAGCACGTTGCCGGTGAGCATCGCCGACTCGTTGGTACCGACACCCAGCTCGGCGAGGTTCGTGCCGAGCTCGCCGTGGGCCCGCAGCTCGGCGAGCAGTTCGGGGCCGCCGCCGCGCTCGGCCGCGACCAGCTGGCCATCCTCCATGGTGAGGCGCGCCGGGTCCTCGGAGACCCCGAGCCCGGCGAGGCTCGAGGCGACGATCGTCCCGGTCCCGCTCAGCGGCGCGATGAACCCCTCCCCGGCGGGCAGGTTCCCGAATGCACCCGGCTCGCGCAGCACGCCATCGTCGGCCAGGCCCGCGCGACCGCTGAGCTCGAGCGTGACGTCGGTCCCGCGCGCACAGGTGACGCGCGCCTGCGCGGCGGAGTCCAGCAGCGCGCTCACGGTCCGTGACCGCTCGACCATCCGCTCGTAGTCGCCGGCCATGACCCGCTCGAGCATCTCCGCGGTCACCCCGGGCATCGTCGCGCCGCGCGCCCCCGCGGCCGATGCCCGCGATCGCGCTTGTGTGTGACTGAGCGACTTCGTCGTCGGTGCGATGAACACGTCGCAGGCGGCCATCGCGGCGGCGATCGGGCGCGGCGGCTCGGCACCGTGCGAGGCGCGCTGATCCATCGCGGCAAGTGACACCTCGGCGCCGAGCGCACGAGCGCCGTCGCGCAGCGCCTGACCGATCGGGAGCGTCTCGGGGTCGACGATGACGAGCACCTCATCGCCGGGAGCGACGGCCAGGCTCCGGGTGAGGATCGTCTGCACGGCGGGCGCGAGGTCGGGCATCCGGCGCCCGATCATACGGCGCCGGAGCGGGTGCGAAGATCTCGGGTATGACCGAGCCGCTGCCGGATGCCGACACGGTGGCGCGCGCTCTGGAGGCCAACGGCGAGGCACTGGCGGTGGCGCTGCCCGGTGGCTGGGCGTCAGGCCCACCCGAGGCGCGGGCCTTCGTCACCGGGTTGCCGGTGCCGACCATGAACGGCGTGTGTGCTTTCGACGAGACCGCGGTCCCGGCGGTGATCGAACGCTCGCTCGACGAGGTGCGCGCGGCGGGTGTCCCGTTCGCACTGCTCGCCCGGCCCGCGGGACGCGAGAGCGCCACGCGCATCGCGCGGGCCTGGGCCCTGATCGCGACCGATGAGCTGATCCCGCTGATGGCGACGATCCGGCCCGTCATCGCCCCCGACGTCCCGGAGCTGCGCATCCGGCGACTCGACGACGCAGAGCTCGGCGTGCACGGCCGGGTCGCCGAGCGAGCCTTCGGCGTGCCCGCAGACGTCTTCGACACCGTCAGCGAGGCCGCGCTGATGCTGCCCGGCACCCAGCTGCACCTCGGCGAGGTCGACGGCGAGCCGGTGACCACCAGCCTCTCAATGACCTCGGGCGGCACCACCGCCGTCTTCAACGTCGCCACCGCACCCGAGCACCGCGGCCACGGCTACGGAGCGGCGATCACCGCCCGCGCGGTCGATGTCGGCTTCGACGCCGGCGCGCGGTTCGTGTGGCTGCAGTCGACCCCCGCCGGCCACACCGTGTACCAGCGCCTCGGCTTCCGCACCCTCGAGCACTGGAGCTGCTGGCTGTCGGGCTAGCACTAGACTGCGCGTCCCCGCCGGAGTAGCTCAGTCGGTTAGAGCAGCGGAATCATAATCCGCGTGTCGGGGGTTCGAGTCCCTCCTCCGGCATCGCAGGAAACCCCTGCAAGGCCCTGGTTTCGGTTGGCCGGCATCACGAGGGGCAACGAGTCCTTGGACTGCAAGGCGCACTCATCCCCGGTCGGGGTCGTAGACGGTTTAGTTCGGCGACTGCGGAATCGATCCATGGAACTGCCGCAGCCGCCAGGCGCCGTCCGCGCGGACCGCGAAAAACGTCCCACGGATCGGCGCTCGCACCTCTCGGACGCCCTCAACGAGTAGCACGTCACCAAACGCTGCAAACCCGAGCGCATCCTCGGATTCGTAGAACAGAACAGTTTCACGCCAATCCCACCGCAGCGCAGCAGCGTGCGTGGCGATCGCTTCTAGATAGGCCTCGCGCGCTTCGGGCGTGCGCCCGTCGCCGGCTGTGCCGATGAGAACGGCAGGGTCCTCGAAGAGCTCAAGCAGAGCGGGGAGGTCACGCGCAGACACCTTCGCCTGCATGTCGCTCAAGATCCGCTCGGCGTCGGCGCGCCAACCACCGCTCATCGATGCATTCTCCCAGCCCGGCGCCGGCTTCCGCCTAGTCGCCCAAGCGGGCACTCTCGGCCGCGCTGCTGCAATCGGCCTGATCAGCACCACGGATAAGCGCTGCCGCGGCAACGCGATCATCCGGGCCAGTGACCGGGGGTCGCGCGCTGGCCGTTGGCTCCAAGTAGGGCGTCGGGGTCGAGGCGGTGATGGTCACAGAATTTGGCGTTGTGCGCCTACCTGGATGATGAAGCGATCGTCTGACTCTGATGCGTCTTGATTCCGCTGATCTGACCCGCCTGTATGACCGCAACGCTGCGGTGTTGTTGGCGTTCCTCGCGCGGCGGACCTTCGAGCCTGAGGTTGCGGTCGATCTGTTGGCGGAGACCTTTGCTGCGGCGTTCGCGGATCGCCGCCAGTTCCGTGGCGCGGATGACGAGGCCGCGCGCGCTTGGCTGTATGGGATCGCGCGCCGGCGGCTGACGGACTTCTACCGCCGCGGCTATGCCGAGCAGCGCGCTCTGGCCCGGCTGGGTGTCGATCGCCGTCCGTTGACCGATGAGGAGTACGACCGTATTGAGGAGCTTGCCGCCAACCGTCAGCTGCGAGAGGCAGTGGGGGAGGCTTTGGCCGGATTGCCCGCGCAGGATCGTGAGGTGCTGCAGCTGCGGGTGATCGAGGAGCGGTCCTATCACGAGATCGCGACCGGCTTGGGGATCACCGAGCAGACCGCCCGCGCTCGGGTCAGCCGGGCGCTTCGTTCTCTTCGCCAGACACCTGCACTGGCGCACGTCATGGAGGAAACCCATGTCTGACCAGACGCTTGACGACCTTCCCATCCTTGATGAGCTGGGCGCGCTGCTCGCTCAGGCGTACACCCGACACGAGAGTGACCGCGGCGTCTGGCGGCGGCCCGTTGCGGCAATCCGCCCGCGACTTGCGTCGCTTGCGATCGCGGCCGCCGTCGCTACCGCGGCAGCGGTCGTGGCCGCAGTGGTGATCACCACGTCAGGCTCGAGCTCCGGAGTCGTGAGCGCCCGTGAGGCGCGCATGGTGCTGCGTGGCGCGGCCGCTCGCCTCGCGGTCGCTCCGGACGCCGTCCTGCACTCCGTCTACACGATCACGGAGGGCAACCCGCACAAGATCGTCGATCGCTCACACAACGCGATCTGGGAGCAAACGACGCCTCCCTACAACCAGCGCTACATCTACTCGCAGGACGGTCACGTGTCTGAGACCGCGACGGTCAACGGGCGAACTCAGCTGTTCGACGCTCGCCGTAACGAGATCTACGCGGGCGAGGGCCCACCCCCCTACACGGTCCGCCGGCTCAACGACGGCCGCTACCGGCTGACAACGCACTGGTATAAAGCGCGCCCCACCACGATCACCGCAGCGCAACTGCGCGCACTGCGCACCAAACGTGACACATTCTTCGCCTCCGGGCACACCCTCGAGGTGGTCCCGTTCAGCGCCCTGCAGCATCGTCCCCCGTTCAACCTGCGCACAGCCGCACTCGCGATCCTGCGCTCAGCCCACCCCGCCGTGCGCAGCACGACGTTCGACGGGCACGCAGCGATCGAGGTCTCAGGCCCCGGACAGATCCCCAAGACCCGCGATGACTACTACATCGCGCCCCGCACCGACATCCCGCTCGGGCTTGTCATCCAGCTGGGCGGCGGTGGGTTCATCACGATGCGCTACAGCACCTACAACCTGTTGACTGGCGGGCCGGCGACGGTGCACCGGCTAGTGACACTCACCGGCGCCCATCCACATGCCCGCGTGAACACAAGCACCAGAGCTTGGAACACTGCTTCCAAGCATCTGCTGCCGTGACGCGCCCGGCCACCGCCGGGCGTTGATACCTGTAGGTCGTCGTCGGTGGATCCCGGGCGCTTCAGGATCGTGAGTCACCCGCGAGTCGATCCGCGCGCAGTCAAGGCGCGGAGGACGCCGCAGACCGCCGACACCCCCTTTCACGATTCCGGGGACCGCTCCGGATGCATGGGTCGCGACGGCGACTTCGACCCCGACGCTGTCCAGGAACTGAAGGCCACAGCCACCAGCATGACCGCCCCCCGGACCCCTTTCTCAGAAGTGCCGACTCCGTCCGCGATGCGACTGGTCGGAGCGGCGGCTCTCGAGCCGGTCCAGGGGTGAGAACAGCAGGCATCCGACCTGGTCGTCGCGGCGCAGCAGCCAGTTGGAGATCGCCAGGCTCTCGCAGCCGCTGTAGCCGCGCACCGCGGAGAGCAGCAGCGAGGCGCCGAGGGACACGAGCGTGGCGTTGCGCGTCGCCGATGAGACCAGCAGCGCGGTCAGGACCGCGCAGTTGATGCAGAGGGCCGCGTGATTGCTCTGTCTGAGTACACGCTTGGTGAACGACAGGCGGACGAGCTGGGCCGCGGTCAATGCCGCCGGCAGGCCCACTAGGCCGAGACCCAGCTGCCACCAGGCGCTCGGGCCTGCGGCGTACACGACGCCGACTGCGAGCAGAGCCATCCCAACGAGCACTCGCGCCGTTGTGCCGAGCCTGCCGATTGCTCGCGAGTGTCCGTTTTTGGGCGGGGAGGCGAGTCCGTTATGCGCGTGGATGCTGATCATGCGGGCGAGCGTATGGCCTCACCCCAGGGGCAGAGTCAAGCGAACCCGACCGTCTACGCGGATCGGATGCGGTCAGCTCGTTCGCCGCCGCCCCGCCGAGCACATCTCGGCGCTCGCTACGAAAGCGACGGATACGTTCCCGGATCTGCTCGAGGTCACGGATGCGCTCCTCTATCCGTTGCTCGGCACGCTCCACGAGTGCGGCCAGGTGGGGTCCGATCGGTTCGTCCGGTCGATCGAGGTAGACGCCCGCGAGTTGCTCGATCTCCTTGATCGTCAGTCCCAGCGAGCGCAGGCTCCCAATCACCTGCGCGCACCAGAGTGCCGACTCGTCGAACAGGCGATAGTTCGCCGGGCTGCGTCCCGCGGTGTAGATCAGACCGCGCCCCTCGAGCTCTCGGATGGACTTGATCGACAGCCCCGTCCGCACGGCCAGCTGCCCGACCGTCATCAGCTGGTTGGGTTCAGTCATCAGGCTCGAGCACCGGCCCGCAGCGGGCCGTGGGGATGGCCGTTGCCGTGGCCATCGCGACAACGTATCAGAATCGGCTGAAATCAGAAACAACTGTATAGTCCCTCCGCATGGAGCCCGCGACTCTCAGCGCGCCGTTTCGGCTCCCGGACGCGCCATCCGAGGCTGATCTGCTGGCGAAGTACTTCCGTGTGCTCGGCGATCGAACCCGGCTGCGGGCGCTCGATCTGATCGCGGATCGCGAGCGGTCGGTGGGGGAATTGGTGTCGCTGTTGGGGGAGCCGCAGTCGAAGGTCTCAAACCATCTCGCGTGTTTGCGCTGGTGCGGATTCGTCGCGACCCGTCGCGAGCACCGCACCGTCCACTACCGACTCGCGGACAATCGGGTCGCGGCGGTCATCGAGCTGGGTCGAGCGCTCTTGCACGGCAACGCGGAGCACGTCGCGGCATGCGGTCGCGTGGACGGAGCGGGATGTTGAGGCCCGGCCGGGCGAGCACCGGCCATGGTCTGCTGTCGTGAAGATCGAGGTGCTCTACTTGGAGGGCTGCCCGAATCACGAAACGCTGCTGCCGCACCTGCGCCAGCTCCTCAAGCGGGCCGGCGTGTCAAGTGCGGTTGAGCTGGTCGACGTGCCTGACGCCGCGGCGGCCAAGCGGGAGCGCTTCCTGGGCTCGCCGACGCTCCGCATCGACGGACGAGACGTCGAGCCAGGGGCCGAGCGTCGGACCGACTTCGGCCTGAAATGCAGGCTGTACCGCAGCGATAACGGGCTTGCGGGTCTCCCGCAGGACGATTGGGTGCTCGACGCATTGAACCCTCGCGCGTGCGAGTGAGGGTGTGCCTGGTCGACGGCGCGCGTTACTGAAGACGTGCCGTCAAGCCTGGCTGGACGAACCACGGCATCAAGATCTTGTTGACGACCCGGCCGTGAGCCGGTTCACGGCGCCAGGAGCGCGGCGATTGCCCGCATGGTCGGGTCGTTCAGCGCCTCCTGGGCGCAGCGCGCGAACAGCCAGAGCTCGACCCGCTCGGAGTCGAGCTCGAGCAGGTCGGCCATCCGGCGCGCGAGTGCGGGGGGATCGCTGGCAAGGCGTCCGCGGCAGTTGAGCATGTGCTGGATGGCGTCGAAGGCGGGGTCGCCGATGAACGGCTTGGGATCGATCGCCAGCCATGGCTCCCGCTCGGCGGCGAGGACGTTCTCAGCATGCAGGTCGGTGCACAACAGCACCGAGGGGCTGGCGTTGCGAGGCAGCTCATGCAGCAGCGCGATCGCGTCACCGGCGAGCGCCGGAGCGAGCCCGCCATCGTCGGTCTCGAAGTCACGCTCAAAGCTGTCGGCCCACGCGTCGCAGATCACCTGCAGCGGCCGGAAGGGGTGACCCGCAGGCGGCTGGCGGCCCCACAGTCGGCGCAGTAGCGCCGTGAGCACGACGTCCTGGTCTGGTTCGGGCAGAGCACTCTTGAGTGGCGTGCCGGGCAAGCAGCGCTCGAGCAGCAACGCGATCGTGTCCTCGGAGATCCCCTCGGCCACGCACCGGACCGCACCGTCCCCGTCCCAGAGGCGCAACGCGTCAGCTTCGTGTTCGGCCTCGGGGTGTCGCCAGCCCAGTTTCAGCACGAGCTCGTGGCCCGCCCGATCCCGGGCGGGCGCCACCCACGCGCACTGCCCACCGGGCAGCAGCGGTTCGCCGACCACCAAAGACCAGCTCACGGTCAGCTGGGCGATCTGCTCAGGCAGCCGCGCAAGCCAGGCGTGGCGCGAGGGATCAATGTCCTGCTCGACGCTGCAACGCAGCCGGTGCGGGATCTCGATCATGCGCCCTCAGCGGGTCGGGTGACCCGGTACCAGAGGAACCCCTCGCACGCTCGTCAACTGGAGGGCCCACCAGGGAGCGGGAAGGATCGTCCCGACGCTGGCGTCTGTGGGAATAACGGACCCCATGAAAGACCGAGTCGCCGCCATGGGAACCTCCAGCTTACGCTCGTCAGTGGTCGGCCGGGTTCGATGCGGGGGCTAACCGGTAGAGCCTGGACGCGCCCGGAATGAGAGGCTCTCCCGGACCTCGTACGCTCTCAACGGTCGATGTCTTCGCTTCGTAAGCGCCATGCCGTGCAGCTGTTTCGTGGGCTCGCCGACAGCTACGACAGGGTCGGTGCGGTGATGAGCTTCGGACAGGACCCACGGTGGCGACGGACACTGGTCGATGCCGTCGACCCGCAGCCGGGGATGCGGATCCTCGATGTAGCCACCGGCACTGGGATGGTCGCCTTCGCGCTCGCAGCTCGAGGGGCTGAGGTCGTCGGGCTGGACCAGAGCGAGTCCATGCTCGCCGGCGCCCAGACTCGGCTTCAGCGCACCCCGGAACTGGCCGGGCGGCTGTCGTTCATGCCGGGTGAGGCGGAGGCGCTGCCGTTCGCCGACGGTGAGTTTGATGCATTGTCGTTCACATATCTGCTGCGCTACGTCGACGACCCCGCGGCGACGATGCGCGAGCTCGCCCGCGTCGTCGCACCGGGCGGGCGGATCGCGATGATCGAGTTCGGAGTGCCCGGCGATCCGACGCTTCGAGCGCTCTGGCGGGCCCACACCCGGGCCGGGCTGCCGCTGCTCGGCCGCGCCGTCTCAAGAGACTGGTATGACGTCGGGCGGTTCTTAGGCCCGAACATCGAGCAATTTCACGCGACCGAGCCGGACCTGCCTGCCATGTGGGGCGGCGCCGGGATCGCCCAGGCGAGTCAGCGTGATCTGAGTTTCGGCTCCGGAATTCTGCTCACGGGGGTCCGAGACGGCGCTTCACGTCGATAGGCCCGCAGCGCCGCGCCCGGCGTTCTACGCGCTGTCGCCCGGCGGGTGGCGCGACCTGGTGACCATTCTGCACCCGCCCTACACCGCGTGGCACCTCAGCTACGTGGCGATTGGTGCCGCGCTGGCGCCGACGTTCGTGCTGTGGCGACTGGGAGCGGCGCTGGGCGCCTTCTTCCTTGCTCTTGGCGTCGCCTGCCACGCTCTGGACGAGTTGGCCGGCCGGCCGCTGGGCACACGGCTGTCACGCACCGGACTGGTCGCGCTGGCCGCGGTGGGGCTCGGAGGCGCGGTGGCGATCGGAATCGTCGGCGCGGTGATCGTCTCCGCGTGGCTGATCCCCCTCGTGGCGGTGGGCGCCTTCCTGGCGCTCGCCTACAACCTGGAGCTATTCGAGGGTCGCTTTCATACCGACCTCTGGTTCGCCGTGGCCTGGGGCGGCTTTCCCGCGTTCACCGGGTGGTTCGTGGAAGCGCTGAACGTGCGGATCGACGCGGTGCTGGTGGCGCTCGCCTGCTGTCTGATCAGCCTTGCTCAGCGGCGGCTGTCAACCCCTGCGCGCGAGCTCCGGCGCCGGACCATCTCGGTGACCGGCCGCCAGACCCTCCGCGGCGGTCAGGTGCTCGAGATCGACACCAAGCGCGTGCTCGCTCCGCTGGAGGGCGCCCTCTCAGCACTGTGGATGGCGATGGTCGTGCTCGCCGTGGCGCTCGTCATCAGACGGCTATAACCCGCAGGTTGAACTCAGCGCGGGTCCTCCCTCTTCCCACGCCCGATCCCGACGGTCCCCGCGGCCAGCCGCGGACGCAGGTACAGCAGCCACCACAGCACCCCGAGCATCAGCGCGCCGCCGGTGTACTCAGCTGTGATGTGGTTCGCGGTTGGGACGGTTTCGTCGATGACGATGACGGCCGCGAAGACGACGCCGACGATCGCGAGCGGCGCCAGCCACCGCCCGAGGCTGAATCCGCCCGGATAGGTGTCCGGTAGCCGTCCGCGCCGCGATGCCCAGAGCGTGGCGACCGTGGTCAGCGCGTACGTCGCGTAGTAACAGACGGCGGTGATGGAGACCACCCGGTTCTCGATTCCGGTCGAGAAGAAGTTGACCGCGAATGACAGGCCCGCGACCACGACGATCGCGACCATCGGCGTCTGGGTCCGCGGATTGACCCAGGCGAGCTGACGTGAGAACGGGAGCATCCCGTCGCGTGCCAGCGAGAAGGTCATGCGGGTCCCGACTGCCATGTTTGCCAACAGGGCGGAGAACATGGCGATGAAAACGACGACCTTGAGCGCGGTCACAGCGCCGCTTCCCACCTGCTGTCGGAAGATGTAGAAGAGAGGGTTCTCCGGCTGGTTGATCATGGCCGGGATGCCTCGAGGGATCGCGATCGCGAAGCAGATGATCATCACGATGCTCGTGCCGATCGAGAGCCAGTTCGCGCGCAGCATTGCGTACGGCGTTGAGCGCCGCGGGTCCTCGGTCTCCTCGGCCAGATCGGCCGCGCCCTCCCAGCCGAGCAGGACGAAGACAGGCAGCAGCGCCGCGAGCCCGACGGCCGTCACGGTGATGCTGCCGCCTCCGACCGGACCGCTCTGGAACAGGGCGCTGGGACCGGCGGAGTGCTTGAAGAAGAAGATCGCGCCGATGAACAGGATCGCCGCCGCGATCAGCGAGCCGGCGAGCTCGAAGGTCACGCCGAAGTTGTTGACGACGGCAGTCGCCCGGATGCTGATCAGGTTCAGGACGAGCGCCACCGCCGTCACGATGCCGGCGAGGAGGACGACGTTCGCCTTGCTGGGGTCATGCCAGAACTCGGGCGCGAACACGACCGAGATGGTGATTGCCACAGATGCGGTACCGGTGACGAACGCCAGGAAGCAGCTCCAGCCGGTGAACCAGCCATAGCTCGAGCCGACGAGGCGGCTGTTCCACTGATAGGCATAGCCGGTCAGGGGGATGCGCGCACCGACGTGGGAGTAGACCGCGCAGATGCACATCAACCCGGCGGCAACCGGGAGCCACAGCCAGATGCCCCATCCACCGACTGTCGTGAACGGGATGGCGAACAGCGCAAACACCCCGGTCGACACGCTGATCATCGAGAAGGCGACGGCCAGCGATGCGAGCGGGCTGATGGCGCGTCGCAGCTCCTGCTGATAGCCGAACTGCTCCAGGTCGATGGCGTCCCGTGCCTGTTCGTCAGGCGCCGGTGCGACTGGCGCGTGCTGCGCTGGATCGACGGCGGTCATCCCGTCACCTCCCTCACTGTCACAGGTGTCAGTGACTCGACGAGTTGGGCGCGGCATTCAGCACGGCGATCTTGGATCGCCTCATGGGATCTCATCTCTTCCTCTCCTTCGATTAAAAACCGACGAGCTCTGGCGCCGGCGGGCGACCAGTCGGTCGGTCCGAAGCCGGTGCGGTTCGTCCGAGGCCTGCGCTCAGGAAACGCCCTCGGCTTCCAGCTCGCCGATGACCTCGTCCAGCACGTCCAGTGCACGATCGAGTTGCTCGTACGGGATGTCGAGCGGCGGCTTGATCTTGATGATGTCGCCGAGGCCCGCGTAGCGGCTTTCTCCGAACAGGACGCCACGCTGGATCGATCGGCGGGCGACCTCGCGTGCCGCGAGGGGGGAGGGTTCCCTGGTGTCCCTATCCCGGACAAGCTCGATCGCCACCATCAGCCCAGGGCAGCGGACGTCTCCGATCAGCGGGTGGCGACCCTGCATCTCGAGCAGGCGCGTTGTCGCATGCGTCCCGCGGTCGCGCGACTGGGCGCAGAGACCGTCGTCTTCGATCGCCTGGATCGTGGCGAGGCCCGCCGCCAGCGAGGCCGGCCACTCCCCGAAGGTCAGTTGGTCATCGCCGGCCCCGAAACCCTCGATGTGCTCGGCGACCAGCACGCCGGCCAATGGAAAACCACCACCAACCGCTTTGCCGAACACCAGAATGTCGGGCGTGACGTCGTAGTAGTCCGCAGCCCACATCGCCCCCAGGCGCCCGAAACCGGTCTGGATCTCGTCGAGGATGAGCAGCGCACCCTCCTCGTCGCAGATCCGGCGCACGCCCGAATACCACGAGCGCGGAAACTCGATGTGACCGCCGTTGCCCTGGACCGGCTCCATCATCACCGCGGCAACGCCACCGTCGACCCCTTTGCGGATCGTGTCGCGCAACAGCTCCAGGCACAGCCGCGAGTCGGCGTCGGGGTCAAGCCCGAGGCGAGGCCTGTAGGGGTTCGGTGCCGGGATACGCGTGAAGCGTGGCTGCAGCGCCCCGAACGGGTTGGCCGGATGAGGCCAGCTGGCGGCCATCGTCGCGAGGCTGCGGCCGTGGTACGCGTCCTGGAGCACGAGGATGTTGTGAGCATCCGGCCGGTTGCGCAGGGCCAGCTTCATGGCGGTTTCGACCGCCGTGCTGCCATGGAGCGAGTACGCGACCCGATCAAGCCCACCGGGGGCGATCTCCGCGAGCTTGGCCGAGAGCCCGAACAGCGGCAGTGACGAGTACACCGGACGGACATGTGCGATCTCCCGCAGCTGCTCGATCGCCGCGTCGATCACCCGGGGGTCGTTTGCGCCGAGGTTGTTGGACCAGGCCTGTGAGGTGCAGTCGATGTATTCCCGGTCGCCGGCGTCCCAGACCAGCGAGCCGCGGGCCCTCGTGAGGACGATGTCCTCCTCGGAACGGCCGGTGTCGCGACGCGCCAGGAGCGCACGTCGGCCAGCCTCGAAGACCGTGGACTCGGGTATGGGTTGGGTCGCCATCTCTCCCCTTCGCGGTAGAACCTCACCGCACGCTAAGGCTCGATCAGCCCGAGGGGAAATGATCTTTTCGGACCGATTTATTTGCTGCGGTTATCAGTATCCGGCACGCGCGGGGGCCTCGGCGGAGGCACCTCGGGTCGCGACCGCGATCTCGGCGAACGCGATCGCTGCGGGCGTCGGGTCCGGCGGCAGTCCCACCGCCACTTCACACGGTGGGATGTCCACGATCCGCGGGAACCGCAGCCCCGGACGGGCGTAGAAGCGTGCCGCGGCGTCGGCGGTGATACTGATCCCGCGGCCGCTGGCGACCGCCTGAAACTCAGCTTCGAACGTCGCAGCCTCACCCACCACGGGCGGCATGGCGCCGTCCCGGTACTCGCAACACAGCCAGTAGTCGCGCCAGCTCCCCTCACCGGGAGCCGCGATGATCGGCTCGTCCAGCAGCTCGCGGATGCTCACCTCGCTGCGATCGGCCAGGGCGTGGCCCTCGGGCAGGCACGCGACGCGTGGCTCGCTGACCAGCGTCATCAGCTTCGCGCCGGGAAGATCGATCGGAGGTCTGACGATCGCGACGTGGCTGCGACCGTCGTCGAGGCCGACCGCAGGCTGGGAGAAGTCGAACTCGGTGGTGCGCACGACGACCTCCGGGCACCGCTCGGAGTGGACGCGCAGCAGACTGGGGACGATGTCGACGGCCGCCCCGATGATGTAACCGACGCACAAGCGGCCGCGGGAGCCCGCCGCGGTCTCCCGCGCCCGCACCATCAGCTGATCGAACTGTGCGAGCACCTCGATCGCCGCATCGCGCACTTCCGCTCCCTCGGCGGTCAGCTCGACGCGCCTGGTCGTGCGCGCCAGCAGTCGTAAGCCGGTGTCGCGCTCGAGCTGCCGGATCGTCTGCGAGAGCGCGGGCTGGGACACGTGCAGTTGCGCAGCCGCTCGAGCGAAGTGCAGCTCTTCCGCGAGCACCACGAACGCGCGGAGATGCCGCAGTCCGATATTCGTAAGCGTCACAACTCAATCGTGGTGCACCCGCGTTGCTCGGTCAACACCTGTCGTGCCCGGTCGCGGGACTGACAGGATGACCGCGCAGACACGCTTGCGGCGATCGAGAGGGACAAGACGGAAGATGAGAGGACGAGACGCGGGATGAGAGCGACGCGGCGCGGGACCCCCCCGAAGGCCCTGTCACGGACCGGCTTCCACGCCCGGGTCGGCGAGCGCCCGCACACGTCCGCCAAGAGCTGATCGCGCTCGATGTTCGACGCAGCGGCGATCATCCTGGCAGGCGGCAGGTCCTCGCGCATGGGCTCGCCCAAGGCCGAGCTCGACTGGCACGGCTCGAGCCTGCTGCGCCGCGTCAGCGGCCTGGCGAAGCGAACGGTGGACGGCCCGGTGGTCGTCGTCCGGGCACCGGATCAGGAGTTGCCCGAGCTGGACCGCTCCGTGCAGGTGGTGTCGGACGCGCGTGAAGGACGCGGTCCGCTGCAGGGCCTGGCGGCGGGGATGGAGGCGATCGATGAGCGCGCTGCCGTGACGTTCGTCTCCTCGACCGACGCCCCCCTGCTGCACCCGGCGTTCATCCGACGGGTGGTGGGCGCATTCACTGCCGACGTCGACGTCGTGCTGCCGGTCCTCGGCGGCTTTCGCCAGCCGCTCTCGGCCGGATATCGCCTGAACCTGTTGCCCAAGGTGCACGCGCTGATCGACGCCGACAAGCTCAAGCCGGCGTTCCTGTTTGACGAGTGCGAGGTGCTCCGCCTCGACGAGACCGCGATGCTGGACGATCGATGGCTGTCCAAGGGCGACCCGGACCTGGCGTCGGTCCGCAACCTCAACGAACGCAGCGACTACGAGCGGGCGCTCGGCCTGCCCGCGCCGGCGATCAGGGTGCAGCGCTTCGGCACACTGGCGACCGGAGGCGCGCCGCGCGAGCAGGAGGTCGCCGCCTGGACGTTGGGACAGGTCGCCGAGGCGATCGGCCTGAGGCTTGAGGATCACATCGTGGCCGCCCTGAACGGCGATCAGATCACCCGCGACCCGTGGCTGCCGCTGGCTGCGGGCGACACGGTCGCGTTCATGGTCGCCGGCGGTTAGACCGGCAGCTGCCGGGGCTCAGGCCGCGTCAATTCCGATTCGCCGTGATCAGCGACACGCGCATCCAGTCCCGCTGACTCGCGTGCCGGGTGGGAGACCGCGAGAATCGAGGACATGACCCGATTTGGCAAGCGCGATGAGCTGATCGTCCATGAGCAGGAACCGTTCAACGCCGAGACCGATCGGGGGTCGTTGATCAGCTCGGTGACCGCGACCGATGCGTTCTACGTCCGTGGTCACGGGGCGGTGCCGGCGCTTGACCCGGATGCGTGGCGACTGACCGTCGGCGGGCTCGTGGAACGAGAACTCACGCTGTCGCTGGCGACGCTCCGCGAGGCGTTTGTGGAACGAACGCTGACGGCGACGCTCCAGTGCGCGGGGAATCGGCGCGAAGGGCTGGTCAAGGTGCGTGACATCCCCGGCGAGGCGCCGTGGGGGCCGGGAGCGACCGGCACCGCGACCTGGACCGGGGTCGCGCTGGCCGATGTCCTCGCGCTCGCCGGCGCGCGCGACGGTGCCGCGCACGTGGGCTTCGAGGGTGCCGACGTCAGCCCCGAGGCGAAGCCCGCGCAGCTCTACGGGGGCTCCGTCCCGCTGGATAAGGCACGCCGGCGCGAGGTACTGCTCGCCTGGGCGATGAACGGAAGCCCTCTCCCTCCGGTCCACGGGGCTCCAGTCCGAGTCGTCGTGCCCGGATACATCGGCGCGCGGAGCGTCAAGTGGCTCACGCGCATTGAGGTGCGCTCCGAGGCGTGGCCGGGCTACTTCCAGAACGTGGTCTACCGCTTGCTGGCCCCGGAGCAGACCGTGGGCCCCGGGGTCGGGATGCCGCTCGGTCTAGTCGCTCTCAACTCGGACGTCCTCTCCCCCGAGGATGGGGCCGAGGTGGCGGCCGGACCGGTCGAGGTCCGCGGCTACGCGTTCGCGGGGGGCGATCGCCACGTCGCTCGCGTTGACGTCTCGACCAACGACGGCCGCAGCTGGAGTCAGGCCGAATTGCTCGATGATCTTGGGCGCTGGGCATGGCGACACTGGCGAATCGTGCTCGAGCTCCCTCCCGGCGAGCATCGGATCGCCGTCCGGGCCTGGGACTCCTCGGCCGCGACGCAGCCAGAGGACGAGGCGGCGCTGTGGAACCCGAAGGGCTACGTCAACAACGCCCGTCCTCACATCTCGGTGACGGCCCTCGCTCGGTGACCACGACCGTCGTCTGCTCGGGCTGATCACGTCGCTAGTCGACGGTGCCGAACGCGAACCCCTCCGAGAAGACGCTGATCTGCTCTCGGATCTCGGTGACCACGAGCAGCACCTCCCCGCAGGTCGGGCAACGCGCCACGGTCCCCGGTCCGCCGACGTAGACGCGCAGCTGCGCGACTCGGCCGGGGTGCCCGCAGTGTCGGCAGATCCCCTCAGCCGCGGTCATCTCGGTGCCGTAGAAGCTGGACAGAGGACCCGCGATCGCGTTGCCGTCAAGCGGATTCATGACTCACCCGAACCTTTCGGTCTTGATCTGCTCCGGCGCGCAGCCCGATGCCACCAGGGACTGCGCGACGAACTCGACAAAGCCATTGGGACCGCAGACGAACGTCAGCGCATCCGGGCTGGACCCCCACCGCAGGTCGCCGAGCACCTCGGCGTCAAGACGCCCACGCAGACCAGTCCACTCCGGCGGCGAGGAGCGGGTGAATGCCAGGCGCACGTCGATCGCGTCGGCGCCGGCCAGGTCCGCCAGCTCGTCGCGATAGATGACGTCCTCGGGCGAGCGGACCGAGTAGATCAACCGGGTTTGGACCGCGCTGTGACTCGCCCGGTGATGACGGAGCATCGAGCGCAGCGGCACCACGCCCGAGCCGCCGCCGACCAGGAGCACGGGGCCGGGCATCCGGTCCTCCCAAGCGAAGTAGCCACCGATCGGGCCCCGGACCTCGAGCTCGTCACCCGGTGCCAGATCGTCGACCAGATATGGCGACACCTCACCGTCATCGACACGAGCAACCGTCAGCACCAGATCCGGATCCTCGGGCGCGGAGGCGATCGAGTAGCTGCGCTGCGCCTGGTAGCCATCCTCGGCGGTCAGGCGCAGATCGACATGCTGTCCGGCCAGATGGCCTGGCCAGCCACGGAGACTGAGCACGATGCTGCGCGTCCGCGACGTCTCGGTGACGAGCTCACGAACCGTCGCCGCCTGCCAGCTCAGTCGCCCTGATACCGCTGTTCCCGCCACGGATCGCCATGGTTGTGGTAGCCGTAGCCCTCCCAGAAGCCGGGCTCGTCCTCCGTCGTCAGCCGGAGCCCGCGCACCCACTTCGCGCTCTTCCAGAAGTACAGCGCCGGCACGAGCAACCGAGCCGGACCACCATGCTCGGGCTCGAGCGCCTCGCCGTCGTACTCATAGGCGACCCACGCCTTGCCGCTGGTCACGTCGGCGAGGGCGAGATTCGTCGTGTACCCACCGTCGGACCACGCGGTCAGATAGTGCGCCGAGGTCGCCACCCGCTCCAGCAACGATTCAACCGGCACCCCGCGCCATGTCGTGGCGAGCTTTGACCATTTCGTCACGCAATGGATGTCGACCGTGATGTTCTCGGTCGGCAGCGCGACGAACTCCTCCCAGGTCCATGACACGGCGGTCTCCACCGCGCCATCCACCGAGAAGCTCCAACGGTCAGTCGGAGTGTGCGGCGTGGGCCCGGCCGACAGAACCGGGAAATCCAGCGTGAGGTACTGCCCAGGGGGCAGGCGACCCGACTCCGCGCTCTGCCGACGTCCGTGGAATCCTCGGGCGATCGGCGACATCACCCTCCCCTTCCGACACTGATCGACGCGTCCGTCCGCACGGCAGACCTCATTTGATCCGAGAGTGGCCCAACTATCTCCGATCTGCCCGCCCGGTGCCAGACCTCGCCCCAGGCGGCCGACGAACCTTAGCGATCCCGCCGTGCACCGAGTCCGAAATTAACTCCAAAAGCGAGTCATAGTCAAAGACAATGTGTGGACGGATGCGCCGCGGGCGTATGGTTTGCCGCGTGCACGCAGGCGTTGACGTCCAAAGTCGACCCTTGAACCTGGTGGGCACGCACAAGTCGTGTGATGCTGCGGGCCATCGGGACGTGCTCGCCCCGACGCGCTCTCGGGGGAGGTCTTAACCAGCTGTCAGATCGCGCGACGCTGGTTCTCACCAGCCTTGCGGGCGGCGACAAGCACGCGTACGCGTTGACCAAGGATGTCAAGGAGTTCGCTGGTGTGACGCTTGGCCCGGGGACTCTCTCTACTCCGCGTTGACCCGGCTCGAGCGGGAGGGACTCATCGAGCGGCTGGAAGCCGACGAACGCCGCTGTCCCTACCGCATCACCACCAGTGGACGCGAGGTACTCGCCCAACGCCTTGCCGAGTCCTCCCGCCTCGCCGGCCTGGGATTGCAACGCATGGCGGTCAGCGATCGATGAAGTCCCTGCGGCGCCGACTCCTGCTCACGCTGTACCCCCGGTCGTGGCGGCGCCGGTACGGCGATGAGTTCATGCAGTACCTCGCCGATCTCGACGCCGACCGCCCCGGCGGCAAGCTGGGGCGCACGTTCAACATCCTGGTCAACGTCATCCCCATCCAGGTCGCCCACCGCCCGGCCACGACGGCGGCCGCTGCGTTCTGTCTCAGCGGGGCGATCGCCGTCACCGGCCTTTACGGCCCAGGGAGCACAACCAGCCGCGATCCCCTGGTATGGGGATGGAGGACGGTCAGCAACCCAGTGATCATCGCCACCCCTCACCACACCTACGTTGCGCCTCGCTACAGCGCACAAGAGGGAACGGGGACACCCGCCGCGAAGATCCACGCTGTCTCCGAGCATGGGCGCAGCGTGACCATCTACTGCCGAGCGGGGACGAAGTGCCGCGTTCACTCCGCGCGTTGACCACCTCGGCCGACACCGGCGTCTGACCAGATCATCAGCCCGCACGCGGGCCGTGGTGTGCCTGCGCTTCCTGGCGCGCAAGGAGCGCCGGGGCCTGCGCGAGAACCGCCGCGAGGGTGGCGCCTGCGAACACCGGCACAAGCGGCGCGCGGGTGATGAGCACGGCGACGATCTGGCAAAAGGCGACGAACCCCGTCATGCCGGCCAGGCTGCCGCGCAGGAGCGCGATGGCCGCCTCCGCACCCGCATCCCGATGTGTCAGGACGGCGAGGACCGAGGCCAGAACCGGCAGCGCAGCGAGGATGCCGCCGGCAAGCGGCCCGACCAGGCTGACCGCAGCGGTGAGCGCGACGACGATCAGGGCGGTCAGCGCCATCCGGCTCAGGATGCTCGTGCCGGCGCTTGCCGAACGCGGGACGCTGGTCGTGGCGGGATCACCCGGTTGGGACGCGAGGCTGCGGTGGGCGAGCCACAGCGAGATGCTCGCCGCGAGCAGCCCGATCGGTGCTCCGCCACGTGCGCCCGCCGACGCGGCAGCAACGCTGGTGACGGCGGCGGCCGTCCATCCGATGAGAAGGCTGGGGATCCATCCGCCCCGCAACGCCGTTCGACCGTACGCCGCGGTGAACGCGGCGAGGCCGACCAGCCCGAGGAGAGTCCCCTCGGCGTTGCGCGCCGCAGCATCGGGCCCATGCTCGACGGCGACGAGGACCAGAACTGGACCGACAATCGCTGGGAATGCGCTGACGATCCCGCCGGTTCGAAGTCCCCAGCGCCGCGCCGCCAAGGAGGAGACGGCCACGAGCACCGCGGCGAAGGAAGCGGCCAGGATCATCTGCAGCACGCGAGCAAGACTAGGAGGCCCTTGAGCGGTCGCCGGGGAGCGTTGAACGGGCGTCTGATCGTCACTCGAAGCGCCGCCCTACGCTGTGGGAATGAGCCCGCGCAACGTCCTGATCACCGGCGCCTCCCGCGGTATCGGCGCAGCCACCGCGCACGCCTTCGCCGCGGCCGGCGACCGCGTCGCCGTCCATTACCGAGTCCGTCGCGAACAGGCCGAGGCGGTCTGCGCTGCGCTGCCGGGAGAGGGCCACATCGTCGCCGGCGCCGACCTCGCCGATGCCGACGCGGTCCGTGCGATGGCCGAGCAGGTCGCCGCGGCGTTCGGCAGTATCGACGTGCTCGTCAACAACGCGGGCGTGTTCGTCGCCCACCCGATCGAGGCGACCTCGTATGAGGAGTGGCAGCACGCGTGGCGCCACACCCTCGACGTCAACCTCGTCGGCGCGGCCAACCTGAGCTGGTGCGCGGTCCGCCACATGGGCGCCGGAGGCCGGATCGTCAACGTCAGCTCGCGAGGAGGGTTCCGCGGCGAGCCCGAGCAGCCGGCCTACGGAGCGAGCAAGGCCGGCATCGTCGCCTTCGGCCAATCCCTGGCGCGCGCCCTGGGCCCGCGCGGGATCGCCGTCAGCGCCGTCGCACCCGGCTTCACCGAGACCGACATGGCGACCGAGGCTCTCGCCGGCGAGGCGGGCGCGGCGCGCCGGGCGGAGAGCCCGTTGGGCAAGGTCGCCGCAGCCGAGGACGTCGCGGCGGCGATCGTGTTCCTCGCGTCGCCGCAAGCCGAGATGGCGAGCGGCACGGTGATCGACGTCAACGGCGCGTCGTTCCTGCGCATGTAGCCGGCTCGCCGACGCCGAAGCGGCGCTGCACGCGTCAGGTCTCGCTCGCGCGCTTTCCCCGAGCTGCGCCGAGGGCCGCCGTGGGTCATGCAGGAAATGATCGCTGTCGAGCCGGCGTGATCGAAGACCCGGCGGACTGGTGGACTGCGCCCTCCGCGCAACCGCACCCGCCGCCCGCCTTCGGTTGGCTTCCGCAGCAGTCGGCCTTGTCACCGGGTTCACAGCAGGTCGCCTGCGCCGTCGGGGAGCAACAGCTCGGGTCCGGCTTGGTGGCACGGACGATGGCTGCGGCGGCGGAGACATGCACGCGGTGGGTCTCCTCGATGCTGACGCGGACCATGCCGGCAGCGTGGAGTGCGTCGATGAACTCGTCGCGGGTGAGGGCCCCGGCGATACAGCCGGTGTACTGGGCCATGTCCGCCTTGGTTTCGTCGTCCATGTCGGGATCGGCGATCACGTCGGAGACGGCGAACCGTCCACCGGGCTTGAGCACCCGTGCGGCTTCCTGGAGGACCTTCGGCTTGTCGCCTGAGAGGTTGATGACGCAGTTGGAGATGACCACGTCGACGCTCGCTGGGGGCAGCGGGATCTCCTCGATCTGGCCGCGGAGCCATTGGACGTTGGTGACCCCGGCCTCGGCTTGGTTTCGCCGGGCGAGCGCGAGCATCTCGTCGGTCATGTCCAGTCCGTAGGCGATCCCGCTCGGACCGACCCTCCTGGCGGAGAGCAGGACGTCGATGCCGCCGCCGGAGCCGAGGTCGAGCACGATCTCGCCTTCATGCAGTTCGGCGATCGCCAGCGGGTTGCCACAACCGAGGGACGCGAGGACGGCGCTGTTGGGGAGTTGGTCGTGTTCGCTCTCGGCGTAGAGCGACTGCCCGAAGTACGCACGCTGCTCATCGGTGATCAGCTCACTGCCGCAACACGTGCTGGCATCGCTGCGACAGCACTCGGTGTTCGCTGCCGCGGCGTAACGGGCGCGGACCTGGTCGCGCAGCTGGTCTGGATCGGTGGGGATTGCCATCGGAGCCTCCTCCTCGCAACACGGTGAGTGGGTGTGTCAGGTCAGCCAGGCCGACAGCTCGGTCAGCGCGCCGGGGATCACGTAGTAGTACGCCCACAGGCCACGACGCTCGCAGTCGACAAGCCCGGTCGCCCGAAGCTTCTTCAGGTGGTACGACAGCGTCGGCTGCGAGATGTCGAACAGGGGCACCAGCTCACAGACGCACACCTTGCCGGCGTGCTTGCGAAGCACGTCGACGAGCTGCAAGCGGATCGGGTCGCCCAGTGCCTTGGCGACCTCGGCCATCCGAGCCGCCCGGTCGCGCTCCACCTCGGGGTACACGACCGGTTCACAGCAGCGCTCCCCAGCCGGGCGCTTGGTCTTCGGCGCCAGTTCCAAATCGAAGGGCATCGATACACAAATATCGATTGAAGTGACGGTTGTCAATGCTTAGACTGCCGCGACGATGACCGACCAGCCGCCAGCACTCGCGCGCCGGCTGCTCGCCGAACTGCTCGGCAGCGCGTTCCTCGCAGCCCTGGTCATCGGCTCCGGGATCGCCGCCCAAACGCTCTCGCCGCACGACGTCGGGCTGGAACTGCTGGAGAACGCCGCGGCGACCGCCGCAGGGCTGTACGCGATCATCCTGATGTTCGGTCCCGTCTCCGGCGGGCATTTCAACCCGATCGTCTCGATGGTTGATGCCGCCCTCGGCGGGCTCTCCCGGCGCGATGCGCTCGCCTACCTCCCGGCGCAGATCCTCGGTTGCGCGCTCGGAGCCCTCGCCGCGAACACGATGTTCGCGCACTCCGCGCTCAGCGTCTCGACCCACCACCGCGCGAGCCCGGCACATCTGCTTGCCGAGACGATCGCCACGCTCGGCCTCGCGCTCGTCATCTTCGCGCTGGCCCGGAGCCACCGCGCGTCCCAGGCGCCCTCGGCGGTCGGCGCCTACATCGGCGCCGCCTACTGGTTCACCAGTTCCTCCAGCTTCGCCAATCCCGCGATCACCGTCGGGCGCACCCTCTCCAACTCCTTCGCCGGGATCGCGCCGGCCTCGGTTCCGGGGTTCGTCCTCGCACAGCTCGCCGGAGGACTCCTCGCCGTCGCCACGATCCGGAACCTCTACCCGACGATCACCCCAAACGAGGCGGCCACCGCCGTCGTCCCCCACGCGCGATGAGCACCGTCCTCTTCGTCTGCCGCCAGAACGCCGGCCGCTCCCAGATGAGCCGCGCGCTCTTTCAACGAACCGCCGGCGAGGCCCACCACGCCCTCTCCGCCGGGACCACCCCGGGGGACCGCGTCCATCCCGAGGTCATCACGGTCATGCGCGAACTCGGGATCGACCTCGCCGGCAACGTCCCGCAGTTGCTCACCCGCGATCTCGCCGAACAGGCCGACATCGTCGTCACGATGGGCTGCGGCGACGAATGCCCCTTCATCCCCGGCAAGCGATACGTCGACTGGGACCTCCCCGACCCCCACGGGCAACCGCTCCAGACCGTTCGCCAGATCCGAGACGAGATCGCGGGACGAGTCACCCGTCTCGTGAACGATCTGAACTGAAACGCGGCGGTCAGCAGGCTCGGCGGCGCACCGGCGGGTCCGGCGGAGAGCCATGGGTCGCTTCGAAGTGGACCAGGAGCTTGGCCAGCAGATCGGCGAGAACCTGCCGCTCTGAATCCGTCAGCGGCCCGAGCAGTTGCCGCTCGTTGGCCACGTGCCTGGGCGCGATCTCGTCCACGAGCCGGTGGCCCTCCTCGGTGAGCTCGACGAGCAGGCTGCGGGCATCGTCGGCGGCGGGCACGCGCCTGATCAGCCCGGCGCTCTCCAGGCGCCGCAGGCGGTGGCTCATCGCCCCCGACGTGCGCATCAGCCCCTGATACAGATCGGTCGGCGATGCTCGATACGGAGGCCCCGCTCGTCGCAGCGAGGCCAGGACATCCCAGTGCTCGCGGCGCAGCCCGTAGCTGGCGAAGACGCGATCCAGGGCGTTGTCGAAGTACCGAGCCAGCCGGCCCGTGCGCGCAATGACATCGATCGGGCTGGTGTCCAGGTCCGGCCATTCGCGCGCCCAGGCCGCGCGGACCTGGTCGACATGATCTCGGGGATGTATCTTCACGTTGAGATATCTTGTCCAGCTCGTGATGGGAGGTCACGCGCATGCCCCAAGTGCTCGAGGAACACGCGACGCGCCGGCCGGAGAGTGAACGATGACTGGCGCCGAGGACGGCGGCGCCACCGTCGCCGCAAATCCGGTCGCCCTGTACGAGCGGGCGGCTCGTCTGTACGACCGGCTCTCGAAGACCGCTCCGGCAGACGGCAACCCGGTCGCCGAGAGGCTGCGACGGTCGGTGCTGCGACCGCTGAACGATGCGCTCGGAGCCGGCACGCCCGCTGCGGCAGCCGATACCTCTTGCCCATCGCTGCTCGAGCTGGCTCGCGCCGCGACGCAGCTGCGAGCCGCGGGCGGGGCGTCGCCTCCGCTCATCGAGGCGACCGCGGCGCTCCAGGACCTCGCCTGTCGAGACGCTGAAGCGGAGAGCCCCGAGGCGCTTCGAGCGGCGCTGGCTGAGTTGCGGGGACTGCAAGCCGATCTGGAGGCGACCGTCGGGCCGGCGCCTGACGGCCCGTACCTGACCACCAACGTCGAGGAGCTGCGCGACTGGCTGGGATGTGCCGTGCAGGCACGGCCGCAGATGGCACTGTGCCGGTGCGGTGCCTCGTCGATCAAGCCCTTCTGCGACGGCACTCATGCCGAGATCGGCTTCAAGGACGCCAAGAGCCCGGACCGCGTGCCCGACCGTCGCGACACATACGTCGGCCAGCAGCTGACGATCCTCGACAACCGAGGGATCTGCCAGCACTCCGGGTTCTGCACCGACCGGCTCGCCACGGTCTTCCGCGCGCGGGAGGAGCCGTTCGTGCATCCCAGCGGCGGGCGCATGGACGAGATCATCCGCGCCGTGCGCGACTGCCCCTCCGGTGCGCTCAGCTACGCCGTCGACGGCGTCGAGGCCCGCGACGAGGTCGACCACCACGGGCTCCGCGAGCCCGCGATCGAAATCACGAAGGACGGTCCGTACCGAGTCACCGGCTCGATCCCGCTCGTTCAGAGCGACGGCACGCCCGTACCGAGAGACGAGGGAGTCTCACTGGAGCATTACGCCTTGTGCCGGTGCGGGCAGTCCCAGAACAAGCCGTTCTGCTCGGGCATGCACTGGTACGTCGAGTTCCATGACCCGGTCGCCGATCCCGACGCGACCCCGTCGATGTTCGAATGGGCCGGAGGGCTGCCGGCGCTGACGCGCATGACTCGACTGTTCTACGAAAAGCACGTCCCCGCCGACCCGCTGCTGGCGCCGCTGTTCGCCGACATGTCCGCCGACCACCCCGAGCGCGTCGCGCGGTGGCTGGGCGAGGTCTTCGGCGGCCCGCCGGCCTACAGCGAGAACCACGGGGGGTACCCCCGGATGCTCTCTCAGCACATCGGCAAGAACCTCAAAGAGGACTGGCGCCGGCGCTGGGTGGAACTGCTCCTGCTCTCGGCCCGCGAGGCCGGCCTGCCCAACGACCCGGAGTTCCGCTCGGCATTCCAGTCCTACATCGAATGGGGCTCGCGCCTGGCGGTCGAGAACTCGCAGACCAACGCCCACCCGCCCCAGCAGATGCCGATGCCCCGCTGGGACTGGACCACCGCCGCCGGCCCTCCAGGTGCTCGCATCTCGGCACTCGCCCCACCCGAGCACCGCCCCGACACGCCCATCGTGCTCCCCGGCGCCGACGAGCCGCTCAGCTACGACAAACACATCAAGCAGCTGTTCCGCGCTCAGGACCGCAACTCGATGCGCTTCGCCTTTGACCTGTGGTCATACGACGACGTCAGCGCCCACTCGACCGCGATCTACGAACGGATCGACAACGGCTCGATGCCCTGCGACCGGAAATGGCCCGCTGAGCGCATCGCCGTCTTCAAGCGCTGGATCGACGCGGGGGCGCCTCACTGATCCGGCCGGGAAGGAATTGGTCGCGGCGGCGTCTCAGTCGTCGTGAGCTCGGACCACCTGCCAGCGGCCGGAAGCCATGGCGCCCAGCCTCCTGCGGAGGCGCTTGAGATCGACCTGGCTGTGCTGGCGGGCACGATCCGCGAGCAGACAGCCCTTCCGCTCACCGACTCGGAGGTCGACGCGGTGGCGCGATCGCTCGAAGCCGGCGGCAGCGACGAGGAGCTGCTCACCAACACCCTCGGGATGTTGCGGCTGCTGGTCGGCCGCCTCGAACCGCGACCGCCCCCGATCGACGGCGGCGAGGAGCCGGGTCGCGAGACCTAGCGCCGGAGCACGAGGTAACAGAAGCCCAGCACCCCGCGATAGACGTCCAGGTACTCCAGCACGCGGTTGCGCAGGGTCTCCCGCAGCGCCGGCGCGCCGGGGTCGGCCGGGTGCTCGGCGAGCCATCTGTGCCGGCCCAGCCGCCAGGTGGACTCGAAGTCGTCCCACTCGAGCTGATCGGCCTCGCTGAGATGCAGGACATCCCATCCGGCCGCGTGCGCGAGCCTGACCAGACCGCCGAGACCCACGACCTCCTGCCCGAAGATCTCAACCGCGGCCTCGCTCGGATCGCGCTTCCAGAATCCGTCGCCGAACAGGAGCCGCCCGCCCGGGCTCATGTTCAGCGCAAGCGCGGTGAGCGCCGCCTCGGTCCCACCCCAGATGTGGCTGGAGCCGATGCAGATCACGCGGTCGGCGGACTCGCGCCAGCCCACCGCCGACGCCTCGACGACCCGCACCCGATCGCCGAGCCCGCGGTCGGCCGCGGCCCGGCGTGCGTGCTCGACGTCGGCCGGGTAGGTGTCGACACCGACGCCGGTGCTCGACGCCGAGCGGTCGGACTGCACCGCTCGGATGAGCAGTTCCCCCCAGCCACAGCCCAGGTCGAGGATCGACCCGTGCTCGGGAACCTCCAACCTCTCCAGAAGGAGCTCGGCGTGGGCCTCGCCCAGCGGGGTGTTCCACCGCATCGCGGCAACCTTGGCCTCGGCCAGCTCGTCCTCGTCGGTCATGCCTGCATTGTGGTGGGTCGATCCCGCGCCGGCGATCACAATTCATTCACATCTTGATTGCAACTCGTCCTAGGATGCGGTTCTTCGCCGCCGGACGGGCACCGAGCACCCGCGTCAGCGCGTTGAGCGCTTCTCCTCATGATCCGAATCTCATCCATCCTGCGCGGCGAGGACCCCGGCCTGTTCGAGCTGTTCGAGCGGGCGGGCGACAATCTCCATCAGGCGGCCGGCCTGCTGAGCGAGCTGCTCGGCAACTTCCCCGACAGCACCCACCTGGCAGGAGAGATCCGCGACCGCGAGCACGACGGCGATCAGATCACCCACGAGCTGATCGACCGGATGAACAAGACGTTCGTGACGCCGATCGAACGCGAGGACGTGCTCCAACTGGCCTCAGCGCTCGACGACATCGTCGACTACACCGAGGAGGTCGCCGACTTCCTCGGCCTCTACGGGATCGAAGCGCCGATGGACCAGGCGCTGCAGCTCGCCGGGATCCTGACCAGCGCGACAGCTGAGCTCGCCGCTGCGCTTCCGAGGCTGCGGGGGTTTCGGGACGTCCGCCCGCAGGTGCTGGAGATCCATCGCCTGGAGAACGAGGGCGATCGGATTGTGCGGGGAGCGATCGCGTCCCTGTTCCAGCCGGGCATCGACCCGGTCGCCGTGATCCGCTGGAAGGACATCTTCGAGCGCCTCGAGCAGGCGATCGACTCGACCGAGCGCGCCGCCTACATCCTGGAAGGGATCCTCATCAAGAACGCATGAGCGGCGACATCATCCTCGTCATCGTCATCTTCACGGCGCTGGCGTTCGACCTCACCAACGGCTTCCACGACACCGCCAATGTGGTCGCCACCGCAATCTCCACCCGGGCCATGCCCGCGAAGGCGGCCATCTCCGCGGCGTCGCTTCTGAACTTCGCGGGGGCGTTCATCTCACTCAAAGTCGCCGAAACCGTCGGCAAGGGGTTCGTCGACACCCATGCCGTCACCACCACGGTCGTGTTCGCCGGCCTGGTCGGCGCGATCGCCTGGAACATCATCACCTGGTACTTCGGGCTGCCCTCCAGCAGCTCGCACGCGCTGATCGGCGGACTCGTCGGCTCGACCGCGGTCGCGGCCGGAGTTCACGCGGTCGACGGCAGCGGGCTGCTCGGCAACCTGATCGTCCCCGCGCTCGCCGCACCGGTGATCGCGTTCCTCACCGCGGGCGTCTCGATCCTCCTCATCTACCGGATCGTCGGCCGCCTGCGGCCCGGGCCGACCAGTCGCGGGTTCCGCCTCGGCCAGCTCGCCTCCAGCGGGCTGCTCGCCCTCTCCCACGGCACGAACGACGCGCAGAAGACGATGGGCGTGATCACGCTCGCGCTCGTCGCGCACGGCAGCATCCCCGCCAACGCGTTCCACGTGCCCACCTGGGTGGTGATCGCGTCCGCGACGGCGATCGCGGTCGGCACGTTCAGCGGCGGCTGGCGGATCATCCGGACGCTCGGAACCCGGATCGTCAAGATGGATCCCGCACAGGGGTTCGCTGCCCAGGCCGCGGGCGCGGCGGTCATCCTCGCCGCATCCAGCGTCGGCTATCCGCTGTCCACCACCCACGTCATCTCGGGGGGAATCATGGGCGCCGGCGCGGGCAAGCGGGTGTCCGCGGTGCGCTGGGGCGTCGCCGGCAACATCGTGACCGGCTGGGTGCTGACCCTGCCCGCGGCCGCCCTGTTCGGCGGCGCGGTCGACGGGCTGTGCAGCCTGTTCGGAACCGGCGCCGCCGGGCCGCTCGTGGTCACGCTCGTCCTCGTGCTCGCTCTGGCCGCGGTCTTCGCCCGCCGCGCGCAGCACGCCGCCGCCCCGGCCGCCTCATGACCTCCGGGGCGATCGACGCACACCTTCTGCTGCGCGTGCTCTACACGGCGCTGATCGCCGGGGTCGGCGTCGCGGTCGTGTTCTCGCTCACCGTCTATGGAATGACGCGCTCGAGCGACCTGCGGCGCGAGGGCCGCCCGGCCGCCGCCGCAAGCTTCGCGTTGCTCGGCGTACTCGGGCTGACGCTGACCGCAGCCCTCATCGCGTTCGGCCTCGTGTTGCTCGCACGCAAGAGCTGACTCGCCGCACCCGGCGCGTGCCGCGCGGCGTGAACCTCAGCCGGCGAGATCGAGCTCGTAGACCTGCCCGGTGAGCCGGACGCCGAAGCTCTCGTGCGCGTCCTCGGCGACGAGCGAGAAGCCGGCGTCGAGGTAGATCCGCCGCGCCGCCGCGAGCGGATGGTTCGTCCACAGCCGCACGCGCTGGTATCCGGCCTCCCTCCCGAACGCCAGCGCGGTCGCGACGAGACGGTGGCCGAGTCGCTGACCGCGGGCGATCGGATCGACGAGCAGGATCCGGAGCTTGGCCACGCCCGGCTCCCCGTCGGGCACGCAGAACACGCAGCCCACCCGGCGGCCGTCGAGCTCGGCGATCCACGCCGCGGCGCCCGTCGCGGTCTCTTCAGTCCGGGCGAAGTCGGCGACGATCTGGAGCACGAGCCGTTCGAAGTCGGTGTTCCAGCCGAACTCCGCGGCGTAGACCTCCCCGTGGGCCATGACGACCCAGCCGAGATCCCCGGGTTCACCAAGTGGCCGGATGCGTGTGCCTGGCTGGGGCAATGCTCACCTCCGCGATGGACTGAAACGATCGTTTCAGTAATCTACCGGATGTGGAGCGCGACACGCCACCCTCCGCCCGGCGCGACGAGCTGCTCGAGTTGGCCTACCGCTACGTGCTCGGTCACGGCATCGGCGATCTGTCGCTGCGTCCGCTTGCCAAGGCGATCGGCTCCAGCCCGCGCGTGCTGCTGTTCCTGTTCGGCAGCAAGGACGACCTGGTGCGGGCGCTGCTCGTACGGGCCCGGGAGGACGAGTACGGCCTCCTCGACGAGCTCCGGGCGAGCAGTCCGCCCGACCTGCGCGCGGTCGCGACCCGGGTGTGGAGCTGGCTTGCCGCACCCGAGCATCGCGGCCTGCTCGTGTTGTGGACCGAGAGCTACGCGCGCGCGCTGATCGCGCCCGACGGGACCTGGGGCGGGTTCGCGACCGCGACGGTCCGTGACTGGCTGGGCCTGCTCGCCGAGGCCCAGCCAGAGGACGAGCGCGACACGCCCGCCGGTGAGGCGCAGCGCACCCTGGTGCTGGCGGCGCTCCGCGGGGCGTTGCTGGACCTGCTGGCAACCGGCGAGGAGGAGCGCACCACGGCCGCGGTCAGGCTCGCGTTATCCCGGGCGATCGATGCCTGAGATCGGGCTCGAGTGGGTAACACACCTCTCCCCGGTCCGTCGTCCGCAAAGGAGCCTTCAAGTGTCCAGACGTTCCGCCGTCCGCCTCGTGGTCGCCGTGCTGGCGGCGTGCGCGATGATCGGCGGCCCGATCGCCGCTGCGAACGCCAGCGACATCACGATCAAGCTCGCCTTGCTCCACGCGGCTCCTGTGCTGCACCGCAGCGACCTGCGCCTGCGGGCCGCGTTTGCGCGATATGCGAACACCCACCGGGCCGGGCCCGTGATCCGCGCCGTCCGCGCCCAGGACAGAGACATCTCGGCCTTGCAGACCACGGTGCGCCGGTCGTCGGCCTCGACCGGCGACGGATCCCGCGGTCGCCGCGACATCATTGCAGGGCTGGGCTACATCCTGCGCTCCAACTACGGCGTCAACGGCCATCTGCGCCGCCAGGGGGCCGCGGGGCTGTCCCCGTCGCAGCTGCGTACCGCCCAACGGCTCGCGCGGCGCGGCAGCGCGCTCTACCGGCGGGGGATCAAACTCCTCCTGCATTCCTGACGTTCGTCAGCGTCCCGACCGGTCCGGTGCACACCGGGCCGGCGGGGACGTCCGGACCGGGTCGACTGGTAGTGTTCCGCGCGCTCTAGGACCGCTCACGGCCCCCGGCCGGGAAGAGCGCGTTACGAGCCAGACACCGATTCATGCGCCGCAATCCGTTCAATCTGCCGTTCGTCGCTCTGCTGCTGACCATCGCCTTCTCGGTGGTCGCCGGCCTGCTCATTCTGCACGGCTCCGACGACCAGCGCCACCACGTGACCGTGATGGGCAAGCGACTCGAGCTCACCGCGTCCCAGTCGCTCGGGCACGAGGTGTTCGCCGAGCACTGCGCGTCATGCCACCAGCTCGCCGCCAGTCACTCCGTCGGCGACACCGGCCCGGACCTCGACTCCGTCCAGCCGAGCTATTCCAAGGTGCTGAGCGTCGTCGAGAACGGCCAGAGCGGGCCCGACGGTGACATGCCCGCCGGCCTGGCGAGCGGCCCGGACATGTACGCGGTCGCTCAGTACGTCAGCCGCGTGGCCAACCGCTCGGCCTATAACCACTAGGCCGTCGGGCCCGGCTCGCGCCCCGCGGATGGTGCGCGAGGGTCGTTGTCGCGTCGCTCAGCGGACGCCCACGAGATCGACCACGAAGACGAGCGTCTCGTCGGGGCCGATCACGCCGCCGGCGCCGCGCTTGCCGTAGCCGAGCATCGGCGGGATCGTGATCCGGCGCCGGCCTCCGACGCGCATGCCGGCGACTCCCTGATCCCAGCCGGCGATCACCTGGCCCTTGCCGAGGGGAAAGGAGAAGTGCTTGCCGCGGTCCCACGAGGCGTCGAACTCCCGCTGGGTGCTCCAGGCGACGCCGACGTAGTGCACGTCGACGACTTTCCCGGCGACCGCCTCCTCGCCATCGCCGACGGCGATGTCGTCGAGCTCCAGCTGATAGGAGGGCTCGCCCTCGGGGATCTGGACGTCCGGCTTCTCGATTTCTGTCATGCCCTGAACCCTAGTGCTGGCTCGCGGGTCAGCCGCGCCGTGGCGGGCGAGGCAGGCGCGAGAGCATCTGGAGCACCCGCGCAGCGTGCACCGGCGTCGCCCGGGCCAACCAGTCGAACAGGTAGGCGTCGGGCCCGACGAGCACCCGGCTGCGTCCGGCGGCCACGCCACGGTGGATGATCTCCGCCGCACGCTCGGGCGAGGTCAACGCGACCGCGTCGAACTCGGCGACCGCCTCCTCGCGCGACAGGCCGCGCCCGAGCGGGTCGCTGTGGAACCGGGCGTTGCGGGCGACGTTGGTGCGCACGCCACCCGGGTGCACGACGACGGCGCTCACCCCCGATTGCGAAAGGCGCAGCTCCTGGCGCAGCGCCTCGGTAAAGCCGCGAACCGCGAACTTCGAGGCGCAGTACGCGCTCTGGCCGGGGATGCCGACCAGGCCGAACACGCTCGATACGTTGACGATCACCCCCGAGTCCTGGCTCTGGAGGATCGGCAGGAAGGCGCGGGTCCCGTGGACGACGCCGCCGAAGTTGATGTCAATCACCCACTCGTCGTCCTCGACGGCGCCATCGGCGACGGTCTGCGCGGTCGCGACGCCGGCGTTGTTGAGCACCATCCCGATCGGGCCGGGCGCCCACGCGGCGACCTCGGCCGCGAACGCGAGCTGGCCCTGGCGGTCCCGGACGTCAAGCACCCGGGAGAGCACCGGACCGTCGATCGCCGCCGCCGTCTCCTCCAGGCCATCGCCGTCCTGGTCGACGATCGCGACCGGACAGCCGTGCGCGGCCAGCCGGAGGGCGACCGCGCGGCCGATCCCGGACGCGGCGCCGGACACGAACGCGGTGCGCTCGTCGATCGGGATGGGTGTGCGAGGCATCAGGCGAGCGCGGGCTCGGCGTCCGCCGCGGCGGGCACCTCCCGCGGAGGCGCCCACGTGTACTCGCCGGGATCGAAGCGCCGCAGGCGCCGCTCGTAGCCGCGCACGCTGCCCGGCCACAGCGCCGAGTTGCGCCCCGTCCGATCCAGGTACCAGCTCATGCATCCGCCGGCGGTCCAGACGCTGCCCTCGGTCCCCTGGTCGACCGCCGCCACGGACGCCGCCTGGGCGTCCTCGGTCGGCTCGACGACTATCGCCCCCGTGCTCGCGCGGTGACCGAGCAGGCGGCGCAGATAGTCGAGCTGGGCCTCGATCATGAGCAGCACCGAGTTGTGCCCGAGTCCGGTGTTCGGGCCGAGCAGGAAGAACAGGTTGGGGAACCCCGCGACGCCCATCCCGAGGTGCGCGCGAGGGCTGCCGGCCCACGCATCGGCGAGCCGGCGCCCGCCGCGGCCCCGGATCCGGTCGGCGATCGGCGGGTCGGTGACGTGGAAGCCGGTGGCGAAGATGAGCGTGTCGGCCTCGTGGCGCACCCCGTGGCCGTCGATCACCCCATCGGCGACCACCTCGCGGATTCCGGTGCTCACGACCTCGACGTTGTCCTGGGCGAGCGCCGGGTACCAGGCGTTGGAGCGGAGGATCCGCTTGCAGCCCAGGCGGAAGTCGGGGGTCAGCCGCGCTCGCAGCTCCCGGTCGGCCACGTGGCGGCGGATGTTCGCGCGGCCCTGCAGCTCGACGACGCGCGCCACGCGCGGGTGCTGGAAGGCGACGTGCAGCGCCTCCTGGGCGGAGAACACGGTGGCCCGCGCGAGCGACAGCAGCCGCGGCCGGCGCGCCAGGTGCTCGCGCCAGGCGCCCGGGACGTCGGGATTAGTGTGCGGCAGCACCCACGGCGGGGTACGCTGAAACAGCGTCAGCCGGCCGACGCGCGGCTGGATCTCCGGCACGAACTGGATCGCCGAGGCGCCGGTGCCGATGACCGCGACCTTGCCCCCCTCCAGCGCGTGATCGTGTTTCCAGCGCGCCGAGTGAAACACCGTGCCGGAGAAGCTCTCCAGGCCCGGGAGCGCGGGGATCGCGGGATCCGCGAGGAAGCCGCACCCCGAGATGAGCACACCCGCGCTCAGACGCTGCAGCTCGCCGGGCGCGGTGCGGATCTCAAGCTCCCAGCGGCCGCGGCCTTCGTCGAAGGCGGCGTGCGTGAGCTCGTGCTCGAAGCGAATGAACCGCTGGAGATCGTGGCGAGCGACGACCGAGCGGATGTAGTCCCAGATCTCAGCCTGCGGGGCGTACGCGCGCGTCCAGTCGGACTTGGGCTCGTCGCGATAGCAGTAGAGGACGCTCGGGATGTCGCAGGCACAGCCCGGATAACTGTTGTCGCGCCAGGTGCCGCCGAGGTCGGACGCTCGCTCGAGCACGACGAAGTCCTCGGAGCCGCCGGCGCGCAGCATCTTCGCCATGCCGAGTCCGGACAGCCCCGCGCCGATGATCGCGATCTCCGTGTGGCCCGACATCCTCTCCTCCTCGCGTGGCGTGGTACGGGTCTGTACCACGCGCACACCCTACCACCGGGCCAGGGCGGCGCGGCGGAGATCCGTCACAAGAGCGTGCCGATCAGGATCGCCTTGATCGTGCGCCCGACGTTCGAGCGCACCTCACGTAGGTCACGGCCCTGTTGCAGCGAGAGCACGAGCAGCTCGCGCAGCCCGCCGACGATGATGATCGCGGTGTCCAGATCCAGCGGATGGGCGACGAGCCCGGGCTGCGCCTCGCGCGCGCGCTCGACGAGAACCACGAGCGTGTCGGCGAAGCGCTCGATCGTCGCCTGACCGCGCGCGGCCCCTTGATCCCCGAGTCCCGGCATCTCTCGGACGAAGCTCGAATACAGCGCCGGATGGTCGGCGACATTGGAGATGTAGGCGTCGACCGCCGCATCGACCTGCTCGTCGAGCGGGCGGTCGGGGGCGACCGCGGCCTCGATCTCGTCGAGCATCGCCTGATTGGTGGCGTCGAACAGCGCCAGGAAGCACCCGTCGCGATCGTCGAAGTGCTCATAGAAGTTTCGACGCGAGGTCCGCGCCAGACGGACGACGTCGGCGACCGTCGTGTCGCGGTAGCCGCGTTCCTCGATCGAGGTGGCCATCGCGGCGATCAGGCGCTCGCGATGGCCGACCGGAGACCCGTCGGCGTCGTGTTCGTCGACCGGGTCGCGCGTGGGGCTGGGCTGTGCCGAGGAGGCGGGCACGGTGGAGACGATACGAGCCTTCAGGAACTCTGGCGAGCCTCGACCCGCACGCGACACCCATGTGAGGGGATCATCGTGACGTTGCGCATGCGCGGCGCCTCCGGTCGCGGATCGGGCGCCGACAGCTCCGTGCGGCGGATGATCGCCTCCAGCATGACGCGCTGCTCGGCCATCGCCAGCGATGCCCCGAGGCAGCGGCGGATGCCACCGCCGAACGGGATCCAGGTGTAGGTGCCCGGCTTGCGTCCGAGGAAGCGCTCGGGCCGGAAGCGAGCCGGCTCGGGATAGATGTCGGAGCGGTGGTGCAGGCCGAGGATCGAGACCGCCGTCGCGCTGTCAGGACCGATCACGTAGTCACCGAACCGCCAGGTTCGCTTGACCATCCGCACGATCATCGGGATCACCGGACGAGCGCGCATGCCCTCGTGGATCGTCGCCTCGATCCAGTCCGCGCGCCGCTGCTCGTCACCGGAGCGCACCGCGTCGCGCAGCCCGTCGTAGGCATCGGGGGTGCGCATCAGCCGCTCGGTGATCCACGCCAGCGAGTTGGCGGTCGTCTCATGGCCGGCGAGCACGAGTGCCATCAGTTCGTCGCGCATCTCCTTGTCGCTGAGCGGCCGGCCCTCTTCGTCCCGTGCCGCCAGCAGCAGCGAGAGCACGTCGGTGCGCTGCTCGTGGCCGGGGTCGGCGCGGCGTGCCCGGATCACCGCGTACATCTGACGGTCGGAGATCTTCAGCATGCCGGCGAGCAGATCCTTGGGCTCGCGCGCGCCGTGGTTGTGCAGCTCGAACAGCATGTAGAGCGGCGTGGTCGACAGGTAGAGCAGGCGCCGGATCGTCTCCCGCATACGCCCCATCGGACCGCGCTCGCCGGGCTTCATGCCGAAGATGCCCCGCATGATCACCTCGAGCGTCACGGCCTGCATCCGCGGCGCCAGCGCGAACTCCGCGCCCGGCCGCCAGCCGTCGATCTCCGCCTCGGCGACCTCGCGGATCATCTCCACGTACTGCTGGACCGCCTCGCCGTGGAAGGGCGGCAGCAGCAGCTTGCGCTGGCGCATGTGCCGCTCGCCGACCGCGGTGAGCACCGAGTCAGGGCCGAGGATCGGCCGCAGCGGCGACTCCCCCGTGAGCGACGGCGCGTCGGCGGGCTTGGCCTTCAGCAGCGACTGCAGATGGTCGGGGTGACAGCTGACCGTCATCCCCTCCGGCCGCATCGGCATGCGCAGCGTCCACACGTCGCCGAACCGCCGGTGGGCGCCGATCGCGAAACTCATCGGGCGCGCCGCGAAGCGCAGCCCCTGACGGGCCGGCGAGAGTGCGAGCTCGGGTGGCGCCGCGGTCAGCGACTCGCCATCGGCGGGACCGGCCGGCGAGGACGGGTAGGACCAGACGGGTTCTGCGGCGGCCGGCGGCTGAGGCCGGTCGTCGACCGACGGCTCGGCGGGGGTGACGGTGGACATGGTACGTAACTGTACCAGTCGCGGGCGGGGCTGTCGACAGCGCGCCGCGTCGCGGTCGACAGCGCGCGCCGCGTCGCCGGGTGGGCGGTGCGTTCGCGATGTGGCGGTGAGGTCGGGTCCACTTGGTGTGCCCGACGACGAGCCGCTTCGGACTCTCGAGGCGCCGGGGGCGGGACGGTGCGCGATCGTGAACCCGGGGGGCGGGACGTTCACCCACTCGCCGCTGCGGGCGCGGGCGGTTGGGTGATCCAGGCCGCGGGGCGCTACCGGTCACCGACACGGCTCTGGACGGTGCAGCGCGTGGGGAAAAGGGGCCGAGGCCGCCCCACCGCTCCCTCAAACCCGGGTCACCGACGCGCACGACCCGCCGCGCGATCCGCGACCAATGTGCCCCACGAGAACACAAATCTCGCAACAGACCCCCGGCACGCGCTCGGAGGACAGGCACCAGCCCAAGTGCGGGTCGCACCGGTGCGACCCGATCATTCCCCACAGCGCCACCCGCCCCCCAGAGTCAGGCGACCCGCTCAGGCCAGCGCGCGCACGAGCTCCCGGATCGCCCCCGGGTAGCGGTACGAGATCCCGCCGTGACGGCCGTCGAACAGCTCGAGTGTGTGTTCGATCGAGCGCGCCGACAGTTCGCGGGAGACCGCCGCGGCGCCGAGGTCGAGGTAGTACTCGTCGCGGCGCCCAGCCTCGAGGTGGATGTGGCGCATCGAGCGCAGCGCGTCCTCGTGGGCGGGGATCATCCGCACCGGGTCCTTCTGGAGCCAGGTGGCCCACACCTCCTCGTCCAGGCGCCCGGTCACGACGTCGAACGGGAGCAGTGCTTCCCCCGGCCGCCCGGGATCCGGCGAGTACGCGCAGGCGTAGCCGTACATCTCCATTGGCGGGCCGAACGCCGCGTAGTCAAACCCCGGCGCCTCCGAGAGCCGCTCGTACATGACCGCGACCGAGCCGTCGTAGCGATCGCGCAGCAGGCGCGCCGCGTGCGGAAACTCAGGCAGGTAGGCGACCTCGAACAGCGCGTCGCCGGAATGCGAGGCGAGGCCGCCGAACAGCTCGGGACGGAGCATCGGAACGACCATCGCTCCGTAGCCGCCCGATGACTTGCCGGTGATGCCGCGATGGTCGCGATCGGCCGCGGTGGGATAGCGGGCGTCGACGAACGGCACGACCTCGTCGCACAGATAGTCGAGGTAGCGGCCGGTGGAGGTTGAGTTGAGGAACTGCGAGCCCCCGCGTGAGGTCCAGGCGTCGACCAGCACGACGATCGCCGGCGGACACTCCCCCGCGCCGAACATCGCATCGAGCCGCTCCACGAGCGTCGGCTCGAACGCGGACCGGCCGAGCCACATGTCGAGCTGGCCGGTGAAGCCCTGGATGACGTACACCGCGGGCAGCGCGCCCGAGCCCCCGCGCTTCACCCCCGGCGGGCGGTAGACGTACAGCGGACGACGATCCGGATCCCCGAGCGGGTTGTCCGCGAGCACTTCCGAGACGACCGTCAGCCGGTCCAGCTCACCTGCCAGCTGACGGTCCCAGGGCGCACCCGGGGGACCGTCGACCTCGCGCAGCGTCAACGTCCCACCCGGTCGGGGGGGACGCGCCCGAGGGAGGTCTGTGTGCTGGAAGTCACGGGGGTATAGTCGCACCTCGTCCGGCATGGCCACCTCTGAGCGCACCGCCAACCCCGCCCGCCAGAGCTCCAACGGGCACGCCTCCAACGGAGACGCGCCGGCTGGGGCCCAGAGCGGCGACCCCGTCGTAGCCGGCCCGGCCGGGGACAGTGGGCCGGGGCCTGACATCGACAGCGTCGAGACCACCGAGTGGCTCGAGGCGATCGACGCGGTCATCGCCGCTGACGGCCCAGAGCGCGCCAAGGAGCTGCTCACACGGGTGATCGAGCGCGCCCAGCACGCTGGGACCGGACCGATCGCATCGCTCAGCACGGCATACGTCAACACGATCCCCGTCGACCGCGAGCCGCAGCTGCCGAGCGACCCGTTGATCGAGCGCCGGCTGCGCTCGATCGTGCGCTGGAACGCGATGGCAATGGTGGTGCGCGCGAACAAGACCTCCTCCGAGCTCGGGGGACACATCGCCTCCTTCCAGTCGCTGGCGACGCTCTACGAGGTCGGCTTCAACCACTTCTGGCACGCGCCGTCGGACGAGCACGGCGGCGACCTCGTCTACTTCCAAGGTCACTCCTCGCCGGGCAACTACGCCCGCGCCTATCTGGAGGGCCGGCTCACCGAGGCGCAGCTGGACAACTTCCGCCAGGAGGTCGGCGGCGACGGACTCTCCTCGTATCCGCACCCGTGGCTGATGCCCGACTTCTGGCAGTTCCCGACCGTCTCGCTCGGCATCGGGGCGATCAGCTCGATCTACCAGGCACGGTTCATGAAGTACCTCGGCCACCGCGGAATCGCCGACACCGCCCGACGCAAGGTGTGGACATTCCTCGGCGACGGTGAGATGGACGAGCCCGAGTCGATGGGCGCGACCGCGCTCGCGGGCCGGGAGAAGCTCGACAACCTGATCTGGGTCGTCAACTGCAATCTGCAGCGGCTCGACGGTCCGGTGCGCGGCAACGGCAAGATCATCCAGGAGCTCGAGTCCGACTTCCGCGGTGCCGGCTGGAACGTGATCAAGGTGATCTGGGGCAGCCGCTGGGACCCGCTGCTCGCCGCCGATACCGACGGCGCGCTCGTGAAGGTGATGGAGGACTGCGTCGACGGCGACTACCAGACGTTCAAGTCACGCGACGGCGCCTACGTGCGCGAACACTTCTTCGGCCGTGACCCGCGCCTGCTCGAGCGCGTCAAGCACATGACCGACGACCAGATCTGGTACCTGAACCGCGGCGGGCACGACCAGCAGAAGGTGTATGCCGCCTACCAGGCCGCGGTGGAGCACACCGGCCAGCCGACGGTGATCCTCGCCAAGACGATCAAGGGCTACGGGATGGGCGTCTCGGGCGAGGGCCAGATGATCACCCACCAGGCCAAGAAGATGACCGAGGCCGCACTGTTCGCGTTCCGCGATCGCTTCGAGCTGCCGCTCACCGACGACCAGGTCAAGAACGCCGAGTACTACAAGCCGCCGGATGACTCGCCCGAGATGCAGTTCATGCGCGAGCGCCGCGCCTCGCTCGGCGGATCGCTGCCTGCCCGTGCCCAGCGAGCCGAGGCGCTCGACGCCCCGCCGCTGGAGCTGTTCAAGAGCCAGCTCGAGGGCACCGGCGAGCGGGAGATCTCGACCACGATGGCATTCGTGCGGATCCTCGCCGCGCTGCTGCGCGACAAGAAGATCGGGTCGCGCGTGGTGCCGATCGTGCCTGACGAGTCCCGCACCTTCGGGATGGAGGGGCTGTTCCGCCAGGTCGGGATCTACTCCCCCGTGGGGCAGCTCTATCGCCCGCAGGACTCCGAGCAGCTGATGTTCTACAAGGAGGACCAGACTGGCCAGATCCTCGAGGAGGGGATCACCGAGGCCGGCTCGGTCTCCTCGTTCGTCGCCGCGGGAACCTCCTACAGCACGCACGCGACGTCGATGGTTCCGTTCTACATCTACTACTCGATGTTCGGCTACCAGCGGGTCGGCGACCTCATCTGGGCGGCGGGCGACAGCCGCACGCGCGGCTTCATGCTCGGTGGCACCGCCGGACGCACGACGCTCAACGGCGAGGGGCTCCAGCACGAGGACGGCCACAGCCACCTGCTGTTCTCCGTCGTCCCGAACTGCCGCGCCTACGACCCCGCGTACGCCTACGAGGTCGCGGTGATCATCCAGGACGGGCTGCACCACATGCTCGACGAGCAGCAGGACATCTTCTACTACCTCACGCTGATGAACGAGAACTACGCCCACCCGGCGATGCCGGAGGGGGCGCGCGAGGGGATCCTGCGCGGGATGCACCCGCTCAGCCAAGCGTCGAAGCGGTCTCGCAAGCCGATCGTGCAGTTGCTCGGCTCGGGCACGATCCTTCAGGAGGTGATCGCCGCCGCGGAGCTGCTGGAATCCGACTGGGGCGTGCTCTCCGACGTGTGGTCGGTCACATCATTCACGGAGCTGCGACGCGACGGGATCGAGGCCGAGCGCTGGAACATGTTGCACCCGGAGGAGAAGCCCCGGTCCGCCTTCGTCGCCGATCAGCTCGACGGCAGGCGCGGCCCGGTGATCGCCTCCACCGACTACATCCGCTCCGTCCCGGATCAGATCCGGCAATGGGTCACCGGCGCGGGCCACCGCTATCGCACGCTCGGCACCGACGGCTACGGACGCAGTGATTTCCGCGCAGCGCTGCGCCGGTTCTTCGAGGTCGATCGCTGGTACGTGACCGTCGCCGCGCTGCGTGAGTTGGCGGAGGAGGGCACGCTCGATCCATCGGTCGTGGCCCAGGCGATCGAGAAGTATGGGATCGACGTCGAGGCTCCGATCCCCACCCAGGTGTGAGCCGGTGAGCGCCACGTCAGCGAGCACGGTCGCCGTTCCGGACATCGGCGACTTCGGGGATGTGCCGATCATCGAGATCCTTGTCTCGGTCGGCGACACAGTGAATGCTGAGGATCCACTGGTCACGCTCGAGTCCGACAAGGCCACGATGGACGTTCCGGCGCCGTTCGGCGGCGTCGTGAAGGAGATCTCGGTGTCGGTCGGCGACTCCGTGTCCGAGGGCAACGATCTGATGGTGATCGAGCAGACCGACGGCGACGCCAGCGGAGGCGAGCCCGCCGAGGTCGCCGCGGCGGCCGCCCGCTCCTCCGAGCAGACCACGCAACCCGCGGAAGCGGAGGCCGAGCCGGCACCGGGCTCCCCGTCAAACGGCGCCGCGTCGGGCCCGCCCGCCGAGACGATCGAGACGGCTCCGCCCACCCCCGGCGAGACCCCGCCGGCCGCCGGTGGGCCGATCTACGCGAGTCCCTCGGTACGGCGCCTGGCGCGCGAGCTGGGAGTCGACCTGCGGGGCGCCGCCGGCAGCGGCCGCAAGGGCAGGCTCACGCCCGACGACGTGCGCGGGATCGCGAGCGGAACGCGCGCCGGGGGTGACCGCGATGGTGGCGGCACGGCAGCCCCGTCCGCAGCCGGCGCCTCGATCGGGCTTGACCTGCTCCCGTGGCCGCGCGTCGACTTTGAGAAGTTCGGCCCGGTCGAGCGCATCGCCCGCTCCCGGATCCAGAAGATCTCGGCACCGAACCTCGCGCGCAACTGGGTGATGATCCCCCACGTCACCCACAACGACGAGGCCGACATCACCGACCTGGAGGCGTGGCGCAAGGAGCTGAACGCCGAGTACAAGGGTGCGGTCAAGTTCACGATGGTGTCGTTCCTGGTCAAGGCCGCGGTGGTCGCGCTCAAGGAGTTCCCGGACGTCAACTCCTCGCTCGACGGCGACGATCTGGTGCGCAAGCGCTACTACAACATCGGCTTCGCCGCCGACACGCCGAACGGACTCGTCGTGCCGGTTATCAAGGACGCCGACCAGAAGGGGCTCGGCGACATCGCCGCCGACCTCACCGAACTCTCCGGAAAGGCCCGAGAGGGCAAGCTCGGTCCCTCGGACATGAGCGGCGCGACGTTCACGATCTCCTCGCTCGGCGGCATCGGCGGCACCTCCTTCACCCCGATCATCAACGCTCCCGAGGTCGCGATCCTCGGCGTGACCCGATCGGCGATGAAGCCTGTGTGGGACGGCAGCCAGTTCGTGCCCCGGCTGATGGTGCCGCTGTCGCTCTCATATGACCACCGGGTCATCGACGGGGCAGCGGCGGCTCGCTTCACCGCGTTCCTCGTGCGCGCGCTCTCCGATCTGCGGCGAGCGCTGCTGTGAGCGACATCACCGTCCCGGACATCGGAGACTTCGAGGACGTCCCGATTATCGAGATCCTCGTGTCCGTCGGGGACACGGTGAGCGCCGAGGACCCCCTCGTCACGCTCGAGTCCGACAAGGCCACGATGGATGTCCCGGCCCCGGCCGGTGGCACCATCGAGTCGATCGACGTCTCGGTCGGGGACCGTGTCTCGCAGGGATCGAAGCTGATGACGCTCTCGGGCGACGAGGGCGGCGACGACGACGGCGACGCAAGCTCCGCAGGGAGCGAGCCGGAGCCGGAGCAGGCACCCGCGTCCCCGCCCGCGGAGGATTCCCCCGAGCCGGCCGTCACCTCCGAGCCGACGCCCGCGCCTGCAACCGACGACGGCCCGGCACGCGACTTCGAGGTCGTCGTGCTCGGCTCCGGGCCCGGCGGATACACCGCGGCGTTCCGCGCCGCCGACCTCGGGCTGAAGGTCGCGCTCGTCGAGCGCCATGAGCAGCTCGGCGGCGTCTGCCTCAACGTCGGCTGCATCCCCTCCAAGGCGCTGCTCCACGCGGCTCGCGTGATCAGCGAGACCCAGGAGATGGCCGAGCACGGCGTCCGTTTCGCCGAGCCCAAGATCGATCTCGGCGCGCTGATCGGCTGGAAGCAGTCGGTCGTCGACCGGCTCACCGGAGGTCTCTCCCAGCTCGCCAAGCAGCGCAAGGTGGAGGTCATCCACGGCGAGGCGCGTTTCAGCGGTCCGAACACGCTGCAGGTCGCCGAGCGCGAGGTGAGCTTCGCGCACTGCATCATCGCCGCCGGGTCGGAGGCGGCGCGAATCCCGGGGCTGCCGGACGATCCCCGCGTCATCGACTCGACCGGAGCGCTCTCCCCCGATGAGATCCCCGGCAAGCTGCTCGTCGTCGGCGGCGGGATCATCGGCCTGGAGATGGCGTGCGTCTACGACGCGCTCGGCACCAAGGTGACTGTCGTCGAGATGATGGACCAGCTGATCCCGGGCGCGGACCCCGACCTGATCCGCCCGCTCGCCAAGCGGATCGGTGAGCGCTACGCCGACGTGATGCTCTCAACGCGCGTCGACACGGTCCGCGCCCAGAAGAACGGCCTGCAGGTGACGTTCTCCGGCGACGCGAAGTCCAAGCGCTTTGACCGGGTGCTCATCGCAGTCGGCCGCGTCCCGAACGGCGGCGCGATCGGCGCCGACGCCGCCGGGGTCTCGGTCGATGAGCGGGGCTTCATCGAGGTCGACGCCCAGATGCGCACGAACGTTCCGCACATCCACGCGATCGGCGACATCGTGGGAGGCCCGATGCTCGCCCACAAGGCCACGCACGAGGCGAAGGTCGCGGCCGAGGTGATCGCGGGACGCAACGTCGCGTTCGACGCGCTGACCGTCCCGTCGGTCGCCTACACCGATCCCGAGGTCGCGTGGATGGGCTTGACCGAGACGCAGGCCAAGGCCGAAGGGATCGAGTACGAGAAGGCGGTCATGCCGTGGGCCGCCTCCGGACGTGCGCTCGGGCTCGGCCGCCCCGAGGGCATGACGAAGATCCTGACCGAGATCGACAGCGGACGAGTGCTGGGCTGCGGGATCGTCGGCGTGGGCGCGGGCGACCTCATCTCCGAGGCGGTGCTCGCGCTCGAGATGGGCGCCAGCGCGGAGGACATCGCGCTCACGATCCACCCGCATCCGACGCTGTCAGAGACCGTCGCGTTCTCGGCCGAGATGATCGATGGTTCGATCACCGATCTGATGCCGCCACGCAAGCGGTCGCGATGACCCAGTCCGAGTACGTCGACGCGCTCGCCCAGCTGACCGCCGGCGCGGGGGTCGCCGTCGCCGAGGGGCAGATCGTCGTGGTGTCCGCGACGCTCGGACAGGAGGAGATCGCCCGCTCGATCGCGGGAGCCTGTTATGACCGCGGCGCGCAGTACGTCGAGGTCAACTACGCCGATCCGCAGCTTCGCTGGACCAGGCTGACGCGTGCCCCTGAGCAGGCACTCGGCACGATCCCGCCGTGGACCCGCCGCAAGATGCTCGACGTCGAGGAGGCCGGAGGCGCCACGATCGCGCTCAGCGGCCCGGTCGCTCCCAGGCTGCTCGACGACGTCGATCCAGCCCTGATCGGCCGCGATCGGGTCTCGATCCCCGAGGCGATGGAGGTGGTGTCCCGTCAGACGCTGCGCTGGACGGTCGTCCCCGGGCCGACGCCGGATTGGGCCGCGATGGTGTTCGGCGACGACGAGCCCGACGCGCTGGGCCAGCTGTGGGCACAGATGGCGCGCATCTGCCGCCTCGACGCCGACGATCCGGTCCAGGCGTGGCGGCAGCGCGGCGAGGAGATCACCCGGATGGCCAGCCGGCTGCACGACGCGCAACTGGACTCACTGCACTTCGTCGGGCCGGGCACCGATCTGTCCATCGGCCTGCTTCCGGGAACCCGATGGGAAGGCGGCGGCACGACGAGCTCGGAGGGCGTGCCCTATCTGCCGAACATCCCCACCGAGGAGGTGTTCACCAGCCCGGACCCCGAGCGCACCCACGGCACGGTCGCCTCGACTCGGCCGCTGCTGGTCTCCGGCCGCACGGTGAGCGGGCTGCGCATCCGCTTCGAGGGCGGCCGCGCCGCGGAGATCGATGCCGACGACGGCGCCGATCTGATCCGCGAGCTCGTCGCCCAGGACGAGAATGCCGGCCGCCTCGGAGAGGTGGCGCTCGTCGACTCGGGCAGCCGGGTCGGTGCGAGCGGCCTCATCTTCCACGACACGCTGCTCGACGAGAACGCCGCCAGCCATATCGCGCTCGGCTTCGGCTTCTCGCACCTGGCCGGCGACGAGCAGGCCGCCCAGCGGGTGAACGTATCCGGGATCCACACCGACTTCATGATCGGCGGGCCCGAGGTCGAGGTGACCGGCACCACGCGCGACGGCCGCGAGGTCCCGGTGCTGATGCGCCAGGACTGGGCGCTCTAGTACCCGCGGGTACTAGCGGCGCCGGCGCACGATCCAGGCGAGGAGCCCGGCAGCCGCGGCCAGCGCCGGGAGCCGCCGGCGGTTCCGGGCGGCGCGCTCCAACTCCGGGACGGTGCGGCCGGCCGGAACGGCGAACGCGTCGGCAGCGAGCACCTCCCGCGCGGGCCCGGCGCCGACCGACGGCGACTCAGGGACCTCGATCGGGGCCCTGCTCAGCGCAGGGTCGCCCGCTCCCACCTCGAACTCGTCGGCCGCGAGCACGTCGTGTGGGAACACCGCGTGCAATGCCGGGTCCGCGGTGCCCATCCCGAACTCCTCGGCCGCGAGGACATCGTGCGGCGACTCCTCGTGGAGCGCGGGATCGGCGGACCCCATCCCGAACTCCTCGGCCGCGAGCACGTCATGGACCGTCTCCGGCTTGTCGTCGTGATCGGACATCACGCTCATGGTCGCACATCCTCCGCCGGACAGCGTCGCCCCAGGTGCGCCTCTTCCGCATCTATAATCTCAGTCAACTAGACGTAGATCGCACGGTACCGCAGACGTCCCGGTGATATGCTGCCCTTATTCTTCGTAAGTCACTACTGAAAGTGAAGACTCGATGAGCCGCCTACTTCTCGTCCCGCTGGACGACGTCGTCGTCTTCCCGGGCATGTCGCTCACGCTGGCGATCGACGCCGGCGACGAGGAGCGTGTGCTGCTCGTGCCACGCCACGAGCAGGATTTCGCCTCGATCGGCACCGTCGCCGAGATCACCGACAAGGTGCGCCTGCCCGGCGGTGGGCGCGCGTACGCCCTGCAGGGCCAGCACCGCGGCGTCGCAGGCGCGGCGCAGACGATGCCCGACGGCCGGCTGTTCGTGGAGGTCGAGGAGCACCCCGACCCCGTGCCGGTCGACGGACGCACCCGCAACCTCGACCGGGAGTACCGCGCCACCGTCGAGGAGATCCTCGAGATCCGCGACGCGGACGGCCGGGTCGCCGGCTTCCTGCGCTCGATCTCCGATCCGGGCACGCTGGCCGACACGAGCGGCTACGCCCCCGACCTCACCTATGAGCAGAAGGTCAAGCTGCTCCAGACGCTCGACGTCACTGAGCGGCTCGAGCTGGCGCTCGGCTACCAGCGCGAGCGCCTCGCCGAGCTCCAGGTCCGCAAGCGGATCCGCGAGGACGTCGAGTCCGGCGCCGAGAAGCAGCAGCGCGAGTACTTCCTGCGCAAGCAGATGGACTCGATCCGCAAGGAGCTCGACGAGGACGACGCCTCCGTGGTCGAGGAGTACCGCACCAAGATCGACGACGCCCACATGCCTCAGGAGGCCGAAGAGCAGGCGCTCAAGGAGCTCGGCCGCCTGGAGCGCATGGGCGAGCAGTCGGCGGAGTCGAGCGTCATCCGCACCTACCTCGACACGCTGCTCTCGGTCCCCTGGAACGAGCGCTCCGATGAGCGCCTGGATCCCGCCTACGCGCGGGAGATCCTCGACGAGGACCACGCGGGCCTCGACGACGTCAAGGACCGGATCACCGAGTACATTGCGGTCAAGAAGCTGCGCACAGAGCGCGCGGCCGAGCGGGCCGCCGACACCGACGGCGAGGACGAGGGCGACCAGTCCCGCCCCGCCGAGCACCGGGGCCGGCCGGGTGAGGGCGCGATCCTCACCCTGATCGGGCCTCCCGGCACCGGAAAGACGAGCATCGGCGAGTCGATCGCTCGCGCCACGGGACGCAAGTTCGTGCGCATGAGCCTCGGCGGCGTGCACGACGAGGCCGAGATCCGCGGCCACCGGCGCACGTACATCGGCGCAATGCCGGGCCGGCTCGTGCGCGCGCTGCGCGACGCGGGAACGATGAACCCGGTGATCATGCTCGACGAGGTCGACAAGGTCGGCGCCGACTGGCGCGGCGACCCCAGCGCGGCGCTGCTCGAAGTGCTCGACCCGGCGCAGAACCACTCGTTCCGCGACCACTACCTCGACCTGGAGCTGGACCTCTCGGACGTGATGTTCATCGCGACCGCGAACGTCGCAGACACGATCCCCGGGCCGCTACTCGACCGCATGGAGGTCATCCGCTTCGACGGGTACACGACCTCCGAGAAGGTCGCGATCGCGCGCGGGTACCTGTGGCCGCGCCAGCTCGAGCGCAACGGCCTGCGGGCCGAGGAGGTCGAGATCTCCGACGAGACGCTGGAGCTGGTGACGACCGAGTACACGCGCGAGGCGGGCGTCCGCCAGCTCGAGCGCGACCTCGGCACGGTGCTGCGCAAGACCGCGACGAAGATCGCGTCCGGCACACACGACGCTCCGATCACGATCGCGACCGACGAGGTCCGCGACGCGCTCGGTCGCCAGCGTCACTTCCAGGAGTCGGCGATTCGCACCGCGGTGCCAGGCGTGGCGACCGGACTGGCGGTGACCGGAGCCGGCGGGGACGTGCTGTTCGTGGAGGCCACCGTGATGGACGGCGGCTCGGGGCTCACGCTCACCGGACAGCTCGGGGACGTGATGAAGGAATCGGCGCAGATCGCGCTCTCCTACGTCAAGGGCCATGCCACCGAGCTCGGAATCGACGCGGCGGCATTTGAGGACCGCACGTTCCACGTGCACGTGCCCGCGGGCGCGATCCCCAAGGACGGTCCGAGCGCCGGCGTCACGATGGTGACCGCGCTCACCTCGCTGCTCACCGGCCGTCCCGTGACCCATACGGTGGGGATGACCGGCGAGGTCACCCTCCAGGGCCGGGTCCTGCCGATCGGCGGACTCAAGCAGAAGGTGCTCGCCGCACACGCCGCCGGCCTCACCGACGTCGTTGTCCCCGAGCGAAACCGCGGTGACCTCGACGACGTCCCGCAGGATGTCCGTGACGCGATGACGTTCCATTTCGCGATGACGATCGACGAGGTGCTCGCGGCCGCGCTGGAGGGCGCTCCGGCGACCCCGGCCGCGGCCTGATCAAGCCGCCTCGGCCTGGGGCACGACCCGTGCTCCAAGCCGTCACACCGCGGGCGGGAGCTTGTACCAAGCCCCCGCCCGCGGTGCAGTAGGTTGGCTTCATGAGCACGATCACCGCCTCCCAAGAGCAGTCCGTCGTCGACCGCGTCCCCAAGCAGCTGTTCATCGCCGGCGAGTGGCGCGACGGTGAGCTGGGAACCTTCGATGTCGAGGATCCCTCGACCGCCGAGCCGCTGTGCGCCGTGGCCGATGCATCCCCCGCGGACGCCCGGTCGGCGCTCGACGCCGCCGTCGACGCGGGCCTCTCGTTCGCCGCGATGGCGCCGCGCGAGCGCGGCGAGATCCTGCGTCGCGCCTTCGAGATGATCATCAAGCGCGCGGATGAGCTCGCGCTGTTGATGACGCTCGAGATGGGCAAATCGGTCGCGGAGTCCAAGGCGGAGATCACCTACGCCGCCGAGTTCTTCCGCTGGTTCTCCGAGGAGGCGGTGCGGATCGACGGGCGCTTCACCACCGCCGCCAACGGCTCGGGCCGGATCCTGACCATGAAGCAGCCGGTCGGGCCGTGTCTGATGATCACCCCCTGGAACTTCCCAATGGCAATGGGGACGCGCAAGATCGGTCCGGCGGTCGCCGCCGGCTGCACGATGGTGGTCAAGCCGGCCGGGCAGACCCCGCTCTCGATGCTCGCGCTCGCCCAGATCCTGCAGGAGGCCGGGCTCCCGGGCGGCGTGCTCAACGTGTTCACCGCGTCCTCCTCCTCCAAGACGACCGGGCCGCTGATCGCCGATCCGCGACTGCGGAAGATGTCATTCACCGGCTCGACCGAGGTGGGCCGCACGCTGATGGGCCAGGCGTCCGAGACGCTGCTGCGGCTCTCGATGGAGCTCGGCGGCAACGCGCCCTTCCTCGTGTTCGACGACGCCGACGTCGACGCCGCCGTCCAGGGCGCGATGCTCGCCAAGATGCGCAACGTCGGCGAGGCGTGCACCGCGGCCAACCGCTTCCACGTCTCCGGCAAGGTCGCCGACGAGTTCACCACCAAGCTCGCCGAGAAGATGAAGGCGCTGAAGGTCGGACGCGGCGTCGAGGACGGCGTCGACGTCGGCCCGCTGATCGATGACACGCAGCGCTCCAAGGTCGCAGAGCTCGTCCAGGACGCGATCGGCAAGGGCGCGACCGCGGTCGTCGGCGGCCAGGCCCGTGACGGCTCGGGCTACTTCTTCGAGCCGACCGTGCTCGCCGACGTCCCCGCCGATGCCGAGCTGCGCCAGGAGGAGATCTTCGGGCCGGTCGCCCCGGTGTTCGGCTTCGCCGAGGAGGAGGAGGCGGTCGCGGCCGCCAACGACACCGAGTACGGCCTGGTCGCCTACGTCTTCACCCGGGACCTCAAGCGGGCGATCCGCGTCTGCGAGGGGTTGCAGACCGGCATGATCGGCCTCAACCAGGGCGTCGTGTCCAACGCCCAGGCGCCGTTCGGAGGCGTCAAGCAGTCCGGCTTCGGCCGCGAGGGCGGCTACGAGGGCATCGGGGAGTACCTCGACACCAAGTACGTGGCGATCAACGTGTAGGCGCGGCGGCTGCCGCCCAGGTAGTGCGTGGGCGGCAGCCACCGACTGGTAGGATCCCGGGCGGTTCGGCGGCTCTGGGGAGGACCCGGCTGCTCAGGGAGAGCTTGCGGCCGAGCGAAGTGATACCGATCAGGAAGGAGCCTGCCGTGACCCACTCCGCTTCGAGACCGCGTCGCCGGCGCGCGTGTATCGCCGCCGCCGCGATGGTGTGCAGCGGCCTTGCCGCCACACCCGCGCTCGCGTCATCGGACACGAGCCCGACCAGCGTCCCTCAGGGGGTCAACCCGACCCTCATCAAGGGCGCCGCCAAGACCGGCGCGACCGCCGCGGCCACGAAGATGAGGGTCTCCTTCATCCTCAAGGCCCAGAACCTGAACGCACTGGAGTCCAAGGTCCAGTCCGGCTGGACCGGGCCATATCTGACGACCGCGCAGTTCGCCGCGCAATACGGCCAGACCCCACAGGTGGTCAGCGAGCTCGAGACCTACCTGTCCGGATACGGGATCACCTCGACTGCCGATGCGGACAACCTCGACGTGAGAGCCCGCGGCACCGCGGCCCAGTTCGAGAAGGCGTTGTCGGTGCTCGAGAGCAACTACCGCATCCCCGCACACGGCAAGCAGGCGGCCCAGACCGTGTACGCCTCGGCCGGCAACCCCCAGGTCCCGTCCGGCCTCGCGTCGGACATCCTGTCGATCCTCGGCCTGACCAACTACGCGCCGTTCGACAGCCAGGCTCTCGCGGCCAAGCGGGCGGCCGGGAACGCCCCGTCCGGCCTGAGCGACATCCCACCCAGTGAGCGGACACCGGCGGACTTCGAGTCCGAGTACGGGCTGACGAACCTCGAGACGGCGGGCGACACCGGGCAGGGACAGACGATCGGGATCGTCACGCTCGCGAGCCTCAACCCGGCGGTGCCACCGAAGTTCTGGTCGGCGATCGGGGTCAACTCCGCCGCCTCCCGGATCACGGTCGATGACATCGACGGCGGTTCCGGCCCGGTCAGCCTCAAAGCGGGCTCGGATGAGACGACGCTCGACGTCGAGCAGTCCGGGGCGATCGCCCAGGGCGCGCACATCGACGTCTACCAGGCGCCGAACACCGACCCCGGCTTCGCCGACGCGTTCTTTGCCGCCGCGTCGGACAACGCCGCAGGGTCGGTCTCGACGAGCTGGGGCGAGTCCGAGACGTACATCGCCGCCGCGGTCGCAGCCGGCAAGGAGACGCCCACGTACGCCGAGACGTTCGACGAGGTGTTCCTCGAGTTGGCGGCCCAGGGCCAGAGCAACTTCGTCGCGACCGGCGACGAGGGCGCCTACCAGGACGTGAGCGACCTCGGCACGACGGCGCTGGCGGTCGGCAACCCGGCCGACAGCCCATACACGACGGCCGCCGGCGGCACGACGAACCCCGGTACCCAGACCTATCCGGTGACGAACGCCGCCGGCAAACAGACCGCGCAGGATCAGGTCGACATCCCCGAGCAGATCACCTGGGGCTGGGCGTACCTGTGGCCGATGTACAAGGCGTTCGGTGCGCCGAGTGAGCAGGCAGCCGCGACCTCCCCCAGCTTCGAGGGCGGCGGTGATGGGGGCTACAGCACGATCGAGCCTCGCCCGAGCTACCAGGATGGGGTGACCGGGGTCGACGCGTTCAACGACTACGAATACCTGACCCCGACCGACCCGACGACCGTCAACGGGCTCACCGAGCCGACGGCGTTCTCGTTCACGCCGGTCCCGTCGCTCGGCTCCGGCACCGCGTCGAGCGGCCGCGCGATCCCGGACCTGTCGTTCGACGGCGACCCGCAGACCGGCTACGCGGTCTATGACCCGCAGTTCAAGGGGGCTTATGGGGCCACGGTCGTGCAGTTCGGCGGCACGAGCTTCGTCGCGCCGCAGCTGAACGCGGTGAGCGCGGTCTACCAGAGCGCGCTCGGGCACCGGGTCGGCTTCTGGAATCCGGTGATCTACAGCGCCGCGCAGTCGGCCGGGTCGCCGTTCACGCCAATCGACATCGACCAGCAGTTCCAGGGGTCGGAGTACCTGTCGACGACCGTTGCCAAGACCGGCGTCACGAGCGCGTTGCCGGGGGCGTTCTCGAGCGACAACCTGTACTACACCGGCACGCCGGGGACCGCCTACAACCCGGGCAGCGGGCTCGGCTACGCCAACCTCGGCGCGCTGGAGAGCGACTTCGCGTCGCACTGAGCAGCTCGATCGACCCTCCGGCCTCACCCGGCCGGCGGGTCGATCTGGTGCGTGGGAGGCCGGCACCGCCCGCCGGCGCCGGCCTCCCGTGCCGCACCCTCAGTAGATGAACGCCACTCCTGGCAGACGGCCATCGGCCGCCGTCAGGCGCCGGTGCGTGACCCGCCACAGCACCGGGGCGTGCATCTCGGAGATGAGAAAGGAACCATCGGGATACACCCGCTGGACGAAGGCGATGTGACCAGCCGAGCCGGCGCCGAGCACACCGCGCTGAAAGACGATGAGCGCGTGGGCGCGGGGCGTGTTGCCGGTGGGGATCCCCGCCTGCCGCGCGTTGGCGGCCCAGAACCGGGCATCCCAGTCGCCCATGTTCTCGGGCTGACCGGAGGCGATCTCGTGGGCGACGATCGCTTCCACGCCCTGGCGCACGATGCCCGGACGGCGCTCCTGCGCCCACATCGTGCACTGCCCGTTGTGGAACAGCGAGACGACCGCAGGGCCGTCGACGTGCCAGAACCGCTGCGCGTTGGGCTGCCAGGAGAGCTGCACCGTCCGCGCCGATGCGAGACCGGTGGTTCCGGCAAGCGCGCCTGCCAGGGCGAGCAGCGCGACGAGAGTTGACCTGAGCATCCGTGCCATGTCCCTCCCCTTCTCGGCGCGGGACCCCCGGGCGTTCAAGCTCGGAGCCATGAATCTGGACGCTCGTTGGACCGCGCCCGGACGAACGTCGTCCGGGGTGAGCGGACGCAAAAGAGGGGCGGGCCGTGCGGCCCGCCCCTCTCAGGACGACTCGGTGACGAGCGCTGGGACTACGGGCCGGCCAGCGCGCCCACGAAGCCGGGCGCCGGGGATCCAAGGCCGGTCATGTTGTCGTAACCGGGTGATGTCTCCAGCGAGACCGGCGCCGAGGTGCACTTCTGCTTGCCCTTGGCGTTGGTCGTGCAGAACGACTCCGGGCCCTGATAGTCGACCACGCGGGCCGAGTACCTGATGCCATCAGTCGCGTCGACCCCGTCGATGTAGTCGGCACGGATGATGTCCGTCGGGCTCGCCGGCGAGACGATGTCATTGAGCGCGGCCGAGTTGCCCGACAGCGAATACAGCCGCGGGTTCAGGAACCCGAGCGACCCGCCGGCTGTCTCATCAGCGCGGGCGACGATCCCGGCCAGCAGTGGCGAGGCGACGCTCGTGCCACCGATCCGGTACTGGTCGTAGTAGACCCCGTCCGGGAACGTCTGCGTCTCTCCTTCCAGCATGCCGGTCGTCGGGTCGGCATCCAGCGCAACGTCCGGCAGGACGCGCATGGCGGTCGAGCCGCGCAGCTCCGACAGCGCCGTCGGCACGACACCCGCCTGGTAGTACGGCTCGATGTAGTCGTAGCTCGTACCGCCACCTCCGCCGGACTGGTAGCCGGTCGGCAGCCAGGTCCCGAGCTGCTTCTTCTTGCAGCCGTCGGACGCCTCGTAGTCGCTGTTGCAGAACGGCGCAAGGCCGGTCGACCAGCCGTACTCGGCCAGCCGCTGGTTGGCCGATCCGACCTGCAGGTCAGTACCGCCGACCGCCGTCGCCCACGGACTGGACGCCGGATAGTCCGGCGTGTCCACACCGAAGTCGATGTAGTCGTCGCCATCGTCACCACTGGAGAACAGCACGCTCACGCCGGTGGCTGCGGCCATCTGCAGCACGTTGTCGAAGGCCGCCCGGGAGCTGGCCGTGTCGAGGAGATCACCGCCGGTGTCGCCCCACGAGTTGGTGATCACGCTCGCGAGATGGCCGTCGATGATCTGCTCGTCGGTGTCGTTCAGAGATCCGAAGCAGTTCTTCGCTCCGGCGTAGAGGATGTTCGCCCCTGGCGCCATCGAGTGGACCGCCTCCACGTCGAGCGTCTGCTCGCCGTACCAGCCGCTGGCTCCGCACACGGCGCCCTTGTTGAACTTCGTGGGCAGCAGCTCGGAGAACTGACCCGGCTGCAGCGGATTCGACGGATCGTTGATGGACGCGAACTCATGCGCGTCGGAGAACAGCGTCGGTGACGCATATGCGTCGACGATCGCCACGGTCACACCAGAGCCGTCGTCAGGACCCGTCAGCCCGTAGGCGCCGCGCAACTGCGCCGGCGTGTAACCGCAGGGCGAGTACGGGGCGTCGGTCGGGTAGCCGCCCGGCAGCGGCGGGAAACTCGCCGCAAGGATCTGCCCGTAGTAGGCGCCGCACGGCTGCGGGTTGCGGAAGCCCGGGGGCTGCTTGGCGTTCGGCTTGGCCTTGGTGGCGGCGCCGGTGGTGGTGTTCGTGGCGGCTGGCACCTGCAGGATGCCGCTGATCCCGGCGATCACGTTTGCGACGGAGGTCGGGACCGAGAGCGCGGTGTTATTGACGACCAGCTTCTTGCCCTGAAGCCGGTGGTAGGTGAGCGTCGTGGAGAACGCAGCCGCCACGCGCGCTGCACTTCCGGTCGCGTGGACCGTCATCCGGTCCGCGGACACGTTGCCGACGTGGAAGCCCTCAGACCGCAGGTAGTTCTCGACAAGCGAGACCGAGGCCGCCGACGGCGAGAACCGCGCCTCCCACTGCGCGGGCGTGAGGTACTGGCGGTAGCTGGCGCTGCTCGGATCCGAGACCGCCCTGGCAAGCGCCGCTGCCCCAGCCGGGTTGGTGAGCGCGAGGTTCACCTGGAAAGACATCCGGGTGCCGCCGCTGACCGCACCCGCCGTCGGCGCGGCGACCGCCGCCGGAGCGGCGGTGTTGCTGAGCGTCGTGGATGGCGTCGCCGCGGCGGCGCCGGACACGAACGCGAGACCGGCTGCAGCAACTGCGCCTGCGGCTGCGAGCCTCCCTGCGAAACGTTCCCTCATGGAACAGTTCCTCCTGTCGTGATGACATGGACCGGATCCCCGGCCCCCCAGATCGCTGCTGGCGGCATCCTATGGCGGCAACTGGCGCGGAGCAAGCGACCGCGTGTGGTCAGTTCGCTCGAACCCCACAATGAAATTGACCACCGTGGCGGGGACACTGGCCTACACCTGCGCCTCAGCGCTCGGCGATCGACTCCTCCGCGGAGTCGCGGGTGCCGCCGAGCGCGACCCCGGCGAGCACGAACGACAGCAGCGCCGCCCCACCACAGACCACAAATCCGGTGCGATAGGCGTGGTCGAGCGCGTGGAAGGCGATGAAGTGGATCGGGTTGAACGGCTTGCCGCCCGCCGTCGGCGGGACGGCATTGGCGCCGAGCGGGCCCGATCGGACGGCGCCGACCGCGGCTGCCACCTGCGCCCGTGCGGCGGCGGGCAGGTGGGCGGGCGCGGAGTAGAACGACGCGAGCGCCTTCTGGAGCGCCGGACTGGCGGCGACCTTCTGGTGGACCGTCGAGGCCGCTCGGCTGAGCGCGATCGCGCCGATGATCGCCGGCCCGAGCGTGAAGCCGAAGTCGCGCAGCTGACTGGTCGCGCCGCTCGCCATGCCGGCGAGCCGTACCTCGACCGAGTTGACCGCCACCGCGGTGACCGATGAGACCGAGAACGCGAAGCCGAAGCCGACGAGCGCGAGGCCGGGCACGATCGGCCCGTAGGTGACGGTGCCCTTGGCCGACAGCGCCAGCCAGAAGTCGCCGGCGGTCATCAGGCCGAATCCGATCACGAGCATCCAACGCGGGTTCCACTTCGGCAGGATCCGCATCGTCAGCGGCACCTGCAGCAGCGTCAGGCCGTTGAGCAGCAGGAACGCGACCGAGGTCTTGAGGGGGCTGAAGTCCTGGATCGCCGACAGCCGCACGCTCACCGCGTAACAGGTGCCGAGCATCGCGAACATGCCGGAGACCGTGACCAGCGCGGTGACCGCGAACGCGCGTCGGGAGAACAGGTCAAGGCGGAGCAACGGCGCTGGAGCGCGCCGCTCGGCGGCGATGAACAGCGCCAGGAAGACCGCCGCGACGACGAAGCCGACGATCACCTGCGCGCTGCCCCAACCAGCCGTCGCGGCCTGGATGATCGCGAACAGCAAGCCGAACAGTGCGATCGCGATCGTGAACTGCCCGGGCCAGTCGAGCGAGCGACCCTCCGGCGCCGAGGAGTTCTCCGCGAACAGCAGCGAGACCAGGAAGCTCACGGCCGACAGGCCGAGCACGAGGATGAACGCCCAGCGCCAGTTGGCGGTCGGGTCCGAGCCCCAGTGCAGCCGTACGATCAGGCCGCCGAGCAGCGGGGAGAGGAAGCCACCGGTGGAGAGCGCCGCCGCGAAGATCGCAATCGAACGACCCCGCTCGTGCGCCGTGTGGGTGCCGGCAGCGATCATCGCGAGACTCGTCGGGAAGAGGGCGGCGGCGCCGAGGCCCGACAGCGCCTGCCCGATCCAGAGCACGAGCACGCGGCTGCTGGTCGCCGTGCCCGCGCCCGGCGTGAGCACTGAGACGAGCTCGCCCACGCAGACCAGGCCGGCGCCGATCAGCAGCAGGCGCTTGCGTCCGAACAGGTCGCCGAGGACGCCGAAGGAGAGCTCGAACAGCGTCACCGGGACGAGGAACGCGTCCGAGATCCACGTCAGCTGGGACGCTGTCGTCCCCAGGTCCTGCTGGAACAGCCCGTTGAGCACCGCCGGAATGGCGAGCGCGATCTGCCCGACGCACACCGCGAGCCCGGCGGCGGCAAGCGTCCCCCCGGTGAGCTTCCAGCCTTCGGAGCGTGGCTCGGCGACAGCAGCGGTGGTGGACATCGGTCGGTCTCCTCTCTCCTACGCATTGGCACCGGCTCGGCAACGCCGGTTGAGGCCGACCTACCCCGATGGTGGCCACTGTACGCACGACTGTTCGCAGAGCGCACGAGCGTGACCTCTGCGAGCATCGACGGGTGCCACGCATCGCGACGATCGGCGTCTACGGCTTCGACGGGGAGCGCTTCGTCGAGTCCCTGCAGGACGCCGGCGTGACGTTGGTGGTCGACGTCCGCCAGCGGCGTGGCGTGCGCGGGAGCCAGTACGCATGGGCCAACGCCCAGCGGCTGATCCGCCGGCTCACCGAGAACCGGATCCGCTACGTCCATCACGAGGAGCTCGCCCCCACTACCGAGCTCCGTGAGCTGCAGTACGCGGCCGACGACCGCGCCGGCGTCGGCAAGCGCTCGCGCGAGGTTCTCTCCCCCGAGTACATCTCCCGGTACACCGCCGAGATCCTCGACGTCGAGGGTCTCGACCGCCTGCTGGCGGACCTGCCGGTCCACGGCCGCGCCGCACTGCTGTGCGTCGAGGCCGCCGCAGCCGCGTGCCACCGGTCGTTGATCGCCGCCCGCCTCGTCGAAGCTCACGGGTTCGAGGTCGAGCACCTCGGCGAGCAGGACGCCGCACCGCTGCCGCCACCGATCTTCTGACAGCGCACGCGCCGGCGCGCGGAACCGCCACTCCGGGGGTCCTATCCTTTCTGAAGCATGTCTACTTTCCGGCGACTCCTCGGCTTCCTACATCCGTACCGGCGGGGGACGATCGCGTCGTTTGTGCTCGCCGGAGGGGCGTTGATCGGAACCGTGCTGATCCCCTACCTCACCGGTGTGGCGATCAATGCGGTGCGCCGCGGCGACCGCCGGGAGCTGCTGGAGTTGTGCGGCGCGATCCTGCTCGCGGGCCTCGCGCGGCTGTGGTTCAGCGTGATGCGGCGGCTCGTCGCCGGGCGGGTCTCGCTCGCGGTCGAGGTCGACCTGCGCGAAGCGCTCTACGGACATCTGCAGCGACTGGAGCTCGGCTTCTTCGACCGCACGCAGACCGGACAGCTGATGTCACGCGCGACCGTCGACCTGCAGTCGGTGCGCTTCCTGCTCGGCTACGGGTTGCCGCTGATCACCCAGGCGCTGGTGACGATCCTGCTGGCCGCAGTGGCGATGTTCGTGCTCCAGCCCGAGCTGGCGGCGATCTCGCTCGCGCCAGTGCCGTTCGTGGTGCTGATCGCCTACCGCTACGGCCACCGCTCGCGGCCCGCGATGCAGGAGGCCCAGCAGCGAATCGCCGAGCTGACCGCGGACACCGAGGAGACGGTCTCCGGGATCCGCGTGATCAAGGCCTTCGCGCAGGAGGAGCGTCAGTACGCGCGCTTCGGCGCCACCGTGCAGCGCGTCTTCGACCAGCAGCTGATCACCACCCGCATCCAGGCCTTCTACAACCCGATGATCACGCTCCTGCCGAATCTCGGGCTCGCCGCGATCCTGCTGTTCGGCGGCCGGGAGGTGATCCACGGGCAGCTCAGCGTCGGCGCCTTCACCGCCTTCTACGCCTACCTGCTGATGCTGATCGCGCCGATGCAGCAGCTCGGCTATCTGCTCGGCGCCGCCCAGCGCGCGACGGCCTCAGGGGCGCGGATCTTCGAGGTGCTCGACCGCGCCCCCCGGATCACCTCGCCCGAGCAGCCCGCCGTGCTCTCGCCCGGACCCGGCGCTGTGACGTTGAGCGGGGCCGGGCTCACCTTCGAGGGGGCCACCCATCCGGCGCTGTCGGACATCGACCTCAAGATCCCCGGGGGCCAGACCGTCGCCCTCGTCGGCGCGATGGGCTCCGGCAAGTCGGCGCTCGTCTCGCTGCTGCCCCGGCTCTACGACACCACGACGGGCTCGGTGTCGATCGACGGCGTTGACGTCCGCTCGCTCGACGTGCACGAGCTGCGGCATGAGATCGCGATCGTGGAGGACAACCCCTTTCTGTTCTCGGCATCCGTGCACGACAACATCGCCTACGCGCGACCTGAGGCCACCCGCGAGGAGGTGCGTCACGCGGCCGCGGCGGCCCAGGCCGCCGGGTTCATCGAGCGACTGCCGCAGGGCTACGACACACGGATTGGAGAACGGGGGCTGACACTGTCGGGCGGCCAGCGCCAGCGCCTGGCGATCGCGCGGGCGATCCTCGCGCGCCCGCGGATCCTCGTCCTCGACGACGCCACATCCTCGGTCGACGCCTCGACCGAGCAGCAGATCAAGGACGCGCTCGCCGAGGTGATGGCCGGGCGCACGACGTTCGTGATCGCGCATCGACTCTCGACGATCGCGCTCGCCGAGCGCATCGTCGTGCTGGAGGACGGGCGGGTGACCGCCGACGGCAATCACGAGGAGCTGCTGGAGATCTCCGAGCTCTACCGCGAGATCGTCGCCGGCGGCCCTGTCGAGCTGCAGGACGACGAGCTGGAGGTCTCACGATGAGCTCCATGCGCGCCTCACGTGGCGAACTGCGCCGTCGATTTGCCGAGACCAGTGGTGGAACGCGCAAGCTCCGGGCGCTCGCCGAGATCCTCGCCCCGTACCGATGGCGCGTCGTCGCGATGTTCGTCTCGCTCGTCGCGGCAACCGCGGCGGCGCTCGCACCGGCACCGCTGGCCAAGGTCGCGATCGACAAGGGCATCGAGCGCCACGACATGGGCGCGCTCTACGTCGTGGTCGCCATCTTCCTCCTCTCGGCGGCGGTCTACGCGATCTGCACCTACGCCCAGACCTACCTCGTCGGGTGGGTCGGCCAGCGCGCCCTGCAGGACCTGCGGCTGCGGCTGTTCGACCACCTCCAGCAGCTCTCGATCGGCTTCTACTCGCGCAACATCGCCGGGGTGATCATCAGCCGCATGACCAATGACGTCGAGGCGCTCGACCAGCTGGTCGAAGACGGACTGGCGACCCTCATCGAGTCCGGACTGACGCTGATCGGCGTCGTCGCCATCCTGCTGTGGCTCGATCTCCACCTGGCGCTGCTCACGTTCATCGCACTGCCGTTCCTGATCGCCGGCGCTTTCGCCTTCCGCATCGCCTCGGCCGGTGCCTACCGGCTCACCCGCGAGAAGATCGCGTCGATCACCGGCTACCTCGGGGAGACGCTGTCCGGGATCCGCACGGTCCGCGCATTCGGCCGGGAGCAACGCCACCTCGACGAGTTCGCCGCGCTCAACGATGAGAACCGCCGGGCGAACATGCGCACGGTGCACCTGAACGCGGCCTACTTCCCGGCGGTCGAGCTCATCTCCGCGCTCGTGACCGTCGAGATCCTGGTGATCGGCGGCATCGAGGTGATCGACGGCCAGACCTCGACCGGCGTCGTGTTCGGCTTCATCGCCGCGCTCAACAACTTCTTC
>DASXZK010000012.1:0-2230 GCA_036501965.1 Solirubrobacteraceae bacterium
CGCGGAATGGACCGCCCGAGCGACGGCACAGGACGGGCGGCGGCTCGAGTGGGACGGACTCGACGTGATCAACTGTCAAGACGGCCAGATCACACGCAACGCTGTGTATTCGTCCGGCCACGCACCTCGCGTTCTCGGAACGTGAAAGCCACAAACGCTCGCGGAATCCGGACCGCCTCGGTCGACCTCCGGACCGACCGCGTGCGAGCCCGCGGAGCGTTCCTCCGTCCGCGGGCTCGCTGCATTGCGACGACGGGGGAGACGTCAGTCGCCGTCGGCCGCTCCGGTGGTCCATGCCGGCGGTTCGTAGGGGCGGCCGGGGACGGCTCCGATGCATAGGACGCGCAGGCCGTTGGGGCCGCTGGTGAGGACTCGGCCGGTCCCGGCGTCGACCCGCACGAGGTGCTCGGGATCGAGCGGCAGTCGCTCGTCGCCGACCACGACGGCGCCGGTGCCGCCGAGCGGGACGTACAGCTCCTGCTGGCCGGTGTCGGCCTCGTCGTGGGACTCGGTCGTGTAGTCGGGCGGGAGCTGCATGATCTGCGCACCGAACGCGGTGATCCCGAGCCCGGCACGCACGAGGCGGGCGAACCCGTCCCAGAGCTCGGGGAGCTCGTCGATCGCCTTGGCTGAGTAGCTGGTGGTGGCGGTGGTCATGCCGTCACCGCCCCCATGTTGCGCGCGAGGACCGCCATCGTGCGGTCGTGCTCCTCGACCGGGCTGAACTCGATCAGCTCGACCGGCTCGAGCGTCTGGAGGAAATGGCCCGGCCGGAGGTGGTACGCCTCGCCGGCACGGACGATCTCTTCAGGCCCGTCGAGGTAGGTGACGCGGAACGACCCGGTGAACAGGTAGCCCCAGTGGTCGCACTGGCAGCGATCGTCGGGTAGCCCTTTGAAGGGCGACTCGTCTGGCGGGAAGTGCCCCGGAATCGACTCGAACGCGATCCGAACCCCTCCCGCGTCGATCGAGCGACCCTCGTACTCGCCGAGAACCATCGGTTCCAGATCATCCCTGGATGTGTGCACGGAGAACTCTCCCTTCGTTGGTGATGACCGCCGCCACCGCGTGGCGGCGCTTGATGACAAGCAGCAGGCAGGCAGCGCCGATCGCGGCTGGCCCGAGACCGGCGACGAGCAGCGCGGCCCGGGCACCGAGTGCGCCGACAGCGAGCCCGCCGAGCACGAGCGCGCCGAGCTCGGCCCCGTTTCGCGCCCCGTTGTAGGCGGCGAACACCCGGCCACGCAGCGCCTCCGGGGCCCGCTCGTGAATCAGCGTGCGAAGCAGCACGTTCTTGACCCCGTGCGCGACGCCCCCGAGCGAGAAGCCGACCAGGGCGAGCCACAGGACCGTCGCGAGCGCGCCGGCGGCGATGCCGAGTCCGTGGAGGACGACAGCGGCGAGGGCGCCGGCTGCCAGATGCTCCGGCCCGATCCGGTGTGCGAGCCCAGCCGAGCCGGCCGCCATCCCGACGGTCCACGAGCTCAGCAGCACCCCATAGGCGAGGCTGCCGCCCCGAAGCACGTGCGTGACAAAGAAAGGCTCGGCGGTCGCGGAGATCGAGAACAGCGCGAGCGCGGCGATGGCGCCGCCCAGCGTGATCTTGAGGTCTCGTTCGCGCCGGAGGAACGCGAACCCGTCGCGGGCGCGCACCCGGTCGTTGGTGCCCGAGGCGAGTTCCGGCTGGCGGCGAGCGCGCAGCAGAAGCGCCGCGGCGGCCACGACGACGAACGACATCGCATTCAGCGCGAGGGCCAGCCACAGCAGACCGGCCGCGCCGAGCGCACCGCCGACGAGCGGGCCAGCGGTGAAACCGAGCGCTCGGACGGTCTCCATCAACCCGTTGGCCCGCGCGGCGTCGATGCCCGGGCCGGCTGCGGCGGGGATGAGCGCGAACTCGGCCGGCTGGCTGACGGCGGCGCCGAAGCCGAGTACCGTCATCAGCGGCAGCAACGCCCAGAGACTGTCCAGGCCGGCTAGCATCGCAGTCACGGTTGCTGCCTGGACGAGCGACACGGCAATCAGGATCCGTCGGTTCTCGAAGCGGTCGACGATCGCTCCCGCCACGCCCGCTGCCAGGACCACTGGCCCCCAGAGGGCGAAGATCAACGCCGACACGGCGACAGCCGAGCCGGTGCGCTGTTGGACGTGCAGGATCAGGGGGAAGATCGCCATGAAGTCGCCGAGCGCGGAGAGCCCGGCCCCCCCGGCGAGGAGGCGAAGGTCGCGG
>DASXZK010000013.1:0-19859 GCA_036501965.1 Solirubrobacteraceae bacterium
GCGCCCGCGCCGGTCCGGCTCGGGGTGGGCATGGCGAAGCAGGGTGAGCGAGCACGGGACCAGGATTGCGGCGCCGACGCCCTGCACGGCGCGAGCGGCGATCAGCGCGCCGATCCCCGGCGCCGCGCCGCAGGCCATCGAGGCGATCGTGAACAGCGCGAACCCGGCCACGTACACGCGCCGCGCGCCGATCCGGTCGCCGAGTGAGCCGCAGGTGAGGATCAGCGCCGCGAAGGTGATCGTGTAGGCGCCAACGACCCATTGCAGCGCGCTCACGCCGCCGCCGAGCGCGTCGGAGATGGGCCGGATCGCGACGTTGACCACGCTCACGTCGAGTTGGACGACGGCGAACCCGAGGCTCGTCGCGGTCACCAGACCACGGTCGAGCCCTTGGCGTTGAGTGCTGGCAGGCATCGACATCGACCCTAGGCAGACGATGGTTCGACCGGGGTCGAAGTGTTGTGGCGGTACCGTGATCGACATGACCAGACGTGGCGATGCCGATCTCTCCGCGGTGGCGCGGCTCCTCGCCGATCCAGGCCGTTGCCGGATGCTGCTCGCCCTCGACGACGGTCGCGCCCTGCCCGCGAGCCGCCTCGCCGGGGAGGCGGGGGTATCGGCTGCGACCGCCAGCTCGCATCTCGGCAAGCTCGTCGCCGCCGGCTTCCTCACCGTCGAGCCGCAGGGTCGCCACCGGTACTACCGGCTCTCCGGGCCGGAGGTCGGCAGGCTGCTCGAGACGATGGCGACGCTCGCCCCGGCGATGGAGATCCGCTCACTGCGCGAGGACACCCGCGCGCGAGCGCTCCGCGAGGCCCGCACGTGCTACGACCACATGGCCGGCCGGCTCGGGGTCGCGGTCATGCAGAGCCTGCTCGCGCGAGGACTGATCGCGGGCGGCGACGGGCAGTTTCACCCCGGCGACGCGGGCTCTGACCGGCTGTCGTCCTACGGCCACGAGGTCGACTACGAGATCACCTCCGAGGGCACGGCGTTCCTCGACCGCTTCGGCGTCACGATCCCGCCGCGCCGGCCGGTCATCCGGTACTGCGTCGACTGGTCCGAGCAGGCGCACCATCTCGCCGGTGGTGGGGGGCGAGGGCTACTCGACCGGATGCTCGAGCTCGCCTGGATCACGCGCCGCCCCGACAGCCGGGCGCTGGACATCTCCAACGCCGGCCGTGCCGGGCTCGCCGAGCACTTCTCGATCGAGCTCGAGGCCGAGCTCCGGGCAGCCTGAGCCGCGGGCGGGTAGGGTGGCGATCATGACCGCATACGAGCGTTTCCGGGCCCTTCACGAGGCCGACGAGTTGTTCGTCATGGCGAACGCCTGGGACGTCGGGTCGGCGCGGCTGCTGGAGCACCTGGGCTTCGCCGCGATCGCGACGACGAGCAGCGGATTCGCCGCCGCGCTCGGGCGCCTCGACGGAGGCATCGACCGCGAGATGGCGATCGGCCACGGCGCCGAACTGGCGGCGGCAGTCGAGATCCCGGTCTCCGCGGACCTGGAGAACTGCTTCGCCGACACGCCCGAGGGGGTCGCCGAGACGATCCGGGAGGCGGCCGCAACCGGCCTGGCGGGCGGCTCGGTCGAGGACTGGAGCGGGACGGAGATCTACGAGCGCGAGCTTGCGGTCGAGCGCGTCCGCGCCGCAGTCGACGGCGCCGCCGGGCGGTTCGTGGTCACCGCGCGCGCCGAGAACCTGATCCGTGGCGTCGACGACCTCGACGACACGATCGCGCGGCTGCAGGCATTCGCGGCGGCCGGCGCCGACGTCCTGTTCGCTCCGGGTGTGGCCGGCGCCGACCAGATCCGCGCCGTGCTGTCGAGCATCGACGCGCCGCTCAGCGTGCTGATCCTGCCCGGCGTGCCACCGGTGGGAGAGCTCGCCGAGCTCGGCGTGCGTCGCGTCTCGGTCGGCGGCACGTTCGCGTTCACCGCCTACGGTGCGCTGGTGAGCGCGGCGCGTGAGATCCTCGAGCAGGGCACCTTCAGCCTCGCCGAGTTCGCGATGGCCGGACGCGACGGGGTCAACGCCGCCTTCAGCTGATCCAGTCCGCCGGTGCCGCTTGCCGGCCGCACCCGTGCATGAACTGAGACCAGGGCACCGAGAACGCCGCACGCCGTCTAACCTGATGCGCTCATGACGACGTTTGCCGACCTGGGCCTCGAGCCCACCCTGCTCGACGCCCTCCGGGACGTCGGCTATGACTCCCCGAGCCCGATTCAGGAGCAGGGGATCCCGCCGCTGCTCGAAGGGCTCGACGTGATCGGCCAGGCCCAGACCGGGTCCGGCAAGACCGCTGCCTTCGGGCTGCCGATGCTCCAGTACGTCGATCCCGACGAGGACGACGTCCAGGGCCTCGTGCTCACGCCGACGCGCGAGCTCTGCATCCAGGTGACCCAGGCGCTGCGCGCCTACGGCAAGGCCAAGGGTGTCGACGTGGTCGCTGTCTTCGGCGGCGCACCCATCCGGAGTCAGCAGGCGCAGCTGCGCGCCGGCGGGCAGGTCGTGGTCGGCACGGTCGGGCGCGTCAAGGACCTGATCAGCCGCCACTCGCTGATGCTCCACGCCTGCCGCTTCGTCGTGCTCGACGAGGCCGACGAAATGCTCGACCTGGGCTTCCTGGAGGACGTCGAGAAGATCCTGGCGCTTACCCCGTCCAGCCGTCAGACCGCCCTGTTCAGCGCGACCATGCCGCCCGAGATCCGCCGGCTCGCCGACCAGTACCTCTACGACCCGGTGACGGTCAAGGTCAAGACGGACACGCTCACGGTCGACACCGTCGAGCAGTTCGCGCTCGAGGTCGCACCGAGGGACAAGACCGATGCGCTCATCACCGTTCTGGAGGCCGAACGCCCCGACCAGGCGCTGATCTTCGTGCGCACCAAGATCCGCGCCGATCAGCTTTTCCGCACGCTGCGCGATCGCGGGATGAATGTCCGTGCGCTGCACGGCGACATGAGCCAGGGTGCCCGGGACGGCGTGATGATCTCCTTCAAGGCCGGCCACGTTCCGCTGCTCGTGGCCACGGACGTCGCCTCCCGTGGCCTGGACATCTCAGGCATCTCGCATGTGATCAACTACGACGTGCCGACCTCGCCGGACGTCTACGTCCACCGGATCGGCCGCACCGGCCGCGTCGGGCGCTCGGGACGGGCGATCACCTTCTACGAGCGCCGCCAGGACCGCGACATCCAGGCGATCGAGAACCACGCCGGGGTCAAGCTCTCGCCATGGGTCAAGGACGCGCACGTCGCCCCGACCGCGCCGGCGGCCAAGCCGCGGCGCCACACCAAGCCGCATGACGCCGAGCGCGTCGCGGTCAACGGTGGCCCGGGGCGTACCGTGTTCGTCTCGGGAGGGCTCGCGGCGGGCTTGGAGCCCTCCGACATCATCCACGCGATCACCGCCACCGGCCTGGACGGCGAGGCGGTGCGCAACGTGCGCATGCTCGAGCGCCTCGCGTTCGCCGAGGTGCCGCGCTCGGAGGCCGAGCAGGTCGTCGAGCGCGCCGCCGGCACGCAGGTGCGGGGCCACGAGCTCCGCTTCGAGCTCGCCGCCGACTGACCCTCTCGAGCGGTCACGGTGTCGGGTCAGCCGCGCACGCTGTTCAATGCTGCTTCGGCTCTGACGCCGGCGGAGGCGATGGTGTGCGGCGGCTGACGATGAGGCGGGCGAGGCGTCGCGCCTCCTCGCGGTTGAAGTCCTCGCCGGTGAGCCGCACCGTTTCGTAGCCATCCTCGCGATTCGTGCGGTCGCGGCGGCGGTCCTCACGGCACGTCGTGGGGTCGCTGTGGGTCGCCGGGTGGTCGAGCTCGACGATCACCCTCTCGGCGGGCCAGAGCGCGTCGACCTCATGACCGTTGAGGGGTTCGTTGGTGAGCGGCTGGGGGAGATGGTGGCGGGTGACCCAGCGCTGGAACCCATCCTCGAGGCCACTGCGCGTCGGATTGCGGCGGTGGCCGAGCCGCTCGGCGGCCTCGTCACCTGAGATCAACCGCCGCAGCCGGGCGTCGTTGACCAGCCGAACGTACTGGCGCTCGGTGAGCCGTGGGGCGGATGTCGTCGATCGCACGGGCGGGCCGGGTGACCGGGACGCCCAGCTGCACGGTCGTGTCGGCGGGCGTGAGCGTGGTCGAGCGGTGCGCCGTGATCCCGGGTCGGCGGACGCACCGGGGCGCCGTCACCTCCATCTGGCGTGGCCACCGGCGCAGCTTCCATAAGGCGAGTGCCGCGTCATGGCTGAGGACAGCACCGGGCCCGCACGAGAGGACGGCGGCCATCGCGCGGGCGACCGGCTCGACGCGGCGGTATGAGAGGGCATAGACACCCTGGTGGACGCGGACGAGCTTGCCGCGTGCGATCCACGAGCAGATCGTGCTCGGGTGGATGCCCATGGCGAGCAGCTGCTCGCGGGTGACGTGGCCCTGCTGCCCTTCGGCGAGCTGCGCAATTTCATCCCACCGGTCGATGGAATCGCTCATATCCAATAGAGCGTGGAAGCCCTGGTCAATCACCCCCCTGACTTGCTGAGATTCGGCGGGCGCTGAGGGAGGTGCGCGATTTCATCCCACCATGCGATGGAACTGCTCACCTCCGCCTGTGGCGGCGGCGAGCTAGCCGAACGTGAAGTCGTAGGCGTCGACGCCGTGGGGTACTTCGACCGTCAGGGTGCCCATCTCGTCCTCAGGTAGCGAGACGAGCGAGTAGAGGCGCTGGCCGCGGACCACCACGGTCGAACCGTGGACGTCGGCGCCCTCCTCGCGCGGGGTGAGCGGCCGCCCGCCCAGCAGCAGCTTGACCCGTCGCGGCCGCTGCCCGGCCGAGGTGAGCACCAGATAGACGTGCTGGGCCTGGAAGTCGCCGCGCACGGTCGCCTCGGAGCCGGCCGGGGTGACGTACTGCTTGGTCGCCGTCCAGGTTCCGCTCAGCACGAACTGGTTCAGGGTCAGCCCCTTGGTGTAGACGTAGTCGGCGGTTCCGAGCCTCAGTTGCTCCAGCAGGCTCGCGCGCTCCGGGTTGAGGTAGGTCTCCGGCGTGTCGAGCCCGCGTGAGGGCATCATCGCGGTCGCGGTCATCGGCGCCGGCAGGTGGTGGTGGCCCGCGTTGTACAGCAGCTCGCGCACCAGCGCCTCATCCTCGGTGTAGTGACCCTCGCCGAACTGGGTGTGGACGACGTTTCCGTCTGCGTTGATGAAGTAGTCGGCCGGCCAGTACTGGTTGTCGTAGGCGTTCCAGGTCCCGTAGCGGTTGTCCTGGACGATCGGGTAGCGGATGCCATCGGCCTGGATCGCGTCCCGCACGTTGGATGCGTCCTGCTCGAACGTGAACTCGGGCGTCTCCACGCCGACGATCTCCAGCCCGTCGCGGTGGTAGGTGGCGTACAGCCCCTTCAGGTACGGCAGCGTGCGGATGCAGTTGATGCACGTGTAGGTCCAAAAGTCGACGATCACGACCTTGCCGCGCAAAGAGCGCAGCGACAGCGGGCGGTCGCCGGGCGTGTTGAACCAGTCCTCGGTCTGCCGGAAGTCCGGCGCCGCACCGAGGTCGGAGATCTTCGGGGTCGTCACCCCGGAGATCGCCCAGCCGACGTTCTCAGCCGACGATGACGACGACGGCACCCCGTGGCCCGAACCCGACGTCGCCGCCGCCTGGCGCGCCGCGAACTTCGAGGCCGGCCGCAGCGACGCAAGCCGGCTCTGCACCGCGTGCGAGCTCTCCAGTCCCTTGGTCGGGTCGGTGAAGATCGCTGGGAGGCTGCCTGCGTTGCGCGCGAGCAGGTTCTCGAAGCGAACGTCGAGGTTGAACGCCATGGCGACGCCGGTCGCGAGCAGAACCACGCCGAGCACCTGCTCGACCACATGGCCGCGCAGCCGGCGGCGCAGGCGGTCCAGCACGGCGCGCCCCGCGAACCCGTACACGAGCAGCACCGCCGACAGGCCGACTGCGAACGCGATCGCGACGAGCACCACCCGAGCGGTCGGCCCACCGGTCGAGGCGCTCACCGAGATCACCGCGGCGAGGATCGGACCGGCGCAGGGAGCGCACACGAAGCCGAGCGCGGCGCCGACACCGATCCCCGACCAGAACCCCGAACCGCGCGTCTGGGGGCCGAACCGGGCCAGGCGCGACAGAGGTGCCTGGACTCGTTCGGCCACCGCCGGGATCAGCATCACCACGCCGAACACGATCAGCACCACGATCGCCACCGTCCGCGCCGTGGTGGCCCCGATCCCGACGCCCGATACGAGTCGGGCGAGCGCGACGATCGTCACCGTGAACGTGACCGCCAGACCGAGCACGATCCCGAGCGGCCGCCGCCGCCCGCCGAGCGCGCTCGCGGACAGGATCGCGGGCAGCACGGGCAGCACACAGGGCGTGATCGCGGTGCCCGCGCCCGCGACGAACGCGAACGCCATCAGGAGGATCATCGAACGCGGGCCGATCGCATCGCCGCGGAATCATGCGCGACAGATATTGCGCCCAGGTGAACTCTGGGTTGTGTGGGGCCGCTCAGCCGCCGATCGCGGACATCGAGCGCGCCGGCTGGATGAACCCGGGCTCTCCAACGTGGTGCTTGAGCTCCTTGCGCCAGACGGCGTCACGGATGATCTGGGCGAGCTCGTCGTCGCCGGCGCCCTCACGCAACGGCCCGCGCAGATCGGTCTCATTCAAGGAGAACAGGCAGGTCCGCAGCCGGCCGTCGGCGGTGAGCCGGACGCGGTTGCAGTCGGCGCAGAACGGCTCGGAGACCGGGTTGATGAACCCGATCCGGCCATCGCTGTCGGCAAAGCGGTAGATACGTGCGGTCGCGCTCGGCTCGCGCGGCTCGGCGACGAGCGGGTAGACCTCCTCGATCGCGGCCCGGATCTCCTCGCCGGTCAGCACCTGCGAGCGCGTCCACGCCCGGTCGGCGTCCAGCGGCATGAACTCGATGAACCGCACCTCGTAGGAGGTCGAGCGCGCCAGCCGCGCGAAGGGGAGCACCTCCTCCTCGGTGAATCCGCGGATCGCGACGGCGTTGACCTTGATCGGGTGCGCCTCGGGGAAGGTGGCGAGCAGCTCGAGCCCTTCGAGCACCTGGGCGAGGGCGTCCCGCCGGGTGAGCTCGTAGAAGCGGTCACGCTGCAGCGAGTCGACCGACACGTTGAAGCGATCGATCCCGGCCGCGACGAGCGCCGCCGCGTCGCGGCCGAGCAGAAAGCCATTGGTGGTCACCGAGAGCTCGTTGACGCCGGAAACCCCCCGGAGCATCGCCGCCAACCGCGGGAACTCGCGGCGCACGAGCGGTTCGCCGCCGGTCAGGCGCACGTCGCCCACACCCATCGCGGCGAACACGGACACGATCTGGGTGATCTCCTCGAAGGTGAGGATCTCCGCGCGCTCGAGCCACGGCAGGCCCTCGGCGGGCATGCAGTACTGACAGCGGAAGTTGCAGCGGTCGGTCACCGAGACGCGCAGATCGCCGATCAGGCGGCCGTGCCCGTCCCGTAGAAGCTCCATCTCCATTGACTAGAGGCTACCTCCGCGTCCGCCTGACACACACCGCGGGCGCGCTCGCCTAGGTGCTGCCCGGGCAATGTCGCCCCAGGTCGCAGGCAGGCCCATGCAGCCAAGAGCGCCTGCCCGAAACCGGTCGGCGACCGGACATTTATCCACCGCGCGTGGATGAACTCAAGTCGCCTGAGACCGATGCCGAATTGTTCATAGACTCATGAGCAACGCGTACGTCGCCCGGCAACCGATCTTCGACCGCGACCTTGAGGTTGTCGGCTACGAGTTGCTATTCCGCGACCCGCCGGTGACTGTCGCGAACGTCTCCGACCATCAAGCGGCGACGACCCGTGTCGTGCTCGACACGCTCACCGAGCTCGGGCTCGATCAGGTCGTCGGCACCAAGCTCGCGTGGATCAACGTCTCGCGCGGGTTCCTGCTCGACGGGCTGGTGAGTACGCTTCCCCACGATCGCGTCGGCATCGAGATCCTCGAGAACCAGCTGATCGACGACGAGCTCGTCGCGGCCGTGATCGAGGCGCGCGAGCAGGGCTTCTCCGTCGCACTGGACGACTTCGAGCTCGGCACCGACAGCGATCGCCTGCTGGAGCACGTCGACTTCATCAAGCTCGACCTGATGGCCCTGGGACGCGACGGGCTGACCGATCATGTCGCCCGGTTGCGCCATCTCGACGCGGAGCTGCTGGTCGAGAAGGTCGAGACGCACGAGGACCACGCGTTCGCCAGCGCACTCGGGTGTCATCGCTTCCAGGGGTTCTTCTACCGCCGTCCTGAGCTGCTCTCCAGCCGGCGGATCGACGTCGGGCGCGTGTCGCTGATGCGGCTGCTCTGCCGCCTGCAGGATCCGAGCACGACGCTCGAGGAGATCCAGAACGACGTCAGCCTCGACATCGGTCTCAGTCTGCGACTGCTGCGCTACATCAACTCGGCCTCGGTCGGAATGCCGCACGTCGTCAGCTCCGTCGCGCAGGCGGTGACCCTGCTCGGGCCCGGCCACCTGCGCCGCTGGGCCTCACTCACCGCTCTCGCCGGCTTGGCGAACGAGCGCTCGGAGCTCACGCGCACCGCGCTCGTGCGGGCGCACTTCTGTGAGCTGGCCGCCCATGGGCAGAGCTCCGGCGGCCCGCAGCGATTCACGCTGGGCCTGTTCTCGGTGATGGACGCGCTCACCGACTCCACGCTCCAGGATGCGCTGGCCGCGGTGCCGTTTCCGACCGACATGCGCGAGGCGCTCGTCGACCACACCGGACCGCTCGGGCGCCTGCTCGGTGCAGTGATCGCGCTCGAGGAGGGATCGTTCGACCTCGCCGAGGCGCTCTACGAGCACAGCGGCGAGATCTACATGGACGCGCTCGCCTGGGCCGACGCGACCGTCGCGGCACTCGACAACGCTGCGGCGCCCGCTCAGGTCTGAGGCCGCGGGTCGCCCGCCAGCAGGCTGAAGCAGACCATGTCCACGCGCGTGCCCGGCTCGGCGCCGGGGCTGTAGTCGCGCAGCACGGCCTCGCGGGTGAAGCCGGCGCGCTCGGCGACCGCCTGGGAGCGATGGTTGCCGGTGGCGGCGAACAGCTCGATGCGCTCCAGGGCGAGCTCCCGCAGGCCCCAGGCGCAGATCAGGCGACTTGCGCGCGTCGCGTGTCCGTCACCGCGGGCAGCCGCTCCCAGCCAGTAGCCGACCTCGCCACGGCGCTCGGCCCACGCGAAGCGCATCAGCGAGATCGAGCCGAGTAGCGGGCCACCGCCGGTCCCGGCGATCGCGAGGTCGAGGCTGCGTCCGGTGTGCAGTGACTCCTCGCCGGACTCGATGTACGCGCGGGCGTCGTCGCGGCCGTAGGTCGCCGGGACGCTCGTCCAGCGAGAGATCTCCGGGTCCTGACAGAGCTCGGCCAGGGGCTCGACGTCATCGGCGCGCCAGGCCCGAAGGGCGGTCGCGCCGTCGACGAGCTCGCCGCGCGGACGGGCGATGCGGACCTCCGTCCCGGTGCGGTCGCTCATGCGACCGCCCGCTCTCGCAGCATCCGCGCGAGCGTCGCGGAGTCGAGCATCGGGTCCCATCCGCCGAGCGTCGCCAACGCGGCCCGCCGCCCGCCGAGCGCGCGCAGTCCGCGGTCGCCGAGCTCGGCGTGGACATCGGCGAGAGCGGCGTGACGGCGGCTCTGCAGACGCCGGGCGGCGACCTGGATCGAGGCGCGGTGTTCATCGAGTGCCGCGATGAGTTCGGCGATCCCGGCCGGCGGCGCGATGCTTGAGACGGCGATGACCGGCGGCTCGCGGCTGCTCAGCGAGCGCAGCGCGGCGCTCAGGTCGGCGCGCGTGCGCAGTGCCGGGCGGCCGAGATCGGCCTTGGTGACGACCAGCACGTCGGGGATCTCCATGATCCCGGACTTCAGGAACTGCAGGACGTCTCCCGAGCCGGGCTGCACGATGACCGCCACCGTGTCGGCGAGGTCGGCGACGTCGGTCTCTGACTGGCCGACGCCGACCGTCTCGACCACGACGACGTCGAAGGCAACGGCGAGCACGGTCGCGGCCGCGCGGGTGGCGGGCGCGAGGCCGCCGAGGCGGTCGCCGGCGGCCGTCGACCGGATGAACAGTCCGTCATCACGCGCGTCGCGGTCGATGCGGGCGCGGTCGCCGAGCAGCGCGCCGCCTGAGCGCCGGGAGCTCGGGTCGACCGCCAGCACGGCGACCGTCCGGCCGTCCGCGCGCCAGGCGCCGGCCAGTCGCGAGAGCAGACTCGACTTTCCGACCCCGGGCGGTCCGGTGATCCCGATGATCGCGCCCGGTGCCTCACGCCCGAGCGCGGCGGGCGAGAGGGCCGCCTGCAGCGCGTCGGCGCTCTCGCGGTCGGCCTCGCCACGGCCCTCGAGCAGGTTGAGCACTGCGGCGGCCGCCGCGAGATCGCCGTCGCGCAGCCGCCCGGCAAGCGTCGCCGCGTCGGCGGGGTGGCTCACACCGCCGCGGCGGCGTCGATGCCGTGCCGCTCGGCGACGAGCGTGACGATGCTGCGCATCATCTGGTTGAGATCCCAGTCCTTGGGCGTGTAGACGGCCGCGACCCCCTGCTCGCGCAACGTCGCCGCATCGGCGTCCGGGATGATGCCGCCGACGACGACTGGCGTGTCCCCGACGCCCTCCTGGCGCAGCGCGGCGAGCACTGACGGGATCAGCTCGGCGTGGGAGCCGGAGAGGATCGAGAGCCCGATCACATGGACGCCCTCCTGGGCCGCGGAGGAGGCGATCTGGGCGGGAGTCAGCCGGATCCCCTCGTAGACGACGTCCATGCCCGCGTCGCGGGCGCGGACCGCGATCTGCTCGGCCCCGTTGGAGTGGCCGTCGAGGCCCGGCTTGCCGACGAGGAACTTGAGCCTGCGCCCGAGCACGTCGCTGATGCGCTCGACCTCGTCGCGCAGCTCGGAGAGATCGCCGCCGGAGACGGCGCTGGCCTCGCCGACGCCGGTCGGGGCGCGGTACTCACCGAAGACCTCGCGCAGTGTCTGTGACCACTCGCCGGTGGTCGCCCCGGCGCGTGCCGCTGCGATCGACGGCTCCATGATGTTGATCCCAGGATCGGCCGCCGCAGCCGCCAGCGCGCCGAGCGCCTCGCGGACAGCCGCCTCGTCACGCTCCGATCGCCACCGCTCCAGCGCGGCCCGGCGCTCGGATTCGACGGCCGGGTCGACGACCATGATCCCGCCGTCGGCGTCCGCCGTGAGCGGAGAGGGCTCGGTTGAGGCGAAGCGGTTCATGCCGACGACGGTGAGCTCGCCGGACTCGATCCGGCGCCAGCGCTCGCGATGGGACTCGACCAGCGAGGACTTCATGTAGTCGACGGCGAGCACGGCGCCGCCGAGTTCCGCGACTCGTTCCATCTCCGCACGTGCCCCGTCCGCGAGCTCGGCGACGAGCCCCTCCATCACATGCGATCCCTCGAAGATGTCGGGGTACTCCAGCATGTCGGTCTCGTAGGCGAGGATCTGCTGCAGGCGCAGCGACCACTGCTGGTCCCACGGGCGGGGCAGGCCGAGCGCCTCGTTCCACGCGGGTAGCTGCAGGGCGCGAGCGCGGGCGGAGCGCCCGAGCGTCACCGCCAGCGCCTCGAGCGCGATCCGGTAGACGTTGTTCTCCGGCTGGGCCTCGGTGAGCCCCAGCGAGTTGACCTGCACGCCGTAGCGGAAGCGCCGCTGCCGCGGATCCTCGACGCCGTAGCGTTGGCGGCCGAGCTCGTCCCACAGCTCGGACATCGCCCGCAGCTTGGCGTGCTCCTCGATGAAGCGCACGCCTGCGTTGACGAAGAACGAGATCCGGCCGAACACCTGGCCCATGAGCTCGGCGGGGACCCGTTCACGGACGGCGTCGAGCACCGCGATCGCGTTCGACATCGCATACGCGATCTCCTGGACCGGGGTGGCGCCCGCCTCCTGCAGGTGATACGAGCAGATGTTGATCGGGTTCCATCTGGGCACGTGCACGACCGTGTAGGCGATCATGTCGGCGATCAGCCGCATGCTCGGGCCGGGCGGGAAGGCGTAGGTGCCGCGGCTGAGGTACTCCTTGAGGATGTCGTTCTGGGTGGTTCCCTGCAGCGCCTCAGGACCGACGCCGTGCTCCTCGGCGGCGACGATGTACAGCGACAGCAACCACGCGGCGGTCGCGTTGATCGTCATCGAGGTGTTCATCTCGTCCAGCGGGATCCCGTCGAGCAGCGTCTTCATGTCGCCGCGATGTGCGATCGAGACCCCGACCTTGCCGACCTCGCCGCGAGCAAGCTCGTGATCGGGGTCGTAGCCGGTCTGGGTGGGGAGATCGAAGGCGACCGAGAGCCCGGTCTGGCCTTTGGCCAGGTTGCGGCGGTACAGCTCGTTGGAGCGCGCCGCGTCCGAGTGTCCGGCGTAGGTGCGCATCACCCACGGCCGGTCGCGCTCAGGAAGGCGGGGGCTCTCCCTCTCGCTCATCGGCACATCGTACGGGAGCTCTCCTGGCCCGACGTGCGAGAATCGACACACGTCGGCGCCCGCTGCCCTGCAGGCGGCCGTCCCCCCGAGATGCCCGATCAGAGCTCAGCAGCCAACGAGCACGCCCTTCTCCAGGAGATCACGGCGCCGCTCGAGAAACTCCCCGACGACCCGCTGGCGCTCGTTGAGGCCGAGTTTCCGACCGCGATGCGCGGCTATGACCGGCATGCTGTCGACGACTACGTCGGGCAGATCACCCGGCTGGTCGCGGAATTGCACGCCACGCGCTCGCCCGAGGCTGCCGTGCGGCGGGCACTGGAGCGAGTCGGCGACCAGATCTCCGGCGTCCTGCAGCGCGCGCACGAGACGGCCGAGCAGATCACCGCGCAGTCGCGGATGGAGGCCGAGGACCGGCTCGAGCGGGCCCGGCGCGAGGGTCTGACGCTGATCGAGGCTGCGGAGCGCCGCGTCCGCGAGCTCGACGCCGACGCCGACCGGGTGTGGGCCGAGCGGGCGCGGATCGTCGCCGACGCGGAGGCGTTGTCTGGGCAGCTGCTGGCTGTTGCACGCGACGCGGCCGCCCGCTTCCCGGACGAGGAGAACCGGACGGCGCCGATGACCGACCGCTCGGCCGGGTTCGCGGAGCCCGAGGCGCCGCGGGGCGCCGAGGAGGCAGAGGAAGCGGAGGCGAGCCCCGACGCCGACACCGGAACGGACGATTCCGCGGCCGCTGGCCATACCGGGGGCTCCGGGGAGGATGCCGACTCCGCGGAGGATGCTGACACCGCCGAAGCTGCCGCAGACACCGCGGAGGACGCCGACACCACCGAAGCTGCCGCAGACACCACGGAGGACGCCGACTCCACGGAGGACGCCGGCCCGGAGAACGAGGGCGCCGCCGGTCCGGACGAGGTCGAGGTCGAGGTCGAGGACCCCACGTTGCCGATCGATCCGACCGAGCGGATCACGCTGTCCCAGGACGACTCGACGCGCATCATCCCGCCGTCGTCCGACGCGGCCCGGCGTCGCGACGGCTGACCGCCAGCGGCGTGCGGATCATCGATCTCAAGCATCTCGGCCGGCCGCGCGTGATCGGCGCGTGGGTCGACGGCGATGTGATCGTCGACTGCGGCCCGACCTCGACGCTCGACACGTTGCTGGAGGGCCTCGGCGACACCCGCCCGTCGGCGCTGCTGCTCACCCACATCCACTTCGACCACGCCGGCGCGGCAGGTTCGCTGGTGCGCCGCTGGCCCGATCTGCCGGTCTACGTCCACGAGCGTGGCGCACGCCATCTTGCCGATCCCGAGCGCCTCTACAGCAGCGCCAGGCGGCTGTACGGGGCCGACATGGAGCGCCTCTGGGGCGAGATGGTGCCGGTGCCCGAGGAGAACCTGCGGGTGATCACCGGAGGCGAGACCGTGCTCGACCGCTACCAGGTCGCCTACACGCCCGGCCACGCCTCCCACCACGTCAGCTTTCGCGCCGATCGCACAGCGTTCGTGGGGGACGTGGGCGGTGTGCGGATCACCCCCGACGCGATCGCGATCCCGCCGACACCGCCGCCCGACCTCGATGTGGAGCTCTGGCACGACTCGATCGACATCGTCCGTGGCTGGGCGCCGGAGCGGATGGCGATGACCCACTTCGGCGAGACGACGGACGTGGCTGCGCAGCTCGACCAGGTCGATGCGCGCCTCGACGCATGGGCAGAGCTCGCGCGCGACGGTGACCGGGAGCGGTTCATCGCCATCGTGCGTGAGGAGATCGCGCGGCATGGATCCGACGAGCAGTCGGCCCAGTACCAGCAGGTGGCGCCCGCCGAGCAGCTCTACGCGGGGTACCAGCGGTACTGGTCCAAACGGGGCGATTGAAGCCCTGAGGCCGATCTGTATGCTCGGTTGCGCATGTCTGTGACGGTCGAACTGCCTCGGACAGGTGGTCCCGACTCAGGGCTCGGAGGTCCCTGGCGAGTCGTGGTCCTCAACGACAGCCACAACACCTTCGACCACGTCGCCGAGACCCTCGCACGAGTCCTGCCGGGAATGAGCCTCGCCGACGGATACCGCAGCGCGGACAAGATCCACAACACGGGTCTGGCGGTCGTGTGGAGCGGCCCCAAAGAGGACGCCGAGGACTACTGGAGCCAGCTCGACGACGCCGGTCTCACGATGGCGCCGCTCGAGTGCGGCTAACGCCTGATCCCGCCGGCGCCTAGGCCGGAACGTTGCGAGCGCCGGGCGCGGCAGCGGCCGCGGACTTGGCGGTCGCGATCAGCTTGGCGGCCTGGCGCTCGGGGCTGATCCGCACCACGTTCCAGATCACGCCGAGCTTCTCCAGCAGGGCGATGATCCAGCCCGTCGGGTCGGCGAGTCGCTCTGACCAGGTGAGGCCGTGGAATGCGGAGGTGGGGAAGGCGTGGTGGTTGTGGTGCCACGCCTCGCCCATCGAGAACGGCGCGAGCCAGAAGACGTTGCGCGACTCGTCCTCGACATCGAAGCGCTTGCGCCCGAAGAAGTGGCAGACCGAGTTGATCGACCAGGTGACGTGGTGCAGCAGGAAGATGCGCGCGAAGCCGCCCCAGAGCAGCCCGACGATCGCGGCCCACAGGGTCCCGCCGACCAGCCAGCCGACCACGAACGGGATGACGAGTCCGAGCGCGGCGAACACGGCAAAGAGCTTGTCCACCGCCTGAAGCGTGCGGTCCTTGAGCAGGTCCGGGACGAACCGCTGGCGGTCGGCGGTTCCGACCGTCTCGAACAGCCAGCCGACGTGCGCATGCCACAACCCCTGCACGGCGCCCTTGACGCCGGGCCCGAAGCCGTGAGGCGTGTGCGGGTCGCCCTCCTGGTCGGTGAACGCGTGGTGCTTGCGGTGGTCGGCCACCCAGGTGAGGACCGAGCCCTGCACCGCCATCGAGCCCAGCGCTGCGATGATCCCGCGGAACGCGGGGGAGCTCTCGAACGAGCGGTGGGTGAACATCCGGTGGTAGCCGAGCGTGATCCCCATCGCGGTGATCACGTAGAGGCAGCCCATGACGATCAGGTCGACGGGGCCGACCGCCTTGTGCCAGAGCAGCACCACGGCGAGGGCAAGAGCAATCAAGGGGAGCGGCACCGCGATCAGATTGACGATCTTGTGGCCGCGGCTCATCTGCATCTCGGGTTCCATGACGGCAAGGTTACGTCGACCACGTGCAATTTTCTCCTATGCTTGACACGACGTGGCCGCCGAAACTTATATCGATCGAACAAAGATCGACGACAACCCGTGGCGCGAGCTCGATCCGGCGATCGTCGAGGTGCTGCGACCGGTGCTTGACGACACCGCCGCCGAGATGATCCAGGCCGTCGTCTCCAGCGTGCCCGCGTACGCGCGGCCGATCGAGGGCGAGTTCGGATTCGGCATCGTCGCCGGCGTGCAGGCCGCCCTCAGTCACCTGCTCGCGGAGATCGAGGAGAGCGGACCAGTCGGCCGGCCGGACGTCTACCGCGCGCTGGGGCAGGGGGAGATGCGCGCCGGTCGCTCGCTTGACTCGCTGCTCACCGCATACCGGATCGGCGCCCGCGTCGCCTGGAGGCGGTTCGCCGCGGCCGGGGTCGAGGCCGGCCTGGCGCCCGACACGCTGTATCTGCTCGCCGAGGGGATCTTCGCCTACATCGACGTGCTCTCCAGTGAGTCTGCCGAGGGGCACGCGGCCGAGCAGTCCGCAGCGGCCGGCGAGGCCGAGCTTCGCCGCCGGCGCCTCGTCCGGGTGCTCGTGCGTGAGCCGCCCGCGGACGCCGCCGCGGTTCGCGCCGCTGCGGCGGCGGCCGAGTGGGAGTTGCCGCGCTCGCTGGCCGTGCTCGTGATCGCCGGCGACGAGCGGGCGCTGGCCGCCTCGCGGCTGCCCGTGGGATCGATCAGCGAGGATCTTGGTGAGCTCACCTGCGCGGTCGTGATCGACCCCGACGGGCCAGGGCGCCACGCGGAGATCGAGCGCGCGGTCGGCGACGCCGGGGCGAGCGCGGGGCTCGGCACGACCGTCGAATGGGGTCGCGCTGCGCTCAGCTTCCAGCGCGCCCGCGCGGCGCTTCAGCTCGCGGGGTCAGAGCCCGGCGTCTTGCCCGCGCGTGAGAATGCGGGGCGGCTGCTGCTCGCCGCCGATCCGGCGCTCGCCGCGGAGCTGGCCACGACGGTGCTCGCGCCGTTCGACGAGCTCGGCCCGGGCTCGCGCGCGCGCCTGCGGTCGACACTGCGTGCCTGGCTGGCCGAGCAGGGGCGCCTGGCTCAGGTCGCCGAACGGCTCGGAGTTCACCCACAGACCGCGCGCTACCGGTTGGGGCGCCTGCGCGAGCTGTTCGGCGAGGACCTCGCCGACCCCGACCGCCGATTCTGGCTCGAGCTCGCGCTCCGCGCCTCGCCCGACGACGACTAATCGCGAGCGCGCACCGCACCGCGCAGGGCCGCGGCATCCCGGGACGACCGCGCGAGCGAGGCTCAGGCGGGCGCCACCGGCGTCGAGTGCGGGTCGCCCTCGCCGGGCCGCGCCGACACCGGCTCGCCGTTGCCGTTGCCGTTGCGGCGACTCGCCTCGCCGGACGCGATCTCGGTGTTCCACGCGTATGTGATCGGGATCTGGTACTTGCCTAACCAGCGGGCGCGGAACTCGATCATCTCAGGGCCTTCCCAGAACGCGTACCAGTTCTTGTGGTCGGGCACCCAGGTCATCTGGTTGATCTTGTAGCGGTCGTCGTTGTCGACGTGCACGCGGTACTGGGTCGCGCCGTAATGCAGCGCGATTGGAGCGATCTCCGCCACCCGCTCGGCGAACATGTTCTGGCGCAGAACCGTCGCGTACCACTTGACCACCATCAGATCTGCCATGGGCACAGAGGCTACAAGAATCGGTTGACGGCAGGCCCGGTCCGGACGGTCCGGCCGCGGACGGTCAGGCGCCGACTTCGGCGCGGATCGCGGCCGGGCCTTCGGCGGTGCGGCCCTGGCCCTCTTCGGTGGCGCCGACGAGGATGGCGATCTTGCCGAGGTGCTGGTTGTCGCGCATGAGCTGGTGGGCCTCGGCGACGCCTTCGAAGCCCATCGTGCGCCACAGCACGGGGCGGATCTTGGAGTCCTGGATCAGGGCGTTGGCCTTGTTGGCCTCCCAGGCGTTCGCGAAGTGCGAGCCGATGATCTCCTTCTGGCGCATCCACAGGTAGCGCACGTCGAAGTCGAGCTGATAGCCGGAGGTCGCGCCGCAGATGACGACCTTGCCCAGCGGCTTGACGCACAGCACCGAGGTCGGAAACGATGCCCGGCCGACGTGCTCAAAGACGATGTCCGGCGGGCCGCCGAGCATCTCCTCGACTGCCTTGCAGAACCGGCGGGACTCCTTGAAGCGTGCCTTCTCAGAGACGGGGTCCTCATCGCCGTGCCGCATCATCCCCTCAAAGTCACGGCGGTTGAGGTAACCGACGGCGCCGAGCTGCTCGACCAGCGCGCCCTTCTCATCGCTGGAGACCACGCCGACGGCGTCGGCGCCGGTCAGGCGGCACAGCTGCGTGGCGAACACGCCCAGGCCTCCCGCCGCGCCCCAGATGAGCACCTTGTTGCCGGCCTGCAGGTCGCAGCGGTCCATCAGCATCCGGTAGGCGGTGAAGTAGGTCAGCCCGTAGGAGGCCGCCTCCTCCCAGGCCAGGTGCTTGGGCTTGGGCAACAGCTGCTGGCCCTGGACCTTGCAGAACTGCGCGAAGGACCCCCACGTCGTCTCATAGCCCCAGATCTGCTGGCTGGGGGCCGCCAGGGGGTCAAGGCCGTGGACCTCGGGATCCTCGTAGGAGGCCTGGTTGCAGTGGATCACGACCTCGTCGCCGGGCTTCCAGCGGGTGACGCCCTCACCGACCTTCCACACCACGCCCGAGGCGTCCGAGCCACCGATGTGATGCCCCCACTGGGGATGGTCGCCATAGCGCCACACACCGACCGGCTCACCGAGCGCCGCCCACACGTTGTTGAAGTTCACGCCCGCGGCCATCACGCGCACGATCACCTCAAACGCAGCCGGTTCGGGCACCTCGATCTCCTCCAGCTGGAAGGCGTCCATCGGCTCACCCTCACGTTCGCGCCGGATGACCCACGCCGCCATCGTCTCCGGAAGCTCACCCGGCTCGGTGTCCACGGTTGCGATGCGGCTGACGTCGACGGCCACGGCTCTCAACTTCCTTCCTTCGGAGGTGTAGGAACGGGATCGTACCTGCTGCAAGGCGCCGCGCCGAGGCCTCTCTGTGAGGCTCGGCACACGAGAAACGCTCAGGGTTGGAGCAGGCTTGCGCCGCTGCTGGGGCGGTGGCGCCCGACCCGCAGGCGTGCTCCGACGGCGTGTGACGGAAGCGTCTTCTGCGCGTCCGTGCGCCGGCCAGCGGAGGCGGCGGCGAGCGAGTAGTCGCCGCGGCTGAGATCGACCTTCAACTGGGTCACGCCCTGCGGGTTGATCGGCGCGGTGCGGGCAATGGGATGTGCACCCCGAAGCACCCGGAGCGCGACGGCGCGCGCGCTCTGGTTGGTGATGGTGAGCAGCACCGGGCCGGCGCCGAATCGGGACGGCGAGACCCGGATCTGGGTCGCGCTCACGTAGGCGGAGACGACGATCGGGTTGGGGGGCGCCGGTCGTGACGCCGCGGGGGACCCGGCACTGCCGCAGGCGCTCAGACAGAGTGCGGCGGCGATCGAGACCAGACCCATGCGGATGCGCATCGTGCCGGCAGTGTCGCGCATCGCCGAAGTGTCGCGCACGGCGGCAACGCCACTCGTGCGGCGACAGGAGCCTGGAGCAATGCGGGACGACCGCCCGCCCGGGGTGAGGGCGCGGCTACTCGAACGAGGCTGCAGAGTCGGTGAGCTGCTCTCGCCGCTCGTCCAGGCGGCGCAGTTCACTTTGCAGCTCCTCCCACGACTCCGACTCGACGCGCTCGTACTCCTTGCCGCTCAGCTCGCGCAGACGCTCGCTGTAGTGAAGCCACGCCTGACGCGTGTCCTCCTCGAGCTCGCGGAGAGTGTGCATTGGGGCGATCGAGGTCATCGGATGGCTCCTTCCCAGTCGGGTGAGGCGGATGCTACCCCTCGGCGAGGTCGCCACAACCCGCACGGACCGGAATCCGGGATCCCGCAGGACGACGTGCACGTCGTCCGGGCCAGGGCGTATCACCGCATGATGGCCCTGACGGTCCCCGACGCACTGCTCGGCGCGCCGCTGTTGAGCGCGGAGTTCCTGGTGGTCGATACCGAGACCAACGGGCTGGGCGGTGACGACTGCGAGATGACGGAGGTCGGGGCGGTGCTCGTCGGCGGTGGAGAGCTCCACGATCGCTGGAGCTCGCTGTGCCGCACGAGCGCGCCGCTGCGGCGGG
>DASXZK010000014.1:0-17814 GCA_036501965.1 Solirubrobacteraceae bacterium
CCCACCTCGAGTGCTCCCGGCAGCCCGCGGAAGATCGTACGGCCGTCGTGGTCGATGACGGTCGCCTTGCCGTGCACCGGCTGATGAGTGATCACCCGCCCGCCGAACGCCTGCACGAGCGCCTGGTGCCCGAGGCACACCCCGAGGAGCGGGATACCCGCCTCCGGGAAGCGCCGGACGACCTCCAGCGAGATCCCCGCCTCGTTCGGCGTACAGGGGCCGGGCGAGACGATCACGCGGTCATACCCGCCCGCCAGCAGATCCTCGACGGACGCGCGATCGTTGCGCACGACCTCGATCTCCGGCGCCAGCGGGTCCTCCCCGAGGTACTGGACGAGGTTGTAGGTGAAGCTGTCGTAGTTGTCGACGACCAGGATGCGCATCACGGCCACTCCGGCTGGGAGACCGCGAGCTCGATCGCCTGCATGACCGCGCGTGACTTGGCCACGGACTCCCGGAACTCATAGTCGGGCCGCGCGTCGGCGACCGTGCCGCCGCCCGCCTGCACGTGCGCGACGCCGTCCTTGACCACGACGGTCCGGATGTGGATGCAGGTGTCGAGCTCGCCGGTGTAGCTGGCGTAGCCGATCGCCCCGCCGTAGCCGCCACGCTTGACCGGCTCGAGCTCGTCGATGATCTGCATCGCCCGGACCTTCGGCGCCCCGGACAGCGTGCCCGCCGGCAGCACGGAGCGCAGGGCGTCAAGCGCGTCGACGCCCTCGCGCAGCCGTCCGGAGACCTGCGAGACGATGTGCATCACATGGCTGTAGTTCTCGACGGCCATGAAGCTCTCGACCTGCACGGATCCGTATTCGCACACGCGGCCGAGATCGTTGCGGCCGAGGTCCACGAGCATCACATGCTCGGCGCGCTCCTTCTCATCCGCGAGCAGCTCGGCGGCGATCCGCTCGTCCTCCTCGACGGTGCCTCCCCGCGGGCGGGTGCCGGCGATCGGCCGGGTGGCGACCCGCCGCCCGGCGACGGTGATCAGCGGCTCCGGGCTCGCTCCGGCGATTTCGAAGTCGCCGAAGTCGAGGAAGTACATGTATGGACTGGGGTTGACCGCGCGCAGCCCGCGGTAGATCGAGAACGCCTCCACCGGGACCTCGCCCGACCAGCGCTGGGACGGAACCACCTGGAAGGCGTCGCCCGCGTAGATGTACTCGATGATCCGCGCGACCATCGACTCGAACTGCTCCTGGCTCATGTTGGAGGAGAGCTCGCAGAGATCACGCGCGCCGCGCGCGGGCTCGCCGCGCGGCACCGGGCCTGAGAGCAGCGCCCGGATCTCGGCGATGCGCCCGGCCGCCTCGGCGTAGGACTCCTCCAGGCGCTCGCCGGTCTCGACGTTGGAGAGCACGGTCACCGTATGACGCAGGTGGTCGAACACGACCAGCGAGTCGGTGAACATGAGCGCGAGGTCCGGAAGCCCGAGCGGATCGGGGTTCGGCGCGCCGAGCGGCTCGACCGTGCGCACGAGGTCATAGGCGAAGAACCCGACCGCGCCGCCGGCGAACGGCAGCTCCAGGCCGGGTACCTCCGCCGGGGCGCGGCGGCCTCCGAGCTCGGCCTGGGCGAGCGCGTAGGGATCGCCCCCGTCGCCCAGCGACCACCGCAGCACAGTCCGCGGGCGCACGCCGATGAACGAGAACCGCCCCACCCGGCCCTGCTCGGCGGACTCGAGCAGGAACGACGGCTGGGCGGGGTGCGTGGCGTAGCCGGCACGCAGCTTGAGGAACGCCGAGACCGGGGTCTGGGTGTCGTCCACGAACGTCTCGTAGAGCGGCACCAGGTCATGGCCCTGCGCGAGCGCGCGGACCTCGGCAAGCGTCGGCGAGGTCATCTCAGGTCAGCCGCGGCGCGCCTCGAGCACTCGCTCGGCATCAGCGAGCGAGAGCTCGCGGCTGTGCAGCAGCGCGAGCAGGTGGTAGATGACGTCGGCGGCCTCCTCGGCGACACGCGCGTCTGACTCCTCGCGCGCGGCGCGGGCGACCTCCTCGGCCTCCTCCTGCACCTTGGCCCCCGCGAACGACAGGTCATCCAGCAACGAGGTGGTGTAGGAGCCCTTGGGCCGCTGAGCCGCGCGCGCGACGATCGTCCGCTCCAGGCCGGGCAGCGTCTCGAACGGCGCCCCCGGCTCCAGCTCGCCGCGGTGGAAGCAGGTGCGCTCGCCGGTGTGGCAGGCCGGGCCTGCCGGCTCGACGATCGCGACCAGCGCGTCCCCGTCGCAGTCGTAGCGGATCGCGCGCACCGCCTGCGTGTTGCCCGAGGTCTCGCCCTTGTGCCACAACTCGCCGCGGCTGCGGCTGAAGAAGTGCATCTCGCCGGTCTCGCGCGTGAGGCGCAGCGCCTCGGCGTTCATGTAGGCGACGGTGAGCACCTCGCCGCTGGCGGCGTCCTGCACCACACAGGGCACGAGGCCGCGCTCGTCGTATGCGACCTCGGAGTCGTCCACCGCGCTGATGATAAGGAACGGCCGCGGCGCCGCCTGGGCCCGAGCCGGCTCACGCCGTCTCGTCCGCCTCCGCGCCGTCGGGGAGCTCGACGATCTCGAACCAGTACTGGGTCCAGGTCTTCATCACGTCGACCAGCCCTCCGAACGTGACCGGCTTGGTGATGAACGAGCTGACGCCGAGGTCGTAGGTGGAGAGCACATCGGCCTCATCCTGGGAGGTCGTGAGCACCACGATCGGGATGCGCCGCAGCGATTCGTCGGCCTTGATCTCCTGCAGCGCCTCGCGCCCGTCTTTCTTGGGCATGTTGAGGTCGAGCAGGATGATCCCGGGACGCGGCGAGTTCTGCTCGGTCCAGCGCCCCTCGTGATGCAGATAATCCAGCAGGTCCTGGCCGTCGACCGCGAACTGCATCTCGTTGGCCAGGCGCGAGCCCTGCAGCGCGTCGCGGGCGAGCTCCCGATCCTCCTCGTCGTCGTCGGCGAGCAGGATCGTGAACGGTCTGTGGGGCACGTCAAACTGTGACATAGGGCTCCTGTTCGCCGTCAGGGGCGCTCGGGCCCTCCGGGGCGTCCGTGACGGCGCTGGTGCGCTCCGTTTGCAGCGTGACGGTGAAGGTCGCGCCTTCGCCGAGCACGCCGTCGGCGACCACCGTGCCGCCGTGCCGCTCGGCGATCTTGCGACACAGCGCGAGGCCGATGCCGGTCCCGGGATAGGCGCCGCGGCCGTGCAGGCGCTCGAACACGCGGAAGATGCGCGTGCGGTACTGGGGCTCGAACCCGATCCCGTTGTCTGAGACGGTGAGCGTCAGCCAGCCCGCCTCCACGGTCGCCGCGACGCGCACGCGCGGGGTCACGCCCTCACGACGGAACTTGAGCGCGTTGGAGATCAGGTTCTGGAGCAGCTGGCGCATCTGCGTGGCGTCGGCGTTGATCGTCGGGAGCGGACCGATCTCGACCTGCGCCTCAGTGCCCTGCACCAACTCGGAGAGGTCGTCGAGCACATCCCCCGCGACCGTACCGAGGTCGACCGCGGCGAACTCCCCGCCCCGGGTCGAGACGCGGCTGAAACGCAGGAGATCCTCGATCAGGGTCTGCATGCGCTCGGCCGCGGCGTTCGCCCGGCGCAGGTAATCGACGCCGCGCTCGGAGAGGTGCTCGGCCTCGGTCTCGGTGATCCGCTCGGTGAAGGTCCGCACCTTGCGCAGCGGCTCCTGCAGGTCGTGAGATGCGACCTGGGCGAACTGATCAAGCTCGGTGTTGGAGCGCACGAGCTCACGCGCCTGGCGCTCCAGCTCGGTGTTGGAGCGGGCGAGCGCGCTGTTCGCCTGCTCGAGCCCGGCCTGGGCGGTCTCCAGATCGGCGTTGGCCGTCGAGAGCCGCTGATTGGAGAGGCGGATGCGCTGCGCGGCCTCGATCGCGCGCCAGACGAGCCACAGGGCGACCAGCGCCACCAGCGCGAACGCGGCGAGGATGATCCACGGCAGCGAGTGGTGGAAGCCATTGACCGAGGCGAAGAAGTCGCCCACCGGAATCGAGATGATCAGCCGCCATGTCGAGTTGGGCAGGCTCACCGAGTCGAAGTAGCGGACCCCGTACTGAGGGCTTGAGGAGATGCCAGACCCCTGATGCAACGACCGTTCCTGCGAGGCGGTGTGGAAGGAGTACCCGACCGGCCGGCCCACGACCGTCGAGCCGACGACGATCCCGTTGCCGTCGACCATGACCTGGTGCTGGCGCTGGACGCCGTGGACCTGGGCGAGCTCGGCCTCCACGAACGTGCCGAGCGTCCCGGTCGGGATCCCGGTGATCAGGAAGCGCTTGTGCTTTCCCTTCCCGATCGCGTTGCCGAAGTTGACGACGCCTCCGCCGGCATACGGAAAGCGATTGCCGAGCGCCCACGGGTCGCCACGCCGCAGCAGCTTGAGCGCCCAGCCGCTACGCACAGCACGGCGCGCCTGCGCGTTGAAGCCGCCCGAGTGGGCGAGGACGGTGCCCGAGGTGCTGACCAGTGCGGCGTAGTCGTCGGCCTGGCCCTTGAGCGCGGCCAGGGCCCGGTTCGAGACCACGGGGGCCAACAACGTGCGCATCTCGGCGATCGGTGTATCGCGACTGACCTGGCCGAAGATCCCGTCGAGCAGCCCTGCGACGAGCTCGGTGCGCTCGTGCGCCTGGTTCTCGAGACTGCGCCGAGCCTGGGACTGGTTGTGAGCGATCGCGATGGCAAAGGCGGCGAGCATCGCCGCCGCGACTACCGCGCCCGCCACCAGCGCCGCAACCCCCCGCCTGGCTCTCACTCGATACCCAGCCGGTCGAGCACGCGCTCGTCGGTACGCCAGTGGCGACGGACTCGCACCGACAGCTCGAGGTGGACCTGGCTGCCGAGCTCTTGCTCGATCACCCGCCGCGCCGCGGTGCCGATCGCCTTGATCATCCGGCCATGAGCGCCGATCAGGATCCCCTTCTGCGATTCCGTCTCCGTGAGCACGGCGGCCTCGATCCGGACCAGGCCATCGTGGGGGTACGCAATCTCCGAGACCTCGACCTCGACCGCATGCGGCACCTCCTCGCGAGTGCGAGCCAGCACCTGCTCACGCACGAGCTCGGCAAGCAGGACCGATGGCGCCTGATCGGAGCGCTGGTGCGCGTCGAAGTACATCGGACCCGCGGGCAGCATCGAGACGAGATGCTCGGTGAGCCCCGGGACCCCCGCGCCGGTACGGGCGCTCACCGGGAAGATCTCGCCGCCGAGCCCGAGCGCCTCCGCGTCCTGCAGTGTCGCGGTGACCTTGGCGCGGTCTGCCCGGTCGACCTTGTTGACGGCGACCGCCACGTGGACGCCGCGCTGGGCGGCGGGCCGCAGCAGCGAGGCGATGAACCGGTCCCCGGGCCCGATCCCCTGCATCGCGTTGACGAGGAGCAGGCATCCGTCCGCGTCGGCAAGCTCATGCTCCACGCGCTGCTGCATCCGCTCGGTGAGCGCGTCACGGGGCCGCTGGACGCCCGGCAGGTCGACGAGCACGAGCTGCCAGTCAGGCCCGTTGGCCACCCCCCGGATCGCCCGCCGGGTCGTCTGCGGCTTGTCGGAGACGATCGCGACCTTCGCGCCGACGATCGAGTTGGCCAGGGTCGACTTGCCCACGTTCGGGCGCCCGGCGAGCGCCACGAACCCCGATCGGGTGACTTCGTTCCCACCCACCTTCAGCTCACCCATCGCATCAGCTCCGCCTGCAGGGCGAGCATCTCCCCATGATCGGTCTCGTGATCCATCCCGGTGAGATGCAGCGCACCGTGGATCACCGCCTCCCGCAGGTCCGCGGTGCAGGGCGGGCAGATCACGATGTCGCCGAGTTCCCGCGGCCCCGCGCTCGGCGCGTCCTCGTCGACGCCGAACGAGAGCACGTCGGTGGGCGCGTCGCGACCGCGGTACTCGCGATTGAGCTCCTGAATCCGCTCCTCGTCGACGAACTCGATCGCGAGGTGACCCTCCTCGATCCCGGCCGATGAGAGCGCCAGCGCGCACAGCTCCTCGATCTCGACCGCCGTCGGGTGGGTGGGATCCGATTCCTCCTCGGCCACGGTGGCGTGTGCCTCCATCCCGATCACCTCGACCTCGAGCATCGGCACGTGATCCGGACGACCGGCCGGGGGCCGGGGTCCTCAGCCCGCCTTCCGCGCGCGCAGCTCGGGCGCCATGCGCTGGGAGTGCTCGTCATAGGCGGCGACGATCCGCCGCACCAGCTTGTGGCGCACGACGTCCTCGCCGCCGAACCGCACGAAGTCGACGTCATCGACGCCCTGCAGGATCTCGGCGACCGCAACCAGGCCGGACCCCTGCTCGCGCGGGAGGTCGATCTGGGTCACGTCGCCGGTGACGATCATCTTGGAGTTGAAGCCCAGACGGGTGAGGAACATCTTCATCTGCTCCGGGCTCGTGTTCTGCGCCTCGTCGAGAATGATGAACGAGTCGTTCAGCGTCCGGCCTCGCATGAAGGCGAGCGGCGCGACCTCGATCACGCCACGCTCGAGGTGCTGGGCGACCTTCTCGGGCTCGAGCATGTCGTGCAGCGCGTCAAACAGCGGCCGCAGGTAGGGGTCGACCTTCGCCATCAGGTCGCCGGGCAGGAACCCGAGCCGCTCGCCGGCCTCGACCGCGGGGCGAGTCAGGATGATGCGGTTGACCTCGCGGCGCGAGAGCGCAGCGGCCGCGAGCGCCACCGCCAGGAACGTCTTGCCGGTGCCGGCCGGGCCGATGCCGAACGTGATCGTGTTGTTGCGGATCGAGTCGACGTAGCGCTTCTGGTTGACCGTCTTGGGCGCGACCTTGGTGGCGCGATGGCGCCACACGACATCGTCGAGGATGCGCGCCGGGGACTCATCCTCTGAAAGCGCTCCGACGACCGCCTCAACCGTCCCGGGCGCCACCTCATGTCCCTGGTCGACCAGCTGGGAGAGCTCGTGCACGACCTTGACGCCGGCTTCGACCGCGCTCGCGTCGCCGTCGAGCGTGAGCTGGTTACCGCGCAGGAAGATGTCGCAGTCCAGCTGGGTCTCCAGCGTGCGCAGCACCGCGTCCTGCGAGCCCGCGAGCTCGGTCGCGACGTCGTTGGAGAGCTCGACGACGCTGCGCATCAGCCGGCGAGCGCCTCACGGACGCGGGCGGAGGTCCGCTTTCCGTCGGCGCGCCCACCGGACGCGGCCATCACCGCCTTCATCACCTGGCCCATGTCGCGGGCGCCGCTCGCACCGGTGTCGGCGATCGCCCGCGCGACCATCGCGTTGAGCTCGTCGTCGGAGAGCTCCGCGGGTAGGTAGCCGGCGATCAGCACGGCCTCGGAGTCCTCCTGGGCGGCGAGCTCCGGCCGATCGTTGTCACGGAACTGCTCGGCGGCCTCCAGGCGGCGCTTGCGCTCGCGCCGCAGGACGGTGAGCTCGTCGTCGGAGCCGTCCTTCGCCGCCTTCTGGAGCTCGGACAGCACGAGACGCAGCGCGCCCACGCGCTCCTTCTCGCCCGCCTTCATCGCGCCGGTCATGTCGGTCCTGAGCTGCTCGGTGATCGTGGTCATAACGCCGCTTTGAGGATACTCGCCGGGCGGGCACCCGACACGCCGTCACGCCAGCTCGCAACGGATGCCGTCGGCGTGCAGCTCACGGGCCCGCGCGGTGAGCAGCTCTCCGGGGCAGGCAACCGCGCCGTCGAGGTAGCAGCGGGTGTAGTCGGGCGTGTAGCCCGAGCAGCGGTCGGCGGCGACCTTGTCGATCAGCACCTCGAGCTCGGATCCGAGCAGCGGGGCGCGATGCAGCCGCGAGCGAACCTCAGAAAGCGCCCGCAGCCGCCGCCCGCGCTCCTTCTTGACCTCAGCCGGGACGCGGTCGCCGAGCTCGGCGGCGACCGTGCCCGGGCGCGGCGAGTACGGGAACACGTGCATGCGGCCGAGCTCGGCCTGTTCGACCACATCGAGCGTCCGCGCGAACGCCGCCTCGTCCTCGGTCGGGAAGCCGACGATCACGTCGGCGGTGATCTGAACCTTCCGGCGGCCGCCGGTGGCCTCGCGCACCCGGCCGATGTGCGCGAGGTACTCCCCGGCGGTGTAGTGGCGGCCCATCGCGGCGAGCACTCCGTCATCGCCCGACTGCAGCGGCACGTGGAGATGCGGGCACACCTTCGGCTCCTCACACAGTGCCCGCAGCAGCGAGTCCTTGACGTGGATGACCTCGACGCTCGAGAGACGCACGCGTTTCACCCCGGGCACCCGCGCGACCTCCATCATCAACTCGCCGAGCTCAAGACCGCGCTCGGGGTCGCGATAGTCGCCGACGCTGATGCCCGTCATCACCATCTCGGGCTGGCCCTCGGCGACCCGGCGCTCGACCTCTCGCAGGATCGCGCTCGCCGGGCGCGAGCGCGCCGGACCGCGGACCGTCGGGATGATGCAGTACGCGCAGTGGCAGTCGCAGCCGTCCTGCACCTTGACGAAACCGCGGGTTCGCGCCGTCGCGCGAGAGCGGTCTGTGCGCGCGAGGCCGGCGATCCCGAGCCGTTCGCGGGCGAGCACGTCATGCTCGGTATCCGCGCAGGCGAGATCCGGTCCCCGCCCGCCCGTGGCGAATCCTCCCTCGGCCTCCCCCATCGCCTCGGCGACGTCGTCGGCCATCCCGACGAACGTCCGTACCCGCGGGTCGATCTCGGCAAAGCGCGCTGGCGCGAGGTTCACTGCGCAACCCGCGACATGGACCCGTCCTGCCTGGCCAAGTGAGCGGCGAACCGCCTGCCGGGACTTCGACTCGGCCTCGGCGGTGATGCAGCACGTGTTGATCACGTGCAGTTCCGCCTCCTCCTCGGCGACCTCGGAGTGCCCGGACGCGAGCAGCGCGCCGCGGGCGAGCATCGCGTCCGCCTGGGAGACCTTGCAGCCGAGGAACTTGACGGCGAAGCCGGTCACGCCCGGCGACGGTAACGGACCGGCCCGCCCCACGGAAGCGCGCATCCCTCGTCGCGTGCAAAAGGGGGCGGGCGGTCACGTGTCAGCTGCGAGGTCCTCCCACGACCGACGGCCCGTCGTACTCCGGTGCGACGTCCAGGAGCCACGGTGTCCTCGAACTTGTCCGCGAGGAGAGGAGAGAAGACTCCCGCGGAACTGCAGCACGAGGCTTGGGCCGTGGCAGGATGACGTCGAGGAGCAGGCCACCGATGGTCACGCCGATCGCGAGTGGGTTTGGCAACTGGTCACCTCCTCTGGCTCGTTGATGGTGCAGGTACAAGCGACCTGGCCAAGGATGCGGGAGCCGGGGCGAGACCGGATCGGCCGCGTGGACAAGATTCGGCGCGCCGGCCTTGTCCAGGCGCCCCGCACCGATCAGTCGGCGCGGGCCAGTGCCAGCGCGGCCCACTCGCCGCGGGCGCGCCGCTCGGTCTCCTGCATCCCGCGGCGCGCGTAGGCCGCGGAGACGCGGTCGGCCTCGGTGGCGAGCAGCCCGCTGAGGATGAGGCGCGGCGGCAGCCGGCGCTGGGAGCCGGCCCATCCGAGCAGCGGTCCCGCGAGCACGTTGGCGATTACCAGCTCGGCCTCGGGTACCTGCTCCTCACGCAGGTCGAAGCGGCGGACCTCGATCGAGACGGCGGCCCGGGTGGCGTTCTCGACCGTCACCTCCACCGCCACCGGGTCGTAGTCGAGCGCGAGCACCGGCTCGTAGCCGAGCAGCGCGGCGACAATCGCGAGCACGCCGGAGCCGCAGCCGAGATCGACGCACGACCCCCGGCCGCCGCCGTCCGCCCATTCGGCCGCGTCGAGCAGGAGCTCCAGGCACAGCGAGGTCGTGGCGTGCGCGCCGGTGCCGAACGCCCGCCCGGGGTCGATCACCACGTCGAGACCGGACTGGGCGGGCGCCTCCCAGGGCGGCCGGACCGTGAGCCGCGGACGGGTGGGCGGGGACGATGTCTCGATCACGAGCGGACGGTGGAACGCGCGCCAGCGATCGGCCCAGTCATCGGCGACCTCGGTCGTGGAGACCGACACGAGCGTCCCACCCGCGCCGGCGGCCGCGGCGCGCAGATCCGGGAGCTCGGGCAACTCCCCCTCCGCGCCGTATACCGCGTACTCGACGGTGTCGGCGTCGACGTCGACCTCCTCCACCCCACTGGGCGCCAGCTCGAGCAGCTCGGCGAGCACCAGCTCGGCGTCGGCGCGGGCGACGCGGACCGCAAGCCTCAGCACGATGGAGGGATGCGCGATCCGCGACCGGCGGCCGCCGGTTCAGGCACCGAACGCGCGCCGGAGCTTTGACAGCATCGACTCGCCGATGTCGAGGTTGCGCGCGGTGAGGCTCTCCGCGAGCTGCTCGAGCAGCTCGCGCTGCTCGCGGTGCAGATGGCGCGGGATGACGACGTTGATCACGACGCGCAGGTCGCCGCGGCGTCCGCCGCGAACCGAGGGCATGCCCTGGCGGCGCAGTCGGAGCGTCTCCCCGGGCTGGGTCCCGGCCGGCACCTCGAGCTCGGTCTCGCCCTCGATCGTCGGCACCGTCACCGTCGTTCCCAGCGCCGCCTGCGGCGCGGCGACGTCGACGACCGTGATCAGATCGTTCTGATCACGCACGAAGCGCGGGTCCTCGCGGACGCGGACCTGGACATAGAGATCGCCCGCCGGGCCGCCGCGCTCGCCGGCGTGCCCGCGACCGGAGACGCGGATCCGCTGCCCGTCCTCGATGCCCGCGGGGACCTGCACCGCGACCGTGGTGCGCTCGACCCGCCGGCCGCGCCCCGAGCAGACGTGACACGGATCCCGCGCGATCTTGCCCTCGCCGCCGCAGCGGTCGCAGGCGGTCGCGCGCACGACCTGTCCAAACGGGGTACGGGCGATCGAGCGCAGCTGGCCGGTCCCCTGACACGTCGGGCAGGTCTCGATCGGCGTGCCGGGCTCGGCGCCGTTGCCGCGACAGTGCTCGCAGAGCACCACCCCGTCGTACTCGACCGCCACCTCGGCGCCGCTCGCCGCCTGGGCGAGTGTGATCTCGACCGCCGAGCCGACGTCGCCACCCTCGGTGGGGCCGCCCGGTGCACCGCCGCCCCCGAAGATCGAGCCGAAGCCACCCTGGCCGCCGCCGCCGAAGAACGCCTCGAAAATGTCGGCCACCGACCCGAACCCGTCGACGTTCGATGCGTATCCGCTCGAGCGCAGCCCCTCGTGGCCATACCGATCGTAGGTCGCCCGCCGCTCGGAGTCCGACAACACCTCATAGGCCTCCGCGGCCTCCTTGAAGCGCGGCTCGGCGTCCGGCTCGGAGTTGACGTCGGGATGCAGCTCCCGCGCGAGGCGGCGGAACGCCTTCTTGATGTCCGCATCGCTGGCGTCGCGGGAGACCCCGAGCACCTCGTAGTAGTCACGTGGCATCTGTCCGGCGCTCATCGCTCGTCGTACACCTCCTCGACGAACGTCGACAGCTGCAACGCGGCCTGGCGTACGGCGCCGATCACGGCGCCGTAGTTCATGCGCAGCGGCCCGATCACCGAGACGGCGCCGAGCGGTCGGCGCGGCAGGCCGTAGGCGGCCGCGACCAGCGCGACCGAACGCAACGCGGGAAGCTCGTTCTCGGCGCCGATCCGCACCGAGACGCCGCGGACCGCGGGCAGCACTCCACGCTCGGCCGCCGCGTCGTCGCTCAGCGCGGTGCGCAGCACGCCGAGCATCGAGACGCGGCGCTCGAGCGTCTCCACGAGCAGGTTGAGCTCCGAGACGTCGCTGCGGCGCCCGGCGCTGAGCAGCTTGGCGGTCCCTTCGACGTACATCATCGTCTCGTCGGTGCTCTCAAGCTCGGTGAACACGGGAGCGAGCGACGCCAGGAACTGACGCTCGGTGGGCGGCAGCGTCGGGTCGAGGAGCCGCTGGTGGAGCATCCGCGCGCCGAGGCCGAGACCGACGAGCCGCTCATCGAGATAGCTCGCGACCCATTCCACGAGGCCGCGGTCGACGGGAGCGGGGAAGGTGAAGATGCGCTTGGAGACTCCGCCGGTGGAGGTGATGACGACCACCATCACCACCTGAGGCTGCAGCGGCAGCACCTCGATGTGGCGAATCGTCGAGGTCTCGATCGGGGGGGCGGTCACGACCGCCAGCAGGTTGGTCACCTGCGAGAGGGTCTCGGTCGTCGCTCGCATCGCCTCGTCGATCTCATGGCGCACGAGGGACAGCGACAGCTCCGGACGCACCGGCGCCGGGTCGGGCAGCAGCCGGTCGACGAAATAGCGGTAGCCGGCCTCGGTGGGAACGCGGCCGGCGGAGGTGTGCGGGTGCGCGAGCAGCCCGCGCTCCTCGAGTGTCGCCAGCTCGCCCCGGATCGTCGACGGCCCCCATTCGAACGCCGCCGACAGCGACTTCGAGCCCACGGGCAGACCCTCGTCGAGGTACTCCTCGACGAGGGCACGTAGGACCAGCTCCTGACGATCTGTCAGCATCGCCATCAGATTTTAGTTCGGCCCTGGCCGCCCGCCGGGGCCGTCAGGACCGCCGGGTGACGACCACGGCGTTCGCGTTGCGCACAATCCGGGTCCCGTCCTGGGTCGCCTGGGCGCGCGTGCGCCGGAGCTCGCCCACGACCTCCGAGACGGTCCCCTCGACCGTCACCTCCTGTTCGGGCACGCCCATCCCACGGAACTGCACCGAAAGCTCCTGCAACGTCTCAGGACCTCCGAACGCCTCGGTGTGAGCCCGCGCGACCTGCGCCATCGTCCATAGGCCGTGGAGGATCCGGCCCGGAAGGCCGACCGAGCGGGCGAACTCGTCGTCGATGTGGATCGGGTTGAAGTCGCCCGACGCGCCTGCGTAGCGGACGGTCAGGTAGCGGTCCGGAGTGACCGTCAAGCCGAACTCCTCGCCGGCCCCGCTCATCCCTGCTCCTCATCCCGCGTGCGCACGACGTTGCGCCAGACGCCGGTCGCAACCATCTCGCCCCGCTGGTTGACACTGTGGGCTTTGAAGTCGAAGAACTGCATGCCCGCCGCCTCCCGCACGCCGTCGACCGAGACCGTCGTCGTCACCTCGTCACCGGCGATCACGAGCGGCCCCCACCCGAACTCCTGACCGGCATGCAGCAGACGGGGGAAGTCGATCGCGAGATCAGGGTCGGCGAACGGCGCCCGCATGCCGGGGGCCTGGTAGACGACCGCGAACATCGGCGGCGCGACCAGATCCCGATGCCCGGCCTCCCGGGCGGCGTCGAGATCGAGGTGCAGCGGATTGGTCTCGCCGGTGGCCAGCGCGTACTCGCGGATCTTCTCTCGCCCGACCGCGTAGACGCTCGGCGCATAGGTCCTGCCGGCCACCTCTGCGGACGCGGGCATCGGCTCAGAAGATAGAGGGGACCGCGCCGCCGTCGATCGACCACGCCGCGCCGACCACATTGCCCGCGAGCTCCGAGCACAGGAACGCGATCACATCCGCGACCTCACGCGTGGTGCCCATCCGGCCCAGCGGCAGGCCGGCGGACAGCCTCGCCAGCGCCTCCTCGCGGGTGACGCCGGCCACTGCCGCCGACTGGTCGAGCAGCCCGCCCGGGTCGAGCCACATCTCGCCCGCGAGCGGTCCGGGATTGACGGCGTTGACGAGCACGCCGCGCGAGGCGTAGTGCTCGGCGTAGCCGCGAGAGAGGGAGAGCTCGGCAGACTTCGAAGCGCCGTAGGCGAGGTTGCTGCGGCCCGGCCGGCGACCGGCGGACGAGCCGACGTTGACCACCCTGCCCCAACCGCGCTCGAGCATCCGCGGGATCGCCGCGCGCATCAGCCGCAGCGGCGCCATCACGTGCAGTGCGAAGTTCGCCTCCCACATCTCGTCGGTGAGATCCTCGATGGGAACCAGGTCCATCGCGCCCGCGCTGTTGACGAGTACGTCGAGGCGGTCGTAGCGCTCGATGCAGGCGGCGGCGACTCGCTCCCCCGCGTTACGGTCGGTGATGTCGACCGCGAGCGATGCTGCGCTGTGCTCGCCGAGCTCGGCGACCGCCTCACGCAGCGGCGCCTCGCGGCGGCCGACGAGCAGCACGCAACCGCCCTCGGCGACCAGCCTGCGGGCGAGTTCGCGGCCGACCCCCTGCGAACCGCCGGTGATCACGCATGCGCGGCCGCTGAGCCCGAGGTCCATCGGCCGATTCTGACCGACGGGTCGGCGGTTGCCTGCGCCCCCGACCCGGCGTACGCTGTCTCCATGCGCCGCGATGGGAGACTCAGAGCCTCCGATGCCGACCGCGAGCAGGTCGTGGAGCGGCTGCACACCGCCGCCACCGAAGGGCGGCTCTCGCCCGACGAGCTCGAGGAGCGCCTGCACTGCGCGCTCACCGCGCTCACCTACGCCGACCTGGACGGGGTCCTCGACGACCTGCCGGGTGGGCGGGGTCCGGTTCGCCGCGAGCGCACGGGCGGGCGGGATCCGGTGCTCCGCGCCGAGCGCGGACCGCAGCACCGCACCGTCGGAGCCTGGGCGCTGGACGCGGTGCGTGCCAATCCGCTGCTCCTGTTCGTCATGATCCCGGTCGTGGCGACCGCCGGCGCGATGCTGCTGGCGGCCGCGGTCACCTGGCTCACGCTGATCGCCGTCGTCATGCTGCTCGGCGGCCATCGGGCGCGCGCGCTTCGTCACCGCCGCGGGCCCTGGACGCTGATGTGGAGCCCCGAGGACCGCGCCTGGGGCGAGCGGCGTCTCAGCCGCTGAGGCGGAGCTTCCAGACCGACGCCTCGAGCTCGAAGGGCGCGCCGGTGACCAGGAAGCGGTGCAGGTACCGCTCGTGGTCGAGCAGCGTCGCCTCCGCGCCGACCTCGGCCATGAAGAACTGCTGGTCGAGCGGATCGGGCTCGCCGAAGCGCGGGTCGTACAGCGTGACCACGAGCGGCTCGCCGCTCAGCACGCGGCAGACGGTGGCGATCACCTGCGGGGGAACCGTGCCCGGGACGGTGCCAACCGGCGCCACGCACGTGAGCGCGTCGGCGCGCAGCGAGCGCAGGTGCTCGGTCTGCGCGGCGCTCAGCGCGGTGAGATCGAGCGTGAGGTACTCGTCGTAGACCCCGGGCCGGTCGCGGAGCGCCGCCTCGCGGGCCTCCGGGACGATGTCGGTACCGAGCACGACGTCCATCCCGGCCGCGCGCAGCGCCGCGCCGGAGACGCCGTTGCCGGCGGCCACGTCGATCACCCGGGTGCCGGCCACGTCGTGGCCCAGCGCCTCGAGCGCGCCGGAGAGCATCGCGGCGACCTGGGCGGGAGAGCGGCAGCCGAGGTCCTCCTGCACGATCTGCTCGTAGACGCCCGGCAGCGAGTACACGCGGGCGTAGTTGTGCAGGACCACCTCCTCCACCGTTCCGTCCTCGTGATAGACCGAGATCCGCTCGGCGCCGATCTCCGGCTCGCCCTGCATCGTCGCCAGACGCGCGCGCACCGCCGGAGAGCCGCCCCCGGACATCACTCGCCCAGCTCGAGGACGGCCAGGAACGCCTCCTGGGGCACCTCGATGCGTCCGACCTGCTTCATCCGCTGCTTGCCCTTCTTCTGGGCCTCGAGCAGCTTGCGCTTGCGGCTGATGTCGCCGCCGTAACACTTGGCGATGACGTCCTTGCGGTAGGCCTTGATCGTCTCGCGGGCGACGATGCGGCTGCCGATCGCCGCCTGGATGGGGACGTCGTACTGCTGGCGGGGGATCTTCTCGCGCAGCTTCTCGGTGAGCGTGCGCCCCGCAGCCTGCGCCTTGGAGCGGTGCACCAGCATCGACAGGGCATCGATCGGATCCCCGGCGAGCAGGATGTCGAGCTTGACCAGATCGGAATCGCGCAGCCCGATGAGGTCATAGTCCAGCGACGCGTAACCGCGGGTGCGCGACTTGAGCTGGTCGAAGAAGTCCAGAACGATCTCGGCCAGCGGTAGGTCATAGGTGAGCTGCACGCGCTCGGCCGAGAGGTAGTGCATGCCGGCGTGATCGCCGCGGCGCTCCTGGCAGAGCTCCATGATCTGGCCCACGAACTCCTTGGGGCTGAGGATGGAGGCGCGGATGAACGGCTCGCGGACCTCGGCGACGCGCGCCGGATCCGGGAAGTCGTTGGGGCTGTGGATTGGGAGCACGCTGCCGTCGGTGAGGGTGACCTCGTACTCCACGCTGGGCATGGTGGTGAGCAGCTCGAGGTCGTACTCGCGCTCCAGGCGCTCGCGCACGATGTCCATGTGCAGCAGGCCGAGGAAGCCGCAGCGAAAGCCGAAGCCCAGCGCCTCGGAGGTCTCGGGCTCCCAGCTGAGCGCCGCGTCGTTGAGCGTCAGCTTCTCCAGGGCGTCGCGCAGGTCGGGGTAGTCGTCGGACTCGATGGGGAACAGGCCGCAGAACACCATCGGCTTGACCTCGCGATAGCCGGGCAGCGCCTCGGTGGCCCCGCCGTGCTTGGTCGTGAGGGTGTCGCCGACCCGCAGGACGCTGACATCCTTGATGCCGGTGATGAGAAAGCCCACCTCGCCCGCATGCAACGCCTTGGCCGGCGTCATCTGCGGGGTGAAGAAGCCGATGTCGTCGATCTCGGCCTCGGTCCCGGCCTGCATGGCGCGGATCGCCTCGCCCTTGGTGAAGGTGCCGTCCACGACCCGGATGTAGGCGATCACGCCGCGGTACTGGTCGAACTCCGAGTCGAAGATGAGCGCCCGCGGCGGCGCGTCGGGGTCGCCGTCGGGCGGCGGCACGCGAGCGATGAGCTCGTCGAGGACGTCGGTGATGCCCTCCCCCGTCTTGGCGCTGATCCGCCGCACCTGATCCGCGGGCTCGCCGAGCAGGTCGGCCACCTCCTCGGCGACGCGCTCGGGCTCGGCGCCCGGCAGGTCCACCTTGTTCAGGCAGGGGATCAGCTCCAGGCCGGACTCCACCGCCAGGTAGGTGTTGGCCACCGTCTGGGCCTCGACGCCCTGCGACGCGTCGACGACGAGCAGCGCGCCCTCGCACGCCGCCAGCGACCGCGACACCTCGTAGGTGAAATCGACATGGCCGGGGGTGTCGATGAGCTGCAGCTGGTAGGTCTGGCCGTCATGGGCCGACTCGTAGAACACGCGCACGGCCTGGGCCTTGATCGTGATGCCGCGCTCACGCTCCAGATCCATCGAATCCAGCAACTGCGCGCGCATCGACCGTGGGTCGACGGTGTGGGTCAGCTCCAGGATGCGGTCGGCCAGCGTCGACTTCCCATGGTCGATGTGGGCGATGATCGAGAAGTTGCGGATGTGAGCCTGGTCAGCCACTGTCGTACTGAAGGGTACGAAGCGCCGGACTATCGCCCGGGCAGCCGGCTCACGACGAGCTGCTGCACCTGGCGCGCCTCGGGAACGCGCATCAGGAGCACGAGCCGGGCGTAGAGCACGCCGGCCAGGGCGAACCCCATCCCGAGCGACACGATCTGCGCAATCAGCGCGACGCCGAGGAGCGCATCCAGCCCCTTCCACACGAAGTAGCCCAGCGCGGTGGAGACCGCGGCGGCCACGCAGATCCGAACGGTGATCATCGTCGTCTGCGCCATCTCGAGGTGGCCATTGAAGCCAATCCGCAGCCGCCGCAGCTGGAGCCCGGCCATCACGATGTTCGCTGCGACGGTGCCGAGCACGAGTCCGGCGATCCCAAACGGCTTGTACAGCGCGACCGACACGATGATGTCGACGACGACGTTGATCGCCGCCAGCTTGGTGGGGATCCACGGCCGCTGGAGCGCGAAGAACGTCCGGCTGAGCAGCAGGTTGACGCCGGCGAACGGCAAGCTGAAGGCAAACCAGAACAACGCCTCGGAGACGTAATGCGTCGACAGCGGCCCGAACGAGCCGTGCTGGTAGACGAGGCGGACGATCGGAGTCGCGAGCGCGGCC
>DASXZK010000015.1:0-90358 GCA_036501965.1 Solirubrobacteraceae bacterium
CGCCGGCGTGCACGATCGCCTCGGCGGACGCCAGCCGCTCCCGGCAGGCGTCCGGCAGTCGCCGCCCGCCCTTCGGCATGTGGGTGTCGGAGATGATCGCGATCATGGCGGTAAGCTCCCTTCCCCGGTCTACCCGACCGCACGCGCCCGTAGCTCAGTGGATAGAGCGTCCGCCTCCGGAGCGGAAGGTCGCAGGTTCAAATCCTGCCGGGCGTATCCGACGCACGCGCCGCCGTAATCGGCGAAGGTGACGGCGACGGTCAGACGATCAACAGCACGGCCACGATGACGATGAGCGCGGCGGTGCTCCAGTGGACGCCGTAGGCGATGGCTTTCGGCCCGTGTGCCTGTATGACGATCGTGCCGTCAGCGATCGGGATCAGGGCGGTCGCCAGCATCAGGTACCCGAGCGGACGGTGGCCGACGGTCACCAGCAGCAGCGCGATTGCGATGCCGATGGCGATGTCGCGGACGGCTTTGACGGCCAGCCATGCGGGCTCCGTCACCGTCCCCGGGATTCCGAAGCCGGCCGCCGCCGGCTTCGGAGCGAGCAGGTACCGCGCGCCCATCAGGATGATGGCAACGGCGAGCAGCCCTGCCAGTGCGGTGCCGACGTCGTTCAGCATGCGGTTTCACCGGCCGCGGTCTGGGTCGTGACCCGCGTCATCAGATGGTCGTGTGAGGCTTCGGACTTGGTCATCGGTTCCTGTTCCTCCTGCCTGTGCGGGTGGCGCCGCGCCGACCGGGCGCGATGGAACTCGATCCCGGAAGGGTCTAGGCTCGGCGTGTCTGTGTTCCGGGATCGGGATCGATGATGGGCGTCGAGCTCCCACCTCACATCGGCGGTGTCGCCGGTCAAACCGCCGGTGCGCACGGCGAAGCGCTCACTGATGCCTCGAGATCGCATCCGGCCCTCCTGGGCCGGACGGCCGAGTGCGCAGCGATTGAGCGGCTGCTCGACGCCTCGACCAGGGGTGAGAGCGGCTCACTGGTGCTTCGGGGCGAAGCGGGAATGGGCAAGACGGCGCTCCTCGCCCATGCTCTGGAGCGGGCGTCCACAATCACAGTCCTGCGGGCCACGGGCCTGGAGGCGGAGTCCGACCTCGCGTTTGCCGGCCTGCATGCGCTGCTGCGTCCGATCGTCGATCAGCTTCACCGACTGCCTGAGCCTCAGCGCGCAGCGCTCGCGGCCGCCCTCGGGCTGGCGACCGGTGAACAGGCCGATCGCTTTCTGGTGTCAGCAGGTGTCCTGTCGCTCCTGGCAGCCGCCGCCGAGTCCCGGCCGACGCTCTGTGTGGTCGATGATGCTCAGTGGCTGGATGCGCCGTCGGCTGACTCGCTGGTCTTTGCGGCTCGCCGGCTTCTGGCCGAGGGAGTCGTGATGCTGTTCGGGGCTCGGGATGGAGAGTCGGCGCGGTTCGAGGCGGCGGGTCTCGACGAGCATGTGATCCCAGGGCTTGACCAGCGGTCGGCCTCGGAGTTGCTCGATCTCGGCGCGCGCAAGCTTCATACCACGGTGCGTCAACGGCTGATCGCCGATGCCTGCGGCAACCCGTTGGCGCTCCTCGAGCTTCCCTGCGCGCTGTCCGATGCGCAGCTGGCCGGGCGCGAGCCGTTGCCCGACGCGCTCCCGCTCAGCGCACGCCTGAGAACGGTCTTCATGCAGCGCATCGAGCGCCTGCCGCACACCGCGCGCGCCGCAGTGCTCGTCGCCGCGGCAGCAGACACGGACGAGCTCGGTGCGATCCGCCGCGCGATCTCGGAGCTCGGGCTGCCCAGGGACGCGCTCGAACCTGCCGAAGCGATCGGAATGGTGTGGACTGACGGTCCGATCCTCGGCTTTCGTCATCCACTGGTACGCGCGACGATCTACGAGTCGGCGACCGCGGGGCAACGCCGCGGAGCCCACGCGGCCATGTCCCGTGCATTGAGTGGGGGCCCCGATGTCGACCGGGCGCTCTGGCATGACGCGATGGCGGCGTCTGCTCCCGACGGCGCGATCGCGGACGCCCTCGTGCGGGCGGCACACCGGTCCCAGCACCGGGGTGGCCATGCATCGGCGGCGACTGCGTTCGAGCGCGCGGCCCAGCTCACCGACGAAGAGCGGTCGAGAGGACACCGGCTCGGCTTGGCTGCCCAGGCGGCGTGGATGGGTGGCCAGACCGGTCGTGCGCGCCGTCTGATCGACCGCTCGCTGCCGCTCGCGGATCGACGGCAGCGCGCGCGGCTGCTCTATCTGGCCGGGACGATCAAGGGCCGCAACGGCTGGCTCGACGATGGGGTGAAAACGCTGGAAGAGGCGGCCGCGCTCAGCCAGGACGCATCGCTCACCCTCGAGATACTGCGCGAGGCCAGCGGTATGGCCACCTATGCCGGCAACTACGAGACCGCCGTTGCGCTCGGCCGGCGGGCCGCGACGCTGACGCCAGCCACCGATCGAGACCGCTTCAATTCAGCCGCCGTCGCCGCGTTGGGCGTGGAGATGTCGGGCGACTACGCGCGCGGAGCCGCGCTGTCCGAGCAGGCGATCGCGCTAGCCGAACGCCTCGACGACCCGTCGTCCCTGATCTGGGCAGCGCTCACCGCCGCGCGCGAGGGCATCGCGGCTGACGGGCTGCCGTACGCAACCCGCGCGGTCGAGATCGCCCGGTCGCGAGCGCTGGTGACGACCCTGCCGATCGCACTGCAGATGCAGGCCGCCGGACTGATCGGCCATAGCCGGTTCGATCTCGCCTACTCGACGGCGGAGGAAGGTCTTCAGCTTGCGCTCGACATCGGGCAGCCGTGGGCCGCGAGTTGGAACCTCGCCCATATGGCGATGGTCGACGCTCGCCGCGGAGCCGAGGATTTGGTCCAGTCGCATATCGATCGGTTGCAGGCGCTCGTCGCGAGCAGCGGAGCCGATGCGGTCAGCGCCTACGTCTGGCGAGCGCTGGGCCTGCTCGACCTCGGTCTCGGCAGACCTGCGCAGGCCTTTGAGCAGTTGCAGATGGTGATCGCCTCGGTCCGCCCCGAGTCTCACCCGCTGTTCGTGCTCGCGCTGCCCGATGCGGTCGAGGCCGCCGTCCGCGCCGACCGTCGCCCCGAAGTCAGCGAACATCTCGAAAGATTCCGCCAATGGACTCAGCGATTCCCCAACCCGGCACGCCTCGCGCTGCTCGAGCGCTGCCTGGCGCTGGTGGAGGAACCGGACACCGAGCAGCACTTCGCGCAAGCGATCGAACTGGCGCCCGCACTGTCACCGTTTGACCAGGCGCGTACCTGGCTGCTGTACGGGGAGTGGCTACGAAGACAACGGCGGCGGGTCGAGGCGCGCCCGCATCTGCGCGCCGCCCTCGGCCGGTTCCAACAGCTGAGCGTTTCGCCGTGGGAAGCGCGGGCGCGCTCAGAGCTCCGAGCGAGCGGCGAGACCGCACGTCGACGCGACCCCTCCAAACGCGACCAACTCACCCCCCGAGAGCTGCAGATCGCGCGCCTGGTCGCGGACGGGATGACCAACCCGCGCATCGCCGAGCAGCTTTTCCTGAGTTCCCGGACGGTTGACTACCACCTCCGCAAGGTCTTCGCCAAGCTCGACATCACTTCTCGAGCAGACCTCATCGGCGCCGACCTCGATGAGCCGGTCGCCGTGTGAGACGCGACTTCGCCTAGCGGATCTCAGCGGGCCGAAGCGGCGCCAGGCCGTCGTTGCGCTCCGCGTCGGGCGGATCGTGGCGGTGCCGAACCCACGAGGTGAATCTCTCGATGCCTTCGATCACGTACTCGAACCGGACCGAGTGCAGCAGGTCGAAGGAGTGCTGGGCTCCTGGCAGCTGCGCGTAGACGACCGGGTTCATCGAGACGGCACGGAGCTCCTCGACGAAGCTCAGGGCCAGCGGGGCGGGAGTGAGCGTGTCGTTCTCGCCATGCACGACGAAGAACGGCGGCGCGTGGCGGTGGAGATAGGCGCGCGGCGAGGACGGAGGCGATCCAGCGGGCTCGCGGCTTCCGTAGAAGCCATAGAGACAAATGGCGGCGCTGACCGATGTATCCGTTTGCTCGAAGCCCGGTTGAAAGCGGGGATCGTTCGGCGTCAGCGCAGCCATCGACGCCAGGTGGGCGCCCGCAGAGCTTCCCGCCACGACCAGCAGCGAGGAGTCGACGCCGTACTCGGCCGCGTGGTGGCGAACCCAGGCGATCACCTGCTTGGCATCGATGAGTGAGGCGGGAAAGCGCCCGGCCCGCCGTACTCGATAGTTGGCACTGATGCACACCCAGCCCTGACTCGCGTACCGGCGCAGCAGCGCCTGCGTCTCGCGGCTCTTACCGCCCGTCCGGAAATGTCCCCCGTGGAAATGGATCAGCACCGGCGCGCCGGCGGAGCACGATCGGTGGCGATACAGATCGAGTCGGTTGCGGCGGCCGGCCGGACCGTAGCTGATGTTCGCGATCCGGCGGACGCGGCGGGCTCCGAGCGGCAGCGGCCAGATCACGGCCCGCGTCGGCAAGCGCCGGCGCGCGAGCCGATCATCCGACGCCTTGGTTGCGCCTCCGACGCCGAGGTCACGGCTCAGCGCACCCGCGACCGACGGGCCGGCCAGCAGCGCACGCCACATGATGCGGGCAAGAGCGCAGGCGGTGAGGACAACCAGCGCAACGATGACCACCCCGGCAGGCGTGCCGCGCCGCTCACTTGCGAGCGCGAGCAACGTCGACGCCACCAGCCAGCAGAACGCCAGGAACGGGAACTCGTTGACCAGGTAGCCAAGCCAGAAGGCCAGGTTCGCCACCGATCGAGGCCGGCGCGGCGGGGCCAGCGCAGCCAACGTGACCACCGCGACCGGAGCGACGGTCAGGACGTGACTCATCGCGAGCGCTTTCGGTCTGCGATCGCCGCCAGCCGGGCGTCTCGGTTGAGGGTCTCGCTCAACCGGCGCCGTCCGGCCTCTTCCTGGAGTTCGGCGATGCGTTGTCGGGTGATGATGTACAGAAGTTGAGGGTGAGGGCTCATTCGTTGCCTTTCGGAGTGCTCTTCGGGATGCTGCGGCGATCGGCAGAGCATCCGCGCTGACGCCCGGCTTCACATCAGCGATCTCGCCGGTCCTCACGCCAGGTCTCGGGGCGCACCGGGGGCCGTGGGCAGCTGCGCGTACGGCTCGAGGTTCCGCGCGGGGGCGTCCGACAGCCCGCCGGCGTCCCGTAAACTCCCGGGCCGCGGATGAGGTGGGGTCAGGCACTGATGGTTGGAACGGCGGCGATGCTGGTTGCCGTCGCCACTCAGTCGGGCATCGCGCACGCCGACTTCACCGAGACGTTCTGCTCCAGCGGCAGCGCCGCCGCGCCCTGGCAGAACGGAGTCGGCGGCGGAGGCGGCGCCTGGGGCGAGGCGACCGACGCCTGCAGTTCCGGCGGCGTCTACGCGTTCGACAACGCCTCCCCGAACCTTCCCGGAGGCGGGACCTGGAGCGCGGGCATCGTCGCCCCCGCGGGCGAGGTGTTCACCGGGGCGTCACTCGACTTCTCCACCGAGCCACTGTCGAGCGGGTCGGAGACGTTCGTCGTCCTCGGCGACACCCAGTCGATCCTCGCCGAGTACGAAACCGACGATGGCGCGAGCCACACCTTCACCATCGGCCCGCTGCCGGACACGAGCGAATTCTGGGCGCGGTATGACTGCTCGACGTCGGCGAGCACCAGCTGCAACCTCCAGAACTGGCCCGGCACTCTCGCTCTCGGCGCGGTGTCGCTGACCGTGCACGACACCGGAAGCCCCGTGATCGCCGCCGCCGGCGGCTCGCTGGCGACGAACGGCGCCACGGTGAGCGGCACGCAGGACATCCTCTTCCATGCGACCGACACCGGCTCGGGCGTCGCGAGCGCGACCGTCTCGCTCGGGTCGACCGTCGTGGGCTCGACGACGATCGGGTGCCAGACCTCGAATCTCACTCCCTGCCCCGCCTCCACGAGCGGCTCGATCACCGCGAATACGGCGCTCGTCCCCGACGGCAGCTACCCGGTGATCCTCACCGCCTCCGACGTCTCCGGCGACCAGGCGCCGGTCCAGGTCGGGACGGTCACCGTCGCGAACTCGGTCTCGACGACGACGGTCAGGGCCGGCGGACACGGTCGCCGCGCGATCCGAACCAAGGTCACCTTCGTGTGGGATCCGCGAGCCGGCTCGACCCGCCTGATCCGGACTCGGTTCGGACGTCTGCCGCGGGGAGCCCGGATCGCCCTCACCTGCACCGGCCATGGCTGCCCGTTCCGTCACCTGCGTGGCACCGCCCGCCACGTCCGCACGCTCGAGCGGCACCTGCGGCACCGCAGCTTCCACGCCGGCGACCGGCTGCGGCTCCGGATCACGGCTCGTGGCCGGACCGCCGAGACCGGCACCGAGCTCATCCGCCGCCGGCGAGTTCCGGTGACACTCGCACCCCGGCGGCGCACCCACCACTGAGACACAGGGCGTTCCGCGCCTGTGCCAAACGTGGGACACTGCACCCGGTGCAGCCGGACGGCGCACCGGGTGAGAGAGGAAACGCATGACCGAGACGAGCTCCCGTCCGCGAACGGATGTCCACACGATCGCCCGGATGTCGGCGCGTGCCGCCGAGCGATACGGCGAAAAATCCGCCTCGCGCCACCTCCAAGACGGAAGCTGGCGGGAGACGACCTACGCCGAGACCGGGGCCGAGATCGACACGATCGCGCGGGGGCTGATTGCACTCGGGCTGCAGCCGGGCGACCGCGTCGGGATCCTGGCGGACACCCGCCGGGAGTGGACGCTGGTCAGCTTCGCGATCGGGGCCGCCGGAGGCGTGATCGTCCCCGTCTACCCGACCAATTCTGCGCGTGAGTGCGAGTGGGTGCTCGGCGACTCAGGGGCGCGCGCCGTCGTCTGCGAGAACCCCGCCCAGGCGGCGAAGGTCGCCTCCGTCCGGGAGCAGCTGCCAGAGCTCGGCCAGGTGATCACGATCGACGGCGACGCCGGCCCGGACGCCGAGCTGACACTCGCGCAGCTGCGCGAGCGCGGTGCCTCCATCGACCAGGAGACGCTCGACAGCCGGCGCGCCGCCGTCGTCCCCGAGGACCTCTACACGATCATCTACACCTCCGGCACGACCGGGCCGCCCAAGGGCGTGGTGCTCACCCAGGCCAACGCGATGGCGGCCTGCGAGATGATCCGCGAGGTTGCGGTGCTGCGCGAGGACGAGATCTCCTACCTGTTCCTGCCGCTCGCGCACATCTTCGCCCAGTCCACGATGCTCGCGTCCTTCGAGCTGGGGACCTCGATCGTGTATTACGGCGGCGATACCAAGCAGATCCTGCCGGAGCTGATGGCGACTGAGCCAACCTACCTGCCCTCGGTGCCGCGGATCTTCGAGAAGCTCTACGGCGCGGCGATGAAGCTGCGCGACGCGGGCTCCGAGGAGGATCAGGCGCGCTTCGATGCAGCGGTGCGCGTCGGGGTCCAGGTGCGCCAGATGCAGGAACGGGGCGAGACCGTCCCGGACGAACTCGCCCAGGGCTTTGAGCGCGCGGAGGAGAACCTGTACTCGCGGGTGCGGGGCCTGTTCGGCGGCCACATCAACCAGGCGCTGTCGGCGGCCGCCCCGATCGCGAAGGAGATCCTCGAGTTCTTCTACGCCTGCGGGGTGCTCGTGGTGGAGGCGTGGGGGATGACCGAGACGACCGCGCTCGGCACCCTGTGCACGCCCGATCACTACAAGTTCGGGACGGTCGGCCGGCCGGCCCCGGGCGTCGAGATCCGGATCGCCGAGGACGGAGAGATCCTCGTCCACGGGCCGATCATCTTTCGCGAGTATTGGAACAACCCCAAGGCCACCGCCGAGACGATCGTCGACGGCTGGCTGCACACCGGCGATCTCGGCCAGGTCGACGAGGACGGATACGTGTCGATCACCGGGCGCAAGAAGGACATCATCATCACCGCCGGCGGCAAGAACCTCACGCCGGCGAACCTCGAGAATGATCTCAAGCAGTCGCCGTTCATCTCACAGGCCGTGATGCACGGCGATCGGCGGCCCTATCCGGTCGCGTTGATCACCCTCGACGTCGAGGAGATCGTGCCATGGGCGCGGGAGCGCAATCTCTCCGAGGACCTCGCCGCGCTCGCCCGCGAGGAGCAGGTGGTGGAGCTCGTCCAGGGCGTGCTCGACGAGGCCAACGCCCACTACGCGCAGGTCGAGCAGATCAAGCGCTTCGTGATCCTCGAGCGCGATCTCACCATCGACGACGGGGAGCTCACCCCGACACTCAAGGTCAAGCGCTCGGTCGTCGGCGAGCGCTACGCCGAGATGTTCGACTCTCTCTACAACTAGGTCGCCCGGCCGCCGCGGGTCGCGGTCACCCCACCGGGGTCCGGGGCCGACGGATGCGGCGGTGCCGGCGGTGACGGGTCCGGGATCGGCGGGTCGGGTGGCCCCGGGCTCGGACCCGGGATGGGTGGCGCCGGATCAGGCCCTGGCGCCGGTGGCGCCGGCGCGGGCGGCGGGGGAACTGGATCTCCAACGGATGGCATCCCTACCGCCTACCCGCCGGTCCGACGTGCAACCGCCGGCTCAGCGAGCCGGCGTTGTCAGGGGCGTAGCCACACCAGTCGTTGTTGAAGTAGGCGTAGACGTCTCCGTGCCGGCGCCACTGCGCCAGGCGGCGCGCCCAGGTGCCGAGCTCTGCCTCGGAGTAGCGCCCTCTCTCCCCTCGCGAGCCGTAGTGCAGGCGCACGTAGCGCCAACCGGCGGTCGCCGTGCGAGATTGGAACGGCCGCTCGGGGTGGTCGCCGACCGTCAGAGCGACGTCATGGTCGCCGAGCGCACGCAGCACCGGGCCCGCGAACCAGCTCGGGTGCCGGAACTCGATCGTGTGGCGGACCCGCCACCGATCGGTCGCGGCGAGCAGGCCGTCCAGCCGTGCGTCATCGCGCGTGAAGTTCGCGGGTAGTTGCCAGAGGATCGGGCCCAGGCGTCCGGAGGCCGCCATCGGCTCGAGCCGGTCTTCCAGCCGCCGCATCCCGTCGGCGACGTCCTTCAGCCGCCTTACATGGGTGAGGTAGCGGCTGGCCTTGACCGCGAAGCGGAAATCCTCGGGCGTCTCCTCGCTCCAGATCCGCACGGTGTCGCGCGAGGGGAGGCGGTAGAACGTGGCGTTGACCTCGACCGTGTCGAAGTGCTCGGCGTACAGCTCCAGCCAGCGCCGCTGCGGCTCACCGCGTGGGTACAGGCCTCCCCGCCAGTCGCGGTAGTTCCACCCCGAGCAGCCGATGCGTACACCCGTCATCTGCGGGGTACCCCGCGCCGGTGAGCCTGTTCGACGATCAACCTTTCGCACCGATACCCGCGCGGCCGTCGCTGACAACCCTGCGTGAGGCGATCGACGGCTGCCGCGCCTGCGAGCTCTACGCCGACGCGACCCAGGCGGTGATGGGAGAGGGCCGTGCCGGGGCACGGCTGATGCTCGTCGGCGAACAGCCGGGCGACCGCGAGGACCGTGAGGGCCACCCGTTCGTCGGCCCCGCCGGGAGGGTGCTCGACGAGGCACTTGAGCGGGCGGGCATCGACCGCCGCGACGCGTACGTCAGCAACGTCGTCAAGCACTTCCGTTTCCGACAGCGCGGCCAGCGGCGGATCCATCAGACCCCGGAGCGGGTCCATGTCGCGGCCTGCCGGCCGTGGCTCGACGCCGAGCTCGCGGTCGTCAAGCCGCAGGCGCTCGTGCTGCTCGGCGCCACTGCGGCCCAGGCCATCCTCGGCGCCCACATCCGGATCGGCAAGGATCGCGGCATCCCCCAGGAGTCCGACCTCGCCGACCTCGTGACGCTCACCGCCCACCCCTCGTCGATCCTGCGCGCCCAGGACGGGGACCGCGAGGCCGCGATGGCCGGGCTCGTCGCCGACCTCGACGCGGTCGGGGCCTGGATGGCGGAGCACCGCGATCGCTGAGCGACGTGGGAACGGCATATAAGCTTCTCTGCGGATCCCGACACGGTCCCTCCACTCATGCTCCAAGACGACGCTTCCACCGAAATCCCTGACGTCTCAATCGAGATCGCGCCGACGCCGCCTGCGCTCGAGATCGCCAATGCGATCGCCCGGCTGCACAAGGAGTACGTCGGACGGGGACCGACGAACAGCCGCACCACGATCGACGGCGAGCTGGTGGTCGTCCTGCTCGAAGGCGGGTTCACGCGCGCGGAGCGGACGCTCGACAACAGTGAGCATCGCGACGTCGTGCTCGCCGGGCGCGTCGGACTTCAGGACGCGATGCGCACCGCGATGATCGAGGTCGTCGAGGGAGTGCTCGGCCGGCGCGTGCGCTCGTTCATGAGCGCCAACGACCTCGAGCGCAACCTGCAGAGTGAGATCTTCGTGCTCGAGGGACCGAGCATGCCAGACGTCGTCGACGATCCTCCCGTCTCGCGCTGACGGATTCCGCATCCCGCGCCCGTATCATCCTGCGACACCGAGGGCGGATCACCGCCCACGGCGCGTGTGAGGAGCCGACGGGAGGCGGCGGGCGTCAAAGCGCACCGCGCAGACCGTCGCACGGCAACGACGATGCAGGGGGAGCGGCGTGTCGGATCCGCTGAGCGCGCTGTCGGTGGACGAGCTGTTCGAACGGCATCGCGCGAGCGGTGACCCGGCGGTGGTGGAAGAGCTGGTCGTTCGGTTCGAGCCCTTGGTGCGGTCGGTGGCACGCCGCTATCACGCGCGTGGAGAACCGCTCGACGATCTCGTCCAGGTCGCCAACGTCGGGCTGCTCAAGGCGATCCAGCGCTTCGATCCCGAACGTGGATTCGCATTCACGAGCTACGCGACCCCGACGATGCTCGGTGAGCTCAAGCGCTACTTCCGCGACAGCGGCTGGGCCGTGCACGTTCCCAGGGGCGTCAAGGAGCGCGCACTGGAACTCGCCAACGCGACCGACAAGCTGTCCGCGCGCCTCGGTCGATCGCCCTCGATCGCCGAGCTCGCCGCGGAGCTCGGCGTCACCCAGGAGCAGACGCTCGACGCCCTCGAGGCCTACCACGGCCGCCACGCCACGCCGCTGGAGCGCCCGGGCGACGACGATGACGACGGCTCGCCATCGCCGGCGGCGACGATCGGGGTCGAGGACGAGGGTCTGGAGCGGGCGGAGTACATGACCGTGATCGCCCGCGGTGTCGAGGCACTCTCAGACGACGACCGCCGGTTGCTGCACCTGCGCTTCGACGAGGACCTCACGCAGTCCGAGATCGCCAAGCGGATCGGCACCTCCCAGATGCAGGTCTCCCGGCTGCTGCGCGCGGCGATCGAGAAGATCCGGCGGGTGAGCGGCGAGCTCGAGCCGCCGGCCGCCGACGATCCCGTCTGACCGTCCGCCGGCGGTCGGTCAGGACTTCTTGCCGTCGACCGCCTTCTGCAGCTGTGACTTGTTCATCTTCGAGCGGCCGGCGATGTTCAGGCTCCGAGCCTCGTTGTAGAGCTGGTCGCGGGTGCGGCCCTTTGGTCGATCGGTGCCCGAACGCCGGCCGCCGCGGCGACCGGAGGAGATGTCGTCGGTGGAGGTACGCGACCGCGTGCGTGACTCGCCGCTGCGGGCCTTTTCCTTGTTGACGACGCGGGCCGCGATCTCCTCGGCGCGACTCTCGCTCCGGCCTTGGCGCCGCTCGCTCTTGCGGACCTCCTCATACTGGCGGGCGCGCTTGGTGCCCGGTTTGACGCCGCGTGGTGGCATGTCGTCTCCTTCGCTCCGTGGATCTGCAGGGGCGATACCCCAGCGCGAGCGTCGGAAACGAGCTACGCCGAGGAGACGCGAACCGGGGTGGCGAGCGGGATGTGGCTGATCAGCCATTGCCCGTCCGCCAGGCTGAGCCGCATGCAGCCGTGGCTCACCGAGTATCCGATCGAATCGGTCTCGGGCGTGGAGTGGATCGCGATGCGGTTGCCCCCGTCCCAGTCGCTGATCTTGTGTGGCGCCCTGGCCGAGAGCGCCAGGATGCAGCAGCCGTACGGCCCCTCCGGGTCTCCGGTGGTGAGCCGGTCGGTCACGGCGAACAGTCCGGTCGGCGTCGGAGCGGTCGGTTTGCCGGTGGCGATCGGGAAGCGCTCGACGAGCTTGCCGTCGCGATAGACGTCGAGCTGATGGCGCGACAGGTGGGCGTGGATCGACCAGACATCACGGGCCAGCGCGATGCCGGGGGCGCGGATCCAGCCGATGTGGTTGTTGCCCGCTGCGGTGTCGACGATCCCGAGCCAATGGCCCTTGACGTGCCGGACGAGGACGTAGGTGGGCGAGCCGAAGCCCGTCTTGGTCTTCAGCACGGCGACCGCGTGGCCGCCGGGAGACCTCCGCATCGTCACGCGATGCGACACGTAGCCGATCAGCGCACCGTGGCCGGCCGGCAGCGTGAGCGTCGCGGCCGAGGGCGCCGGGGATGTGGTCGTCGCGGTTGCGGCGTGATGGGACTTGCGCGCGCTGACGGGGGTATAGGCGGCGGTCTGCGTCGTCTCCACGGTGGCGGCTCCGGGCGACCCGGCATGCAGGAAGAGCCCGACGAGCAGCGGGACGCCGGGGACGAGGATCGCGACCACGGCGGCGATCGCGATCCACGGGGCGGGGCGGCGCCTGGGGCGCTGGTCGGTGGGCTCGGGGGTCGGCATCAGCGGCGTCGACGGATTGTCCCATCCCGCATCGACGACCTCGCCGGTCCCCATGACCAAGGCACCTCCGGGGCGGACCGATCGACGAGGCGGCTTGGCGCGCCGCCCGGTCCGGTCAACCGCCGGCGACGGCGGGGAGGATCGTCACCTCGTCGCCGTCGCTCACCGGGGTGTCGAGCCCGTCGAGGAAACGGATGTCCTCGCCGTCGACGTAGACGTTGACGAAGCGGCGCAGCCCGCCGTCTTCGGCGATGCGGCTGCGCAGCTCGCCGAAGCGGGCGTACAGGGAGTCGAGGACCTCGCCGACCGTGGCACCCTCGACCGAGGCGGTCGCCTCCCCGTCGGTCGCGGAGCGCAGCTGGGTGGGGATCTTCACGCGGACTGCCATGGAAGGGCGGGGATCAATCCTATGCGAAGGCGGCGACGGGCTCGTCGGCGGCCTCGAACGCCTCGATGGTCGGATCGATCTCCCGCACGCTGAACGTCCCGCGCACCGCATCGAGCGTCTTCAGTCCCTCGCCGGTGATGTAGGCGACGACCCGCTCGTCGGGGTCGATGTCGCCACGGCGGGCGAGCTTGGCCAGCACGGCGGTCGTCACCCCACCCGCGGTCTCGGTGAAGATGCCGGTCGTCTGGGCCAACAGCCGGATCCCCTCACGGATCTCGTCGTCGGAGACCGAGTCGATCGAGCCGCCGCTGGTGCGCGCCAGATCGAGCGCGTACGGTCCGTCGGCCGGGTTGCCGATCGCGAGCGACTTGGCGATCGTGTCGGGCTTGACCGGCTGACAGAAGTCGCGGCCCTGGGCCCATGCGGTGGCGACCGGGGAGCAGCCGTCCGCCTGTGCTCCGTTGAACGTCGGCAGGCTGCCCTCCAGCAGCCCGACGTCGATCCATTCCTGAAAGCCGCGGGCGATCTTCGTGAACAGCGAGCCGGAGGCGATCGGCGCGACGACGCGGTCGGGCAGCTCGTAGCCGAGCTGCTCGGCGGTCTCGAACGCGAGCGTCTTGGATCCCTCGGCGTAATACGGCCGCATGTTGATGTTCACGAACGCCCACTCGTGCTCGCCCGAGAGCTCGGTACAGAGGCGGTTGACGTCGTCGTAGTTACCCCGGATGCCAACGATGTTGGTGCCGTACACGCCGGTGGCGAGGACCTTCTGCTCCTCGAGGTTGGACGGGATGAACACATAGGACTCAAGGCCGGCCGCCGCGGCGTGCGCGGCGACCGCGTTCGCGAGGTTGCCGGTCGAGGCGCATGCGATCGTCTCGAAGCCGAGCTCCCGGGCCCGCGCCATCGCGATCGAGACGACGCGGTCCTTGAACGAGTGCGTCGGGTTGGCGGCGTCGTTCTTGATCCACACCTCCCGCAGCCCGAGACGCTCGGCGAGCCGATCGGCTTTCAGCAGCGGCGTCCAGCCCGCGGGCAGGACCCCCTGGGGGGCGGTGTCGACGGGCAGGAAGTCCGTGTAGCGCCACAGCGAGTAGGGCCCGGACTCGATCCGGCGCCGGAGCGCCTCGGGATCGGCGTCGGCCGGCCCGGCGTAAGCGACCTCGAGCGGGCCGAAGCAGCGCTCGCAGACGTACCGCGCGTCAAGCGGGTACGTGGTCTGGCATTCCTTGCAGCGAAGAGACTCTGGCGGCATATACAAAAACCTCCGCCGGGGTCAGTGGTCGGAGGTGAAACAAAACCGCCTTGCCACATCTCCCAGGCTTGTCGTAGGCCTGATGGAATTGGCACCGTTCCCTGTCGGGAGGTTGCCGGGGTTTCGTAGGGCCAAATCCCTCCACCCCTCTGGATGCGTACTGCTATGTGTCCGCGAGTATAACCCCGACCGCGGTCGGGGGCGTCCTGCGCCGGTCCGCAGCCGGACGGTCCGGCGGTCATGCGTAACGACCGCGGTCCGCCGGTGTTGGAAGATCGCGAAATGTCGACGAGGAGCAGCGACCCGCTCACCCGCCTCGAGGCGATTGTGAGCCTCGAGCAGCCGGCCGCCCCCAGCCGGCGGATGCTCATCATCGTCAACCCGTACGCGTCGACGGTCTCCGACCGCCTGCGCAACCTGGTCGTCTACGCGTTGCGCGGCCGCTACGAGGTCCACGCGGTCGACACCGAGGCGCGTGATCACGCGACCGAGATCTGCCGGCAGGCGGCGGCCGAGGGCTACGACGTCGTCGTCGCGTTCGGCGGGGACGGCACCTTCAACGAGGCGGCCAACGGCCTCGCCGGCACCGGCACTCCGCTGTGCTGCCTGCCTGGTGGGCGCACGAACGTCTGGTGCCGGATCACCGGCATCCCGGTCGACATCGTCGACGCGACCGAGCATCTGCTGGGAATGGCGCACGACTGGCGCCCGCGCCGCGTCGACCTCGGCCGCGTGAACGAGCGCTACTTCCTGTTCTCCGCCGGGGTCGGGCTCGACGCGAGCGTCGTCGAGCAGGTCGACGCCCATCCGCGACTCAAGCGCCGGCTCGGCGAGTGGTACTACACCTGGACCGGGATCCGCACCTTCAACCGTCGCTACCTGATCAACCCGCCGCGGTTCGCCGCGGAGGTCGGCGGCCAGCGGATCGAGGGCGTCACCGCGATCGTGCAGAACGCCGAGCCCTACACCTACTTCGGCGACCGCCAGGTCCACATGGCCGACGGCGCCTCGCTGTCCAGCGGCGACCTGTCGGGGATCGTCCTGCGCCGCGCGAGCCTGATCGACATGCCGACGATCATTCTGCGTGCGTTCGCCTCCGGCCTGCGGGTCACCGCGCACCGTCGCGTCACCGCAGTGCGCTCGAGCGACGAGATCCTGATCCGCTCGCTCGACGAGCGGCCGTTGCCGCTGCAGGTCGATGGGGACTACATCGGCGAGGTGCCCGAGGCCAGCTTCCGGGTCGTCCCAGACGGCTTGATGATCGTCTCCTGAACGTCCGCCCTCGAGCGGCGCGAGCAGGCCCTCTGACCCACAGGGGGGTGAAAACCGGTCGCCCGCACGCTCTACCGAGGAGTGGAGTCCTCGGTAGCCGCCCCGTCCCCCACCGCGCTGCGGCTCACCGCTCGCGACCGCGAGATGTTGGGCTTCCTGGCCGAGCATCGATTCGCGCTCGCCGCACAGCTGGGACGCGTCGTCGGGACCTCGGCGCGAGCCGCCGGCCGGCGACTCGGGGCACTGCGCGCGGCCGGCCTCGTGCGCGGGACGCGTCCGCTGCGCCATGACGCGACCGCCTGGGCGGTGACCCGCCGCGGGCTGGCGGCCTGCGGGAGCTCGCTCGGCGTGCCGCGGACGGTCGACCTCGGCCTCTACCGCCACGACGTCGGGGTGGCCTGGCTGGCGGCCGGGGCGCGCCGGGGAATCTTCGGCGAGCTGTCGACGGTCGTGAGCGAGCGGACGATGCGCTCTGAGGACCGGCGCGCGGACCGGCGAGGAGACGCCACGCCGCACGGGATCCGGGTCGGTCACGGCTCGTCCGCGCGGCTGCACTACCCCGATCTGGCCGTGGTGACGGCGAACGGTCACCGGATCGCCTTCGAGCTCGAGCTCTCGACGAAATCACCGCGCCGCCGCGAGCGGATCCTCGCCGCCTACGCGGACGACTCTCGGATCGACGCGGTCGTCTATCTCGTCGGCACGCCGGCCGCCGCCCAGGCGATCGCGCGCTCGGCCGCGCGGGTCGGCGCCACCGACACGGTCCGCGTCCAGCGGTTCCGCTGGGCCGGCGGCACCGCCCCGGGTGAGGCGGCTCACGGCGCGGCGGCGCGTCGGGCGCTCGCGATCGCCCGGCCGACCCGTCCGGCCCGCAACGCGGCGGCGGGCCGATGAACGCCCGTCCCGCACGCCGGCTCGGCGCGGCTGCGTGCCTGCTCGGGCTGCTCGCGCTCCCCGTGCCGTGGGCCACCGGAGCGGCGCTGGCGCTCGTCGGCCTCGCGGCCGCGCGACGCGCGCTCGTCCCGCTCGCGCGTGGCCTGCGCGCCCGGTTCGCCGGCGTGGAGACGGGCGCGGTTCGGCTCGGCCGCGATGCGACGGGCAGGGCGGTCGGCCTCTCCGATCTCCAGCTCGGCGCCCACGCGCTTGTCGTCGGCGCGAGCGGGGCGGGCAAGTCGACGACGCTGCAGACAATCCTCGCCGATCGCATCTCGCGAGGTCACCCGGTCGTCGCGATCGACATGAAAGGGTCGCCCTCGTTCGCGCGGGCGCTGGCGACCGCCTCCCACGACGCGGGCCGGGCGCTCCGCGTCTGGACGCCCGAGGGTCCGAGCCACTGGAATCCGCTCGCCCACGGCGGGCCGACGGCCCTGAAGGACCGGCTGATCTCGGCCGAACGGTTCTCAGAGCCCCATTATCAGCGCGCCGCCGAGCGCTTCCTGCAGACGGCGCTGCAGGTGCTCGACGCTTCCCATCCGGGACAGCCGCCGTTCCTCGACGAGGTCGTCGCGGCGCTTGAGCCCAGCGCGCTCCGGACGCTCGCCCGGCGGGCGCCGGCTCCGCTCGCCGAGCGCGTGTCCGGCTACCTCGAGGGACTCACCCCTGACCAGCTCAGCGCGGCGCGCGGCCTGGCCACACGACTGGCGTTGCTCAGCGAGTCCGATGCGGGCCGGTGGCTCGCGGCACCGCAGGACGGGACCGGGGTGGCGGTCGACCTCGGACGGGCGCTCGCCGGCGGCGATGAGGTCGTGCTGCTGTCGATCAACTCGAGCATCTACGGAGCGCTCGGAGCGCAGCTCGGCGCGCTCGCCGTGCAGGACCTGACCAGTGCCGCCGGGCGCCGTCTGGGTGAGAGCGGCGCGGCGCAGGGCCCGCGGCCGGCCACGATTGCCATCGACGAGTTCTCGGCGCTCGGCGCCGACAACGTCCTCTCGCTGCTTGCCCGCGGACGCGAGGCGGGCGTCGGCGTGCTGCTCGCGACCCAGGAGCTCGCCGACCTCGAGCGGGCCGGCCGCGGGTTTCGCGATCAGGTGCTGGGCATCACCGCGGTGACGCTCGCCCATCGCCAGGAGGTCCACGAATCGGCGCTCGCGGTGAGCCGTATGGCGGGCACCCGGATCGTGTGGCGCGAGACACGGCCCAACCCGGCGCCGCTGCGCACGCTCGGCCGAGGCGGCGCGGGTGGCGGGGCCGGCAGCCGGCGCCAGCACGAGGAGCCGATCGTCCACCCCAACGCGATCAAGCGACTGCGGACCGGTCAGCTCGTGCTGCTCACCGGGGTCCCACGCCCGATCGCGGCCCGGGTGCAAGTCGAGCCGGCGGTGACGGGGATCGCCAAGCACGCTCCCCCGGGCGGGCTCATGCGGCGGATCCGCTCCGCCCGGCGTGGCGGCGATCAGGCGGCGCCGGGCGTGACGCGGTAGACGTCGAACACCGCGTCGATGTTGCGCAGGCGGTTGATCGCCTGGTCCAGCGTGCGGGTATCCCCGACCTCGACGACGAACCGGTCCTTGACCATCGGATGGCTCACCGTGCAATGGGCGTCGAGGATGTTGATGCCAGCCTCGGCGAACGTGCGGATGATGTCCTCCAGCAGCCGATGGCGGTCCCAGCCGTCGACCTGGATCTCGACCTTGAAAGCGGTCTCGGCGTCGCCGTCCCAGTACACCGGGGTGAAGCGCTCCGGATCCTTCTTGAGCACCGCGACGTTCGGGCAGTCCTCGCGGTGGATCGTGATCCCGCGGCCGAGTGAGATGTAGCCGACGATCTCGTCGCCGGGCACCGGCCGACAGCACTTGGCCAGCCGCAGCATCACCTCGTCGATGCCGTCGACCGAGATGCCGAATTTGCTGGAGGAGGTCGTCGGGCGCGACCGGCGGCGGCCGGTGCGCAGCAGATCGTCGGCGGCCGTCGGCTCGGTTTCGGTGGTCTCGCCCTGCTTGAGCCGCTGCATGACCTTGTTGACGACGACCTTGGGAGAGATCTTCGCCCCGCCGAGCGCGATGTAGAAGTCGTCGCCCTTGCGGAAGCCCATCTCGCGGATCACGTCGGTGAGCAACGGCGAGCCGACGACCTTCTGGGCCGGCAGCCCCGCCCTCTTGAGGTGATCCTGGAGCAGTTCGCGGCCGGCGTGCTCGTCATCACGACGGGACTCCGCCTTGAACCAGGCCTTGATCTTGTTGCGCGCCCGCGTCGTCTTGACCAGCGCGAGCCAGTCGCGTGAGGGACCGCGCTCGCGCTTGGAGGTGAGCACCTCGACGATGTCGCCCGAGCGCAGGACGTAGGAGAGTGGGACGATCTTGCCGTTGACCTTGGCGCCGACGCAGCGGTGCCCGACGTCGGTATGGATCTCGTAGGCGAAGTCCAGCGGGGTCGCGCCGGCCGCGAGCGACTTCACCTCGCCCTTCGGCGTGAACACGAAGACCTCGTCCTCGAACAGGTCGACCTTGAGGTTCTCCATGAACTCGCGCGGGTCGGCCATGTCCTGCTGCCAGTCGAGCAGCGAGCGCAGCCATTTGAGCTTGCCGTCGGAGTCGCTGGCCTCGCGCGGGGATGTCGTTCCCACCCGCCCCGAGCCCTCCTTGTACATCCAGTGCGCCGCGATCCCGAACTCGGCCAGGTCGTGCATCTCGCGCGTGCGGATCTGGATCTCCAGCGGCCGTCCCTCGGGCCCGATCACCGTCGTGTGCAGCGACTGGTACATGTTGAACTTGGGCATCGCGATGAAGTCCTTGAACCGTCCCGGCAGCGGCTTCCACAGCGAGTGGATGACCCCGACCGCGCCGTAGGTGTCCTTCACCGAGTTGACGATGACCCGCATCGCGGTCAGGTCGTAGATCTCGTTGAACTCCCGGCCCTTCTTGGTCATCTTGGAGTAGATCGAGTAGAAGTGCTTGGCGCGCCCGGAGATGTCGGCCTCGATGCCGAGCCGGTTGAGTTCGCTCGCGACGGTGGCTCCGGCCTCGTCGACGTAGCGCTCGCGCTCGTCGCGCTGCTGGGCGACGAGCGCCTTGATCTCGTTGTACTTGCGCGGGTGCAGCGTCTGGAAGGCGAGGTCCTCGAGCTCCCACTTGATCGCGTGGATGCCGAGCCGGTGCGCGATCGGGGCGTAGATGTCGAGCGTCTCCCGCGACTTCTCGAGCTGCTTCTGCTTGGACATCGCCGAGATCGTGCGCATGTTGTGCAACCGGTCGGCGAGCTTGATCAGGATGACCCGGATGTCGGAGGCCATCGCCACCATCATCTTGCGGTAGTTCTCGGCCTGCGCCTCGTCGCGGGACTGGAAGGTGAGCCCGGTGAGCTTGGTGACGCCGTCGACGAGGCCGGCGATCTCGTCGCCGAACGCCTCCCTCACCTCGTCGAGCGATGCGCTCGTGTCCTCGACGGTGTCGTGCAGCAGCGCCGCGCACAGCGTCTCGGTGTCGAGCCGCATGCCGGCGCAGATCTTGGCCACGCCGATCGGGTGGGTGATGAAGTCCTCCCCCGACATGCGCCGCTGGTCGCCGTGATGGACGCAGGCGTAGACGAACGCCTCCTGGACGCGATCGCGATCGATCAGCGCTGCAGCATGGTCGGCGTGCTCCTCGACGATCGCGAACAGGTCGCCGAGCAAGCGCTGCTGGGATTCGGTGAGGTCGGCGACCGGCGGCAATGCGCCGTTGACATCGGCGCCCGGAGGTGGGTGAACGGCGTCGACCGGCTCGCGCCGCTCGTCGATCACCGCCGAGGACCCGGTCGCCGCTCCGCTGTCCCGCACCGGCTCGGTGGCCGGCGACCCGCCGTTCTGGTTGCGAGCACGACCGGTCGCCGGGGTGGATTCACCCCGTCCGATCGCCCGGCTCAGCCGGTTGGCGGGTGGTTTGCGCTGTTCAGGAATCGTCTGCCGTCCTCGTATCTCTCAGCGTAGACCCTGAACGAGGGAGAGCGATCAAGCGCCGTCGGCACCGGCCGCCCCGCGATCGCCAGGGCCGGCAAGTCCCGATCGAGGCTGACGAGTTCCAGCTCCACGAGGACCCGGATCAGCCGTCCGGCCAGGGACGCCGACCGACCGTGCGGACCGTCGCCGCGGAGCAGACGCTCGAGCTCCTCGCCGGCCGCCCGCCCCCGGTCCCGGAGGGCCCGGTAGAGGGCGACGAGCGACGGACGCAGTCCGTATTCACGCTCGTGTACCTGCTCGGCAAAGCGTAGCTCAGCGGGTCCCCACGCCAGGTGCGTCACCCCCGGGTGGGGGCCGATCAGCGACGCGTGCTCGGTCCGGCTTGCGGGCGGGTCGAGCGCGACGATCTGGTCAAACCGCGCGGCCGCGGCGTGACCGGGCCCGGCGAGCTCTCCATAGGCGGCGAGCGTGAACCCCCCGATCCGGGCGCGCAGTCCGTCCCGTCGCCGCGGTACGTCGGCGCAGACTGCGAGCACGGCCTGCGCGGAGGCGATTGCGTCGGTGAGGACCGCCAGCGGGCTCTCGCCGCGCCGGTCGAGCACCGCGCGTGCGGGGGCGGTCGTGTCCGTTGCCGCACCCGGATGCGGCCCTGCGGCGGACGAGACCTCGGAGAGGCCGGCCTCGAGCTCGGCGAGCACCGCCGCGAGGTAGCCGCTCTCCTCGCGTAGGCACGCAATCGGTGCGGGCGCACAGCGTTGCGCGTGGCGGAGCACGAGGCGGGGCTCGACCGCGCCGTTCCAGGCGTTGCGCTCCAGACGGAACGTCGCATCGTGTGGAGCGTCGGGCTCGGCCGCGACTCGGCCGTCGCAGCCGAACGCGACCGCTTTGGCGCGCACGCCGCCCGAGATCACGTTGAACCGGGCATGGCGCCCCTCGCCCATCGGCCGCACATCGCCAAAGCGCCCGCCCGGGACGAGCAGCCGCGGCGCCGGGTTGCCGATCCCGCACGGCTCGAGCGCCTCGAGCTCCTCGGCGAGCGCGAGTCCGAGCTCGCCGCCGGAGACGACGGCGTCGACGCGCTCGACCGGCACGAGCATCTGCTCGGTGAGCATCTCGGCGGCGTGGGCCTCGAACGACGCGCGGAAGGCCTCGAGCGAGGCGAGCTCCAGCGACAGGCCCGCCGCGGCCCGGTGTCCGCCGTAGCGTCCGAGGTGCGCGGCCGCGGCGTGCAGGCCGCCGAGCAGGTCGAACCCGGGGATCGAGCGGGCCGAGCCGGTCCCCGTGCCGGCCTGGGCGTCGAGCGCGATCAGGATCGCGGGACGGTGATGGGCCTCGACGATCCTCGAGGCGACGATCCCGACCACGCCCGGGTGCCATCCCTCGCCCGCCAGCACGTAGGCGCTCGGCGGGCTCCCGCCCTCCCGTTCGGCCCGCTCGCGGATCTGCGTCTCGGCCTCCCACAGGATGCGCTGCTCGACGACGCGCCGTTCGGCGTTGACCGCGTCGAGCTCGGCGGCGACCTGCCCGGCACGCGCCGCGTCCTCGCAGAGCAGCAGCTCGAGCCCGGCGTCGGCACGGGTCAGGCGACCCGCGGCGTTGATCCGCGGCGCGAGACGGAAGCCGAGGGCCGAGGCGTCGAGCGCGCTCGGATCGACCTTCGCGACCGCCATCAGCGCCCGCAGTCCCGGGCGCGGGGTGATCGCGAGGGCGCGCAGGCCCTCACGCACCAGCCGGCGGTTCTCCCCGGCGAGCGGCACGAGATCGGCGACCGTCGCGAGCGCGACGAGCTCGGCCTCGGCCGTCGCTGTCGGCGCCTGCAGCGCGAGCGCGAGCTTGTGCGCGACGGCGGCACCGCACAGATCCGGGCAGGGGTAGCCGCCCACCGCCGGGTGCACGATCGGGCAGTCGGGAAGACGCCCGTCGGGTCGCGGCGCGTGATGGTCGGTCACGACCACCTCGAGCCCTTCGCTCCGAGCGAGCGCGACCTCCTCGACGGCGGTGATCGCGCAGTCGACGGTGAGGATCAGCCCGGTGCCGCGGGCGGCGAGCCGCCGGACGGTCGCCTCCGAGAGTCCGTATCCGTCCTGCAGGCGTCCGGGGATGAACCAGTCGGCGTCGGCGCCGAGGCTGCGCAGCGCGCGCACCATGATCGCGGTCGCACACACCCCGTCGACGTCGTAGTCGCCGTGCACGGTGATTCGCCGGCCGGCTGCGATCGCCGCACGGATCGAGTCCAGCGCGGCCTCCATCCCGGTGAAAGCCGTCGGCTCGTGATGCTCGTCGGCGGCCAGGAACGCTCGTGCGGCCTCCGGGTCGGCGAGACCCCGGCGCACCAGCACCTGGCCGAGCACGTGACCGATCCCGAGCTCGCGCTCGAGCGTCAGCGCATCGCCGAGCTGGTAGCGCGAGAGCAGGAGCGATACGTCCCACCCACCCGCGGCGGGCGGGGTGTCGAGCAGAGCCACGCGGTCACGGTAGGCGGGTGCGCGGACGGACCAAGCCCTTGCGATGATCCGCCGATGCCCACGACCGTCCGCACCCCAGGCCTCGTCCTCACCGAGCACACGCTCACCGTCCCGCTCGACCACGACAACCCCGGCGATGTGCGCACGATTGAGGTGTTCGGTCGCATGGTCGCCGACCCGGAGGGCGCCGACAAGCCGGTGCTGGTCTTCCTGCAGGGCGGGCCGGGGTTCGAGGCGCCGCGCCCTGCGGGCGGGGTGGGCCGGGTCGGATCTCCCAACTGGCTCGACCGGGCGCTGAAGGACTTCCGCGTCCTGATGCTCGACCAGCGCGGCACCGGCCGCTCGGCCCCGGTGGGACCGGCGACGCTGGAGGGCCTCACGCCCGAGGCGCAGGCCGAGTACCTGACCCACTTCCGCGCCGATTCGATCGTGCGCGACGCGGAGGCGCTGCGCGAAGCGCTCGAGGTGGAGCGCTGGAGTGTGCTCGGCCAGAGCTTTGGCGGCTTCTGCGTGGTCACCTACCTGTCGATCGCGCCCGACGGTCTGCGGGAGGCTCTGATCACCGGCGGCGTGCCGCCGCTGCGCACCCCGCTCGACGAGATCTACCGCGACACCTACGCGCGGGTGATCGAGCGCACCCGTCGCTACTTCGCCCGCTATCCCGGCGATCGTGAGCGCATGCGCGCGCTCCGTGAGGCGATCGCCGAGGGGTCGGCGCTGCTGCCCACAGGCGACGCCCTGAGCTGGCGACGCGTGCGTCAACTCGGTCAGTGGCTCGGGATGAGTGACGGCGCGGACTCGCTGCACTACCTGCTGGAGCGGCCGTTCGACTCACCCGGCTTTCGCCACGACGTGGCCGCGCCGATGGGATTCGAGCGCAATCCGCTCTACGCCACGGTGCATGAGGCCTGCTACGCCGACGGAGGCGTGACCGGGTGGTCCGCCCAACGGGTGCTGCCGGCCGAGTACGCCGATGATCCCGACCTGTTCACCGGCGAGCACGTGTACCCGTGGATGTTCGAGGACTACGCGGAGCTACGACCGTTCGCCCAGGCGGCCGAACGACTCGCCCGCCACGAGTGGCCGGTGCTGTACGACCCGGATGCGCTCGCCGCCTGCGAGGTACCGTCCGCCGCGGCCATCTACGACGAGGACCTGTATGTCGAGCGGGCACATTCCGTGCGCACCGCCGCTGCGATTCGCGGCATGCGGCCGTGGGTGACCAGCGAGTACGACCACGACGGGATCCGCGCCGACGGCAATCGGGTGCTCGGGCGGCTGCTCGATCTCGCCCGCGGGCGCGCCTGAGGCTTCAGATCAAGTCGATCACCGGCATGCCCGTGAAGCGACCGTCGAGGCACATCCGCAGGTAGAGCGCGACGCCGGGCGACCCGGTCCACAGTGAGTGCCGGGCCGCGGTCGCCTCCACCTGGGCGAGCGCGTGCATCCCGAACGCGCGGGCGCGGTCCAGCCAGACCTCCTCTCCGGTCCGGTCATGCAGCGCCAGCAGCGCACACCCGTTGCCCGCCGTGCCGTGGCACAGCCCTGCGCCCTTGCGCACCGGCCCGCCTGCCACACGAGCTCCCCTGCTCCCGTCATCAGCGCATCGAGCTCGGGATCTCGCGGGAGCCGGCCGAGACTGGTGAGAAACCCCGGGGCGCCGTGGCACCACTGCACGCGGGTCGGGAACTGCTGGGCCCAGTACGGGTCTGCCGCGGTCGGCCAGTTGACGAGCTCGCCGTCGTGCATCGCGAACGTTGTGGTCGTGGCGGCCGCCGCCTCCAGCTCGGCCGTACGCTGGGCACCGAGCAGCGCGCGTCCGCGCAGCAGCGAGCGGACATTCGAGCAGAATCCGTGGCCCGCGCCGAGACTGCGCAGCATCCGCCCGCGCCGGTACTGGATCCAGATCCGGCAGCCATATTCGGGATCGGGGCGGAAGTCGTCGAGCAGCGCGTCCGCCGATGCACGCCAGAGCGCTGCCCAGCGCGCATCGCCCGTCGCCTCGTACAGGTGCATCGCGGCCAGCATCGTGCCCGGCCCACCTGAGAACAGCTCGTGGTCGGGCGCGTGGGCGGTCTCGGCGACGAGCGCCCGGAGCGGGCCGGTGTCATCGCCCGCCGCCAGACGCCAGGAGACAAGTGCGACGCCGGTCTCCCCCAGCATCAGCCCACGCGAGCTGGAGACGTCGGGCGACGCACGCCAGCGGGCGTGAAGCCCGCTCCCCCGGGGCCGGCGCCCGAGCTGCTCGAGCGCCCACAACGTGCCGGCGGCTCCGACCCACAGCGACCAGTCGCCCTGCTGGCCGTAGTCATCGTCCGGGTGTCGCGGCCAGAAGCCGTCGGCATGACGCGCGGCGAGGGTCCGGCCGGCGATCATGTCGATCGCGGCGCGCGCTCGGTCGGGGTCCCAGGCGGCGCACGTGAGCGGCTCATGCTCGGCCGGGTCGTAGAGCGGCGATCGGTGACGGTCATCTCACCGCACCGACCGGCCCGGCGACGACGAGCGGAGCGCGATCAGCGAGCTGGCGCGGGGCGCCGGCGTCCGGCCGGCGGGGGCGGCGAACCGCCGGGGGCGGAGCGCTCGCGACGCATCCCCTCGGCGTAGACGAGCGCCATGCCGATCAGCGCGCCGGGGATCCCCTCGATCGCGGTGATCAGGTGGGTGCCCCGGGTGCCGGGGATCGAGAAGCCGTGGATGATCAGCCCGACCACGATGGCGCCGATGATCGAGCCGATGAACGCGCCGACGATGCCGCCCCAGAAGCGGTCGGGCAGCCAGATCGTGAAGTGCCAGACGGCCAGGCCCATGATCACCCACGCCAGTAGTCCCATCAGCGTCTCCCGTGCCCGCGGCCGCGGCGGCGTGAGCTGCGGGCGCCGCGCTGGTTGCGGGGGTTGCGCGAATCGCTGGGCAGCATTCCCTCGTTCTCCACCTCATCGGGCGCGTGCTCGAATCCGCCTTCATCGGCGGGCTCCTCGCCGCCGGGTTGATCGTCGGCGGGCTGCTCGGCGGCTGGAGGTGTCTGCTCGGGTGCGGGCTGGCGCGCGGGGCGCTGGCGGCGCGCGCGCCGGTTGGCGCGCTCCTCGCCCAGCTCATCCTCGTCGGTGTGGGCGGAGCGGCGGGTGAGCATCGAGGTGCGCCCGCCGGGCTCGGTCTCCTCCTCCATGATGTCGCGCTTCATCTGCTCAAACTCGGCCGCCGAGACGTTCCCGGCATCCCCGGTCGCCAGGCCGGCGTTGCGTCGCAGGCGGGCGCGTTCGCGCGGGGCGACGTCGGACCCGGTCGGGGCGTAGGCGGGCACCAGCCCCTGGTCGGCCAGGATGCGGGCGCGGCGGCCGCGGTACACCGGCTCGCGCTCCTTCCAGTGGGTGAGCACCGGGGAGGCGATGAAGATCGAGGAATACGCACCGGAGGCGACGCCGATCAGGAGCGCGAACGCGAAGTCCTTCAGCTGCGAGCCGCCGAAGAACAGCAGCGCCAGGATCGGCAGAAGCGTGCACGTCGTGGTCGCCAGCGATCGGGTGATCACCTCGGACATCGAGCGGTTGACGATCTGTGAGAACGCCGCCCGCGGCATCCGCGGGATGTTCTCTCTGATTCGGTCGAACACGATGATCGTGTCGTAGAGCGAGTAGCCCAAGATGGTCAAAAGGGCCGCGACCGTGTCGACCGTCACCTGCCTTCCGGTCAACGCGTAGACACCGGCCGTGATCAAGATGTCGTGCGCCAGCGCGATCAGCACCGGCACCGCGAACTTCCACTGGAACCGCAGCGCCACGTACGCCGAGATCACCAACAGCGAGGCGATGATCGCGATGATCGCCGCATGGGTCACCGAGGCGCCGAAGGTCGGTCCGACCGAGGTGACGTTCGCGTTGTTCGGGCTGCCGCCGAAGATATGCGCGATCGCGGCGCGCACCTGGCTCGCCTGATGGGGGTCGCCCTTGAACGAGATCTCAAAGGTCTTGGCCGCGCCCTTGCCGACCTTCTCCACGGTCGCGTTGGTCACGCCCTTGACGGAGTCGGCGACGTTTCTGACCTGGTTGATCGTCGCCGTGCGCGCCACCGTCTGGGTGATCTGCGACCCGGAGGTGAAGTCGATCCCGAGTTTCAACCCGCGGCCGCCGACCGCCAGCGCGCCGACCAGCAGGATGATCCCGGACATCGTGAAGAAGTACCGGGAGGCGCCCATGAAGTCGAAGCGGATCGGCCGCTTGGGCTTGCCCGCACCGAGCGCCGAGGGGCGGGCCAGTGTGCGACTGTCACCGGCGGTGGTGAGGATCGCCTGGGTGGCGAGCACCGCGGTGAACAGCGAGACGATCGTGCCGATGCCGAGGGTGAACGCGAACCCCTGAACCTCCTGGGTGGAGAGCACGAACAGGATGAACGCGGTGATGATCGTCACCACGTTGGCGTCGATGATCGCCGACAGACCCTTCTTGTAGCCGGTCGCGATCCCCGCACGGACCGATCTGCCCGCGCGTATCTCCTCCTTGACGCGTTCGAAGATCACGATGTTCGCGTCCGCCGCCACGCCGATGGTGAGGATCAGGCCGGCGATCCCCGCCAGTGTGAGCACGATCGGGATCAGCTTGATCATCGCGTAGAAGTAGACGGCGTAGATCAACAGCGTCGCGGTCGCGATGAACCCCAGCACGCGGTAATAGGCCATCAGGAACAGGACCACGATGATCAGCCCAACACCGCCCGCGAGCACCCCGTCATGCAGCGCCTGGCTCCCGAGCGTCGCCGACACCTGGTTCTCCGAGATCAGGTGCAGGTTGATCGGCAGCGCGCCCAGCCGCAGCTGAGTGGCCAAGTCGGACGCGGTCTGCTGGGTGAAGTTGCCGTCGATCTCCGCGCCACCGCTGCCGCCGGTGTTGACGATCCCGTCCGGATACTGGGTGTAGTCGATCTGCGGGACGGTGAGCAGCTGCGTATCCAGCGCGGTGGCGAAGTGCTGGAAGTTGCTGTTGGAGCCCAGTCGGAGGTTCTGGCCGCGATGCGCGATCGTCCCCGTGACCCTCTGGAACGCTCGTGACCCCTTCGAGGTGAAGCCGAACGTCACGTCAGGCTGGCCCCCCGCGGCGGTCGAGGCCTGCGGATTGGTGACCTCCGATCCCTTGAGCGCGTAATGGTCGTGCAGGACGTAGAACTGAGCGCTCGGATCGGAGAACTTCACCTGATCCTTGGCGTTGGTCGAGCTCTGGACCGCCTGCAGCACCACCCAGCCCTGCGGAACCTGCAGCAGTTCGTTGCCCGCGATCGGGATCCCATGCGTCAGGCTGGTGCCCGAGATGTCCTGCTGGAGCTGCGCGCGAGTGCCGATGTCTGCGCCGCCGGCGATGAAGCAGTGCTGCCCGGCAGTCGGCTTGGCGTGCTGGCGCGCGGCCAGCGTCTTGCAGGCGGCGCTACCGGGCGCTCCGAAGAGGAAGTCCTCCGGACCGAGCCGGGAGAGGTACTGGCGAGAGGCCTTCGTCGTCGGCGCGGACGGCTGCTTGGAGGCGAGCTTGACGGCGGCGTACAGGCTCTGCGAGCCCGCGTCGGGCGCGCCGACGTTCCCGCCGCTGCCCTGGCTGATCTCGGTCGCCGTCGGGTCCTGCGCGAGCAGCTGGGAGGCGACCGTCTTGCCGTTCGGCGTGATCGCGTTCGCCTCCCAGTCATAGAAGTACAGCTGTGAGGTGCTGCCGACGATCTGCTCGGCTCGCCCGACGTCATGGACCGCGGGAAGCGCGACCTGGATCTGATTTCCCCCCGAGGTCTCGATCGCCGGCTGGCTGACCCCGATCGAGTTGACCCGGGCCTCCATGATCGAGACTGCCTTGTCGAGGTCGCTCTGATCGACCTTCGGGTGCGAAGGAGTTCCGGTCGCCTGGTAGACGAGCTGGACGCCGCCGCGGAGGTCGAGGCCGAGCTCGGTCTTGGCCGTGAACAGCGCAAGGATCGACGCGGCCAGCAGGCCGGCGACGATCAGCAGGACGAAGCCGTGACGTTTGCGGTCAGACATCAGCGAAGGTGGGTCCCCACGAGGCCAAGAGTAGAGGGTCGCGCCGGCTCGGGCGCGGGGTCAGGTGGTCCGGCTACGCCCGGGATCAGGAGTCGTTGGTCTTGGTCGGCGTGAGCACGACGAGCACGCCTCCCTCGTCGTCATCGTACGCGGGAAAGATGTCGGCGACGGCGCGGGCGGGGAGATCGTGCTCGGCGTTGACCCGCACCGGCTTGTTCTTGACGCGGACCTCCCACTCGAGCGCGGTCGAGATGTGGTCCGAGCCATCGTCGAACTGCAGGCCGAGCACCTCGGCGGCCGAGCGGCCGATCGCCTGCTCGGTCTTGATGCCGGTCAGCTCGAACGAGCCCCGCCCGCAGTCCACGATCCGGGCGTCGTTGTCGAGCGAGAAGAACGCCGCGTTGGGCGCCGGGTAGTAGTCGTCGAGCAACTCGAACAGGTACGCGAAACCGCAGCGCTCGCAGCCGCGCGTCTCGCGGCGAAAGCCTGCGGCGCGATCGGTCCCCATCGAGCGATTTCCGCAGTGCGGGCAGATGAAATAGTGCTCCCGGCTCATCGGCATAGGCAGGATAGACGCGGAGGACCGCCCTCCGACGCCATTCATATGCACTTCCTCTACAGCAGCCGCCCTTGATCCTCGGCGGGCGGTTCCAGGCCGAGATGATGAAACGCGCGCCGGGTCGCCGTGCGTCCGCGCGGCGTGCGCTCGATCAAACCCTGCTGGAGCAGGTATGGCTCGTAGACGTCCTCGATCGTGTCCTGCTCCTCGCCGACCGAGACCGCCAGCGTCGAGAGCCCCACCGGGCCGCCGTCGAACTTGTCGCAGATCGCGCGCAGAATCTCGCGGTCGAGCCGGTCCAGACCCGCCCCATCGACCTCGAGCGTGTCGAGCGCCTCGGTGGCCACCTGCTCGCTCACCGCGCCACCGTGGCGGACCTGGGCGTAGTCGCGGACCCAGCGCAGCAGCCGGTTGGCCACGCGGGGGGTACCGCGGCTGCGCCGGGCGATCGCCTCGGCGCCGGCGTCGCGGATCTCGACCTCCAGCAGCCTGGCCGAGCGGTGGACGATCAGCGCGAGATCGTCGGTGCCGTAGTGCTCGAGGCGGTGCTGGATGCCGAAGCGATCACGCAGCGGCGCGGTGAGCAGGCCGGTGCGGGTCGTTGCGCCGATCAGCGTGAACGGCTGCAGCGGCAGGGTCACGATCCTCGCGCCGGCGCCCTGGCCGACGGTGATCGGCAGCATCTGATCCTCCATCGCGGGATAGAACGTCTCCTCAAGCGCGCGGGGCAGCCGGTGGATCTCGTCGACGAACAGGATCGACCGCGGCTCCAGCGCAGTGAGGTACGCCGCGATGTCGCCCTTGCGCTCGAGCGCAGGGCCGGCGGTCTGGATGAAGGGCACGTCGAGCTCCGCGGCGAGAATCTGCGCCAGCGAGGTCTTGCCGAGGCCCGGAGGGCCGGCCAGCAGCACGTGGTCCAGTGCCTCACCGCGCTCGGCTGCCGCGGCGATCGAGACCGCGAGTTGGTCTCGAATCGACTCCTGACCGACGAAATCCTCCAGCCGCCGCGGGCGCAGCGCGCGATCGAGCTCGACATCCTCCCCTGGCAGTTCGCTGGGATCGTGCACCCGCGCCTCCTGGTTGGTCGCGCTCATCGGCGTGCGCTCCGCAGGGCGTGCGCGATCAGTTGCTCGGCGCTGCCCTCGCCCGAGGCGCCCTTGAGCAGCGCGTCGATCTCATTCGGCGCATAGCCGAGGCCTGTGAGTGCCTCGCGTGCCACGGTCTCCGGCTCGTCGGGTCCAGCGGCGGCGCTCGCGCCCCCGGCCGGGTGTTCGTCCTCGGTACCGGGAACGAGCGCGTCGCCGACCTTCTCACGGAGCTCGACGATGATCCGCTCGGCGGTGCGCTTGCCGACGCCTGGCGCCCGTAGCCGGGCCGCCTCGCCCGAGGCGACGGCTGCCATCAGCCGCCGAGGCGGCGCGGTCGAGAGCACCGCGAGCGCCACCTTGGGCCCGACGGTCTGGACCCCGAGCAGCATCAGGAACAGGTCGCGCTCCTCCTCGGTGGCGAATCCGTAGAGCTGCAGGGCGTCGTCGCGCACCACGAGGTGCGTGTGGAGCATCACCTCCTGGTCGACAGCCGGCACGTGCCTGAGCGTCTCGGAGGAGACCGACAGCCGGTAGCCGACGCCGCCCGTGTCGACGACGACGTGATCGGCGCGCCGGACTGCCACCCGGCCGGAGATGAGCGCGATCACCGTGCCGCCCCTCCCGAACGCGCGCGGGCGAGGGTCGCTGCGGAGACGCCGCGTCCGGTCCCGGCCGGACGCGCCGGCCGCCGCCCGGGCGCAGTCGGCCGCCCGGGTACGGTCGGCAGCACACCGGCGGACGCGGGGCGCATCGCCGCGCCGACGAGCCCGGTGAGCGGCGCGCGGTTGAGCTCGGCGACCGCGACCGCCAGTGCGTCGGCTGCATGGTCGGGGGTCGGCACCGTCTCCAAGCCGAGCAGCCGGGCGACCATCCGCCCGACCTGATCCTTGGCCGCGCGGCCCGAGCCGCAGACCGCCGATTTCACCTGCTGCGGCGTGTACGAGCGCGCCGGCAGACCGCGCTGACCAGCCGCCAGCAGCACCACCCCGCGCGCCTGTCCGACCGCGAACGCCGTCTGGACATTGGCGCCGAAATACAGCTCTTCGATGGCAAGCACCTCCGGCCGGTGCTGCTCGAGCAACTGCACCACCCGCGCATGGATCTGGGCCAGCCGCAGCTCTGGCGCCACGCCCGCCCGGGTCTCGATCACCCCGTGCTCGACCGCACGCAGACGCGCCCCGTCGGAGGCGACGACGCCATAGCCCGTGGACGCGGTGCCCGGGTCGATGCCGAGGACAAGCATGGTGAGACATTCTGCGGCGGGTGGCGGACGCCTCCCCGTGACCCTCGGCGTTCGCAAAATGCGTCGCGTTCGCGAGGTACCGCGTCGGTTCGCACAAGTGCGCCCCGCACTTGGGCTGGTGGGGGTCGTCCGAGGGACCTGGGCGGTGATGTGTACGTTTTGGGCGAGCCCGGCGCCCAGATCGGCCATCTTTGCCGTTCGTGCGCCGCTGCGGGGCGATCGGGGCCGGCTGCGGGGGATGGGAGCGGCGACTGTCACCCACGCGGGTGAACCGCAACGCCCAGGGACCACGATCACGCACCGGACAGAACCCGCAGCTCTACCGCCCCACACACGACCCCCCACCCCCACCCCGGTCCAACGCCACCGCCGTCCACGCCCCCCTCCGCGCCACCACGCGGTCCCGGACCAACTCCGGGTCGATCGCCGCGGGAATCCCGGTGGCGATGTCCGCGGGCCCGATGAAGTCGACCCCCGGACGCGTCATCGCCGAGCCCACACGCTGCAGGGTGACCCGCAGATCCCAGGCGAGCGCGGGCTGCGCGGAGTGGTTGACGGCCGCGAAGCTGCTCGAGCACGGCAACACTGCCCTGCGACCGCCCGCGGCGGCGACCGAGCTGCTGAGGCCGTTCAGGGTGCGCTGCGCGAGCGCCGCCTGCCCCTCGGCGCCGAGCAGCAGGTCGACTGCGCCGCGACTCACCAGCACCGAACCGGCCACCATCGCGGCCACGACCATGCCGCCGGCGACCGCGGCGACGATCTCCGGCCTCCCCCGGTCGCGTACAGAGCCCGAGACGGCCCGCCCAACACCACCGATCCCCGTCCCGCCGAGCACGCACACCACCGCGGCCGCGGGGAGGAAGAAGCGCTCCAAACCCGGGTAACCGAGCCAGATCGTCATCACGATCACCTCGACCCACCAGATGCAGACGAACGCGCCGAGCACCCCGATCACCCAGCCGCGCGTCGACGTTGCCCGCCGTCGGATGTCCACGACCACCACCCAGACGACGAACAGGAACGCCGCAGCCAACAGCGGCCAGATCTGGATGTCGACGGCGCGGCCGATCACCGCGCGCAGCGGGTCGGGCCCGAGCTGCCCGTTGTAGAGCGCCGCGTTGTGAGCGGCGAGCAGCGGGTCGTCACCACCGAGCCACGGCGGCCCGAACCAGCCGAGTGGGATGAGCAGCAACCCTCCCATAACGACCGTCCGCCCGCGCCACGACTGCCACCACGCACCACCCCGAACCGACAGCCACGAACCGAAGGCGACGGTGTAGGGCCACCACTCGGGCCGGATCAGCGACGCCGCGATCAGTAGCCAGAACGCCGAGCCGCGGCGGCCCTCCAGGAGCCGGTCGATCGCCCACAGGGTGCAGGCGACGAGCCCCGGTTCGGACGCACCGCGCATGAAGTAGTAGCCGTAGTCCTGGGTGGTGAGCAGGCCCCCGACCGCGATCGCTCCGGCGACCAAGCCCCAGCGACCGGGACAGAGCCGCGCCGCCAGGCGCCAGGCCGCGACCCAGCCGAGCAGGCCGCCGATCCGTGCCGTGATCACCCACAGTGCAGGCGCCGCGCTGCCGAACAACGCGTAGATGACGGTGAAGCCGAACGGCAGCGGCTTCCACGATGGGCCGCCGCCGACGAAGAACGCCAGGTGGGGGACCACCACCTCGCGGCCCCAGACGATCCACGAGAACGGGTCATAGCTCGGAACCGTCGGCAGCGTCGCCCAGGACAGCACCGCGAGTGCGACGCACGCGATCACCCAGCCACGCGCCGACCCCATCGAAGACCGGATCACCGCGGGCATCGGCGCGCGCCGGGAGGAGGCGTCCTGCATGGGGTCCGAACCGTGAAAATGGTGCCATGGCCGAACCCGCTCCGATCCCCGAGGAATGGCTCGCGGGACTCGCGTCCGCCGCGCGGGAGGAGCGGCTCGCGCTGCTGCGGCGGCTCCTCGCGCAGGGGTTCTCCATCGACGAACTGGAGCGCGCCATCGCCGAGGACCGGCTCGTGCTGCTGGGGATCGAGCGGGTGTTCGGGGCGGTCCTCAGTGCCGAGGAGATCGAGCGACGCACCGGTGTCCCGGCGGCGCGGCTCTCGCGCGCCCGCCGGCTTCTGGGCCTGCCGGAGCCCGAGCCGGGCGAGCGCGTCTTCACCGAGGAGGACGTCGCGGCCGCGGAGGCGATCAAGCTGTTCACAGACGCCGGCATCGATCAGGACGCGATCGATGAGACGACGGCGGTGCTCGGCGAGGGGATGGCCCGCCTGGCCGCGACGATCGACGCGCAGTTCCTGCAGACCTTCCTGCGCGCCGGTGAGTCCGAGCAGGAGGCCGCCGAGCGGCTGGCGTTGATCGCCCAGGAGCTCACGCCGGCGTTCAGACCGGTACTGATGTCGGCGTTCACCGCCCAACTGCGAGCGAGCGTCGCACGCGGCGTGCTCGGGAGCGAGCAGCTCTCCAGCGGTCAGCCGCCCGCCGAGCAGGTGGTCGCCGTCTGCTTCGTCGACATGGTCGGGTTCACCCGGCTGGGTGTCGAACTCGAGGTGCTGGAACTTGGGGCGATCGCCCGGCAGCTCGCCCGGCTGGCAGCGACCGTGGTCTCGCCCCCGGCGCGGCTGATCAAGACGATCGGGGACGCGGCGATGTTCGTCTCCCCAGATCCCGCGGCGTTGGTTGAGGTCGCGCTCGACCTGCTCGATGGCGCCGCCGCGGAGGATCTTCCGGTGCTGCGGGCGGGCATTGCGTACGGACCGTCGGTCGAACGCGCCGGAGACTTCTACGGCAACACGGTCAATCTCGCCAGCCGGGTGACCGGAGTCGCCCGGCCCGGGAGCGTGCTCTGCACGGCCGAGGTCCACGACGCCGCCGCCGAGACGTTCGACTGGTCGTTCGCCGGCCGGCATCGCCTCAAGGGCGTCAGTCGGCCGGCGCCGCTGCACCGGGCCCGGCGCGCGGTTACTTCGAGACCTTGAGCAGGTCGACGTCGAAGATGAGCGTCGCGTTCGCGGGGATCGTCGGTGGCTGGCCGGCCTTGCCGTAGGCGAGCGCCGGCGGGATGATCAGCTCGCGCCGGCCGCCGACCTTCATCCCGGCGATCCCCTTGACCCAACCCTGGATGACTCCGCCGGGGAATTTGAGTGCCGTGGTGAACGTCGAGCCGTCCTTCCAGGAGGCATCGAACACCTTGCCGGTGTTGTACAGCGCGCCGACGTAGTTGACGACGACCGTGTCGCCGGCCGCGGCCGTCGCGCCAGTGCCCGTGACCAGGTCCTTGGTCACCAGCTGCTTGGGCGCCGGCCCGGTCGGCTTGGCGATCGTCGGCTCCTTGGAGAGCGGGCCGGAGGTCGGCGTCGACGTCGTCGCGGTGACAGCCGCGGCCGTCGCGCCCTGGCTCGGGGCGGGCACGATGCCGGCCACGCGGGCGGTTCCGCAGCCCGCGACCGCGGTGCCGAGCGTGCCCGCGGCAATGAGGAGAGTCAGTTTCTTAGGCATAGAACGTCGCCGAGACTAGCGAGCGCCACGTCCGACACGCGCGCCCGGTCCCAACTCTTCACCGCGTCTTATCCAGCGATCCGCTCGAGAACATCGGCGTCGACGTCGAAGTTCGCGTGGACCGCGCCGACGTCGTCGGACTCCTCGAGCATGTCGATCAGGCGCATCAGCTTGGCCGCCTCCGCCTCCTGGACGGGCACCCGGACCTTCGGTCGCTGCGTGACGTCGGCGGATTCGATCTCGATCCCGGCATCGGCGAGCGCGTCGCGAACTGCCACCAGGTCGCTGGGCGCGGAGATGATCTCGAACACGTCGTCGTCGAGCGAGATGTCCTCGGCCCCCGCGTCGATCGCGATGATCAGGTCATCCTCGTCATACCGGCTGGAGTCGACGACGATCACGCCGGTCTTGTCGAACAGGTAGGAGACCGACCCGGGCTCCCCGAGGCTTCCGCCGTTCTTGGAGAGCGCGTGGCGCACGTCGGCGCCGGTGCGGTTGCGGTTGTCGGTGAGCGCCTCGATGAGGATCGCGACCCCGCCGGGCCCGTACCCCTCGTAGAGCACGGTCTCGATCTGGTCGGCATCGACTCCCTCGCCGGTGCCTTTGGCGATCGCGCGCTCGATGTTGTCCTTGGGCATCGAGGCGTCGCGCGCCTTCTGGACGGCGAGTGCGAGCGATGGGTTGCCCTCGATGTCGCCTCCGCCCTCCTTGGCGGCGACGGTGATCGCCCGCGTGAGCTTGGTGAAGTGCTGGCCTCGGCGCTGGTCGACGACCGCCTTCTTGTGCTTGATCGAGGCCCATTTCGAGTGTCCGGACATGACCTTCACTATAGGCTGCGGGGCCATGAGCGCTCTCGGAAACCCCTCCATCTATAAGGCCTACGACATCCGCGGCGTCTACGGCGAGGACATCGACTCATCCGTCGCCCACGACATCGGCCGAGCGTTCACCCGCGTGATCGCCGGGATGGCCGAAAAGCCCGCCTCCGAGCTGACGCTCGGGCTGGGCCGCGACATGCGTCTACAGGCGCCCGAGGTCGCCGCGGCGTATCGCGACGGCATGGTCGCCGAGGGGGCGTCGGTGCTGGACGCCGGTCAGGTCGGGACCGAGATGCTCTATTTCCTCGTCGGCTCCCGCGAGCTTGACGGCGGTCTGATGTGCACCGCCTCGCACAACCCCAAGCGCTACACCGGCGTCAAGCTCGTCCGCCGCGGCGCGCTCGCGCTGTCGGGCGACGAGGGCATCGGGGACATCCGTGACCTGATCAAAGCGGGCCTCGGAGACACCGCTCCCACGGCCGGTTCGGTGGAGACGGTCGACATCTACGCGGAGTTCCACACCGCCGCGTTGCAGGTGATCGACCCGGATCAGATCGAGCCGCTGAAGGTCGTCGTCGACGGCGGCAACGGCATGGCCGGGCCGATGGTCGGGCCCCTGCTCGAACGCCTCGGGCTCGATCTCGAGACCGCCTACTGGACGCCGGACGGCAACTTCCCCGACCATGAGCCCAACCCGCTGCTGCCCGAGAATCGCGAGTTCATCATGCGCGAGGTCAAGGCGCGCGGCGCAAACCTGGGCATCGCCTGGGACGGGGACGCCGATCGCTGCTTCTTCATCGACGAGACCGGCGAGTTCGTCGACGGAGACTTCCTGACCGCGCTGATGACCGAGTCGATGCTCGACAAGAATCCAGGGGCGACGGTCCTCTACGACGTGCGCGCGAGCCGCGCGGTTGCCGACACCGCCGCCGCGCACGGCGGCACGGCGCTTGTCAACCGCGTCGGGCACGCGTTCTTCAAGGCCCGGATGCGCGAGGTTCCCGAGGCGGTGTTCGGCGGCGAGGTCTCGGGCCACTACTACTTCCGGGACTTCTACTGTGCCGACTCGGGCACGCTACCGGCGCTCCTCATCCTCGAGCTCCTCTCTCAGCGCGGGGTGACGATGTCGGCGCTTCTCGAGCCCTATCGCTCCCGCTATTTCATCTCCGGGGAGATCAACTCCGAGGTCGCCGACACCGCGGCGAAGCTCGAGCAGATCGCCAAGCGCTATGCCGATGCGGAGATCACCCGCCTGGACGGGATCTCGATCGACTACGACGACTGGCACTTCAACGTCCGCGCCTCGAACACCGAGCCGCTGCTGCGCCTGTGTCTGGAGTCGCTGCGCTCTCGCGAGCACATGGAGCAGATGCGCGACGAGGTGCTTTCGATCATTCGCGGGTAGACCCGGTCGGTAGTTCCCCGCAGGCTGAGGCGGGATCCTCCCGAATCGAGATCCGCAGAGATTGGCCGATACCCGAGACGATGTCTGCTGAGCGCGCCACCGGTGAAGGCGGCGCGGGCCCCCACCCGCAGGTCGCCTTCGCCACCAGTCCCACCGACGACGCCGGCGTCATGCAGCGCGTGCGCGCGGTGCTGTACTCGGCCAGCTTCGGCCCGGATGGCCCGTGGTACTACGTCAGTCCGCAGATCGAGACGATCCTGGGCTACACCCCGCAGGAATGGTGCGCGAACCCTTCGATGTGGCGGCTGCGGCTGCATCCCGACGATGCCGAGCGGGTCCTCGCCGGCGAGGAGGAGCCCGATCTCGACGACGAGGGCGGCGGCTACAACGAGTACCGGCTGTTGCATCGCGACGGCCATGCGGTGTGGATCCGCGACGACGCGCTGCTCGTGCGCACCGCCGACGGCGACCTGCGCTGGCACGGCGTTCTGTCGGACATCACCCAGCGCAAGCGCACCGAGGCGGATCTGCAGCGCGCGGCCGCGCAGCACGCGGCGCTGGCGGCGCTCGGAGAGCATGCCCTGGAGGGCGCCTCGGCGACGGAGCTCGCCCAGGAGGCGGCGACCGCGGCGGTCCAGCTGCTTGGGCTCGACCGCGGCGGTGTGATCGCGCTCGACGACGACCGCCGCAGTTTCACCTTCCTCGCCTCCACCGGTCTGACGCCCGAAAGGCTGGGATCGTTCCCGTTCGATCCGGCCACCCAGCCCGGCTACGCGATGTCGCACGGCACCGTCGTGGTCACCGACTGGGAGACCGAGACGCGCTTTGAGATGACCGAACCGCTGCGACGGATGGGCACCCGCAGCGGAATGTCGATCGTCATCGAGGGCCGCCGCGGGGCGTTCGGGGTGCTCGGCGTCCACTCCAGCCGCGCCCGCGACTTCTCCGCGATCGAGATCGACTTCGTCCAAGCGCTCGCCAACGTCCTCGGCGACGCGTTCGAGCGCCAGAAGACCGAGGACGACATCCGCCATCGGGCACTGCACGACCCGCTCACCGGCTTGCCCAACCGTGCGCTGTTCATGGACCGGCTCTCGCACGCGCTGCAGCACCTCAGCCGCCGCGGATCGAGCGCCGCCGTGCTGCTGCTCGACCTCGACCGCTTCAAGCTCATCAACGATTCGCTCGGTCACGCCGTCGGTGACGACCTGCTCGCGGCCGCGGCCCCCCGTCTGAAGCAGATGCTGCGGGCCTCGGACACGATCGCGCGGTTCGGGGCGGACGAGTTCGGGATCCTGCTGGAGGACATCGCCGGCGAGCAGGACGCCGTCGAGATGGCACAGCGCATCGCCGGAGCGTTCAACCGGCCGTTCGTGCTCGATGGCAACGAGCACTTCGTCAGCGTCTCCATCGGCATCACGCTCGCCGCCGGCGGCGAGCGTGCCGAGGACCTCGTCCGCGACGCGGACGCGGCCATGCACCGCGCCAAGGAGCGCGGACGCGCGCGCTACGAGCTCTACGACGAGGCGATCCGGGGCCGCGCGATCAGCCGCCTGCGGGTCGAGAACGACCTTCGCCGGGCGCTGGAGCGCGACGAGCTCGCGCTTGAGTACCAACCGATCATCGGGCTCGACGCCCACGCGATCATCGGGGTCGAGGCGCTCGTGCGCTGGGACCATCCAGAGCGCGGACGAGTCCCGCCGCTGGAGTTCATCCCGATCGCCGAGGAGAACGGGCTGATCGAGCCGATCGGGCGCTGGGTCCTGGAACATGCCTGCCGCCAGGCAGCCGAGTGGTACGCGAGCCGTCCTGATTCGATGCCGATCTCGGTGGCCGTCAACCTGTCCGCCGCCCAGTTCGACAGCCCGGCGCTCGTCGAAAGCGTCGCGGCCGCGCTCCGCGGCGCCCGCCTGGACCCGAGCCTGCTCGCGCTGGAGCTCACCGAGAGCATCGTCATGGGACAGAGCGAGGAGCTCTTCCAGACGCTCGCGGACCTGAAAGCGCTCGGGCTGAGCCTGATCCTCGACGACTTCGGCACCGGCTACTCGTCGCTGTCCTACCTCACGCGCCTGCCGCTCGACGTCCTCAAGGTCGACCGCTCGTTCATCGACGGTCTCGGGACCGAGACGCGTGACACCGGCATCACGGAGGCGATCGTCGGCATGTCGAACGCGCTCTCGCTGCTCGTCACCGGTGAGGGCGTCGAGACCGAGCTCCAGCTCTCCGAGCTGCAACGACTCGGCTGCCACGCGGTCCAGGGGTTCTTCTTCTCGCGTCCGGTCCCCGCGGCGCAGATCACCGAGATCCTCGACGACGGCGCCGCGTGGCTTGCGCAGCGGCTGCCGTCCTCCGACGATCTCTAGCCGGGGTCCGGGTTGGCGCCGGCCTGGACCGGCGAGACGGTCACCTTCCCCTGGCACTCGAACACACCGCTGTGAAGCCTCACCCGCATCGTCGCGGTGTCGTTGGGGGCGATCACCTGGAGGGCGGTCGCGCGCGCGCAGCCGGCGTTCCCCCCTCCGGAGCCGATGTCGCTGGTGCCGAGCCGGAAGGACACGGAGGCCCCGGGGGCGACGGTGAGCGCCCGCAGGGTGGTGTGACCGGCGATGTCGGTGGTCGTGTGGTCGGGGTGGATCGGCAGCGCGTGCCCCGATCCGTCGAGGAACAGGACGCCCGGATAACCGCCGGTGCGGCAGCTGTGGGAGGAGGTGTTGCGCATCGCGAAGCTGAGCAGCACGTGGCCGGTGGCATCGTCGCCGCCGAGAAACGAGAGCGCCAGGTCGGCGGCCACGCACTGAGGGCCCGCCGCCTGCGCCGACGTGCTCATCGTCGCCGGAGTGCTCGTCCCGGCGGTCGTCGCCTGAGTGCTCGTCCCGGCGCTCGTCGCCGGACTGCTCGAGGTCCGGGTCACCGTCCGCGTGACGGTCGTTCGCCCGCCGCTGTCAGCCGCCGGATGGGCGTTCGACCCGCACGCCGCGAGCAGGCACGACAGCGCCAGCGCGCACAGCGCCGTCCACGCGCGCACCGGGCCCTGGGGTCGCGTTCGCATGCACCTCATCCTGCCACGGCGCCGCGATAGCGTTGTCGCTGCGATGGCCACCGTCCCGGAGACCGACGACCCGCAACCGCCCGCGGAGCCCGACCCCGTCGAGCGGGAGCTGCGCTCGGTCGGCGAGTCGCTCGCGACCGCCTTTCCGCACGAATCACGCCTCGGGCTGCGCGCGCTCGATTCCCGCGCCATGGAGCTGGCGACCGGTGACCAGGAGCTGCGCGCGGCGCTCTTCCGCTTCGTCGACGTCGTTCCGGCCTGCCGCTCGCTTGACGACCTCGCGCGCCATCTCACGGGCTTCCTGGGCGAGCTTCCGGACGGGCCGCCCCCGCCGATCTCCGCGGCGATGAAGGTGTCGGGCAGCCGCGCCGGACGGGCGGCGCTGGGCGCCGCCGCGGCGGGTGGGGTGCGGCACCTCGCGCATCGCTTCATCGTCGGCGAGTCGCCCCGCGGGGCGCTGCCGACGTTCCGGCGCCTGTGGGAGGCCGGCATCGCGAGCTCGGTCGACCTGCTCGGCGAGGCCACCGTCACCCAGGCCGAGGCCGACCGCTACGCCGAGCGCTGCCTGGAGGCGGTGCGCGTGCTCACCGCCGAGACGCCGGCCTGGCCCGCCAGGCCGCTGCTCGAGTCCGACGCGGCGGGCGTGCTCCCGCGCGCCAACGTGTGCGTGAAGATCTCCGCGCTGACCCCGCTGCTGCGCCCCGACGCGCCCGCTCGCGGCCAGCAGGACGCCGCCGCACGGCTGCGCCCGTTGCTGCGTGAGGCCCGCGACCGCGGCGCGCACCTCCACATCGACATGGAGTCGCTCGACTCGCGCGAGGCGGTGCTGGAGCTCGTGCTCGACCTGCTCGGCGAGGACGAGTTCCGCGAGGGCCCCTCCTCCGGCCTCGTGTTGCAGGCCTACCTGCGCGACTCGCCGGCCACGCTTGACCAGGTGCTCGCCTGGACGCGGTCGGTGCCGCGCGGCTCGCCGCTCACGGTGCGGCTGGTGAAGGGCGCCTACTGGGACCATGAGCTCGTCCAGGCCCTTCAGCACGGCTGGGAGGTGCCCGTGTTCGAGGACAAGGCGGCGTGCGACCGCAACTTCGAGGCGCTCACCCGCAGGCTGCTCGACGCTCGCCCCGCCCTGCGCGTGGCGATCGCCTCGCACAACCTGCGCTCCGTCGCCCACGCGATCGCCCATGACCGGGTGTCGAACCCCGCCCGGGCGGCCGGAGATCTCGAGCTGCAGATCCTGCGCGGCCTCGGCGACGACCTCGCGACCGCGCTCGCCGCGCGCGGATTCCGGGTGCGGGCCTACTGCCCGGTCGGCGACCTCGTCGCCGGTATGGCGTACCTCGTACGCCGGCTGCTCGAGAACACGAGCAACGACTCGTTCCTCTCCGCCCAGGCGAGCGGGGTCCCGATCGACGAGCTGCTCGCCGCGCCGTAGCCGAACCCGCCGTGAGCCTGCCCGCCTTCGCCAACGAGCCGATCCTCGAGCTGCGCCGCCCCGCGGTGCGCGGGGGCCTCGATGACGCGCTGGCGGCTGTCGACCGCGAGCTGCCGCTCCCGGTGCCCGTCCGGATCGGTGGCGAGACGCGGCGAAGCGCGGACTTCATCTCCACCGATCCGGGGACGCCCACGCGCGTCGTCGCCGAGTGCGCCGCCGCCACCGTCGACGAGGTCCACCGCGCCGTCTCGGTGGCCGAGCGGGTGGCGCCTGAGTGGCGGGATCTGGCCGCCGAGGAGCGCGCCGCCTGCCTGCTGCGCGCCGCGGCCTGGATGCGCGAGCGCCGTCTGGAGCTGGCGGCGCTCGAGGTGCGCGAGTGCGCCAAGCCCTGGCCGGAGGCCGACGGCGACGTGTGCGAGGCGATCGACTTTCTCGAGTACTACGCCCGCGGCGCGATCGAACTCGGCCGCGGTCGGCCGCTGCTCCAGGTCCCCGGCGAGCGCAACGAAATGACCTACCGCGGACGCGGGGTGGCGGCCGTGATCTCACCCTGGAACTTTCCGCTGGCGATCCCCTGCGGGATGACCTCGGCGGCGCTCGCCGCCGGCAACGCCGTCGTGCTCAAGCCGGCCGAGCAGTCGCCGCTGATGGCCTCGCGGCTTGTCGATGCCCTGCGTGCCGGCGGTGTCCCGGATCCGGTGCTCTCGATCCTGCCCGGAGCCGGCGAGGTCGGCGAGGCGCTGGTGCGCGACCCGCGAGTCCACGTCATCGCCTTCACCGGGTCGCTGCCGGTCGGGCGCTCGATCGTCCGCGCCGCGGCCGAGACCAACGAGCGGCACTTCAAGGCGGTCGTCGCCGAGCTCGGCGGCAAGAACTGCGTGATCGTCGACGGTGACGCCGACCTCGACGAGGTCGTGCCGGCAGTCATCGGCTCGGCGTTCAACTACGCCGGGCAGAAGTGTTCGGCCGCCTCCCGCCTGCTCGTCCACGAGGCAATCGCCGATCAGCTGCTGGAACGGTTGGCGGGCGCGGTCCGCTCGCTGCTCGTCGACCAGGCGCAGACGCTCGGAGTCGACGTGCCGCCGGTGATCGAGCGCGAGGCCGCCGAACGGGTGGCCCGCTACGTCGGGATCGCCGCTGACAGCGGCGCAGTCGTAGCCCAGGCGGACACCGGTGGCTTCGGGGAGAACCAAGGCTGGTTCGCGCCGCCGACGCTCGCCGCCGACCTCCCCGACGATTCGCCGGTGCTCGGCGAGGAGATCTTCGGCCCGGTGCTCGCCGTTCAGCGGGTGCGCGACGCCGAGCACGCCTGCGACGTGGTCGACTCACTGTCGTTCGCGCTCACCGGCGGGCTCTTCACCCGCGACCCGTCGGTCGTGCGGCGCGTGCGCGCTCGGACGCCGGTCGGCAACCTGTACGTCAATCGCGGCATCACCGGCGCGATGGTCGGCCGCCAGCCGTTCGGGGGCAACCGACTGTCCGGGACCGGGCTGAAGGCGGGGGGCCCGGACTACCTGCTGCAATTCGTCTCCCAGCACGCCGTGAGCGAGAACACGATGCGCCACGGCCTCGTCGTCTGACCGCCGTCGCGGTCCCGCGGCGGCGCTCAGTCGATCAGCCCGAGAATGAGCTCGTGCAGGCGTGGCTCGCCGCTCAGCTCCGGGTGGAAGGAGATGGCCACGATGTGCCCCTGGCGGACCGCCACCGGGTGGCCGTCGACCTCGGCGAGGATCTCCACCTCGGGCCCCGTCTCGGCGGCCCAGGGCGCACGGATGAACACCGCGTGGACGGGGTCGCCGCTCACGCCGGTGATCTGGAGGTCGGCCTCGAACGAGCGCACCTGGCGTCCGAACGCGTTGCGCTGCGCGAGGATGTCGAGGATCCCGAGGTGCTCGCGGTCGAGGATGATCATCCCCGCGCAGGTGCCGAGGATCGGGGTGCCGGTCGCGGCGAGGGCCCGCAGCGGCTCGGCGAGCCCCTCCCGCTCGATCCCGAGCGTCATCGTTGTCGATTCCCCGCCGGGCAGCACAAGCGCGTCGAGTCCCTCGAGGTCAGCCGGCACCCGCACCTCACGCGCGTGCGCGCCGAGGCGACCCAGCAGCCGGGCGTGAGCCTCGAAGTCGCCCTGCAGCGCAAGCACCCCGACGCACGGGGCACCCTGCGACGAGGTGCTCCCCACTACCAGCCGCGGGAGGCGAGCAGCTGCTCGGAGTGGAGCTTCGAGGTCTCGATGCTCACCATCGCCTGGCCCAGGCCGGTCGAGGCCGCGGCCACGCGAGCGGGATCACGGAAGTGCGTCGTCGCCTCGACGATCGCCTTCGCGCGGGCCGACGGGTTGGAGGACTTGAAGATGCCGGAGCCGACGAACACACCCTCCGCGCCGAGCTGCATCACCAGCGAGGCGTCGGCCGGGGTCGCGATCCCACCGGCGCAGAAGAGCACGACGGGGAGCCGGCCCTCGGCGGCGATCTGGCGCACGAGCGGCAGCGGGGAGGCGAGCTCCTTGGCAGCGGTCGGAAGCTCCTCTGGGTCCATCAGGGTGAGCGCGCGCATCTCGGAGCGGATACGGCGCAGATGGCGGACGGCCTCGACGATGTCGCCGGTACCGGCCTCGCCCTTGGAGCGGATCATCGCGGCACCCTCGCCGATCCGCCGCAGCGCCTCGCCGAGGTTCGTGGCGCCGCAGACGAACGGCACCTTGTAGGACCACTTGTCGATGTGGTTGGCCTCGTCGGCGGGCGTGAGCACCTCGGACTCGTCGATGTAGTCGACCTCGAGCGCCTCGAGCACCTGAGCCTCGGCGAAGTGGCCAATGCGCGCCTTGGCCATCACCGGGATCGTCACCGCCTCCTGAATCCCCTTGATCATCTCGGGATCGGACATGCGGGCCACTCCGCCGTCCCGGCGGATGTCGGCCGGGACGCGTTCGAGCGCCATCACCGCGCAGGCCCCGGCATCCTCGGCGATCTTCGCCTCCTCCGGGGTGACGACGTCCATGATGACGCCGCCCTTGAGCATTTCGGCGAGGCCGCTCTTGACCGTGAACGTCGCCTCGTCGCGGGTGTTGTGACCGTTGGTGCTCATAGAGGCGAGTTTATCCGCACGCTAGGTTCCGGGCCGATGAACGACCCGGCGCTGTTTGTCCGCGATGGCGACGGATATCTCGCGGACCCGGTGTGCGACGGGCCGTGGGCAGAGGGAGCGCTGCATGGCGGCGCCCCGGCCGCGCTGCTCGCCCACCTCTTCTCGGCCGAGCTCGACGGCACAGGATTGGCGCTTGCGCGGCTCACCTGCGAGTTCGTGCGCCCCGCCCCGCGCGGGCCGCTCACGCCGCGGATCGAGGTCGTCCGCCCCGGCCGGCGAGTGACGCTGCTCGACGGCGCGCTGCTCAGCCCAGATGGGCACGAGGTCACCCGGGCGCGGGCGCTGTTCCTCTCCCCGAGCGAGATCGACGGCTCACCCGAGGAGAACGTGCCCTTCCCGGGTCCCGAGCAGGCTGCTCCGACCGACTGGAAGCCGGCTCAACGGCCGATGTTCCCGGCCGACGGGATGGAGATCAGGTTCGCCGGCGGCCGCTTCCGCGAGCCCGGGCCGGCGACCGCGTGGTTCCGCCTGCGCTACGGCCTGCTCGCCGGCGAGCCGACCCGTCCCGTGGACCGGGTTGCCGCCGCCACTGATTTCGGCAACGGGATCAGCTCGGTGCTCAGCTGGGACCAGCACACGTTCATCAACCCGGACCTCACGTTCTACCTCGAGCGCCCCCCGGTGGACGAGTGGGTCGCGCTTCGCTCGCAGATGCGGGTGCACGCGGGAAACGTCGCGAGCGCGGAGAGCGTGCTCTACGACCGCCGTGGCCGGATCGGGCACGCCACGCAGTCTCTGCTGGTCGCGCCGGTCGCCCAGACCGGCGCGGCTACTTGAGTCGGAACGCCTTGATGCGGACGTCGTACTGCTGTGCGTCTCGCGCGTAGACGCCGTAGGCGAGCGCCTGGATGATCGACAAAAGCGCGGTGTGCGAGCGGACGAACGCCGGCGTGTTCGAGGAGTAGTACAGCCGGATCCGCGCCAGGCGGGCGACCTCGGAGAGCGTCGCGTCCGTGATGGCCAGCGTCGTCGCCTTGCGGTGGCGCGCGAGCTTCATCGTGCGCGTGATCAGCGGATGCGGCCGGCCGGCGGAGAGGCCGATCACGAGCGTCTCCCCGTCGATCCTGGAGAGCCGGCCCAGCGCCTCCTGTGAGGGGCTGGCCACCACCTCGGCGCGGAGGTCGAGCAGCATCAGCAGGTGGCGGAGATAGCTGGCGAAGAACGCCATCTGGTCGGTCCCCGCGATCAGCACCCGTTCGGCGGACACGATCGCATCGACGGCCGCCTCGACGTCGGCGCGGGAGAGCTTGTGCGCCGTGTCCTCGAGGTTGACGTGATCGGCGGCGAGAGCCGCCTCGAACTCGGTGTGGTCCAGGGAGAACAGCGGCGTCGCCCCCTGCGCCTCCCCCGCGAGCGCGGCGCCGGTGCCGATCCCGCCGACCAGACGACGGTACTCGTCACGTGCGGCCTGCTGCAGCTCGGGAAAACCGTCAAAGCCGAGCGCCTGGGAGAACCGCACGACCGTGCTGGAGGAGGTGTTCGCCCGGCGGGCCAGCTCCTCCGCGGTCTGGAAGGCGGCCTCGTCAAGGTGGTCGACGATGTACTGGGCGACGTCCTTCTGAGACCGCGAGAACTCGTCGAACCGGGTCTTGATGTAACCGGAGAGCGCCTGATGACCGTTGGCTGGCTCAGCGCCGGCGATGGGAGTGGTTGCGTGCTTCATGGGCAGGCGTCTCATTCGACGCGGCCCGACAACGTTCCTTCAGAGAGGTTTCATTAGCCTGCCCCGCTCGACCCGAATCGGAGACCCCGCGGGCGGGGATCCGGGACCCGCGGCGCGGGCGATCAGCGCCGGTGCTCGCCGCGATCGTAGGCGGCCATGCGCTCCTGGTTCTGCTTGCGCTCGGCCATCGCCACGAACACGGCGTAGCCGATCAGCAAATTGGCGACGACGCCAATGCCCAGGAAGGTGATGATGAGCGCGAGCGTCTCGCCGAAGGAGCTCGTGGAGTGGCCGAGGCCAAGAAAATCCGCCAGGACGAGCATTGCGCCGCAGATCATACCGGTGCGCCTGACAAGATCGCGCGTCAGCGGGTGCCGATCGGGCATCGCGCTGACCATTCCCGGTAGCGTCCCGCCCAGCGGCCCGGTAGCTCAGTTGGTCAGAGCAGCGGACTCATAATCCGTCGGTCCTGGGTTCAAGTCCCAGCCGGGCCACTTCGAGCCAACCATGGGCGGACATCACGACAAGGAATGCAAGCGAATCCTCCAGGTGGGGGCGCCGCTGCGCGTCGCATCCGGGACGACGGTCACGTTGCCCGGCGACTTCGACCCCGGCCACACCGTGGGGGTTCATCGCAAGAAGCGCGGCCGCAAGCTGCTCGCGACGGCGGTCTCTGAGATCAGCGACTACCAGGAGCGGCTCGCCGCCGAGAGCCGGCAATCGCTGCTCGTCGTGTTGCAGGCGATCGACGCGGGCGGCAAGGACAGCACCATCCGCAACGTGTTCAGCGGGGTCAATCCGGCCGGCGTGCGCGTGCACAGCTTCAAGGAGCCGACCGACGAGGAGCTCGCCCACGACTACCTCTGGCGCTACCGGCAGAACCTGCCGGCGCCCGGGGAGATCGCGGTGTTCAACCGCTCCCACTACGAGGAGGTGCTGGTCGTCCGCGTCCACCCGGAGTTGCTGGAGGCGCGCGGCCTTTCGCCGGAGGGCGATCTCAATGCGGTGTGGCGCGAGCGCTACCGGGAGATCAACGCCTGGGAGCACCAGCTCAGCGAGAGTGGGACGCGGGTCGTCAAGTTGCTGCTCAACATCTCCAAGGAGGAGCAGCGGCTCCGCTTCCTGCGCCGGCTCGACCTGCCGGAGAAGAACTGGAAGTTCGCGGCCTCCGACGTGCGTGAACGGGCCTACTGGGACGACTATCAGCACGCGTTCTCGGAGATGGTCTCCGAGACGAGCACCGAGTGGGCGCCGTGGTACGTGATCGGAGCCGACCACAAGTGGTTCGGGCGGCTGGCGACGGCCTCGATCGTGCTCGACGCGCTCAGGCGCATCGACCCGCGGACTCCACGGCTCGGCTCCCGCGAACGCGAGGAGCTGGCCTCCGCGCGCGCCGAGCTGATCGCCGAGGCGCCACCCGGCGCGGCTGCGGACCCGGTCGCGAAGCGGTCCGCCGCCCACCCCCCACTCAGGCCCTCGGCCGCCTGAGGCGGATCCGTCTCACTCCAGCTCGGCCAGGCGGCGGCTGAGGAACCGCTGCTCGGGCTCGGTCCCCGCCAGCTCGAGCGCTCTCCGGTACGCCTCGCACGCACCCTCGCGATCGCCTCGCCGGCGCAGCAGGTCCGCCCGCGTGGCGTACAGCAGGTGGTAGTGCGCGAGCTCGCCCGCATGATCGAGCCGCGCGACGATCTCAAGGCCCGCCTCGAAGTCCCCGGCCATCGCCACCGCCACTGCCCGGTTGAGGTGGACGACCGGGGTGTCCATGACCGCTCCGAGCAACTCGTAGAGCGCCGCGATCTGCGGCCAGTCGGTCGCCTCCGCATCAGGCGCCTCGGCGTGGCAGGCCGCGATCGCCGCCTGCAGCTGGTAGGGCCCCGCCGCCCGGCGGCGCAGCGCGGCGCCGAGCACCGCGAGCCCTTCGGCGATCTCCTCCGCGTCCCAGCGGGCGCGGTCCTGCTCCTCGAGCGTCACCAGGTCCCCGCGCCGGTCGACCCGTGCGAGCCGCCGCGAGTGCTGGAGCAGCATCAACGCGAGCAGGCCCGACGCCTCCGGCTCATCCGGCATCAGCGTCACCAGCGCCCGCCCAAGCCGGATCGCCTCCTCGCACAGTTGGGCGCGGATCAGCTCCTGCCCGGCGCTGGCGGTGTACCCCTCGTTGAAGAGCAGCCACAGCACCGCCAGAACGCCCGCGGTCCGCTCGGGCAGCAGGTGTGCCGGCGGCACCCGGTAGGGGATTCCCGCCTGCGCGATCTTCGACTTCGTCCGGGTCAGTCGACGCGCCATCGTCGATTCCGAGACCAGGAACGCGTGCGCGATCTCGGCCGTGGTGAGACCGGCAAGCGAGCGCAGGGTGAGCGCAACCCGTGCCTCGAGTGCGAGCGCCGGATGACAGCAGGTGAAGATCAGGCGCAGCCGGTCGTCGCCGATCTCGTCGGGCTCCTCCAGGAGCTCGCGCATCGCGGAGTCCTCCTCCCCGTCGTGGACTGGCCCGAGCGGATCGCGCCCGATCGTCTCGAGCAGCTCGCCTCCCCGCCGCGCGCGCCGCAGCCGGTCGAGCGCGAGGTGGGAGGCGACCGTGGTCAGCCAGGCGCCGGGCCGCGCCGGGGTGCCATCGCGGGGCCAGCTGTCGAGCGCCTGCGCGAACGCGTCGGAGGCGCATTCCTCCGCCAGATCCCAGTCGCCGGTGCGGCGGATCAGCGCCGCGACGATCCGCCCCCACTCCTCCCGGAAGGCATTGTCGGCGGCCGCAGCGGCCGCCGATCGAGCCGAACCCCGCCCACCCCGGCCGCTCATGCGTCCTCGAACGCCCTGACCTCAACCCGGTGGTAGGCAGCCAGCGGATGCTCGGCGGCGAGCCCGATCGCCTCCTGGCGGGTGACGCCCTGAAGGATCGCGAACCCGCCGATGAACTCCTTCGCCTCGACGAATGGACCGTCGCTGAGCAGGGTCTCGCCGCCGCTCACCCGCACGCACGTGGCCGTGTCGGCGTGCGCGAGCGGATGGCCGGCGACCATCGTCCCGCGCTCGGTCAACCGCTCCCCCCAGGCGACCGACTCGGCGCGGATTGCCGCCTCTTCCTCGTCGGTGGCGGGGATGCCGTCCAGGCACATGAACAGCGCCCAGCTGTCGCGCGGCTCGGTCCGCCCCCACTCCTGCGCGGCGTCCGGGAAGCCGAACTCCCCGAAGAACGGGCGCACCTCGACCGTCCCAAACGCGGCGACCGGATGGTTGGCGGCGAGCTCGATCGCCTCGTCGAGGTCAGCACAGTCGACGATGTCGAAGCCGGCCACGAACTCCTTGGCCTCGGCGAACGGGCCGTCGCTGAGCAGCGTCTCCCCGTCACGCACGCGGACGGTGGCCGCCGTGTCGGGCGGGTCGAGCGGCCGGCCGAGCAGCCGGGTCCCGGCGCGATCGGACTCCTCCACCCACTGCTCGATCCCCATGCGGGGCGTGCTCGGCTTGCGATCCTCACCCGCGCAGATCATCAACATGTATTTCACCGTCGATCCTCCTCGTCTCGTAGTCGGTCCATCCAGACGACGAATGGGATCGGACGGAAAGGACAGCCCATCGCGGTCACCGCGGCAGGACGAACTCGCGAGCCCGGGTGGCGCTCGCGTGCAGCAGCCCGAGGAAGCGATCGAGCAGCTCGGCGTCGAGTGCGCCGACCGGGATCTCCCCGCAGACGATCACCTCGCCCGCGCGGTTCTCGGCGAAGCAGACGAGCGGCGCCTGGCCGTTCCAGAACAGCAGCTGCCGGGGCTCGATCGTCTCGGGCGGGAGGACGGCGGCTTCGGCGCGAAGGAGTGGCCCGCGCAGCGCGAGCTCGATCGCCAGCGGATACCCCGCGGACTCGAGGACCAGCTTCCAGCGCCGCGGCGCGATCCGCTCGGTACCTGCCGCGAGCGCAGTCAGGTGAAGCTGGATCGACTCCTCCGCGTCCACGTCGCGAGCTTAGAGCCGGAGTCAGTGGCGGGGGCGACGCGCCTGCCGCCGACCGCGTGAACAACCTGTGAGCGGGACGTGACGCGGTCGTGAGCGACCTTCACCGGGCGGGCTCGGCGTGCATAGGCTCGCGCCGGGCAAGGCCGATGTCGAAACGAAGGCGGGTGCAGCGATGACGGAGATCAACCGACGCAGGTTCCTGCAGTTGGCGGGCGGGAGCGTCGCAGCGACGATGCTGAGCGACAGCATCGCGCGGGCCGCGTCAATCCCGGCGAACCGTGCGACGCGTTCGCTGAAGGACATGGAGCACATCGTCGTGCTCATGCAGGAGAACCGTTCCTTTGACCACTATTTCGGGGTGCTCCGTGGAGTGCGCGGATTCGGAGACCCCCATCCAGTGACGCTGCCGACCGGCCGGCCGGTCTGGTACCAGGCCGACGGATCGGCGGTCACCCCGCCGTTCCGTCCCGATGTCGGCAACCTGGCGCTCGTCTTCATCGAGGATCTCGATCACAGCTGGGACGGCACCCACCAGATGTTCAATGGTGGCGACTGGGATCAGTGGATCCCGGCGAAGACCACGACCTCGATGGCGCACATGCAGCGCTCGGACCTGCCGTTCCATTACGCGCTGGCCGACGCGTTCACGGTATGCGACGCCTACCACTGCGGAATGCTCGGCCCGACGGACCCCAACCGCTATTACATGTGGACCGGCTGGGACGGCAACGACGGCCGCGGCGGGGGCCCGGTGATCGCCAACGACGAGATCGGCTACGACTGGCCGACCTATCCGGAGCGGCTGCAGAAGGCCGGGGTCAGCTGGAAGATCTATCAGGACATCGGTGACGGCCTCAACGCCGCCGGCTCCTGGGGCTGGACGTCGGATCCCTACATCGGCAACTACGGCGACAACTCGCTGCTCTACTTCGACAAGTACCGCAACGCCGGGCCGAGCAACCCGCTGCGCGAGCTCGCCCGCACCGGAACCGACATCTCCAGCGGGGGCACGTTCTTCGACGAGCTCGCCGCCGACGTGCAGAACGGCCGGCTGCCGAGCGTCTCGTGGGTGGTCGCTCCCGAGGCCTACACCGAGCACCCCGCCTGGCCGGCGGGCTATGGCGCGTGGTACACGGCAGGGGTGCTCAACGCGCTCACCAGCAACCCCGACGTCTGGGCGCGCACGGCGCTGCTCATCACCTTCGACGAGAACGACGGCTTCTTCGATCACGTGCCGGGGCCGTATCCGAACGTCGGCACGCTCGAGGGTCAGTCGACGGTGCCGGTGACGAACGAGTTCTTCGACGGGATCGCCGGAACCCCCGGCGGCTCCGGCGGTGTGCCCGGTCCCTACGGCCTGGGCGTTCGGGTCCCACTGCTTGTGGTCTCGCCGTGGAGCACGGGCGGCTGGGTCTGCTCGGAGACGTTCGATCACACGTCGCTGATCCGCCTGATGGAGGCGCGGTTCGGGGTGAAGGAGCCCCAGATCACGCCCTGGCGCCGCGCCGTCTGCGGCGATCTCTCTTCGGCGTTTGACTTTGCGAGTGCGTCGGACACCGTGCCGACGTTGCCGAGCGTCGCCTCCTACGAACCCGATCCCTCGCAGCCGACGCCGCCGAGCTACACCCCGACCCCGCCGGCGAGCGGCGCCGTCCCGGTCCAGGAGCCCGGCGTGCGTCCCTCCCGCCGCCTGGGGTATCGGCTCAAGATCGCGTTCGCTCCGAGCGCCGCGCAGCTCGGCCTGCAGATCGCCAACCCCGGCAAGCTGGGGATCGGGATCCAGGCGCGCTCGCTCACCGTTCCGGGCGCGCCGTTCACCTATACCGTCGGGCCCGGTGACGATCTGCAGCAGGCGCTTCCCAACCCGGGGAGCTATGACCTGAGCCTGCACGGTCCCAATGGCTTCTTCCGGCACTTCACCGGGCAGATCACCACCCAGATCACCGTCACCGAGGATCTCGACGTCGGCGCCGGCGCGGTGACGCTCACCGTCCGGGCGCCCGAAGCGGTGGCGACGATCGACCTCGCCGACGCGTACGGCGCCGGGCAGACGCTCACGCTTCGCAACGGCCACGCGAAGACGACCGTCGCCACGAGCTCCTCCGGAGGCTGGTACGACCTCGCGCTCAGCGCCTCATCTGACACCGCGTTCGCCTACCAGCTGGCGGGGCGTCTGGAGAGCGACGGCCAGCTCACGAGCGATCCGCAGCTCGGGGGATGACGCGGCGCCGCAGTTGATGGGTCGCCGGGCGGTGGGCACGGCATACTCCGGCGGTGCCCGACCGCAACGTCCTCGGAACCGAGCTGGAGCCCTGTGGCAGTGACCCCGTCACCGGGTTCTTCCGTGACGGGTGCTGCCACACCGGTCCCGAGGACGTCGGGAGTCACACGATCTGCGCGGTGGTCACGGCCGAGTTCCTCGACCACCAGAGCGGGATCGGCAACGACCTGCAGACGCCGATGCCGGCCTACGGGTTCCCGGGGCTGAAGCCCGGGGACCGCTGGTGCGTGACCGCCGCCAACTGGCTGCGGGCCCATATGGACGGGGCCGCCGCCTACGTCGTGCTCGCCTCCACGCACGAGCGGGCGCTCGAGGTCGTGCCGCTGCAGGCGCTCGAGGAGCACGCGGTCGACGTTCCGGCCGACCCGGGCACACTCGAGGACTGAGAGGAGCGCGCCGGTGGCACGCCGACGCGCGACCCACCAGGTGCTCGCCCGCGATGGCGAGTTGGTCGTCGAACGGGATCCGGGGAGGCCTTCCGGCCGGCTGCTCATCCAGCAGGAGATGGAGAGCTCCTACATCGATCTCGCAGACCCGACCCACCTCGAGTTCGACTACATGCGCTGGCTGCGGATCGTGCTTCGCTCGTCCCGCGCGCGGCGCATCGTGCATGTCGGCGGTGGCGCCTGTGCGCTGCCGCGGGCACTCGCCGCCGAGTGGCCCGACGGCCGCCAGGAGGTGTGCGAGCTCGACTCCGGGGTGCTGGCGCTCGCCCGTCAGCACATGGGACTGCGGCGCGCACCCGGCCTGCGGGTGCGCCACGCAGACGGCCGAGAGTGGCTCCGATCCCAAGCCGACCACAGCCACGATGCGGTGGTCATCGACGCGTTCCTGGGCGCTCGGGTCCCGCTGCGGCTGATCACGGTGGAGGCACTGCGCGACGTCGCACGGGTCGCGCCGCTGGCGCTCGTCAACGTGGTCGACGATCGGTCGCGGCGCGTCGTCGACCGCGTCGCGGCCGGCCTCGCCGAGGCATTTGACCATCTCTTCACGCTCAGCGGCCGGTCGGGCAACACGATCGTGGCGGGCGCCACCGGCACGGGGCCGCCACTCGACCGAATCAGCGCAGCCGCCGCCGCCGACCCGTCGCCGGCGACCGTCACGCGGCCGGCCGCGCTGGCCCGGCGCCTTGCCGCCGCGGCGCCCGCCCGCGACCCGCGGCCGCCCGACGAGCAACCGTCCCCGTGCGAAACGACGCGTTGACCGCCATTCTCGCGCGGCGGATACTGTGACCACGATGCTCCGGCGGACGCTCATCGCGGGCTCGCTCCTCCTCCTCGGCATCGCGTTGCCCGCCGCTGCCGACCGCGTCGATCACACCCCGCCCGCCGGCTCTCCGTTCACCTCATCGGCGGTCAACCGCGCGGCCGCCCGCCAGTGGGGGTCGCGCCTGATCTCCGAGCTGCGACTGCCCGCAGGCGCCACGCGCGCGGCGGGCAGGCCCGCCGGCGTGGGCACGTCACTGGACTCCCCCGGCTTCTCGCTCACCACTCCCCAACTCGTCGACGACACGTCCTGGTGGACGATCGACGAACCGCCGTCCACGGTCATCGCCTTCGTCCGGACTCACCTGCCGCACGGCCTGCGGATCGTCGGACACGGCGTGGGCAGCGAGTCCGGCCAGGTCAGCGACGCGTTCTGGTCCTACGCCCCACCCGCGGGCCTCTCGCAGCTCACCGCGGCGGTCCAGACGGACGCTCTGGCCGGCGGGCGTACCGCGGTGCGGCTCGACGCCGAGGCCACCTGGCTCGTGCCGCGCCCGGCCTGGGACCGGCTCCCGGCCTCGGTCCGCTCGGTCACCTACACCGCCCGCGCGACCGTCGCCGGCCTCGGCGGTGCTCGCCCAGTGCACGGCCGGCGCTCGGCGCCGCGCACGCTCGGGCCCCGGGATGCGCGCCGCCTCGCGGCAGCGATCGACCAGTTGCAGCGCATGCAGCCCGGGGTCGTGTACTCGTGCCCGATCGACGCCGTCGAGCCACGGATCACGCTGCGCTTCCGCGGCGCCGGAGGACGCCCGCTCGCAGTCGCAGTCGACCGGCCTTCGGGGTGTGCGAGCCTGTCGCTGTCCGTCCACGGCCGGCGCGGACCAGCGCTCAACGACACGGGCGGCCCGTCGGCGGCGATCCAGGAGCGGATGGTTGCGTTCGGGGCGATCCGCCGCTGCCGCTCGGGTCAGCTCGTGGCCGGGCCCGCCTCGCTCGCGCTCGCCGCCCATCGGCCAACGCTCACGCTCAGCGTGCGGGACCGGTCGGACGCGGCGTGCACCGTGCGCGGCTTTCCTCGGGTCAGGCTCGTCTCCTCACGCGGGCACGTGCTCGCCGAGCGCCACCGGGACCTCGACCCCGGAGCGCTGCGGCGCGAGGCGGTCGGTGGCGCGGTCATCCTCTATCCCGGGACCTCGGCACAGTTCACCACGCGCTACGACACCTGCCCCGCGCATCCACGCGCCGTGATCGCGCGGATCCAGGTACCGGGTACGCGTGGCGATCTGAGCGGGCGACTGGCGAGCACCGGCCGCCGGGTGACGCCCTGCGCCGGCACCGTCCTGCGGGTGGACCCCCTCTCCCCGGCACTCTGAGCCAAGCGCCCGCAGTATCGTCGCTGCGATGGTGGGCAGAGGTGAGTCGGAACGTGGCGCCAAGGCCCGGGCGGCGATCGTCGGGGTCTGCTCCAACCTTGTCCTGATCGCGCTCAAGCTCGCCGCTGGACTGATCACCGGCTCGGTCGGGATCATCTCCGACGCGGTCCACTCGCTGATGGACCTGATCGCCTCCATGATCGCGCTCGCTTCGGTGCGCAAGGCCGACGCGCCGGCCGACGCCAGCCATCGCTACGGCCACGAGAAGCTCGAGGATCTCGCCGCCGGCGCCCAGGCGCTGCTGTTGCTGTTCGGCGCCGCGTTCATCGCGGTGGAGGCGATCCGGCGGCTCTTCGACGGCGGCGCCGTCCAGAAGGTCGGGATCGGCATGATCGTCGCCGCCGCGGCGGCCGCGATCAACCTCGCCGTCTCAACCTACCTGCGACGCGCCGGCCGCATGACCGGTTCCGCGGCGCTGGGCGCGAACGCCGCGGACCTGCGCACCGACGCGTTCGTCTCGATCGGGGTCCTGGTCTCCTTGACGCTCGTCCAGATCACCGGTCGCGAGTGGATCGACCCGGCGGTCGGCCTGCTCGTCGCGGTGGCGATCACGACAACCGGGGTGCGAATCCTCAACGACGCCACCCGGCGCCTCGTCGACGAGGCGCTTCCGCCAGATGAACTCGCGGCGCTCCAGGAGGTCGTCGACGGGTTCATCTCCTCCGAGGTGGTCGGGGTCCACGACCTGCGGGCGCGGCATGTCGGGTCCAATCACCAAGTCGATCTGCACATGCAATTCGCAGGTGGCACGAGCCTCCGGCGCGCCCACCAGCTCTCGCACATCGTGCAGGACGCGATCGCCGAGCGGTTGCCCGGAACGACCGTCCTCATCCATCTCGAACCCGAGGACCGCGTGCGGCCCGACCGCTTCTCCGAGGAGCATCCGGCGCCGACGAATGCCTGAGGCGGCCGCCGGCGGTCGGAGGGCTCAGGTTGACGCGGGCGAGGGATCGGGACGCACGATCACCGTGTCGATGAGCGGAATGATCTCGTCGACCGGCAGATCGGCCCGCGAGGCATGCTCGCGGATCGCCTCGGGGCTCGACGCCTCGTAGACGCAGAAGGTGCCGACGGCGCCATCGCCCTCGTCGAGCACATAGCTGCGGATCCAGCGGATGTCACTGGACATCTCCTCATCGCCGACCTTCGTCGAGCGTGCGGCGGCCGCCTCGAGGTCGGCCCCCGTGCGCCAGCCGTCGCGGCGCAGAATTCCGTAGAGCTGCATTGATGGTCCCCTCCGGGTTGTCGTGACCGGTCCGCGGACCCTACCCCGCCTGCCGTGGAGCGTCCACCCTCCGCCGCGCGTCGATGCGCGCGAGCACCTGCCGCCGCTGCGCCACGGTCGACGAACCCCAGATCGCGATCTCCTCGAGCGTCCGCAGGCACCCCTCGCAGAGCCCGCTCGCCTCGTCGATCACGCAGACCCCGATGCAGGGAGACTCGGCGCGGCGGCGCTCCTGCTCACTGTCGTGGCTCATCGCGGCGCCGCCCCCCGGGCGTACCGGTCGAGGTAGCGCAGCCCCGCGATCGCCCGGCTGCCGTACCAGGAGGTCATCTCACCGTCGATCAGCGTCACCTCGGCGCCGGGCACAAGCGCCGCCACCTCGGCGACGTGCGCCTGCTTGAAGTGAAACGGCTCGGAGGAGAGCAGCACCCGGTCGACCGCCCCGGCGAACGCGGAGAGGTCGGCCTCCGGGTACCGCGCCTCGGTCTCGCGCGGGAGCGTGCGCCAGCCGACGAGCTCGAGCGTCCGGGCGATGTAGGTGTCCGGCGCGATCGTCATCCACGGGTCACGCCACACCAGGTAGAGCACATCCGCGGGATCGGGCGCGCGGTGCCGGAGCTCGCCGAGCGCCCGCTCGAACTCATCACACAGCGACTCCGCCGCCTGCGCGACGCCGAACAGCGCACCGATCAGCCGGTAGAGCGCGAGGTTGTCGCGTGGGCGCAGCGGATGGGTGACGACCACGTGTTCCACGAACTCCGACAGCGCGTCGGCTGTCTCGCGCCGGTTCTCGTCGATGTTGACCAGCACGTGCGTGGGCTCCAGCGCCCGGACCTTGTCGAGGTCGACGTCCTTGGTGCCGCCGACCTTCGGGATCCGCCGCACCGTCTCCCAGGGATGGATGCAGAACCCGGTGCGGCCGACCAGCCTGTCGGCGAGCCCGAGATCGCACACCAGCTCGGTGAGCGAGGGCACCAGCGAGACGATCCGCGGTTCAGAGCCGGCGGCGGGATGGACGGTCCCCGCCGCGTCGCGGGTTTCGGGGGGCGCGTCGCTCACATGTTGCGACGGTACTCACCGCCCACGCCGTACAGCGCACCGGAGATCTCGCCCAGCGAGGCGACCTTGACCGTCTCCATCAGCTCCTCGAACACGTTGCCGCGTGCCCGGGCCACCTCCTGCAGCCGGCGCAGCGCCTCGGGACGGCGGTCCGCGGCGCGGTCGTTGAATGCGCGTACGGCCTCGATCTGCGCCTGCTTCTCCGCCTCGGTCGAGCGCGCCAGCACGATCTCGGTCTCGACCTCGCCCGCGTGCTCACGGGGCAGGAACGTGTTGACACCGATCAGCGGCAGCGTGCCGTCGTGCTTGAGACGCTCATAGTGCAGCGACTCCTCCTGAATCCTGGAGCGCTGGTACATCGTGTCCATCGCGCCGAGCACACCGCCGCGCTCGGAGATCCGCTCGAACTCGGCATAGACGGCCCGCTCGACCAGATCGGTGAGCTCCTCGATCACGAACGAGCCCTGCCACGGGTTCTCGCACATGTTCAGTCCGAGCTCGCGGTTGATGATCAGCTGGATCGCCACCGCGCGGCGGACCGACTCCTCGGTGGGGGTGGTGATCGCCTCGTCGTAGGCGTTGGTGTGCAGCGAGTTGGTGTTGTCGAAGATCGCGTACAGCGCCTGCAGCGTGGTGCGGATGTCGTTGAAGGAGATCTCCTGAGCGTGCAGCGACCGCCCCGAGGTCTGGATGTGGTACTTGAGCATCTGGCTGCGCTCGCTCGCGCCGTAGCGCTCGCGCATCGCTCGCGCCCAGATCCGCCGCGCGACCCGCCCGATGACCGCATATTCGGGGTCCATGCCGTTGGAGAAGAAGAACGACAGGTTGGGCGCGAAGCGGTCGATCTCCATCCCCCGGGCGAGGTAGTACTCGACGATCGTGAAGCCGTTGGCGAGCGTGAACGCCAGCTGCGAGATCGGGTTGGCTCCCGCCTCGGCGATGTGGTAGCCGCTGATGGAGACGCTGTAGAAGTTGCGCACCTGGTGGGCGGTGAAGTGCTCCTGGACGTCGCCCATCATCTTCAGCGCGAACTCGGTCGAGAAGATGCACGTGTTCTGGGCCTGGTCCTCCTTGAGGATGTCGGCCTGCACCGTGCCCCGCACCGTGCTCAGGGTCTCGGCGCGGATCCGCTCGTAGACCTCGGGCTCGAGCACCATGTCCCCGCTGGCGCCGAGCAGCCCGAGCCCGATCCCGTCGTGGGTCTCGGGCAGCTCACCGTCGTAGGTCGGCCGGCCGCCGTGCTCGGCGAAGTAGTGCTCCAGCTTGTCTTGAGCCTGCTCCCAGCCGCCGGTCCGCCGCAGGTGGCGCTCGACCTGCTGATCGATCGCGGCGTTCATGAAGAACGCGAGCACGATCGGCGCCGGGCCGTTGATCGTCATCGACACCGAGGTCGACGACGCGCACAGGTCGAAGCCCGAGTAGAGCTTCTTGGCGTCGTCGAGCGTGGCGATCGACACCCCCGAGTTGCCGACCTTGCCGTAGATGTCGGGCCGCTCGGCCGGATCCTCCCCGTAGAGCGTCACCGAGTCGAACGCGGTCGACAGGCGCGCCGCCGGCTGACCTTCGGACAGGTAGTGGAACCGCCGATTGGTGCGCTCGGGCGTCCCCTCCCCCGCGAACATCCGCGTCGGATCCTCGCCGATCCGCCGGTAGGGGAACACCCCGCCCGTGTACGGGTAGCCGCCCGGCAGGTTCTCCTTGCACGCGAAGCGCAGCCGGTCGCCCCAGCCGTCGAGGCGGGGAGCGGCGATCTTCGGGATGTTCAGGCCGCTCAGGGAGGTGCGATGGCTCTCGCCGGTGAGCTCACGCCCGCGGACCGTGTAGCTGTAGGTGTCGGCGGTGATGCGCGCGACCATCGCCTCCCAGCCGCGCAGCAGCTCGAGTGAGTCGGCGCTCAGCTGGTCAAGCGCTTCGTTGTGCTGGGCGCGCAGCGCGGTGAGCGGGCCCTCGGTCTCAAGCGCCGCCCGCGGGTAGGCGTCAAGCGGGGCCGGGAGCTCGGGGTCATTCAGCGCTTGGAGAGCCGCGTGCAGGTGCTGAAGGGTGGCGGCGATCTCCACCTGGCGCTCGATCTCGGCTCCGATCCCGCGGCCCTGCTCGGCGATCTCCGCCAGGTAGCGCACTCGTGCCGTGGGAATCAGCACGTTGGGGACGGGCTCGTGCTCGTCCGCCTCTTCGAGCTGGGGGTCGAAGCGCTCGGCGTCGAACTCCGGCAGCGTTCGGAGCGCCGCGCACAGCTTGACGAACATCCAGGTGAGGCCGGGATCGTCGAACTGGCTGGCGATCGTCGGGTAGACCGGGATCTCGTCCTCGGCCCGCTCGAACTCGACGTGGTTGCGCCGCCACTGCTTGCGCACGTCGCGCAGCGCGTCCTGGGAGCCGCCCTTGTCGAACTTGTTGATCACGACCAGCTCGGCGAGATCGAGCATGTCGATCTTCTCCAGCTGGCTGGCGGCGCCGAACTCGCTCGTCATCACGTACAGCGGGAGGTCGACGAGGTCGACGATCTCGGAGTCGGACTGGCCGATGCCCGCGGTCTCGACGATCACCAGGTCGACGCCGGTGGTCCGGGTGAACGCGATCGCGTCGCTGAGCACCGCGGCCGTCGAGGCGTGATGGCGCCGGGTCGCCATCGAGCGCATGTACAGCCGCTCGTCACGCAGGCTGTTCATCCGGATCCGGTCGCCGAGCAGCGCGCCACCGGTCCGCCGCCGCGTCGGGTCGACGGCGAGCACCGCGATCCGGAGCCCATCGAAGTGCTGAAGGAAGCGGGAGAGCAGCTCGTCGGTGACCGTCGACTTGCCCGCGCCCCCGGTCCCGGTGATGCCGATCACCGGGGTCCGCGCGGCATTGGGGTGGTCGCGCCAGCCGGCGCGGAGCTGGTCGAGCTCGGCGGTGTCGATCATCCCGTCCTCGATCGCCGAGAGCATCTCGGCGATCTGCAGGTCGGAGGGGTGTGTGTCGAGCGAGGGGGCTTTCGAGGTCCGTCGCTCCGCCTGCGTGCGCTCGACGAGGTCGTCGATCATGCCGGTGAGGCCGAGGTGAGCACCGTCGTTGGGGTGGTAGATGCGGGCGACGCCGTCTCGCTCCAAGCCGGCGATCTCCTTCGGGGTGATCGTGCCGCCGCCGCCGCCGAACACGCGGATGTGGCCGGCGCCCTGCTCACGCAGCATCTCGACGGCGTAGCGGAAGTACTCGGTGTGGCCGCCCTGGTAGGAGGAGACGGCGATCGCGTCGGCGTCCTCCTGGATCGCGGCGCGCACCACGTCCAGAACGCTGCGGTTGTGCCCGAGGTGCACGACCTCGGCGCCCGAGTCCTGGATCAGCCGGCGCATGACGTTGATCGCCGCGTCGTGGCCGTCGAATAGCGAGGCGGCGGTGACGAACCGCAGTGGCGGCTCGTCCTCGGAGGGGCGCGAGCTCTGGGGCGTGGTGTCGGTCTCGACGGCCATCTGATTACTCCTGATCGGGTGCGAGCGCCTCGGTCATCTGACGCTTGAGGTGTGAATGCTGCTCGGCCACGCGCGCGTGGTCGGGGGTGTCGGGATCGGCGACGAGCCACGCGTAGACGATCCCGACGATCTGGGAGACGAACTGCTCGGCGACGCCGCGGACGTCCGCGTCGGACCGAACCGTTCCGGCCTGTATGCCGTTGCTGATCCAGCGCTCGACATCGCGGCGGCGGCGCTCGTGGATCCGCGCGATCTGGTCGCGCAGCGCCGGATCGGGACCGACCGAGTCGAACCACAGCGTGTAGAACGCGCGGAACCGGTCGGGGGACTCGATCAGGATCGCGCAGTGGGCGTCGAGCGCCGCGTGCAGGGTCTGCAGCCCGGTGGTGCCGGCGGCGGCGCGACTCAGTTCGGCGAGCCATTCCTCGCCGATCGTGTGCACGAGGAACGCCCACAGTCCGGCCTTGGTGCCGAAGCGGTAGCCGGCCAAACCGCGGCTGTAACCCGCCAGTACTCCGACGTCCTTGAGCGTCGTCGCGGCGGCGCCGCGCTCGCAGATCAGCGCGACCGCGGCGGCGGCCATCGCGGCGTCCGAGACCGCCTGGCGCTCGGGTTGGGTGCGGGCTGCGGTGGCCAACGTGCGCGAATCGTACTTCAGGCGCTTGCTTTGAACAAGCAAGTTGTGTCGGAGGCAGGCCCGAGGATGAGGGTGTGTCACCTGAGGACGGATAATCAAGCGTCAGGTGACACACCCCCTTGGAGCGGCGGCCCTCCGCGCACGGAGCGGCGGTAGGGTGCGGCGCATGACTGATTCCGATCCTGTCCTCGCCGGTGGTTGTGGTTGCGGGGCCGTGCGCTTCGCCGCTTCCGAGCCGCCCCAGAGCGCGGTCTACTGCCACTGCACGCGCTGCCAGGCGCGGACGGGCACCGCCGCCCAGGCCTCCGCGCGGGTCGCCCCCGGGTCGGTGACGATCATCGCGGGCGCGGAGCACCTGCGCGACTGGACACTCGAGAACGGTCTGGCGAAGTCGTTCTGTGGACTGTGCGGCTCGCACCTGTTCGCCCGCACCCGCGACGACGGCGAGATCGCTGTGGTGCGAATGGCTGCGTTCGACGGAGATCCGGGCGTGCGGCCGACGTCGCGGCAGTTCGTCGCGTATGCCGCTCCCTGGGAGCCGATCCCTGACGACGGGCTCCCTTGCTACCCCGAGGGACTGCCGAGCGCCTGACCGCGCCGGCGCGGCACGGGCTCAGCTCGCAGCCGGACCGCCCGCGCACTCGGCGCAGGTGCCGTGGAGCACGATCTCGTGCTCGGAGACCTCGAGCGGGACGCGCTCGGCGACCCGCTCCACCGCTCGCTCGAGTGCCTCGTCGGTGAACGGCTCCAGCGAGCCGCAGCGATCGCAGACCAGGTGATGATGGTGGTGGTGATCGCGGCCGAGCGGCTCGTAGCGCGTGATCCCGCCGCCGACGTCGACCCGCTGCACGGCGCCGACCTCCTCGAGCTCCTCGAGGATCCGGTAGATCGACGCTCGAGAGACGCGCCGCGGTCCGGCAGCGAGCTCGGCCTCGATCTCGAACGCCGAGAGCGCGCACCGCTGACCCGCCATCAGCTCGAGCAGCTCACGCCGGGCACCGCCGCGGCGGTGACCGGCGTCGGCGAGCAGGCCGGTGACCCGGTCGGCCCAGCTGGAGGTGTCGTGGCTCATCTCGGACATCTGGACAAAGACTAAGCGGCGACGAGCTCCGCAGCGCGGTCATCGGCCCGACGGCGATGGGCGCCGACGAGCCGGCCGAGCAGGTAGCAGGCGGCGCTTACCGTGCCCACGAAGAACCCCACCGGGTAGTCGGTCTCATAGGAGCCGGCGATCGCCACCGACACCGCGACGAGCGCGATCACCACGGACAGCATGAGCGCCCGGCCGGGACGGTCGCACACCGCCCGGGCGGCCGCCGGGGCGCCGATCATCAGGCTGAACACCAGCAAGGTGCCGACGACGGGCACGGTCAGGGCGGTGGCCAGGGCGACGACGAGCAGGAAGCAGAGCTCGACCCAGCCGGCGTTGACTCCGCGCGCCTGGGCGGACTCCGGCACGATCGAGGAGAGCAGGAGCGGCCGGTACAGGAGCAGCAGCGCGACCAGGGACACCGCCGTGATCGCCGCCGTCGGGACGAGCTCCGCGGAGCTGATCCCGAGCACCTCGCCGAACAGGAGCGCGTACACCTCCGGGGCATAGTCCGAGCTCAGCGAGAGGAACAGCGCGCCGAGCGCGAGCATCAGCACCAGCACCAGCGCGGTCACCGCATCGTGGCGCCCCCGGCGCCCGAGACCGGCGATCGACAGCGCGCCGAGCACCGCGAACACCGCGAGGCCGAGCAACGTGCTCACGCCGACGAGCGCGGCGCCCGCCGCCCCGGCAAACGAGCCGTTGGGCAGCGCGTGCGCGACGAACGAGGACCCCCGCAGCACCACGAAGAATCCAACGGTCCCGGCGAGCAGCGCGACCAGGACCGCGGCCAGCCAGGTGTCGACCATGAAGCCGGAGAACATCGCGCCCTTACCCGCCGAGCGCCGCCGGGGGCGCAGTGTCCGCAACGGCCGGACGGGCGGCGTGCCGGCCGCCGAGCAGCCCGCAGATCAGGTACTCCGCGAACACGAGCGCGACCACGAAGAAGCTCACCGGCCAGACGACGTGGCGGGCCGTCCAGTCGTAGCTGTCGTACGCGAGCAGCACCCCCACCCAGGTGGCAGCGATGCCCAGCCCGGCCGCCAGGAACATCGCGCGGCCGGGTCGACGGGCAACGCGCAATGAGGCGGCCGCCGGGCCGATCAGCAGCGCGGTGGACAGGATCGAGCCGATCGTGATCGCGCAGAGCGCGACCGACAGCGACAGCGCGAGCAGATAGGCGAAGCCCACGAGCCCGACCCGGACCCCGCGCGCCGCGGCGAGCTCCGGACTGGTGGAGGCGAGCAGCAGCGGCCGCGCGATCACGCCGAGCACGAGGAGCATGAGCACCGCGAGCACGAGCACGACCGGCAGCGTCGAGCCCTCAACGGTGAACAGCGAGCCGAACAGGATCGTCACCGCGGCCCCGGACGTGTTGTGCAGCGTCGAATCGAGATAGAGGAAGAGCGCGGCCAGCCCCAGGCCCGCGCCGAGCACGACGCCGGTGGCGACGTCCCGTCCCCGGGTCCGCTGCACCCCGATCAGCTCCATCAGCGCGCCCGCTGCGACGTTCATGACGAGGAACCCCCAGAGCGGCCCGACCCCCACCAGGAACCCGCCCGCACCACCGGTCGTCCCGATGTCACCGAGCGCCTCCCCGGTGAACGACTGGCCGCGGATCACCGTGAACACGCCGAGCGGCGCGGAGACGAGCGCCACCGCGGCTCCGACGAGCAGCGCGGTGCGCACCGAGGAGCTCGAGAAGAACCCGGAGGCGACGATCGCGGCGGCGGCGGTCACGAGACCACCTCGACCCCGGAGGGGACGGCGGTCGGATCCGCACCCGCGCCGCCGGCGACCTCGGCGACGACGAGGACCCGACCGTGGACGTGGAGTACGTCGACCGGGTGGCCGTACAGTCCGGTGAGCACGTCGGCGCGCACGACCTCGTCGACCGGCCCGTGCACGGCACGCCCGCCCGCGAGGTAGAGGATCCGGTCCATGACCGGCAGCAGCGGGTTGATCTCGTGGGCCGAGATGAGCACCGCGAGCTGCTGCTCGGACGCGATCCGGGCGATCAGCGAGACGACCTCACCGACGCTGCGCAGGTCGAGGTTGGCCAGCGGCTCGTCGAGCAGCAGCAGGCGTGGCCGGCCCATGAGCGCGTGCGCGAGCAGCACGCGCTGCTGCTCACCGCCCGACAGCTCGCCCACTCGGGCGTCGGCGAACGCCCGGGCGCCGACGGCCTCGAGCATCTCATCCACCTGCGCGCGCCGGCGTCCGGAGGGCAGCGCGAAGCCGAACCGGTGGCCGTCGAGCCCGAGCGCGACGAGGTCGCGCGCGCGGAGTGGGACGTCGGGGTCGAGCAGCACCTTCTGGGGCACGTAGCCGATCAGCGGATTGCGCCGAGCGCGGGCTGCGCCGCCGACCAGCACCTCACCGGAGCTCGTCACCGCGCGGCCGCGCACGCCGAGGATCGCGCGCAGCAGCGTCGTCTTGCCGGCGCCGTTGGAGCCGATCAGGCCGGTGAACTCACCAGGCTCGATCGCGAACGAGATCTCGCGCAGGACGGGCCGGCCGGCGAGTGCGACGCTGAGCCGCTGCACGGCGAGCACGGACTCGGTCACCGGTTGAGGCTCCGCGTCGAGGTCCCGTCTGCCACCGCTCGCTCGAGTGCCGTGAGCTCGGCCATCATCCACGATTGATAGTCATAGCCGTCGGGCATCGTCTCGTACACACCGACCACCGGGATGTGGGCCCGGGCCGCGGCGGCGAGGAACCCCCGGGTGATCGAGTCGGTCACCTGCTGGTTGTAGACGAACGCCTTGACGTCGTGCTGGGAGAACAGCCGGTTCTGGAGGCTCACCGCCTGTGGTGCCGGGTCGGTGCCGTTCATGATGTCCGCCTGAAGCGAGAACGGCGTGAGGTTTCGGATCCCCGCCGCCTGCAGCATGTCGTCGCCGACCGGCTCTGTGGTGGCCACCGTGGTTCCGGGAAAGCGCGAGGAGAACCGGGCGAGCGCCCGCCGCCACGGCGCGAGCGAAGCGACGAACCGCGCCACGCGGGCTCGGAAGTAGGACGCATGTGCCGGCTGCATGGCGGTCAGGTCGGCTGCGACCGCACGGGCGACCACTGGCATCGTGCGCGGGCTGTACCAGAGGTGCGGGTTCGGGGTCGAGTCAGGCAGATGCCGGAGCGTCTGCACGTCGATCACCCGCCGAGAGGAGTCACGTGAGGCGGCCTCGATCTTGGTCATGAAGTCGTCGTAGCCGACGCCGTTCTGCACCACCAGGCGCGCGCGGGCCACCGTCTGGGCGACCGACGCGCTCGCCTCGAAGCTGTGCGGATCGGTGTTCGGGTTGCTCATGATCGCCACCGAGTCCACGTAGCGGCCTCCCACCTGGGAGATGACGTTCGCGTACTCGTTCTCCGCGCCGACGGCCAGGATCCGGCCGTGCAGCGATGCGGGGGAGCCCGCCGCACCGCACCCTCCGAGCAGCGGCGCCGCGACGGCGACGGCCAGCGTCAACCGGACACGGCGCGAGAGCGGGAGAGCAGGCATGGTCCGCACCCTATCATTAAATAAGACTGATTCTCATTCTTGACCTACGCCGGCGGACCGGCGCTGCACGCGGAGAATCGGGTCACCAGCGCCCCTCGGGCAGACCGAGACCCCGGGATCAGGCGGCCGGTGCGAGCAGCGCGTGCAGCCGTGGATCGGCGAGCGTCGCGAGCGTGTACTCGGCGCCGATGTCGACGCCGCGCAACGTCGGTACCGCGATCGTCCTCATGCCCGCGGCACGGGCGGCTTGCACACCGGTCGCCGAGTCCTCGAGCGCGAGCGCCTCGGCCGGCGCGACGCCCAGCCGCGAACACGCGGTGAGGTAGAGGTCGGGCGCCGGCTTCGGGTTCTCCACTTCATCGGCGGCAACGGTGACCGCGGGCAGGCTCGTGAACCCGCCGACCTCCAGCGCCTGGTCGAGCAGCGAGCGCGGGGAGTTCGAGGCGACCGCGGTCGGCAGTCGCTCGAGCGCGAGCGCCATCAGCTCGACCGCGCCCTCCATCGGGCGCCCTTCGCGCGCGACGACCTCATGGACACCGGCCAGGAGCTCGCGCTGCACCTGCTCGGGGCTCGTCCCGTCGCCGAAGAGGTCAGCGAGCAGCGCGCAGGCGGCCGGAACCGAGATCCCGATCAGCGCCTCCTTGTCGGCGGTCGCGTAGGTGAGGCCCCGCGCACGGAAGAGCTCGGTCTCGGCGACCGTCCAGCAACCCTCGGTATCGACGAGCAGGCCGTCGCAGTCGAACACGATCGCCCGCGGGCGCCACTCGCCGAACACGGGCCGTGAGGCTACTCGGGCTCGTGGCGCCAACGAGCTCAATGCGTGATCGGACGGGGCCGCGCCGCGGCGCCCACGCCGTCGGGCTCGGCCGCACCGGTCTGATCCGCGGGCGCGCCCATGCCGGCGTGTTCGATCTGAGCACGCTCGGCGGGCTCGACCGGCCCGAGCGAGCGGCGATAGAACGCGAGCAGCCCGACCGAGATCGCCGTCATCGCGGCGCCGAGGTAGAACGGCGCTTGCACGGAGACGTCCTCGCCGAGCTTGCCGGCGACGAACGGAGCGATGGCGCCGCCACAGAAGCGCACGAAGCTGTATGAGGAGGACGCGATCGGCCGCGGGACGTGCGCGGACTGCATGACGACCTGTGTCATCAGCGTGTTCGTCACCCCGAGGAACGTGCCGGAGACGACCACGCAGACGATCAGCGCCGCCTGGGAGCCGTGCAGCACGGCCATCACCAGCAGGATCGCGGCGAGGCCGACGAGCGCACGCACGTCGCCGAAACGGCGTGCTGACGCACGAGGCGCCCCAGGGTGCGCGATGCGCCGTCGAGCTCGGCGAGCTCCGCGTCGCTCATCGCGTGCAGCCGCTCCGCGAGGGCGCCTCGATAGCGGCGGCGGAACTCCTCCAGCGCGGCGGCGCGGTCCGCAGTCAGCGAGATCAGCGCGACGCGGCCATCGGCCGCGTCACGGCCGCGGGCCACGAGTCCCTGCTCCTCCAGACGTTTGACGAGCGCGGTGGTCGTCGGCTGCGCGAGTCCCTCGAGCTCGGCGATCTCGGTGATCCTGCGCTCGCCCTCGCTGAGCGTGCGCAGGATGCCGCCCTATATAGATTGCCAATGTAACTTGACTGACCACCGGCGCGGCGGCCTAGACGCGATAGCGGTCGAGCGCCTCCCGTCGGGCCTCGGCGTGGTCGACGATCGGCTCCGGATAGTCCGCGCCGATCCGGCAACCGCAACGTTCCTGCGTCGCCTCGTCCATCGTCCAGGGCTCGGCGAGGTACTCGTCCGGGACCCGGCGCAACTCGGGCACGTACTCGCGCACGTAGACACCGTCCGGGTCGAAGCGATGCAGCTGGCGGGTCGGGTTGAAGACCCGCTGGAACGCGGGGGCCGGGTCGACGCCGACCGAGGCGATCCACTGCCAGTTGCCGTTGTTGGAGGCTTCGTCGCCGTCGATCAGCATCCGCATGAACCAGCGCTCGCCCCAGCGCCAGTCGATTCCAAGATCCTTGGTGAGGAACGAGCCGACGATCAGCCGGGCCCGGTTGTGCAGCCATCCCTCACGGCGCAGCTGCCGCATGCCCGCATCGACCACCGGATATCCGGTCTGGCCCTCGCACCATGCCTCAAAGCGCTTCTCCGCGTGGCTCCAGTTCAGCGTGCCCCGATAGCGCGCCTGGAACTCGTGCGCCGCGTTCTGGGGGTAGTGGCCGAGCACGTGCGCGTAGAAGTCCCGCCAGCAGAGCTGGCGGCGGAACGCCTGCGCGCCCTCGGAGTTGCCGAGGCGCTCCTCGATCTCGCGCGGGGAGATGCAGCCAAAGTGCAGGTAGGGCGACAGGCGCGAGACCGCGCGGCCGGTGAGCGTGTCGTGCTCGTCGGCGTAGTCGTCGACCGGGCCGCCGAGAAACCGGGTGAGCGCCGTCCGGGCGGCCGGCTCGCCGCCGGGCGCTGGATCGCTGACCTCCTGCTCGAGCCCGAGCGACTCAAGCGTGGGCAGCGACCCGCCCGCGGCCTTGCGGCCCGTCGCCGGCAGCGTGCGCGGCGCACCGATCGTCTCCCGCCTCGCGCGCCCGAGCCACGACTTGTAGAACGGCGTGAACACCGTGTACGGCTTCCCCTGGCCGGTCCGCACGGGCTCCAGCGCATCGAGCGCGAACATGCCGGGATGGGCGACGAACTCGACCCCGTGCTCGCCCAGCGCCCGCCGCACCGCGACGTCGCGGCGGCGGGCGAACGGGGAGACGTCAGCGCTCACGTGCACCGACTCCGCGCCGGCCTGTCGTGCGAGCCGCGCGATCTCGCGCGGTGGGCTGCCGTGGCGCACGAACAGCCGGCTGCCCCGATCACGCAGCGCCCCATCGAGGCCGGCCAGGCACTCGAGCAGGAACTGAGTTCGCGCGCCGGACGCGTGACGGCCGGTGAGCAGCGCGTCGTCGAAGCAGAACACCGGGATCATCCGGTCGGCGCTGCGGGCCGCCTGAAGCGCCGGATGGTCGTTGATGCGCAGGTCGCGCCGCAGCCACAGGATCGAGGTCGTCACCGTCCTTCGTCCTCGAGGATCCGAGCGACCGCCTGACGCCGGTGAACGAAGATCCGATCGAGGTCGCGCGCCACGACCAGCCGCTCGGCGATCTCGCCCAGCGCGCCCAGCGGCGGCGCGTAGTGGACCTCGTCGCTCACGATCGTGCCCTCGCCCGAAGCCGAGAAGCGGTGGCGGTGGTGCCAGAGCGAGAACGGCCCGCGGACCGCGCGGTCGACGAACTGGCGGTCCGGTTCCCAGACCTCGATCTGGGAGGACCAGCCGAGCGGAACGCCGTGCAGGCGCAGCCGATAGTCGATCAGCGTGCCGACCGCCATCTGCACCGGTTCCGGGGTCAGGACGCGGAACGACAGCCACGGCGGCGTGATCCGCTCGAGGTTGCCCGCCTCGGCGAAGAACGCGAACACCTCGCCCACCGGCCGGGCCACGAACTGGCGCCGCTCCAGGCGATGGACCGCCATCAGCGGGCGCCCGCGCGCCGGCAAGGCCCGCCGGCACGGCGGCGGTCAGCCCAGGACATCGGCGAGCGCCTCCTCGAGGCGCGCGTGCGAGAACGCGTAGTCGAGCTCCTGAAGGCGCGCGGGCACCGCCCGCTGGCCACCGGTGACGAGCTCGGCCATCTGCCCGTAGAGCAGTGAGACCGCGACGCCGGGCACCGGGAGAACGGCGGGGCGCTTCAACACGCTCCCGAGCGCTCGTGAGAGCACCTTGTTGGTCACCGGCTCGGGCGCGGTGAGGTTGGCCGCACCGCTGGCCTCGGGGCGGTCCAGGCAGTGCAGCAATCCACCGGCCACGTCGTCGAGATGGATCCAGGGGACGTACTGGTCGCCGCCAGCGACCGGGCCGCCGATCCCGAGCTTGAAGAACGGGAGCATCTTGGCCAGTGCCCCGCCGCTGGATGAGAGCACGACGCCGGTGCGCGTCGTCACCACCCGGACCCCCGCCGGCGCCCGCTGCGCCGCCGCCTCCCAGGCGACCACGACGCCGGCCAGCCACCCGGCGCCGGCGCGCGCATCCTCCTTCAGGAGCTCGGGTCCGCGATCGCCGTAGTACCCGACCGCCGACTGCGACACGAGGACACCGGGGCGCTCGGTCCCGGGAAGCGCCTCGAGGCCCGCGACGAGCTGCTCGGTCGACTTCACCCGGGAGTCATGGATCCGTCGCCGCGCATCGTCGGTCCAGCGCTGGTCGATCGGCTCGCCGAGCAGGTGGATGATCCCATCGACGCGCAGCGCCTCGGGCGGGGGCGGCGCGGAGGTCGGATCGGGCCAGGCGTGGACCTCGGCGCCGTCGCCGAGCGCGCCGGCGGCCCGTCCGGGATCGCGGGAGGTGGCCACGAGCTGGTCGCCGCGGGACCGCACGCGGTCGGCGACCGCCCGGCCGATCGTGCCTGTTGCCCCCGTGATGAGAACTCGCATGTTCGCTCGCTTTCCGCTCGTCGATCGCCCGAAACACGACCGCTTGTCCTGCAAAGCGTAACAACGTGTAGAGTTACCGTCGTGGCCGCCGTCACCGCCTCTGCCGAGCTGAGCACCGCGCAGCTCGCGGCCCGCACCGGGCTGCCGGCGGGCACCCTGCGGATGTGGGAGAGCCGGCATGGGTTCCCCGCCCCATCGCGGCTTCCGGGCGGGCATCGCCGCTACTCCGAGCACGACGTGGAGGCCGTGCTCGAGGTTCTGCGGCTGCGCCAGCAAGGGCTGTCACTGCCCGCTGCGATCGAGCGCGCGAGTCGCCAGGAGCAGCCCGGCGAGAGCTCCGTGTTCGCGGGGCTGCGCCGGCGCCGGCCGGAGATCACCCCGGCCTTCCTCACCAAGACCGCCGTCATGCAGATCTCCCACGCGATCGAGGACGAATACCTCGCCCGGGCCGCGCGCGGGCTGGTGTTCGGCTCCTTCCAGCGCGAGCGGTTCTACCGCGCGTCCGAGCGCCGATGGCGGGAGCTCGCCCGGACGGCGGAGATGGCGATCGCCGTGGCCGACTTCGCCGAGATCCGCCGTCCGGCGGGGGCACCCTCCGAGGTGCCGCTCGAGCTGCACCAGCCGCTCGCCCGTGAGTGGACGCTGATCGTCGACGCACCCGGGGCCCGGGCCTGCCTGGCTGCTTGGGAGCAACCGAGCCCGGCGGAGGTGCCCGACCGCGCGCGGCGGTTTGAGACGCTCTGGTCGTTCGAGCCCGAGGTCGTGCGCACCGCCAGCGAGGTCTGCGGAGAGCTCTTGTGGAAGCTCGCGCCGGAGATCGCGCGCCGCCTTCCCGAGCCGGGCGCTGACGCCGGGTTGGGCGCCGACGAGCTGCGCTTCGCCAGCGGGCTCGCGCAGCGCATCGTCGGCTACCTCGGCGCGCGCGTGGCATCGTTCCCGGGGCCGGAGATCCGCTGACGTCCACTAGTCTTGCGCCGCACATGCGGCTCGGACTCAACGTCGGCTACTGGGGGATGGGGATCGGGCGCGAGGATCAGCTCGCCGTCGTGCAGGAGGCCGAGCGGCTGGGGTTCGATTCGGTGTGGGCCGCGGAGGCATACGGCTCGGATGCGGCGACCGTGCTCGCGTGGCTGGCCGCCCAGACCGAGACGATCCGCATCGGCTCCGCGATCTTCCAAATGCCCGCCCGCAGCCCGGCGATGACCGCGATGACCGCCGCGACACTCGACGAGCTCTCCGGCGGGCGGGTGCTGCTCGGCATCGGAACCTCCGGCCCGCAGGTCGCCGAGGGATGGCATGGACAGAGGTTCGGTCGCCAGCTGCAGCGCACCCGCGAGTACGTCGAGGTCCTGCGGCTCGCACTCGCGCGGGAGCGGCTCATCTATGAGGGCGAGACGCTCACCCTGCCGCTGCCCGACGGCCCGGGCCGGCCGCTGAAGCTGATGATCGGGCCCGTGCAGGAGCGGATCCCGATCTACCTGGCGGCGATCGGACCGAGGAACACCGCGCTCGCGGGCGAGATCGCCGACGGCTGGCTGCCGACGTTCTTCTCGCCCGAGCATGTCGGTGGTCTGCGATCGCTGCTCCAGGAGGGGGCCGACCGGGCCGGGCGGTCGCTGGAGGACTTCCAGATCGTCCCCTCGGTCGGGCTCGCCGTCTCCGACGATCACGCCGGGGCGCGCGATCTGATGCGCCCGATGCTCGCCCTCTACGTCGGCGGCATGGGCTCGCGCCAGCAGAACTTCTACAACCAGCTCGTCCGGCGCTACGGCTTCGAGGACGCGGCCCGCGAGGTCCAGGACCTCTATCTGGAGGGACGCAAGGACGAGGCGGCGGCGGCGCTGCCCGACGCGCTCATCGACATGGTCTCGCTGTGCGGGCCGGCGGGCGCGGTCCGGGAGCGGTTGAGCGCGTTCCGCGAGGCGGGCGTCGGCACGCTCGCCGTCATCCCGATGGCGTTCGACCGGGGGTCACGGATCGCACAGCTGCGCGCCGTGGCCGAGCTCGCCGCCTGAGCACAGGTGCGCGCGTTCCTCGGGGCGTTCGGCGACCCCGGTCACGCGTTCCCGATGCTCGCGCTCGGAGCCGAGCTCGCCGCGCGCGGCCATGACGTGACCTACGAGACGTGGTCGCGCTGGCGGCAGCCCGTCGAGGCGGCCGGGATGCGGTTCGTCGCGGCGCCCGAGTACCCCGTCTTTCCCACGCGCGAGAAGCCGATGAGCCCCTACGAGGCCGTGGTCGCGGCCGTCGCCGACTCACGTCCGGCGCTCGTCGCCGCCGCGCCGGAGGTCGTCGTCCACGACGTGCTCACGCTCGCGCCCGCGCTCATCGCCGAACTCGAGGGCATGCCGAGCGCGACACTCATCCCCCACCTCTACCCCGTCGGCGAGCCGGGTCTGCCGCCGTTCGGACTCGGCGCGCGTGCCCCCCGGACCCGCGTCGGCTCCCGGCTGTGGCGCGGCTTTGACCCGCTGGTGGCGCGCGGGCTGGAGCGCGGCCGGCAGGAGCTCAACGACGCGCGGCGCCGCCTCGGACTCGCGCCGGTACACCGGATCTTCGGCGGCCAGAGTACCGAGCTGGTGATCGTGGGGACCTTTCCGCAGCTGGAGTACCCCCGCGCCTGGCCTGACCACGTCCACGTCGTCGGGCCACTGCTGTGGGAACCGGGCGGGCCGGTCGCCGACCCCCCGCCCGGCGACGGCCCGCTCGTGCTCATCGCGACATCGACCGCTCAGGATCCGGAGAACCGGATGCTCCGCGCGGCGCTGACCGGACTCGCCGGAGAGCCGCTGCGGATGCTTGCGGTCTGGAACGGCCGTGCGATGTCACCCCCGGTGCGGATCCCGCCGAACGCCCGCGTCGTCTCCTGGCTCTCGTATGCACGCAGCATGCGAGATTGTCTGCTGGTGGTCAGCCACGGTGGCAGCGGCACGCTCGGGCGGGCCCTCGCCGGCGGTACGCCGGTGCTCGCGGTCCCGCACGGCGGCGACATGCCCGAGAACGCGGCGCGCCTGGCGTGGAGCGGGGCCGGGCGGCGGCTGCCGTGGCCGCTGCTCTCACCGCTGACGCTGCGCCACGCGGTCCGCGGGGCACTCGCGGACACGAGGCTGGCGGCGCGGGCGGGCGAGCTGGCGGCGTGGGCCCGGGTCAATGACGGCCCCGCGCGGGCGGCGGACCTGGTCGAGCGACTCGCTGCGCGACGGAAAGCTGCGGGGGTGGGACTCGAACCCACAACCTAACGGTTAACAGCCGTTCGCTCTGCCATTGAGCTACCCCGCATTGAGCTACCCCGGAGAGATCCCCCGGGGGTTGCGTCAGTTTATCGGCAACGGGGCCACCGGAATTGAGGCGATGCCACTTTCGACCTCCGCATGGCAGTTTGAGCACAGCAGAACGCACTTCGCGATCTCGGTCCTGAGCGTCTCCAGTGAATGGCTCAATCCACCGGCGGCGATACCAAGGCGCTTTGTCGCAGGCTCAAGGTGGTGGAACTCCAACGCCGATACACACCGGTCGTATCCGCAGAGGAAACAGCAGCCTCCGGTCTCGGCGACGAGCGTCGCCTTCAGCGTCCGGCGCCGCCCACTGACCTGCTCCGACCTGCAGCGCTTGCAGCGGTAGTACCCCCGGCCCTCGACCGCGAAGACCGTCACCCCGTGCCGGGCACACTCCCGATCGATTTCACGCGCATCTGCGTCCGTGGCTCGCCTCATTCGGCCAGCGTGCCCCGCCGCTTCGGTGCGAAGCCCGTGCCTGCGCAACCAGTACCTCACGGTGCTCTTGCCACGATCAAGACGCTCGGCGATCTCCGCGATGGATCTGCCCTCGTCCACGAGCTGCTGAAGGCACTGTCGTTCGATTCCGCCTCGCGCCGAGTATTTGTCGCGGTCGGGCGCCTCGAGACCGTACTTGCGCATCCAGTACGCGATCGTCGACGCGTTCCTCTCATACCGCCGTCCGATCTCCTCGACGCTCAGCCCGCGGGCCAGCAGCAGCTTCAGCGAGTCCTCGTCCATCCCGTCTCTCCCATCCCTTGCCTGAGAACATATGTTCGCATGGGGGTCGGACGGAACCGTCGCCGGCGCAGGGGCTTTCTACAGCGTGCCCTCCAGCCGCGAGACCACCTCGTGCAGCTGGTCCCGGACCGCCTCCCGTTCACGCGCGACCTCGCTCGTTCCCTCACCTTCGGCCCGCGCCCGCAGGAGGGCGCGCTCCAGGCGGTCCAGGTCCAGCACCAGGCGGGCATGCTCGAGCCGGTCGGGTGATGGGTCGGGTACCCGGCCGGCGAGCTCGACCAGACCGGACATTACCCGCGCGAACTCCTCATCGTCGGCGGGGAGCTCGGACAGCGGCGCGCGGGTGCGGGTGCGCAGGTGACCGGCGGCCTGCCGCAGTGTGTGCGAGGTGAAGAGCGCCTCGACGCGCTCGCCGCCGAGCGCGTTCGCTCCCGCGTCCGGGACCGCGATGCTGAGCGCGAGGAACAGCCGTTCGGCCTGGCTGCCCGGGGCGGCGCCGCGCATCGCACCGGCCATGGCGCGGTCCCCCACTCCGCCCGCTCCGCCGCGCCCGTTGCCCCCGGGCCCCGGCCTGCCGCTGCCGCGACGCGACGGCGGGCTGTCAAGCAGCGACTGCAGCCGGGCGTCGGAGAGCTCGAGCGCGCCGGAGACGCGCCGCAGCAGCTGATCGCGCAGGACGCTCGGCGGCAGCGCCGCGAACGCCGGCGCGAGCTCGGCGAGGGCGCGATCCCTCCCCTCGGCGGTGTCGGTGTCGGTCTGCGTGAGGATCCGCTCGACGTCGAAGGAAACGAACGGGATCGACGCCGAGACGCGTGCGCGGAGCGCCTCGCCGCCTTCGCTGAGCGCGAGGTCGGCGGGGTCGGCGCCCTCGGGCAGGACGACGACGCGCAGCTCGATGCCGCGGCCGGTGGCCATGCGCGCCGCGCGCAGCATGGCGTCCTGGCCGGCGCTGTCGGCGTCGAGGCAGAGCTCGAGCACGGTGACGACGCGCATCAGCTCCAGCAGCTGTTCCTCGGTGAACGAGGTGCCCATGATCCCGACCACGTTCTCGATGCCCGCCTGGTGCAGCGCCAGCACGTCGGTGTAGCCCTCGACGAGGATCATCCGCCCCGCCTTGGCCGCAGCTCCGCGAGCCCGGTCGATGCCGAACAGGACCTCGCGCTTGTGGTAGAGGTCCCCGTCCGGGGTGTTCACGTACTTGGCGACGTTCTGGTCCTCGCGCATGCGACGCGCCCCGAACCCGTGCACCCGCCCGCGCGCGTCGGCCGCCGGAAACATGATCTGTTCGCGGAAGAAGTCGAAGGCGCCCGCCCGGGAGCGATCGGAGCGTTTGATCAGCCCCACCTCGGCGAGCTCGGCGTCGGTGAAGCCCGCCTTCCGCGAGGCGCTGAGGATGCGATCCCAGGAGCTTGGCGCGTAGCCGACGCGGAACGCCCGCAGCGTCTCTTCGGCGAGCCCGCGTGCCGCGAGGTAATCGCGGGCCTCCCCCGCCTCCGCCGACTCCCACAGGCAACGCGCGTAGTAGGCGGCGGTCCGGCTCATCAACTCGTACAGGCGCTCGTCGTGGCGGCGGCGCTCGGCATAGCGCGGATCCTCGTCGACGGCCTCCAGTCCGACCCCGAACCGCGCAGCGAGCGACTCGAGCGCCCCCTTGAAGTCCAAGCCCTCGGTCTCCTGCACGAACGTGAATGCGTCACCGCTCGCCTGACAGCCGAAGCAGTGGTAGAGCTTCTCGTCGGGGCTGACGTGGAACGAGCCGGTGCGCTCGTCGTGGAACGGGCAGTTGCCGAAGTAGCTGTTGACCCCCGCCCGCCGCAGTTCCGTGCGCGCGGAGACGAGCGCCACCATGTCGACGGCGTCGAACACCCGGTCGCGTGAATCAGGCGCGTAGCGGGTCACGGGGCGATGAACGCGTCCGGCACGGTGAGACCCTGGTAGACACGGATGCAGAAGCGATCGGTCATGCCCGCGATGTAGTCGGTGACCTGGGTGGGGAGGTCGTCGTCGGGGATCGTCGCGGGAATCAGCTCCGGATGCGCGCAGTAGTGGTCGAACAGCGTAGTGATCACGCCCGCGATCTTGGCGTGCTCGTGGGTCGCCACCGGACCCAGGTAGACGCGGTCGAACATGAACTGGCGCAGATCCCCCATGGCCCGGCCGATCGCCTCGCCCTGGACGATGTCGCCGGCCTCGGCAGATGCCTCGACGAGATCATGGACGAGCGTGTCGATCCGCCGCGGACCGGTCCCACCGAGTAGGGCGATCGGCTCTTCCGGCAGATCACCCTGGGCGAGCACACCGGCGCGGATCGCGTCGTCGATGTCGTGGTTGATGTACGCGACCCGGTCCATGATGCGCACGATCCGGCCCTCGAGCGTGATCGGCATCGGGGCGCGGCCCGAGTGCGCGACGATCCCGTCTCTCACGCTCTCGTTGAGGTTGAGCCCGCGCCCATCGCGCTCGAGCCGCTCGACGACGCGCAGCGACTGCTCGTTGTGGTGGAAGTGCCGACCGAATCGCTCGCGCAGGCAGGTATCGAGCGCGGCCTCACCGACGTGCCCGAACGGCGAGTGGCCGAGATCGTGGCCCAAGCCGATCGCCTCGGTGAGATCCTCGTTGAGCGCGAGCGCACGGGCCACCGTGCGCGAGATCTGCGCGACCTCCAGCGTGTGGGTGAGCCGCGTGCGGTAGTGGTCGCCGACGGGGGCGACGAACACCTGCGTCTTGTACGTCAGCCGCCGGAACGCCTTGCAGTGGACGATCCGGTCGCGATCGCGCTGAAACGGGGTGCGCAGACCGCAGTCAGGTTCGGGCACGGCCCGGTGGGCCGGATAGGAGCGGACCGCGAGCGGCGAGAGAAAGCCCTCCTCGCGCGCGGACATCCGCTCACGGAAGCCCTCGGCGACCGGGCCGGAAGGGTGGGCGTCGCTGCGGGTGTTGGACAGACGGTCCACGCTCCGATTCTGACAGCGCCAGGCAGAGCGCCCGTGTTAGCGGGTGAAACACGCCGAGCGGTTCGATACCTGGCGTGCACGGACGACGAGCCGCTCAAGGCTCGCCCCCAGCCGACCGATCAGTTCTCAGGGCTTACGCCCCTCCCGTCATGCAGTTGCGCGACTTCAAAACGCCCCGGCGGCTCGCTCTGATGCTGCTCGTCGGCGTCGCGGCCGCGCTCGCGTGTGCGGCCCCGGCCTCCGCGAGCGTCGCCCCGTGCACCGACACCTGGACCGGCATCGCCGGCGACGGCCTGTGGTCGGACGCCGGGAACTGGAGCAACGGCACCCCCCAGAGCACCGATGTCGCCTGCATCGGTCAGGGCACGAGCGCCGAGCTCGACGCGGCCACGACGAACTTCACGGTCGCCGGCCTCGAGCTGGACGGCGCCACCATCACCACGGACGGCTCGGAGAGCCTCACCGTCACCGGCGAGCTCGACCTGCAGAACGCGACGCCCGCCAGCCCGGGAACTCCCGACGTGCTCGGGTCCGGGCTCACCGTCGCCGTCCAGGGCACGACGAACGTCGACCCGGACCTCGACGTCTGCCTCGCGACCGGCGACACGCTCGCCAACTCCGGCACGGTCACGCTCGGCGACGGCGCCGACCTCGGCGGCGAGACCCAGGCCGACTGTATGGGCTCAAGCGGAGGCGGGGTGGCCAACAGCGGCACGATCGTCTCAGAGGCGACGACAACTCAGGCGACGATCGACCACCTGACCTCGAAGACCGGCAGCATCCTGGACGGCCCGGGCACCCTCGACGTCGGCTCGTCGCTCTCGCTCACCGCCGGAGTCTCCGGTCAGATCGATCTCGCGAATGACCTCACGCTCGAGGACGACGCCACGACGACCCTCGGGGCCAACGTCGACGTCTGCGAGGACCCGTCCGCGACGGTGACGATCGGCTCGCCGGCAACGCTCACGCTCGGTCAAGACTCGGATCTGGGCGCGTCGGACTCCGGCGCCTGTGAGCGCGGCCTCGGCGGTGGCCAGATCACGAACGAGGGGACGATCATCGCCCCTGGGTCGGCCACGGTGGCGCCTGCCTACTTCGACAACGGCGGTGCCGTCGAGGCGACGGGCAGCGGCGGCACGCTCGGCATCGTTGCCTCGAGCAGCGCCGGCACTGCCGACACGGGAACCTATGCAATCGCCCAGGGCGCGACGCTCGAGTTCGACCCCACCAATCGTACGATCGACGAGGGCACGGCGTTCTCGGGCGGCGGCACGCTCGTTCTGAACAGCGGCACGACGGACTTCGAGAGCGATGCGAACCTCAGCACGCTCAACCGCGTCGTGGTGAGCGACGGAGCGACCGCAGAGGTCGACGAGACGCTCCAGGGGCCGGCCGGCGGCACCACCCCGACGATGACGGTCAGCGGCGATCTCGACGGCATCGGATTCGCCACGATTCCCGCCGGTACGGCGACGACGTTCAACGGCCCCGACGCCCAACTCGGCGAGGACATCGACCTCGTCAACGACGGAGCGATGACGATCGCCGGATCGGCGAAGGCGTGCATCGACGAGGGCGCGACGCTCGAGAACGCGGGGAGCCTGTCGCTCGGCTCAAACGCCAACCTCGGCCGGAGCGCGGCCAACACCAACTGCGATCCGTCGGGCACGCTGCTCAACGATCAGGGGGCGACGATGACCTCCACCGGGACCACCACCGTCCAGACGGCCACGTTCGACAACGCCGGGACGGTGACGGTCGGCAACGGCAGCACCCTGGTGATCGCCGCCTCCAGCCAGACCACCGACACCGGCGGCTACGTGGTTCCATCGGGCACGACGCTCTCGGTTCAGGGGACAGACGTCTCGCGCGTGCTCGAGGGCACGATCTCCGGACTCGGCAAGCTCTCGGTCACCGGCCCCAGCACCAGCCTCGAGATCATGCCCGACGCCAGCGGCTCGATCGGATCGCTGAACGTCGGCAGCGGGGCGACGCTGCAACTCGACGCCGGCCAGTCCACCCCAGAGTCTGGATCAGCGCCGGCGCTCGCCGTCACCGGCAACGCGACCTTCGCCGGGACCGTCGCCTTCGACGGCGACGCTCTCACCCCGCCGAGCTCGACCGAGACGCTCGGACTGCTCAGCTTCGGCTCGCGCACGCCCGGCACCCCGCCGTTCCCCAAGGACGACAACGGCTGGGCGGCCTCCTTCGGGACCGTCGGCGGCGGGTCGGGCATCGTCGCCACGATCACCCCCGAGCCGCCCCAGAACCAGACGCTGCCGACGATCAGCGGAACGGCCGCTGCCGGCGGGACGCTCACCGTCACCGAGGGCACCTGGAGCGGCTCGCCGACCCAGCTCAGCGAGCAGTGGGAGGACTGCGATCCCTACGGGGACCCGTGCACCGTCGTCGGCAACGGCTCGAGCTACAGCCCGACCCAGAGCGATGTCGGCAACCAGATCGAGGTCGTCGAGACCGCGTCGAACGCCGGCGGGTCCAACACCGCCACGTCGGCGACGACGAACGCGGTGACCACGCTCGCTCCGGTCAACCTCAGCCCCCCGGAGATCGACGGCGACCAGGGCAACGTTGGCGAGGTGCTCACCGACATCCCAGGCGAGTGGCAGAACAACCCGAGCATCGCCGTGCAATGGGAGGACTGCGACATCACGGGCACGGTCTGCACCCCGATCCCGGGCGCGACGCGGGCTTCCTACACGACGACCGAGAACGACGTCAACGACTCGATCGTCGTCGTCGAGACCGCAACCAACGCCTACGGCACCGCGCAGGCCGCCTCGGACCCGAGCACGCCGTTGATCGACCTCGGCGACGACGGGCTCGGGGACGATCCCACCGACGGGGCGGGGGACGGGAGCGGCGGGCGCTCGAGCGGCACGGCGACGGTCTCGGTCCCCGTCCACACCGTCTCCGGGACCGACCTGTCGATCGTCCTGCGCTGCCCGGAGCGGTCGAGTTGCCCGGTGACGCTCACGCTGACCGCGACCGAGCCGACGACCGCGTCGCACGCTCATGCCACCGCGCGTGGCCACCGGCCGAGCGTCCACGTGGTCGTCGTGGGCTCCCAGACGGTGCGCATCGCGGCCGGCGATCGCCGCACCGTGACCGTCTCGCTCAACCGGGCGGGGACCAGACTGCTCGCCAGCGCCCACACGCTGCGGACGGTGCTCACCGCCTCGAGCAGCCATGCCACGCTCGAGCGGACATCGGTGACCTTCACGGCGGCGGCGACTGCCTCGTCGAAGGGCTCGAAGCCCTCCAGCTCAGGCTCCACGCATCAGAAGCCCTCGCGCAAGCACCGCCCGAGCACCGGTCACCCCGCCAAACGCAAGGCGCGGGGGAGCAGCCACGCCCACCACTGACCGGCGGACGGCTCAGACCGCGAGCAGCGGCCGCAGCCGCACGTTCGCGTGGTGCTCGGTCGTCTCGCCGATCGCTCGCTCGACCTGGCGCAGCACCCGTTCACTCCCGTCAGGGGCCTCGGCGAGCGGGCTGCCGAGCGCGGCGACGAGGAAGCGATAGGCGTCCTCGGAGAGAGCGAACGACCCCGCCTCGCACGACCCGCACACGACGCCGCCCGCCGCCCCCGAGAAGCCGCGCAGGTGCTCGGTCTCCCCGCAGACGGTACACGCCGACAGCTGGGGCACGATGCCTGCCGCCAGCAGGAGCTTCATCCGGAAGGCGAGGCCGTTGCCGGCGCGGCCGTGCGCCGGGTCGGACGCGAGCAGCGCGAGCTCGTTGGCGAGCAGGTGAAACACCTCCGGGTGGGGATCGCGCGTCTCGAACAGGCGTGCGATCGCATCGCAGGCACGCGCGGCGACATCGAGCGTGGCGGCGTGCTCACGGAGGCCGGCATGGGTGGCCACGGTGTCGACCGCGGTGACCGTGAGCAGATCGCTGCGCCCCTCATGCAGCTGCGCGCGCACCCGCATGAACGGCTCCAGCCGCGCGCCGAACCGGCTGCGCGCGCGGCGAGCGCCCTTGGCGATCGCGGACAGCCGGCCGTGCTCGAGCGTGTACAGGTGAAGGATCCGATCCGCCTCCCCGTAGCGGATCGAGCGCAGCACGATCGCCTCGGCCCTCAGCGGCCCGGCCACGGTCCCCCCCTTGCTATACTAAATGAAGTCATGAAGCAAGTCACGTTGTACACCACCGAGCAATGCCCGTTCTGCGTGGGCGCCAAGAAGCTGCTGGCCAAGCGTCAGATCGAGTACACCGAGATCAATCTCGCACGCGACCCGGACGGCCGCAACGAGCTGATCGCGAAGACCGGGATGTACACCTTCCCGCAGATCGTGATCGACGGCGAGTCGATCGGCGGCTTCCAGGAACTCCTCGCGGCCGACCGCGACGGGCGCCTGCCGGGCCTTCTCGCCGTCTAGCGGCTCACGCGGCGGCGAGGCCGCGGCTGGCAGCTTTCGCACACGTAGGTGCCGCGCCCGCCGACGACCAGCTTGCGCACCGGCGTGGCACAGCGCACGCACGGCTGTCCCTCGCGCAGGTGCACCAGGAACTGGTCCTGGAAGGAGCCGTAGGCGCCGTCGAGATGGCGGAAATCGTCGATCGTCGCGCCCTTCGCCTCGATGCCGGCGGCGAGCGCCCCCTCGATCCCCTCACGCAGCGCCTCCAGCTGGGCGGGGCGTAGCGAGCCGGCCGCCCGCAGCGGGTGGATCCCGGCACGGAACAGCGCCTCGTCGGCGTAGATGTTGCCGACGCCCGCGATCCGCCGCTGATCAAGCACGAACGCCTTCACCGGCGCGGTCCGGCCGCGCGCGGCGGTGCGCAGGTAGGACTGCGTGAACGCCGCGGTGAGTGGCTCCGGGCCGAGCCGGCTGCCGAGATAGGCCGCCCGCGCCTGCGAGCTCTCCACCAGATGGGCGGTCCCGAAGCGCCGCGGATCGATATAGACGAGACGATGGCCGTCCGAGAGCGCGACCCGGACACGCGTGTGGGGCGGGTCGGCGGGCGGGTCGAACAGCAGCGTGCCCGTCATCCGCAGGTGCATGAGCAGATGGAGATCGTCCGAGAGCTCCCAGATGAGGTACTTCCCGGCGCGGCCGAGGCCGAGGACGGTGCGACCGGTGAGCGCGGCGGCGACCTCTCCGGGAGCCCGCGGGGCCGTCCAGCGCGGATCGAGCACCTCGACGGCGGCGAGCCCTCGCCCCTCCAGGTGAGGAGCGAGTTGCCGGCGGATCGTCTCGACCTCGGGAAGCTCGGGCATCGCGCCTATCTATAGCCGCCGCGCCGCCCGGTCGGTGCGGGCACGCGCGGCGCCGCTCACACGAACGAATGACCCGGCAGCGAATGGTCCTCGGCGCCGGCGAGCCACGCCAGCACGCTGGCGCCGACGTCGGCCATCGGACCATCGTGGCGGCGACCGCGGTGACCCGCGAAGCGAGCGAGCAGCGGGACGTGCTCACGCGTGTGATCGGTCCTCGGCGAGGTCGGATCACAGCCGTGGTCGGCGGTGAGCACGAGCATGTCCTGATCGCGCATCGCGGCGACCCAGTGGGAGGCCGCCTCGTCGATCCGCTCGAGCGCGCCCGCGAAACCCTCCAGGTCATGACGGTGCCCGTAGACCTGGTCGGTCTCGATCAGGTTGGTGAACACGAGACCGTGCTCGAGCCGATCGATCAACCGCGAGGTCTCGTCGATCGCGACCGCGTTCGTCGCGCCGAGGTGCTCGACGTCGATGCCGCGCCCCGCGAACAGCTGCCCGACCTTGCCGACCGCGTGGACGGGCACCTGATGGGCGCCGAGCGTGTCCAGGTAGCTGCGCCCCGGCATGAGCGCGTAGTCCCGGCGCCCGTCGGTGCGCGCGTACGCGCCCTCGGGCCCCTCGAACGGGCGCGCGATCACCCGGCCAACCGCGTGCCGCTCCGGGAGCGCTGTGCGCACACGCCCGCAGATCCCGTAGAGCGCGTCCGGAGCGACGACGTCGATATGGGCCGCGATCTGCAGGACGGAGTCCTGGCTTGTGTAGACGATCAGATCGCCACCTGCGACATGCTCGCCCCCGAAGCTGTCGATCGCGTCGATCCCGTTGTCCGGACGGTTGCAGATCACCCCGCGGCCCGAGGCCGCGGCCGAGATGATCGCGAGCACCTCCTCGGGGAACCCGTCGGGATAGGTGGGCGCCGGCTGCGTGGCGATGAGGCCCATCAGCTCACGGTGGCCCGCCGTCGAGTCCTTGCCGGCGCCGAGCGCGTGCAGGCGGCCATGGAGCACCGGACGGGCGGCGCGTGGCACTCCGCGCAGCGGGTGTGCGGACCCGAGACCCAGGGCCTGGAGGGTCGGCAGACGCAGACCGTCCAGCGCGGCGGCCAGATGGCCGAGCGTGTCGGTGCCCGCGTCGCCGTAGTCGGAGGCGTCGGCGAGCGCGCCGACGCCGCAGGCGTCGAGCACGATCACGAAGGCGCGTCGCACGGCGTGCGTCGGCGGTCAGCGGTCAGCCGGGGCGCTGACCGCGCCCGCCCGAGCGATCGATCTGCGCACGCGGGTGGGCGTCGAAGTAGACGTCGCGCAGCCGTTCGGTCGACAGATGGGTGTAGATCTGCGTGGTGCCGATGTCCGCATGGCCGAGCATCTCCTGCAGCGAGCGCAGGTCGCAGCCGCCGGCGAGCAGATGGGTGGCGAACGTGTGGCGCAGCGTGTGCGGGCTCATCCGCTCCTCAAGGCCCGCGGTCCGCGCGTGACCCTGGACGATCTTGTAGAGCCCCTGGCGCGAGAGGCCCCGCCCCCGCAGGTTCAGGAACACCCGGGGCTCGTCGCGCAGCCCGATCAGCCGCGGCCGCCCCTGCTCCAGGTAGGTGCCGAGGCTCTCCACGGCCTTCGATCCGATCGGGACCAGGCGCTCCTTGGAGCCCTTGCCGTGGGCGCGGAGGATCGCCGCCTCCAGGTCGAGCTCGGCGAGCTCGAGTGAGATCGCCTCGCTCGCGCGCAGGCCGCATGCGTACATCGTCTCCAGCAGCGCGCGGTCCCGCAGCGGGCCCGGACCGCTGCCGCGCGGCTGGGCCAGCAGGCGCGCCACCTCGTCGCGCGAGAGGACGCGGGGCAGCCGGCCGCGTGAGCGGGGCGGGCGCAGCTCGGAGGTCGGGTCGTGGTCGAGCAGCTGCTCGCGCCGCAGGTGGCGGTAGAACGAGCGCAGGCAGGCGATCTTGCGCTGAAGCGTCGCCGGCGCGACCGGCGGGCGGCCATCGCGCCCGGCGGCGAGCTCGGAGACGAATCCGGCCAGGTCGGCGGGGGTCACCTCGAGCGGATCGCGCCCACGCGGGCCGAGGAAGGAGCCGAACTGCTGCAGGTCGGACCGGTACGCCTCAAGCGTGTTGCGCGACAGCCCGCGTTCGAGCTCGAGGCTCGCCAGGAAGTCCAGCGTCAGATCGGTGAGCCGGCGCTGGGCGGCGGTGGCCTCGACGGTTGCCATCGTGGTCTCGGTGGTTCGCCACCGCCACCGCTCTCTCCTTCCACGGAGGGTGGCCGCGGCAGAATTCGTTCAGCGCAGGAGCGCCGGCTCACAGACGGCCCGCGGCCCGCTCGAGCGCGAGCCACTGGAGCGCGATCAGTGTCTTGGCGTCCTCGCTCTGCGCGATCGCGTCATCGAGCCTTCCGAGCGGCCAGGGGACGATCTCGATCCGTTCATCCTCGTCGGGCGCCCCCTGCCCGTCGCTATCGCGCAGGTCACGCGCGAGAAACAACCAGATGTGCTCGTCGGAGAAGCCGACGCTCGTGTAGAAGCCGCGCAGCTCGCGCCAGTCCGCCGCCTGTTTGGCGATCTCCTCGGCGAGCTCTCGCCGGGCGCAGGCGAGCGGACTCTCGCCGGGGACGTCGAGCTTGCCGGCGGGGATCTCGAGCGAGTCGATGAGCCCGGTGACCTCGCGCGGCTGGCGCGTGAGCCACACGTGCTCGTCGTCGAGCGCAATGATCCCGACGGCGCCGGGATGCCAGACCGTGTCCCGGGCCACGATGGCGCCGTCGGCGTGGCGGTAGTGGCTCACGCCGGCTCCGATCACCGCTCCGCGCCAGTGTTCCTCGGCTCCGATCACCTCAAAGCCTCCGAGCGGGGTCATCGCGCGCCGCCGTCGGACAGCTCCAGTGCGGACTCCTCGACGATCACGAGCGCGACCTCGAGCATGTCCTCGAGCGCCTGGGCGCTCACCCGCTCGGCGGAGGTGTGGTTGGCCTGGACGCCGTCCGCGAGGCAGACGCATGGCAAGCGGTCGACCATGAACGAGTTGACGTCGGAGGCGCCGCCGGAGACGATCCGCTCCGGGGTGTAGCCGCAGGAGGTGAGCGCGCGCTCGGCGATCGCCACCTGGGGAGCGCCGGCGGCGTGGCGGTAGCCCTGGAACATCCGCTCGACCTTCAGGTCGAGGTCGCATTCCGCAGCGTCGGCGGCGTCCTGGAGATGGTCGATGAGCTCGGTGGTGACCGCCGCCGAGCGGGCGTCGTCGATGCTCCGGACCTCGGCGACCACCTCGCAGTGCTCGGGCACGACGTTGATCGCCGAGCCGCCGTGGATCATGCCGACGTTAGCGGTGGTCTGCTCGTCGAGCCGGCCGAGTTCCATGGTGGCGATGCCGCGTGCGGCCGCCTGGATTGCGGAGCGGCCCGCCTCCGGGCGCACTCCGGCGTGCGCGGCCCGCCCGTGCAGCCGCGCGATGATCCGGTAGTGGGTCGGCGAGGCGACGATCACGCCGCCGATCGGGGTCGCCTGGTCGAAGACGAAGCCGTACGTCGAGCGCAGCCGCGAGGTGTCGAAGGCGGCGCTTCCGCCGAGCGAGGTCTCCTCGCTGATCGTGAACACGAACTCAAGCCCGGTCGCCGGCGCGGTCGGGCCGGAATAGCGGCGCGCCAGCTCGATGAGGATCGCGACCGCGGATTTGTTGTCGGCGCCGAGGATCGCCTCGTTCACGTTCGCCCAGACCCCGTCGACGAGCGCCGGCTCGACGGGCGCGGCGAGCGGCACCGTGTCCATGTGAGCGCAGAACAGGATGTGCGGGCCGGCCTGGCCGCCGGATCGCTCGGCTGCGCCGGGGATCCGCGCGTAGAGGTTGCCCGCGTCGGCCCCGACCTCGGGCCCGGTCGTGTCCTCGTCGACCTCGAGCCCCATCGCGGTCAGCTCACGCGTCAGCCAGTCGGCGCACCCGCGCTCATGGCCTGACGGGCTCTCGATGCGGCAGAGGGCGGCGAACGTCTCGTGCAGCCGCTCGCGCTCGGCTGCACCGGCGCGGGTCACGAACGGGTGGCGGCGATGTCCCCGGCCGTCGCGCCCGAGGCGGCATAGTCCAGCGCGGCGCCGACGAAGTCGCGGAACAGCGGTGCGGGGCGCTCGGGCCGAGACTTGAACTCGGGGTGGTACTGCGAGGCGACGTAGAACGGGTGTGTCTCGGCGGGCAGCTCCACCGCCTCGACCAGCCGCTCGTCCGGCGAGGTTCCGCTGCAGACCAGCCCCCCGCTCTCCAGCCGCCGGCGCAGATGGTTGTTGACCTCGTAGCGGTGGCGGTGGCGCTCATAGACGACGGGCTCGTCGTAGATCGCGCGGATGCGCGTCTCGTCGTGGAGCTTCACCGGATCGGCGCCGAGGCGCATGGTCCCGCCCATGTCGGCGATCTCCTTCTGCTCGGGCAGCAGGTCGATCACCGGGAACGGTGTCTCAAGGTCCATCTCGGTGGAGTTTGCGCCCTCCATCCCGCACACGTGGCGGGCGAACTCGCTCACCGCGACGTGCATGCCGAGGCAGATCCCCAGGTAGGGGATCTTGCGCTCACGCGCGATCCGGGCTGCCTCGATCTTGCCCTCCCAGCCGCGACCGCCGAAGCCGCCCGGGACGAGAATCCCGTCGACATCGTGCAGGAGCCGGTTGACGTCGGGATCGGTGACGGTCTCGGAGTCGATCCATTCGATCTTCACCCTGGCGCCGTGGTGGACACCGGAGTGGCGCAGCGCTTCGGCAACCGACAGGTACGCGTCCTCGAGCTGGACGTATTTGCCGACCAGCGCGATCCGGGTCTCCCGGTCGGCCTCTCCGGCGCGGCGGACGATCGCGTCCCAGCCGGACAGATCGGGCGGCCCGGCATCGATGCCGAAGTACTCCGAGAGGATGAACTCGTCGACGCCCTGGTCGTTGAACGCGAGCGGGACCTTGTAGACGTCGTCGACGTCGTAGGCGGACACGACCGCGTCGACCGGCAATGAGGCGAACAGCGCGATCTTCGATCGGATCTCGGTCGACAGCTCCGAGGCCGAGCGGGCCATGACCATGTCGGGGTTGATGCCGATGCGCCGCAGCTCGTTGACCGAGTGCTGGGTCGGCTTGGTCTTCAGCTCCCCGGCATGACCGATCCAGGGCACGAGCGTGAGGTGGATGAACATGCAGCGACGACGCCCGACGTCGACCGGGAACTGGCGGATCGCCTCCAGGAACGGCAGTGATTCGATGTCACCGACCGTGCCACCGATCTCGGTGATGACGAAGTCGACCTCCGAGGAGTCGGCCATCAGCTTGACCCGGTGCTTGATCTCGTTGGTGATGTGCGGCACCACCTGCACGGTCGCGCCCAGGTAGTCGCCGCGGCGCTCGCGGCGGATCACCGTGTTGTAGATGCCACCGGCGGTGACGTTGGAGGCGCGGCTGGTGTTCGCGTCCGTGTAGCGCTCGTAGTGCCCGAGATCAAGGTCGGTCTCGGCACCGTCCTCGGTCACGAACACCTCGCCGTGCTGGTAGGGCGACATCGTGCCGGGGTCGACGTTGATGTACGGGTCGAACTTCTGCAGCTGCACCGAGAGGCCGCGCGCCACCAGCAGGCGACCGATCGACGCTGCGGCGATGCCCTTGCCGAGCGATGAAACCACCCCGCCGGTGATGAAGATGAAGCGCGTTTCGCCGTGAGCCATCAGCTGGTCCTGGACTCTAGCCAGCCCTCCGGCAGACTCTTCACGCGGTCCTCGGAAAGTGCAGCTTCGGCCTCTCCAGGGCCTTGCTGGGTGGGTGGTGGGGGTGGCGTGAGGGTTCTCCTGTGCCGCCCGGGCTCTCCGGCGACGACACCGCGCTTGGGTATGGGGCGTACGCGAGGGCGGCTCAGGAGAGTCCTCACGCCACCGTTCACCCCGGCGCTCGGTGGGACGCGGCCTGCGTTTGGCTGGTGGCAAGGAGCGCTGGGTGAAGACGTGGCCGCCGATCCTCCGGCGCACCTGACGCGCTTGAATGGACCACCGTGAGCGATCTCGACGCCCAGATGGACCGGATCTTCGCCGCGCGCGACCGCGATCGGATGCAGCCGACGATCGACGCCTTCGAGCGGCTCCTGGCCGAACATTCCGACAACCCGCGCGTCGTCTACGAGGTCGGCGGCTCCTACGACACCGCCGGCGATGAGGAGACCGCGCTCGGCTTCTACACCCGCGCGCTGGAGCTCGGCCTGGAGGGCCGCCTGCGCCGCCAGTGCCTGCTGCAGCTCGCCAGCACCTTCCGTCAGCTCGACCGCTTCGAGGAATCCCTCGACGTGCTCGACCGCGCGATCGCCGAGTTCCCCGCCTCCCCCTCCCTGCCCGTCTGGAAGGCATTCACCCTCCACGCCTCCGGCCACCCGAACGGCGCCATCGCCGTCCTCCTGGACACGATCGCCGACCACGTCGACTCCCCCGAGATCGCCCGCTACGAACCCGCCCTCCGAGGCAACGCCGAATTCATCCGCGGCCTCGGCGACAACTGACCGACTCACCGCCCCGCCGATTCCCCCACCCAGCTCAAGGCTGGAGGGCGCAAGCGGCGAGCGAAGGCCGGTCGCAGGTGGCGTGGGTGCTCTCCCGGACTGCGCTCGCGAACGTTCCGGATCCCGGAGCGGCCGCGTCGCCCCCAAGCACGCGCAGCCCGGGAGAGCACCCACGCCAGCCCTCATGCCGCCACCCGCAACAACTCACGAGCGTGATCGGCAGCGCCAGTGTCCTCGTCAGCCGCCCCCATCATCCGCACCAGCTCGGTGACGACCGCGTCCCCTTCGAGCGAGGTGACCGTCGTGCGCGCCGGCCGCGCCCTGGTGTCCTTGACGATCGTGAAGTGACGCTCGCCCAGCGCGGCCACCTGCGGCAGGTGCGTGATGCACAGCACCTGCCGGCCGACGGCGAGCGCCCTCAGGTGCTCGCCGACGGCCCGCGCGGTGTGGCCCCCGATCCCGGCGTCGATCTCGTCGAACACGAGCATCGCCCGGGCGGCAGGATCGCCTCCCTGCGCACTGCCATGGGCGACGCTCAGCAGCGCGAGCATCACCCGTGAGAGCTCGCCCCC